>NZ_QOSC01000019.1:0-123846 GCF_008368845.1 Bacillus sp. BB51/4
TCTGGTGGCAACGGTTCTGGTGGCAGCGGTTCTGGTGGCAACGGTTCTGGTGGCAACGGTTCTGGTGGCAACGGTTCTGGTGGCAACGGTTCTGGTGGCAATCGAGTTAAGGGCGATAGCAGTTTGCAAGATGGCAAAGGCTCCCAAGATGGCAATCGAGTTAAAGGGGATAGCAGTTCACAAGGTGGTAACGTAAAAGATAATGCGACAAAACAAGGTGATAAGTTACCTAATACTGCAGCGCATTATCCTGCATCTATTTTAATAGGACTTTCAACATTCCTAATTGGTATGTTATTGTTTATTCGCCGTAAAAATGCAAAATAAAGACCAACATCCTTCCATCTAAAAAATACATGAAACCAATATAAAACTAAAAAGGGCTTTGGATTGCAGTTTATTATGCAACCCAAAGTCCTTTTGGCATCTATAAGAAAGAGTATTAATATGCTTTTCCCCAATAGACCATGTGCTTTGCTTCTTTACTACAGCAAATACATTCGTCAGCTAAATGTTCTTGCTCAAAAGGCATACAACGTGAAGATACTCCAACTTCTTCTTTTAATTTCTCTTCACAAGCTAATTCTCCACACCACATCGCCTTAATAAACCCTTGCTTTTCATCAGCTACTTTTTTCATCTCTTCGAAATTCGTCCCACTATACGTATTCTCATCGCGAAATACTTTTGCTTTATTAAATAAAGAATTATGAATTTCCTCAAGTAGTGCTGGAATACGTTTTTCTAATTGATCCATTGATATAAATTCTTTTTCTTTCGTATCTCTTCTAACAAGTACAACTTGATTCTTTTCAATATCTTTAGGACCAACTTCTAATCGAATTGGAATGCCCTTCATTTCATACTCATTAAATTTCCAGCCTGGTGTTTTATTACTAGCATCTATTTTTACTCGTGCAACCTTTTGAATATGTTCTTGTAACTCTGTTGCTTTCGCTAAAACTCCTTCTTTATGCTGCGCAATTGGTACAATAACAACTTGCACTGGTGCGACTTTAGGAGGCATTACAAGACCATTATTATCGCTATGAACCATAATAAGTCCACCTATCATTCTTGTTGATACACCCCAAGATGTTTGGTGTACGTATTGCCACTTACCGTTGCGATCTAAAAATTTAATATCAAATGCTTCAGAGAAATTCGTTCCAAAGTTATGGGATGTTCCTGTTTGAAGTGCTTTCCCATCATGCATTAAACTTTCGATCGTATAAGTTGCCTTTGCTCCTGCAAACTTTTCTTTTTCTGTTTTTTGCCCTTTAATTACTGGTATCGCTAAGTAATCTTCACAGAAAGAAGCATATAGATTTAAAATATGTAACGTTTCAGCTTGCGATTCTTCTGCTGTTTCATGAATTGTATGACCCTCTTGCCATAAGAATTCCGTTGTACGAAGGAATGGTCTCGTTGTTTTCTCCCAACGAACTACTGAACACCACTGATTATATAGCTTTGGCAAATCATTATAGGATTGCACAATTTTTGAAAAATGCTCACAGAATAAAGTTTCAGATGTAGGCCGTATACAAAGTCTCTCCGCTAATTTTTCATCCCCGCCATGTGTCACCCATGCTACTTCAGGAGCAAATCCTTCTACATGATCCTTCTCTTTTTGCAATAAACTTTCTGGAATAAACATTGGCATATATACATTTTCATGACCAGTTGCTTTTAACTTTTCATCCATAACTTTCTGCATATTTTCCCATAAGGCATAACCGTACGGGCGTAGAATCATACATCCTTTTACACTTGAATAATCAACAAGTTCTGCTTTTTTTACAATATCTGTGTACCACTGTGCAAAATCCTCTTCCATCTTCGTAATCGCTTGTACTTGTTCTTTTGCCATAGTCAGTCTTCCTCCTTTTGAAAATACAAAAAAGCCCGCGTCCCTAAATAGGGACCGAGCTTTGCCGGCGTTACCACCCTGATTCATGCACAAAAAATTGTGCATGCTCTCTTTTTGATAACGGGAAATTCCCGCTGCATATGCAGAACGCAAAGGTAGGTTCCATATCGCCTTTTTAAGAATCTTTCAGCCTGGCGGATTCTCTCTCTGCTAAAAAGGTTGAACATGTACTAGTCCTTTTTCATCGTTATAACGAAATAAATTTGTTGATTATCATAATACAAATTCTTTTTTTAAACAATAGCTAATTTTCTCATTTTTATATATTCTTTTCATTTTTTGCAGTTTTATACGTAGCTTTTTCGCGAGATTTTTACCAGTTGATGTGCAATCATACCGATAAGTGTACCAAGTAGAACGAAGAAACCAATAAATCCATATCCCATTCCTTCCCATCCACCAATCACCATCATTGTAACCGGAAAGGATGCTAAGCAAAGAAGTATTAAACTAAGTGCAAATATAATATCGAACTGTTTGTTTGGAAACCGTTTCTTTAGTAAATACGAAATAGCAAATACAAGGATAATCGTAATTCCGCCAATGATGTAAAAGATACTAAATCCATCTAGCCAATCCATAGTATTCCCTCCTTCCATTCATTTCCCTATACTTAATTATATGTTTAATTTTTCTGAAAATAAATAATAAATTTTTACCTAGAAATATATTTTTATTACTAGGTATTAATAGTAATATATAAGAATAAGCTTTATATAATCAGGAGGGAACTTTATGGATAAAGCATTAACAAATCATGTCATTATTTTATCTTTCGATTGCTTATCAGCTTTAGATTTTCCTATATTACAAAAACTTCCTAATTTCCAAACATTAATAAACAAGGGCGCGATTGCGAAAAAAGTTGAACCTATTTATCCTTCTGTAACATATCCAAGCCACTCAACAATCGTTACTGGAAACTACCCTAATAAACATGGCGTAGTTAGCAATACGTTACTTCAACCTGGACGTGAGTCACCAGATTGGCATTGGTACCGAAAATCCATTAAAGGAACAACGTTATACGATGAAGCACGTAAAGCAAATTTAACGACAGCTGCCCTTCTATGGCCTGTTACCGGCAGAGCAAATATTGATTACAATTTACCTGAAATTTTTCCAAATAGACCGTGGCAAAATCAAATTTTAGTTTCATTATTTAGCGGTAGCCCGCTATATCAATTAGATTTGAATCAGCGTTTTGGTCATATAAGAAATGGCTTATCACAGCCTGAACTCGATGATTTCGTACTCGCTTCCGCTGTGCATACAATTCAGACGAAAAAGCCGAATGTCATGTTTGTACACTTCACCGATTTAGACACCCAAAGACACTATTACGGCTTTGAATCCAAAGAAACAATAGCCGCAATTCATAGACATGATGAACGGCTAGGGAAAATTATTCAAGCTTTAAAAGACAGTAATCTATACGAAGAGAGTACAATTATCACTCTTGGTGATCATAGCGCTTTAAGTGAAAACAAAGCCATTCAATTAAATGTACTATTTCATCAAAAAGGGCTTATATCTATAAACTCAAAAGGAAAATTAATAGACTGGAAGGCCTATTGCCAAAGTTGCGACGGCTCTGCCTATGTATATGTGAAAGACAAAAATGATACAGATACAATTCGAAAAGTACAACTACTACTTGAAGAACTACTTCAAAATAAACAAAACGGTATTGAATTTATGCTTCATGATGAAGCTGCAAAAGACTGCGGTGCCGATGGTAATTGTTTATTTATGTTAGAAGCGCGAGAAGAGTATTATTTCACTGAAAACTATACAGGAGATTTTATAAAAGAGATTAATGAAAAAGACGTTACGCCTAGTAAAAAATATACATTTGGTACGCATGGATACTCTCCAACAAAACCTAACTATGAAACAATTTTTATCGCTGCTGGGAAAGGGATAAAAAGCGGCGTTACCATCCCGTACATGAGACTTATTGATGAAGGTCCAACTATCGCTAGACTACTCGGTTTACACTTAGGTGAAACAGACGGATCAATTGTAGAGGATTTACTTCAATTGTAAAGAACTGTGTATATATGTAAAAGTTATGTAAAAATCATCACTGTTTCTCTTTTTATAATTTTTATTTTTGTACACTGTTAGTAGAACAATTTAAGGGGGAACATTATATGAAAAAAATGTCCAGACAAGAAAAAAGCTGGATATTATACGATTGGGCGAATTCGGTATATTCGCTCGTCATTACAACTGCATTATTCCCAATTTACTTTAAAGCAGCTGCAAAAGAAGCCGGACTATCTGGTGCAACTTCAACAGCATATTGGGGATATGCAAACTCATTCGCTACACTTTTAATTTCTATACTTGCTCCTATTCTCGGCACAGTTGCTGATTATAAAGGATTTAAAAAACGATTTTTCACATTCTTCTTTGGACTCGGTATCGTATTTACAAGTATGCTAGCAGTCGTCCCAACATCTCAGTGGTACTTATTACTAGGCTGCTACATGCTCGCATTAGTCGGTTTTGCGGGAGCAAACATTTTTTATGATGCATTTTTAGTAGATGTTACCTCTAAAGATAGAATGGACCGAATTTCTACAAGAGGCTTTGCATTAGGTTATATTGGGAGCACAATTCCTTTTATCGGTTGTATCGCTCTTATTATTCTTGCTCAAAAAGGAACTATCCCTTTATCAGTCGGCATTGCTAGTCAAATTTCGTTCGCAATAACAGCTCTTTGGTGGGGATTATTTACAATTCCAATGCTAAAAAATGTAGAGCAAACACATTATATTGAACGTCATCCAAGACCAATTGCAATGAGCTTCAAACGCCTTGCTGATACTTTTAAAAATATTAAAGAATATAAAACTGTATTTATGTTCCTAATCGCTTACTTCTTCTACATTGACGGGGTCGATACAATTATTACTATGTCTACCGCTTACGGAACAGATCTCGGTATTAGTGCAACGAATCTATTAATCATCTTATTTGTCACACAAATTGTTGCTTGTCCATTCGCCTTATTATACGGAAAGTTATCAGAAACATTTACAGGTAAAAAAATGCTATACGTCGGTATTATTATTTATATCATTATCTGCATATATGCTTATTTCTTAAAAACGACACTCGATTTCTGGATTTTAGCAATGTTAGTTGCCACTTCTCAAGGTGGTATTCAAGCACTTAGTCGTTCCTATTTTGCAAAACTAGTACCAAAAGAATCTGCAAATGAATTCTTCGGATTTTATAATATCTTTGGTAAATTCGCGGCAATTATGGGTCCAGTATTAGTCGGTGTTACAACGCAATTAACAGGAAAAACCAACGCTGGTGTCCTTAGTATTATTGTACTGTTCGTTATCGGTGGATTCTTACTAACTAGAGTTCCCGAAAATAATACATCCGTTACACCACCTAGTCCAAAAACTAAAACGCTATAAGAAAAAGATCCTCTTCTCATGAGAAGAGGATCTTTTCTTTATTTTTAGCGATAACGTCTTACAATTAAAAATTCTACAGCCGGCTTTACAACTATCGCAGCGCATAACGCAAACAAAAGCGGTATGTTATGAAAATCAATCCATTTATTAAAACCTACCGATGCGAAAAACAAACCAAAAATTAATACAACAAGTACATAATACGTAACATTTGCACTTATTTTTAATACATGTTTTTCTACATCTTCTTTCTCCTCCGTTGTCCCTTCCACATTATGCGATGCCAAACTTTTAAACATATAATGTAATGCGATGCTACAAATAAATAGTGCATACCAGTTTACTTGAAGTTCAGTTAACCAATAATAAAGTGCAAACACTAACGTACTTATAGCTACTAATGCCGTAACTACAAGGCTTATTTTCTCTTTCCCCAACAACTACTCCCCCTACAACTTGTACAAAAATAGTTTATCAACAGTTGTTCCTAATACTTCAGCCAAACGGAATGCTAACGCTAAGCTTGGATCATATTTATTATTCTCAATTGCATTTATCGTCTGTCTAGAAACTTTACACTTATCAGCCAATGCACCTTGTGAAATATTGTTTTCAGTGCGTAATTCATAGATTTGATTTTTCACACCATTTCTCCTAACCTGTAAACTCGTTTTTACATCATCAGTATATAGTTGGGGCATGTCATTGTCAAAAGATTGCCACAAGAAAAGGGAGCAATCCTGCTCCCTTACACTGATTATTTCGAAGCTAATGAATTTGTTAGTTCTTCTTTATTAGCGACATCTTCTTTATTTATTTGCATGCGTAGAACTGGCCCTATCGCAAATAAAATAAGTGCCATTGCTATACAAAATACAGTAACTAGTGAGGTCATCTCCTTCAATCCTCCAGCTAGTGAAGTTCCGATTAACATTGCCCCCATAAACAGTGGTAAAATTGTTCCATTTACTCTTCCAATCATATTTTCTGGTACAAGTTGAATCATAAGCGTACCGACAACGATATTAACACAAGCTAAACAAATACCTGTTCCAAACCTCATGAAACTAGTAATCCAAAATGATGTAGATAGCCCTTCTACTAAAAATGACATTGCTAATATGCTCATACCGAATACAAACATCTTTTTCGGGTTCACTTTTGAAGCGAAAACTGTAGCAACAATACCACCGATTAACATACCTATCCCATCAGCTGCGGCTAAATATTGAACTGCTTCCTTTTCCATTCCAAGACGCTCTATTACAAGAAACACTTCTAATGGATTCGTTAATCCAACAGCTAAGCCCATAACGGTGAAAGTGATCGTAATCATACGTAAATTTTTCGTATGAAGAACGTATTTCCATCCTTCTTTTATATCATTTTTTAATGAATCTCTCGCCACTTGCTCTTGTTCCACCCATTTTGGTAAAAACGAAAGAGCAATAGCAGATAACAAAAATAAAATGATTAAGCTATATAGTGACGTAAATAAACCAAGTTGTGTATACACAAGTGATCCTACCACTGGTCCAAAAATCATAAATAATGACTGTAATGTTTGGTTAAATGCAATCGCATTTGCTACCTGCTCTTCTTTTACGTAGCGCTTAAATATACGCGAAGATGATGGCTGAGAAAATTGGCCTACGATCGCGGAAATGAGTGTTGCAAAAAATATAGCCTGCCAATAATCCAGCTTTAACAACAAGACAATTCCTACAATAGACAGTACACTTAATACATCTCCAGCAACCATCGTTCTTTTCGGATTCCAACGATCAGCTAGCGCCCCACCGATAAACGAGAAAATAAAAATAGGTGCATATTCCATAACCGATAACAACGAAACTGAAACTGGATCATTATTCGTTCGCTCCATTATGAAATACAAAAGAGCCATATTTCTGATCCAAATTGCAAATTGTTGTAAAATATCAGATGCCATAACGAGCATAAATGCTCGGTTTTTAAATAAAGCGTTCATTTTCATTCCCCTTTCATAAACCGACCGTTCGGTCTAATTTATTTTGTAAGAAAAGCAACTGACTTATTATTCAGCTGCCATTCCTTTTAACAATACATCTATTGCCTTTTTATAAATACGTTGCAGCTCTTTATAATCTAACTCGTAGTAAAGTACTCCAAGCCCTGATAATAATCCATTCACAATATACATAAGGTCGCGCGTACTATCTTCACGAAACTCTCCAGACTGTATACCTGCTTCAATTAGTTTCTCAAACATAACATATGATTCTCTAGTTAAAGCCAATAGTTCATCCAAAATCTCTTTACTTACAACTTGGCTCATAGAGAATTCCTCTATTGCATTTGAAATTGGTTGCTGTATGTCCTCGACATGATATTCCGCGAGACCATATAGTTTTTCAGTATTCGTACTATACAACTTCTCTTTTTCATTCCATTTTTCAAGCCAATCATACGTATGCTGTTTTACTACAAATAAAAATAATTCTTCTTTACTTTTAAAGTGATAATAAATGCTTCCTTTACTTCGCTCTGTAATTTCACAAATCTCTTCCATAGATGTAGCTGCATAACCCTTCTGTGAAAACAGACTTTCTGCTTTATATGCAATTTCTTTCTTTATCTCTTCTGCACTTCTTCTCATATTTACACCTCTTTAAACCGACCGTTCAGTCTAATAATAACAAATTAAAAACCTCTATTACAAGAGGCTATATTCCTTATTTAAGAAAACGTACTCTCAAACCACGTTCGAATCATATGTATTATTCCAATTTTAAATCCTAATTTAACAAGAACTACGCCTCCCGCAGCTAATAAAAATAACACTACTTTCCCCTTGTTTTTCACTTTCAGTTCCCTTTTCATTTCTATTCCCCTTAGTACGTTAAAAATATTAATCAAACGTTTGTTTAAAAAGAAATACGCCTATATAAGGCGCATTTTCATCAATCACCGCCACCTCCGCCACCATCGCAGCTGCCTCCGCTATCTCCACCGAAAGATCCTCCACAATCATGTGAACCTCCATGCGAGCTATCATTATCAGATCCAGCAAAGAAAAATAATGGTGATGAGTTGTTAGATGAATTATGAATGTTATTTTGTTTCGTAAGATTTACCTTCTTTTTGTTTGATCGAACTGCCGTTACGATCGTTCCAACTACAACAAATAATAGTATGACAATAATAAATTCCATATAAAAGCCTCCCTTAATCTTCGAATAATTGAATGGTTCTCTCTAAATTTTCAAGTGAAATAAAGCGCGATTCACGAAGGATCTCTTTTCCATTATAAAATAATAAAACTGTTGGCCCTGTAAATACTGCATATCGCCCCGCGATCTCTTGCATGTCTTGTAGTAATATTTCTACTTTCTCTACGTAATCATAATTCTCTAATACGCAATTTACTTTTCTTAACATAACATCACAAACACCACAATTTTCTGTTTTAATAAACAGAAGTACTAATTGTTGTTCTTCAATATATGTCGCTAACGCTTCTATCGTTTTAAATGTATTCATCTTATCCCTCTTAGCGTAATTTACGAAATACTTTACCCCGCATAACGGGGCAGTAAGACTCTCACCTCAAAATCCAGCTGAGACAAAGAAGTTAGGTGAGCGGTCAACTGCCCGTAAATGCCCGATTGGTTCAACTAATAATCAGTGGAGGATGAACCTCCCCACTGATTAAAGTTTCACTTTATCCTGATACATACGAAAAGCTGAACTCTCTTTAATCTTTCTCTTTTCCATTACTTGCTGAAAACGAAGCGTTTTTACTGTTAACTCTTCTTGTAATTTTTTTCGCTCTGCTTCATCATAACAGCAAGCAATTAAATCTTCTATTTTTAATATATCTTTTTGTAGTTCCATTTCTGGTGGAATCATACCCGCATTTTTTAAGATTTTATAACTCATTCTAAGTTCTGGAGGTACCATTGAAAGGTCTTCTAATTGTAGTGGTTTTCCTTTTCCCGGAATATGATCAAGGTCTCCATTCCGTATTGCTTGTCGAATTTTTTCTTCAGCAATGTTCAAAAAGACATCCACACCATTCGCTCCTTTACATATTTTTACTATTATTTTACATGATATTTTCTCATCTTGCTACGCTATTATAAATTGACTTTATACAATTTTTTCTCAAATTTAATTACAAGGAGCCTTTTCCTCCCTAATCAATATTTTATTTTCATGTGTAGTCTGTATTAGAGCCATTTCATATTGAGAAAATCTTTGCGAATCAAATAAAGCGTTTACACTAAATCTTACATTTGCTACGATTTAATCACCCCCAGCTCCCTTGTATAGACTTCGTGATGTCTGATCATTTTTATCTAGACGTTTCATACGTCTAGATTCACTTTGGTTTACTGGCGCATGCCTTTAAATATATCTTTTATTTTGAAAGGAGAAATGACTATGAGCTCCAAAAAATTCACACTGCTATTACTATCCCTACTACTCTTCTTACCTCTTTTTCTCACAAACTTTATTACTCCAAATGTTGCATTAGCAGATTCACCAAAGCAAGGTCAAAAAATTGTTGGGTATTTTCCTTCATGGGGCATTTACGGACGTAATTATCAAGTTGCAGACATTGATGCATCAAAGCTAACTCATTTAAACTATGCTTTCGCTGATATTTGCTGGAATGGAAAACATGGAAACCCTTCTACTCACCCCGATAATCCAAATAAACAAACGTGGAACTGTAAAGAGTCTGGAGTACCACTGCAAAATAAAGAGGTTCCTAATGGCACTCTCGTACTCGGTGAACCTTGGGCTGATGTCACAAAATCTTATCCGGGATCAGGTACAACTTGGGAAGATTGTGATAAATATGCCCGTTGTGGAAATTTCGGAGAACTGAAACGATTAAAAGCTAAGTATCCTCACTTAAAAACAATAATTTCAGTTGGTGGCTGGACTTGGTCTAACCGCTTTTCTGATATGGCAGCTGATGAAAAAACAAGAAAAGTATTCGCTGAATCTACAGTAGCTTTTCTTCGTGAATATGGATTTGACGGCGTTGATTTAGATTGGGAATATCCGGGCGTTGAAACGATTCCTGGTGGTAGTTATCGTCCTGAAGATAAGCAAAACTTCACCCTACTCCTTCAAGATGTTCGAAATGCATTAACGAAAGCTACTGCAGAAGATGGGAAACAATATTTACTAACAATCGCATCAGGTGCAAGCCAACGTTATGCGGATCATACAGAGCTAAAGAAGATCTCTCAAATACTTGATTGGATTAATATTATGACATATGATTTCCACGGTGGATGGGAAGCTACTTCTAACCATAATGCAGCACTATACAAAGATCCAAATGACCCAGCAGCGGATACAAAATTTTATGTAGATGGTGCGATAGACATTTATACAAATGAAGGGGTTCCAGCGGATAAACTCGTATTAGGTGTACCTTTTTACGGACGTGGATGGAAAAGTTGCGGAAAAGAAAATAATGGGCAATACCAACCTTGTAAACCAGGTAGTGACGGAAAGCTCGCTTCTAAAGGTACTTGGGATGATTATTCTACCGGTGACACAGGTGTGTACGATTATGGTGATTTAGCAGCTAATTATGTTAATAAAAATGGTTTTGTTCGCCACTGGAACGATGTAGCGAAAGTACCTTATTTATATAATGCGACTACAGGCACGTTTATTAGCTATGATGACAACGAATCTATGAAATATAAAACAGACTATATAAAGACAAAGGGTCTAAGTGGCGCAATGTTTTGGGAACTAAGCGGGGATTGCCGTACAAGTCCAAAATATAGTTGCAGTGGACCAAAATTACTTGATACGTTAGTAAAAGAATTACTTGGTGGACCTATTACTCAAAAAGATACTGAGCCCCCAACAAACGTAAAAAATATTGCTATTACAAATAAAAATTCAAACTCCGTTCAATTAAACTGGACTGCATCTACTGATAACGTAGGAGTTACGGAATATGAAATTACTGCCGGAGAAGAGAAATGGAGTACAACAACAAATAGCATTACAATCAAAAACTTAAAATCTAATACCGAATACACATTTTCAATAATAGCAAAAGATGCTGCCGGGAATAAATCACAGCCTACTTCTATTATTGTAAAAACAGATGATACTGATACAACACCTCCTGGTGGAAATGGTAATGCTACCTTTTCAGTCACTTCAAATTGGGGAAGTGGTTACAACTTCTCGATTGTAATTAAAAATAGTGGAACGACCCCTATTAAAAACTGGAAATTAGAATTTGATTATAACGGCAATTTAACACAAGTTTGGGATTCTAAAATTAGTAGTAAAATAAATAATCATTACGTAATTACGAATGCAGGATGGAATGGTGAAATTCCTCCTGGTGGATCCGTTACAATCGGAGGGGCAGGAACAGGCACTCCCGCCGAACTTCTAAATGCATCCATTAGCGAAAACTAAGCGTAACCTCCATTAATTATTTCACTAAAGTTTGAATTTAGGTTTGAGTGCTCTATCCTAAATTCAAACTTTTAATTTTATGAAAAATCACAAATTGTTATTACAATAACCTATTATAATTATATTTAGTTTCTAATATGAAGTTCATGTGAAGTTCATCTGAATTTTACATGAATTTCCTTTAAGTTCTATTGTCTTCCTATACTAATCACATTATCCTTTACATATAGGAATTATTTTCATTCCATTTCAAACTATCTATATATACAAAGAAAGATAGTCGCCTATTAGGGAAAGGCATCTAAATATAAACATAACATAAGAAAAAGCACGCTTATAAGCGCACCATAAGAGTGCTTCTTCATACAATTCTCATGTAAGAGTTCTCGAAAATCATGTTAATCACAGGGAAAAGGCATTAGCTTATACAAGCTAATGCCTTTTCTTTATTCATATCGTTCAGCATCCCATTCTTCTATATTCCATACTTTTGTTATCCATGCTTCATAGAAAGAAGGCTCATGTGAGACAAGTAAAATTGTTCCTTTATATTGTTGTAATGCTTCCCGCAAAGACTTCTTTGTTTCTGTATCCAAATGATTAGTCGGTTCATCTAAAATTAAAACATTGCTTTTCGTTACGATAAGTTCACATAAACGTACTTTCGTTTGTTCCCCGCCGCTTAATAAACGAATAGGTTTTAATACATGTTCTTCTTTCAATCCACACTTTGCTAATGCTTGGCGTACTTCTTTCTTTGTCATATCTGGTCGTTCTGCCCAAACTTTTTCTAATGGTGTTGTTTCTGAAGCAAATTCTTCCTGCGCAAAATAAGCAGGATTTACTCGTTCTCCAACAGAAATTGAACCGCTTAACGGCTTTATTTGACCTAATAACGTTTTTAACATTGTCGTTTTTCCAATTCCATTATGACCAACAATCGCTATCTTTTCTCCTTTTTTCACTTGCAAATTCAATTCTGGACATAACGGAGAACTATATCCTATCCTTAGTTTTTCAGCCTGTAATATGCGACTAACTGGCTCCTCATAAACATTGAAATCAAAACGGGATCGAGGTACATGATTAACCTTTTCAACCCTTTGCATTTTCTCCAATACTTTCTCTCGACTTTTGGCCTGTTTCGCTTTTCGAATTTTATTTTTTTGAATAAATGTTTCTAACTGAGCAATTTCTTTTTGCTGTTTCGCATGCGCCGATTGTAATTGTTTCCTTTGCAATTGATAACTTTGCACAAATTTTTCATAATTTCCTACGTACCGCTTCACTTTCCGTTCTTCTAGATGATAAATAACATTCGTAATACTGTTCAAAAATACTTCGTCATGTGAAATGATCACATAAGCTTTTTCATACAGTCTTAAATACGATTGCAACCATTCTATATGGGCTGTATCTAAATAGTTTGTTGGCTCATCTAGCAATAAAACATCAGCTTTTTCTAAAAGGAGCTTCCCAAGTAATAACTTTGTTCGCTGTCCTCCACTTAACTTTGAAACATCCTTTTTCAACCCTATTTCAAATAAACCTAAACCGATTGCTACTTCTTCAATTTCTGTATGAATTTGATAGAAATTAGAGCTTTCCAATATAGTTTGTAATTCTCCATACTTTACTAACAACTTTTCTACTTCTCCTGCTCCAGCCATCTCTTCTGTAATTTTTAACATTTCACATTCAATCGCATACAAATTAGAAAATGCACTTTGTAAGTATCCTTCAATTGTTATCCCCTCTTGTAAATCCATATGTTGCTGTAAAAAGCCTATCTTCACATGTGGAAACCATTCAATGTTTCCGTCATCATGTATAAGTTCTCCTGTTAAAATCCTTAACAAGGTTGATTTTCCAATTCCATTTTTCCCAACTAACCCAACATGCTCGCCCTTTAATAGTCGAAAACACGCATTATATAAAATGGTTTTCTCACCATACGAATGACTTAAATTTTCTACTGTTAATATACTCATTTTTTTCTCTCCTCTACTTATGGTTCATAAGCTAAATAGAGAGAGCAACAGTATAAAGCCTTATTTAATTGTATATATAAAAAATGGGTAAGGTGAATACACCTTACCCATTACATATTATCGTAAAAAAGGATTAAGGTTCTTTACCTGCTGTCTTCAATTTAGCTTAATCGTTAAAAATGGGCAGACTTCTCCCGCATCAAGCTAAAACCATTTGAAGAACAGTTGATAAAGTCATTGTATCCTTTCACTCCTTTAACATTTGTTATATTAAGAGTATAAACTACTCTGTTATATTCTATTCTCTATTTTTTCTTTTGTTCCTTCTCCGCTTTTCCATTTTCTGCGTAAATTTCTTTATACATCTTTTCTAATGCATATGGACTTGTAAAGATGAGCGTTAACGATTTCCACATATAAATTCTTCTTTGTAGTTCTACCCCATACTCTTTACTAACCATATTTTTCACTTCTGGAATATGTTCTTCGTTTTGAAATTGTTGTACAGATTTCAATTCCTTCGTCTTAAAATCCGTTAAAAGGCCTATTACAGTTCGTCCATGTTCCTGCGACCTTTCTTCTAAATCAAACTGGATCGAATGAACGAAACCTAAAACGTGAAAGATTTGAGCATGCAACCCGACAGCAGCACGCTGTTCCATTAAGTTGTAGCACTCTCGTTTTAACTCTTCTACCATTTCTAAAGAATTTCTATTAACTTTTCTTTTGCCAACAAACATAATTTTTACAATATGAGCGACTGCTCCCATACTTTTTAATACACTCTCTAAAACTTCTACCGCATCTTCCACATAACCATTTGAAATTATAGAATGAATAAATTCATCTAATAACACTTGAAATTTTTTAACTAAATGTAAATCGCGTAATTCTGGAACATCTTCTCTTAATTGATTCCGGCCTTGCACCCACTTTAAAACTTCTGTCATTTCTTCTTCTTTTAATTCATGATGTTCCATACCATACTTCATCAATAAAATATGATTTTTTAATAAGGACTTTCCTTCTTCAAGATTATCAGCTGTTAACGAATCAACTATTTGCTCTATAGATTTCATCTTTCTCCCCCTATATAAAAAAGCCTCTTAACAGCGATTATACCAAAAACTGTTAAAAGGCTTTTTCTATTTTTTCATATACGGAGCTAATACTCTCAGAATTTCTTCCTTATCCTTTTTTAACTCAAGTGATGTTAACATATCCATCGTTCTTGGTCTAGGTAATTTCACTTGCACCTCTCCAACTATTGATGCTGGTCTTTGAGATAAAATAAATACGCGATCCGACAGTAAGATTGCCTCATCTAAGTCATGTGTAACCATAACAATTGTTTGCTTCTCTTGGTGCCAAGAGTTTAAAAGCCAACTATGTACTTCCATTTTTGTAAAGGCATCTAATTTTCCAAAAGGCTCATCAAGTAGCATAATTGGCTTTTCACATAAATATGTGCGCAGAAAACTAATCCTTTGACGCATACCACCAGACAATTCATCTGGATAATGGTCTGCATATTCATCTAGTTCAAATTGCTTTAATGCTTCCATTCCTTCTGTTAGCCTTTGTTTTTTCGGTTTCCCTTCGATTTCCAACGGAAGAACTATATTTTGCAAAGCTGATCGCCACGGTAGTAATAAATCCTGCTGCGGCATATAACTTACAACATCTTGCTCTTGTACGTGCCTATCCTTATACGTTACATTCCCACTTGTTGGATTTTCAACATTTGCAATCATATTTAATAATGTGCTTTTCCCGCAACCACTCGGTCCTACAAAGGAAACGAACTCTCCCTCTCGTATAGAAGCACTAATATTTGCCAATACATTCTTTCCATCAAAAGCTTTTACGATCTCTTTTATTTGTAATCCACTCATTTTTCACTTGGAAGGAACTCATTTGTAAAGGCATCTTTCACATCAATTTTCTTCTTAATAACTTTGTTATCATATAAGAAATTCATGTAATTCGTCCAAACTTCTTCCTTCTGTACTCCCCACACTTTTGCATCATCTTGATACTTCGTACTTAACCATTTTTGACTTTCTTGTACTAATTCTTTATTCACATCTGGAACTGCTTTAATTAAAATATCAGCAGCTTCTTTCGGTTCTTTAATTGCAAAATTATAACCTTCTGTCGTTGCACTCATAAACTTTTTCACAAAGTCTTTATCTTGCTTCGTATGTTTTTCACTCGTAATAATAACAGGACTATAGAAATCAAGCGCTGGGTCTAAGTCTTTCACCATAATCGTATTTAACTCTTTTCCTTGGCGCTTCGCTTCAATTCCATCCCATCCGTAATATATCCATTCAAAGTCTGCATCACGACCGATTGATTTAAAGAAATCTGTTTGTCCTAAGATGATTTTTTCAACTTTATTAAAATCAGCTTGATGCTTCTCCATGATTGTCTTCAACGTTGCTTCTTCTGCTGGTCCTCCCCAGCCGCCGTAACGTTTACCTTCAAAATCTTTTGGTGACGTCATATTATCTTTTTTAAGTGATGCAAAAGCTGAAGTGTTATGTTGAATGATTGCTCCTATAGATACAACAGGAATACCTTCCACACGAGCCAACGTTACATTTTCTTGTGCGCTTATTGCGAAGTCAGCTTTTCCGGAAGCTATCATTTGCTCCGCTGTCACATTATCACCTGGCTGAATAATTTCTACATCTAATCCTTGCTTTTTATAATAATCTTTCGCTTGCGCTACATATAGGCCAGTATGATTCGTATTCGGAAACCAATCTAATACTACTTTTACTTTTTGATCTTTACTTGCACTTTCTTCTTTCTTCGCCGGATTACATCCAGCTACACCTACTGCTAATAAGGCAGCCAACATAACTTTTAAACCTTTTTTCATTTTCTGCCGTCCTTTCTATATATCCATGGTGCTGTTATTCTTGCCATAAACTCCACGATAAAATACAGACATAATGTCACCATAACAATAATTGCCGCCACACCAAATACTCGGGCTGTTAGAAAGGATTTTGTAGCTCTTGTAAGCATAACTCCTAATCCTTCGCTTGCACCGAGCCATTCCCCAATAATTGCTCCCATTACGCTATATGTAACTGCAATTTTTAAACCTGAGAAAAAGTATGGCAGCACTGCTGGAAACTTTACTTTCTGGTAAACTTGCCATTTCGTTGCCTTCATCGTTTGCAACAACTTCAACATATTTTTATCTACCGTTTGAAAACCTTCTAAAATGCTGAGCGCAATCGGGAAGAAACAAACGAGTATTACTACCATTACTTTCGGTAGCATTCCATATCCAAACCAAATAATAAATAACGGTGCAAGTACAACGATTGGAATCGTTTGCGAAATAACAAGCAACGGATTTATTAAAATACGAAATAAAGGGATAACATCCATAATAATTGCAATACTTGTCCCAATTAAAATCGCAAAAAACAGTCCGATTAGAACCTCTTGTAACGTTTGCATCGTATTCGGTAATAGTAAATCTTTCATTCCAATTAATTCTTGAACAATGGCAGAAGGCTTCGGTAAAATCCACGGTTCAATTTTAAATAATGAAACAGATCCTTCCCATATCGCTATGAGAAGGATAAGCCAAATTGTTGTAATTATTTTAGATTGCTTCTGGTTTTGCATATTCATCACGGTACTTCCAAACCTTTTCATCTATCGTTACACCAGTGCTTGGACGATAATGGATTTTAATAGAAGTAATCACTTCTTCTGCTCCAGCATCCACACAAGCTTGTTGCGCACGTTTAATGATATCAAGAAGTACATCTAATTCTCCTTCCAGCGTTGTTTCCATTGCCCCTACTTCATAACGAACTCCCGATTGTTGTACAACTTCAATTGCTTTATCAACAACAGAATACACATCTTTGTTCTTCGCTTGTGGTACTACTGAAAATGAAATTGTAACTTGTTGTGACATAGTAAAATCCCCCTTATAAAATGAAATATTAAAACAAGAAAAGGCTTTCCTACTGCGTAGGAAAGCCTTGTATGCAAGTTATTATAGAATAACATATGCTACATCACTTTAAGTAACTCCCTACGCTGGCATTATCCAGATCAGGTTGAGGGTCGATGTTTGTTTACATCCTCTCAGCCAATTGGCTCCCCGGTCCTTAATTCGTTTTCATTGTAGCATGATTTATTTTATTGAACAAACAAAAGCACGTATAATCATTTCATTTAACTTTTGAATTCCCCTATTAACTCTTGTAACTCCTGTGAAAGCCAGCTTAAAGAACTAGCTAATTCAGCAATATCTTGTACAGACATTTCCTGTTCTTTCATACTTTCTTCAATATTATTACTACTATTTGCATACTTATTTGCAATAAGTGATAGTTCATTTACAACACGAACAATATTTTGGCTACTTTGCAATATATCACTTGAATTACTAGAAACAACTCTAACTTGACTTGTAACAGATTGTGCTGATTTTGAAATTTTTTCAAAGAAAGCACCACTACTTTGAAAAAGTTTAATTCCGGATTCTACTTCTTTTGAAGCTTTTTGTATTGAAACAACAGCTTCTTCCGTTTCAACTTGTGTTTCCCCTATTAATTTCGCTATATCTTTTGCTGATGCTTCCGTCTGCTCTGCTAATTTACGCACTTCATCAACAACGGCAAATCCCTTTCCGGTTGCCTCAGCACGTGAAGCTTCAATAGAAGCATTTAAAGCTAGCGAATTCGTTTGATTTGAAATACCTGTAATTACATTTACAATATCACTAATTTCTTTTGATCTTGTTTCCAAAGAATGAATGATAGAAGATAAATCTTGTACTGCATTTTGTATTATGTTCATTTGATTAATGGTCTGTTCAATAACACCATTTCCTTTTACTGAATGATGCTTCATACCTTCAGACTCTTTCGCCATTTGTTTTGCAATATTAGTTATCTCTTCCATCTTATCTTCCATTTTATATACAATACTTAAATACTTTGGTACTGAAGTTTCTTGTGATTGAACGCCAGCCCTTAACTCAACTATAGAACTTACAATTCCTTGGACTGCCATGCTATTCTCTTTCGTACTCACTGACAATTCTTGCGAAGATGAGGAAACCTGTTCTGCTGTCTGCTTCACTTTATCTATAATTCCTTTAAACTTCTCAATGGTATTATTAAAATACGCATTAATAATACCAATATCATCTGGTCTTTCCTCTAATTTAATACTTAAATCACCTTCACCGACTCTGCGCAATCCTTCACGTAAATCCCGCAATGGAGCAAGTGCGTTACGCACAATTAAGAATTGAATAAAAGTTGCAATTAAAACAGAAATACAAATAAACATTAAACCTTGTATAATGAACTTTTCTTTTGTACTAGGAACAATAGAAGCATCTACATCAGCTGCAACAAGTGCCACAATGTTACCTTCTCCATCTTTAATTGGCTCTAATATCGTTACCCATGTTCCTAATGCGTCTTCATATACTTCTGTCATGTTTGCTTTTTTTGTGCTCATTACTTTATCATATGCTTTCATCCAAAGGTCTGGTTGTTTATAATATTCTCCCGGCCTTACTTCAACAACATTTGCTAAACCTGTAGATAAATCAATGATTTGTAGCTCACCTTTTTCATTTTTTTTCGCTCCAACAATATAGGTTTGTCCAACACTGTTCAATTCTTCCGTTGATTCATCTAATTTCTCTGTTAACTTCTCTCTCTTTTCTCTTTCTGCCGTTGGGTCTTTTGCAACATCTCTCAATATTTCCGCGTCTAATTTATGTAATACCGTATCTCCTGTTTCAAAAGAATGCCTTTCAAACATAGACATCATACTATTTTGAAACATGTTAAAACTTAACGCTCCCATAGTACCGACAAGCGTCAAAATAACTAACACAGTTAACAATACATTTTTTTGAAGAAATGATAGCTTATGCCAATATTTTCTCATTAACATCACCTTTCTTAATTAACTTACTATAAAGTAACGCTATTAAAATATAAACCTTATTAATAAACGATAACGGTTCTCATTTGTTTATAAACAAAAAAAAGACCAATGAAAAGAGCATTGGTCAAGACCAACCCTATCCGTCCGGTAACTGGCTAGCATAACCTTTCGGCCTTAGCTCCTGTAGTTTTGCGTCCTAATGTTTCCATCAGTTTGCCTTTCTCGCTGAACGAGTTGAACGATATGGGAGTTCTATGAGAATTAAATTATTCTCTATCAAAGATTACAACATAAAAATTAAAATGTCTACCTATTTAGAGATGCAAATGTAAAGTCTCAATGCATTATTTTTTCGAAATAATTTAACAAAGTTCGTGAATGTTACATTTCTTGTGTTATATAATAAAAAATGTATATAACACAAGGATTATTTTGAGTATTTGTTTTAATTTTCTTTCAAATTAAATTATTCAAATATATCTTAACTAATGAATTTCGGAGGTAGTTTATCATGTTTTGGCTACAATTTCTTACGTTACTACTCTGCATTTTTATTGGCGCACGCCTAGGCGGCGTTGGTCTAGGAGTAATGGGTGGCGTTGGCATGGCAATACTTGTTTTCGTCTTCCACTTACAACCTACAGCTCCTCCTATTGATGTAATGCTTATGATTTTAGCAGTAATTACAGCTGCCGGTGCACTGCAAGCCGCTGGAGGAATGGACTACCTTGTTCATCTAGCTGAGAAAGCATTGCGAAAAAATCCAAAGCGTATTACATTCTTTGCTCCAATTGTTACTTATTTATTTACACTGTGCGCAGGAACTGGTCACGTTGCTTATTCTGTACTTCCTGTTATCGCAGAAGTCTCTCGCGAATCTGGGATTAGACCGGAACGACCAATGTCAATTGCCGTAATCGCTTCCCAACAAGCAATTACAGCTAGCCCTATATCAGCTGCAACAGTTGCACTTTTAGCAATGCTAGTTGACTATAAAATCACCTTATTAGATATTTTAAAAGTAAGTATTCCTTCTACCTTCATCGCTTGTATGGTAGCTGCATTTGTTGCTAGCAAAATGGGGAAAGAATTAAATGAAGACCCTGAATACTTGAAACGTTTAAAAGAAGGAATGATTCCTAAAATTGAAGAGAAGAAAGAATTTGTTGGTTTAAAAGGCGCTAAACTATCCGTTATCCTTTTCTTAGTAGGAACTTTCCTTGTCGTACTTCTCGGTTCATTTGAAGCACTTCGTCCAGGATGGATGGTTGACGGGAAGTTAATTCGTCTTTCCATGCCAAACACAATTGAAATGGTTATGTTAACTATCGCAGCTCTTATTATTATTTTCTGCAAACCAAATGTAGAAAGCATCGTGTCTGGTAACGTCTTTAAAGCGGGGGCAACAGCAGTTGTTGCTATTTTCGGTATCGCTTGGATGGGAGATACTTTCTTTAACGGAAACTTAAATATGATTCAAGGATCAATTCAGCACCTAGTAACAAGTGCACCATGGCTATTTGCCATCGCATTATTCATTCTCTCTATTTTACTATATAGCCAAGCAGCAACAGTACGTGCTTTAATGCCCCTTGGATTATCACTCGGTATTCCACCAGCACTACTAATCGCAATGTTCCCTGCAGTAAATGGATATTTTTTCATTCCAAACTATGGAACAATCGTTGCTGCCATTAACTTTGATCGCACTGGTACAACTGGCATTGGTAAATATGTTTTAAATCATAGCTTTATGATTCCAGGCCTAATCGCAACATTCACTTCTATCGGAATTGGAATGCTCTTAATTTCAATTATGTTTTAAAGAACAAGCACAAACCCAAGGTTTTAAAGGGTTTGTGCTTTTTTAATCAAACGTTTGTTTAAATATTTTTAACTGTCCATTCTGCCATTATGTTCTTTAATATTTGTGTGAAGTCCGCTGGGAAAAGATGACCCAAACCTTCTCTCACAATTAATTTACAGTTCACATTATATTTCTCGAACATCGACATTAATTGAAGCGTGTTTTCGTAAAACGGATCTTTATCTCCCGTAACAATATATCCTTCTACATTCGTTATATCATTTGATACGACTATACTTTCAATTGCCTCAACATCTCGAATAGCGGGTATAGCTGCTATAAATTTTTGAGTCTCTAACATATTCTTTAACGCTAACTCTATCGCTATATTTCCCCCTTGAGAAGCTCCCGCAAGGATGGTGTCTTCCAAGTCATATTTACCCATAAAATCATTAAAACTTTTCATAATATCTTTTATAGCTATATCATGATTATCCCAGCTATAAGAATTCATTCCATGTACTTGTGAGGATTGAGAAAAACCTAACATATACTCACGTAATATTTCTTCTCCATACCAATACGGTGCAAAATCATTTATGTTTGATCCTCTCCAATGTAAAGAAAATAGTCCTGTCTTCGCCTCTTCATTTCCATAAGTAAATAATTTCGGGTCGGCTGTTAGCTGCTGTTTCTTAAAGATTTCTTCACACTTTTTCACTATCATTTTAAAAGCTTCATTCTCTCGTAATTCCTTTAAATCTTCATCCTGCATAAGTGTATGTGGATTCCACCAAATCCCCTTTTCTAAAGCTTCATTTAAACTAACAATTGCTTCTTCATACTTCCCTTCTATCGAAAGTACACACGCTTCCCAAAAGCTAGTTTTATCCATCCTTTCAGGGAACTCTCTTTTCGCTTTATCTATGTATCTATAAATAACATCAAAGTCTCCTTGTTCGAATAAACGAAATAATTCATTTTGCAACTCTACAAACTGTTTACGTTTCAAACAATCATCTCCCTTTTTCTAAATATCAATATCAGAAAAAAATAAAAAGCTATGTAGCCTTTTAATACTACATAGCCTTCTTCTACAAACTGTTACTTACTTCCTCTACTAGCTTCTTCGTACTTTCATACGGAGATTCAGCTAAACTAATCGCGGAAATAACAGAAACGCCGTCCGCACCGGCTTCTATAACCCCAGCGGTATTTTCAATTGTAATGCCACCAATCCCAACGATTGGTATTGTAATTTCTTGTTCTCTAAAATGAGCTAAACCTTTCGTTCCTTGCACAGCTTTCGTATCTTTTTTCGTACTCGTTGGGAAAATAGGGCCAACACCTAAATAATCAGCTCCGTTTTTAATTGCCCAGCGTGCTTCTTCAATTGTATGGGTAGATACACCAACAATTTTATCTCCCATTTTTTCACGAACAGAAGTAATTCCTTCATCATCTTGTCCAACATGCACACCATCTGCATCTAACTCGAGAGCCAGTTCCACATCATCATTTACAATGAATGGTACACCGTACTCCTTACAGACTGCTTGTAATTCTTTCGCAAAACAAATACGTTTCTCTCCCGTTAAAGCGCCTTCCCCCTTTTCACGAAATTGAAAAATTGTTATACCGCCTTCAAGTGCATCTCTCAATACTTGTAGTGGTTCCTTCGCACAATTGTTACTTCCCATGATAAAATATACTGATAATAATCTAGACATTTCAGCCTTTGTAATACAGGGCATCTAGTTCCCCTCCTTACTATATAAGCTCAATCTTCCCATACTTCTCAATATCACCCGAAGTGGTATTCGCTAACTGATTTAAAAATTCAATTTGGAAACTACCAGGTCCCTGCTCCACTGTCTTAGCAGCTGCCAGTTCCGCAGCTACACCATAAAACGTTAATGCCGCTACTGCTGCCTTTACATAATCCTTTTCTACTGCTACAAATGCTCCTATTACAGAAGTTAGTAAACAACCAGTTCCCGTAACTTTCGTTAAAATAGGGTGACCATTTCGAATAAGGATCGTTCGTTCTCCATCTGTAACAACATCTTCTTTTCCAGTAATCACCGCTACTGTATTTAATTCATCCGCTGCCTGCCTTGCAATACTTACGACATTGCCATTTCCAGCACCGGCGTCTACCCCTTTAATTTCCCATCTCTCATTAATAACGTTCGCTATTTCAGCTGCATTTCCGCGGATAATCGCTAAATCAATTTCGGCCGGAATATGTCTCGCAACTTCTGTTCGATACGATGTTGCTCCTGCACCAACTGGATCAAACAGTACTGGTACATTGTTCACATTTGCTGATTTACCTGCAAGTAACATCGCTTCTACTTCTTCAGGGCGAAGTGTCCCCATATTTAATACTAACGCTCCAGCAATGCTAGCCATTTCTGCTACTTCTTCTTTTGCATACGCCATGACAGGCGATGCTCCTAACGCTAACAAACCGTTAGCTGTAAAGTTTGTTACAACAACATTGGTAATATTATGAACGAGCGGATTAGTTTCTCTCACCAAATCCACTACTTTACTAATTTCTTTCATATTCATTCTTCTCATCCCCTAACTATAGTGATGGGAGATACACAAAAAGACACTTTGCGCGTACGCAAAGTGCCTTTTTGTGCTTTTACACTCTCCCTACGCTGGCATTATCCAACAGGTTCAAATGGTCAATGACGGATTAGTCATACTCTCAGTTTGCATCCACAAACTCCCATGTGTTTAGTATTCTTCTACTTCAAAGTCTACTCTTATTCTAGTAAAATAACAAGTTCTTTACTTTTCTATTTAATATAGAAGCAACTAATAAAACAATACGTATAATAAATAAGTATCTATTTCTCATAGTCTCATCATGGTGCATATTATGTTCTGTCGCCATCATTCACTTTCAAACAGATGTTATCCCACTAAAAAACGTTCAAATCTGGAGCGAAACTGAATCTCAAGAAGATGTATGCTATAGTTAACGTATGGAAATTTGAAAGGATGTTTTAAATATGTCAAAAAGCGTTGTAATCGCTGAAAAGCCTTCCGTTGCCCGTGATATTGCTCTCGTACTGAAGTGCGATAAAAAAGGAAACGGCTACCTTGAAGGTAGTAAATATATTGTAACTTGGGCTTTAGGTCATCTCGTTACATTAGCAGATCCAGAAAGCTATGATGTGAAATATAAAAAGTGGAATTTAGAAGATTTACCGATGCTACCCGAGCGTTTGAAATTAACGGTTATTAAACAAACTGGTAAACAATTTAATGCTGTGAAGAGTCAGCTTCTTAGAAAAGATGTAAATGAAATTATTGTAGCGACAGATGCTGGACGTGAAGGCGAATTAGTCGCACGTTGGATTATCGATAAAGTTAAAATACAGAAGCCTATTAAGCGTTTATGGATTTCATCTGTTACTGACAAAGCAATTAAAGATGGCTTCGCAAATTTAAAACCAGGTAAAGCATATGACAATTTATACGCTTCGGCTGTCGCACGTTCAGAAGCTGACTGGTACATCGGTCTTAACGCGACTCGAGCATTAACGACTCGCTTTAACGCCCAGCTGAATTGCGGCCGCGTGCAAACACCTACTGTCGCTATGATCGCTAATCGCGAAGATGAAATAAAGAACTTCAAAGCTCAAACTTACTACGGCATCGAAGCACAAACAACGAATCAGTTAAAACTAACTTGGCAAGATGCAAATGGTAATAGCCGCAGTTTTAATAAAGAAAAAATTGATGGTATTGTAAAAGGTTTAGATAAGCATAATGCTACCGTTGTGGAAATTGATAAAAAACAGAAGAAGTCATTCTCTCCTGGTCTTTACGATTTAACTGAATTGCAACGTGATGCAAATAAAAAGTTCAGTTACTCTGCTAAAGAAACATTAAACATTATGCAGAAATTGTATGAACAACATAAAGTGCTAACGTACCCTCGTACAGATTCACGCTATATTTCATCTGATATCGTTGGAACACTTCCAGAGCGTCTAAAAGCATGTGGCGTTGGAGAGTACCGTCCTTTAGCACATAAAGTATTACAAAAGCCTATCAAGTCTAATAAGTCATTTGTTGATGATAGTAAAGTAAGTGATCATCACGCAATTATTCCGACAGAAGGATACGTTAACTTCTCAGCCTTCACAGATAAAGAACGTAAAATTTATGATTTAGTTGTAAAACGTTTCTTAGCCGTTTTATTCCCAGCATTCGAATACGAGCAACTAACGTTACGCACAAAAGTTGGCAATGAAACGTTCATCGCACGTGGAAAAACTATTCTACATGCCGGTTGGAAAGAAGTATATGAAAATCGCTTTGAAGATGATGATATAACTGATGACGTAAAAGAACAACTTCTACCTCACATTGAAAAAGGCGATACATTAACTGTAAAGTTAATTATGCAAACATCAGGTCAAACGAAAGCACCTGCACGTTTTAACGAGGCAACTTTACTTTCAGCAATGGAAAATCCTACAAAATATATGGATACACAAAACAAACAACTTGCTGACACGTTAAAGTCAACTGGTGGATTAGGTACTGTAGCGACACGAGCTGATATTATCGACAAGTTATTCAATTCGTTCTTACTTGAAAAACGTGGTAAAGATATTCATATTACTTCAAAAGGCCGTCAGTTACTTGATTTAGTGCCAGAAGAGTTAAAATCACCTACACTAACTGGTGAGTGGGAACAAAAGCTAGAGGCAATCGCAAAGGGTAAACTGAAAAAAGAAGTATTCATTTCAGAAATGAAGAACTATACGAAAGAAATTGTTGCTGAAATAAAATCAAGTGATAAAAAATATAAACATGACAACATTTCAACGAAGTCTTGTCCAGATTGCGGTAAACCAATGCTAGAGGTAAACGGCAAAAAAGGAAAAATGCTCGTTTGCCAAGACCGTGAATGTGGTCATCGTAAAAACGTATCTCGTACAACAAACGCTCGTTGTCCGCAATGTAAGAAGAAGTTAGAATTACGTGGTGAAGGTGCAGGACAAATCTTTGCATGTAAATGTGGCTATCGCGAGAAATTATCCACATTCCAAGAAAGACGTAAAAAGGAATCTGGAAGCAAGGCTGATAAGCGCGACGTTCAAAAATATATGAAACAACAGAATAAAGAAGAAGAACCATTAAACAACCCGTTCGCAGAAGCATTAAAGAAATTAAAATTTGATTAAACAAAAAGGTTCCTACCTCTATCGGTAGGAACCTTTTTTTATTAATGAATAATTTTACTTCCTTTTGCGTTCTCAACAAACTTTTCACTCGATTTGTTAATTGGTGTTTTCAATAATAACGCAGCGATAACGATGACTACTACGAACACACTTAATACAAGTAAATCTCTAATAACTATATCCCAAAGCATGCCACCTACTGTTTCACGAATTGCACTAATTGCATATGTGAATGGTAAGAACGGATAAATCGCTTGGAAGAATGGTGGTGTCATTTGAATTGGGAACGTACCACCCGATCCTGCTACTTGAAGCACAAGTAAAATAATTGCCATCGATTTCCCAACGTTTCCGAAAATAGAAACGAGTGAGTACACGATACAAACAAATACTCCGCCAATAAATAAACTAAATAACACAAACCAGAATTTATCGACTACGTACGTACCGAGTAAGAATATATCTCCCATCGATACGATAAACGCTTGTGAAAGACCTATCGTTAAGAATGTTAATAAACGTCCAAAGTATATTTCATGGCTCTTATAATTCGCGCCCTCTTCATGTACTTCTACCGTTAATAACGAAACCATTAATAGTGCGCCTACCCATAATGCAAGCACTGTGTAGAATGGTGACATCGCTGAACCGTAGTTCGGCATCGCAAATAACTTATTCTCTTTTAAATTTACTGGATTCGCGAAGTAATCACTTTGCTTTTCAACATCATTTTTCAATAAGCGTATGATATCTTTTATATCCTCTTCTGATTCAAAATCACGAATTTTATTTGCTAATTCTTTAATCTTTTTCTCAGTAGCTGGCATTTCAGCTTTAATATCTGCAATTTTCTTTTGACCATCTACTAAGCCTTTTGATGAGTCTTCAAGTAATTTTTTCACATCTGGAAGCTTCTTATCTGCCTCGCCTAAAATTTGAGATGTATTTTTAGACATCTCTTTTGTACGAGCAATTGCTGCATTGAAATTCGGAGTGATTTCCGAGTCATATTTAGCTAAAATGTCACCAATTTGGCCCGAAACATTTTTAGACACTTGATTAATACTTTCAATAACATCTGCTGCTGGTTTTTGACCTTTATTAATAGCGTCAATTCCTTTATCAGTTAAATCCATTCCTTTTTGCAAACCATCTTTTGCTTTATTTAACTTAGCAATTGTGCCATTAAGATTTTTATCACTATTCACATCGCCCAAAACTTTATTTGTACTTTCCATAACCGGAATCATATCATTAACTAAATTCCATCCTGCTTTGAACTGTCCATTTAAATCATTTAAGGCTACTTTTGTAGAATCTAATCCATTAACACCTTTGTTACTTAAGTCTTCTCTTGCTTTTTCAAGCTCCGTTTTTAATCTGCTGTAATCATTTACAGCCTTATCATATTTTTCTCTACCATTGTCTAATGCTTCATTTGTTTGGTTTACTAAATCATTTGCTGCTTTTATATCTTGATTTAAATTCCCTCTTAACTGCTGAGCGTCTTCTTTTACATTTTCAGCTGTGTTTTTCAATTGCTCAGCTGTGCTTACTGCTTTTTCGAAATCTGCTACAAATGTTGCATTATAATCCTTTTCAGCTTGATTTACTAAATTATTTACTGTATCTAATTTTTGATTCACAGCATCTCGCACATCTTGTTTAACTTCTTGTCCGGAACTAATTAAATCTCCTACATGCTTAACTCTATTGTTAACATCCACCATAGAATTTTTAAGCACCGTTAAACTTTCTACTCTGTTCCCAAAGAACTGTTTACCAAAGTCCGTTGAAGCTGATTCTTTAAAAGTTGTAAAGAAATCAATTAAATATGAAACACTATCAATACGGTCTTGGAGAAGTTTTGAAGCATCCTGAACGTTTTTCTGTGCTACAGCTGGATCCACGCCCTTATTTTGAAGACCATCCATAACACTTTTCACATATGCCGTTCCAACACGAGTAGAACTAAAAACATTATTTACAGTTTGATCAATATTTTTAGCAATATTTTTATACCCCTCACCATTCACTTGCGGTAACGCTGGAATTTCTGGTATTTGTGGTACGTGCGGAATAGTTATATTAGGCAACACCGGGAATTTAGCCGGATCTGGAAGTGTCAGATTAGAATCAAATGATGGATTTTTTAAGAAATCCGTAATTGCTGCCGCACTATCTAAACCTTGTTGCATTACAATTAAATTATTCTTAATTGTTCCAGGTGCACGTTTCAATGTTTCATCATTTCTCGCAAAGAATTTATCTAAATTCCCTAACGCTTCTTGCCCATCATTCATAACACTTTCTACAACTGGCAACTCCTTTTGCGCTACTTTCACAACATCTTCTGCCCGAGTCGCATCATCTAATGCCTTATCCACAAGTGTATTCATTTCTGGGAATTGTGCTTCTAACTTAAAGACAAGATCCTTGACCTTCTCAATACTCGGTAAGTTAGTTTCTAAATCGATTCCAAGATCGTTGAAGATTTCAAAAATCTCGCCGTTTGCTGTTTTAACAAAGTTTTTACTAATCTCTTCTGTCAGCCCCGATGCACCTTTAGCTGTAATCTTCGGCGCAATGGCATTGACCTTTTCATTTACGTAATAATCAATTTCTGGTTTCTGTGGATTTTCATTCAAGACTGTTGCAATCTTTTCAGAGAAATCCTTTGGAATAGTAATACTTGCAGAATAATCTCCACGCTCTACCCCATAAATCGCTTGCTTTTCATCAACAAACTTCCACCCAAAATTTTTGTCCTTCTTAAGTGAATCTACAATTTCTTTCCCGATGTTAATATCTTTCCCTCTTAAATTTGATCCAACATCTTGGTTAGAAACTGCAATCTGGATTCCTTTCGTATTTCCATAAGGATCCCAAGAAGCTTTAATGTTAAACCATGCATATAACGATGGTAAAATCATTAATCCTAAAACAATAACAATCGCAGCCCAATGTTTGGCCACATTCCGTAAGTCTGTCTTATAAATACGCCAAATTTGTTTCATATAAGTTATCACCTAATTATATATTTTTCCTTCTTTAGAAAATGATACATGCATTTTGCAATTATATCACTTTCTACATCGTGGATTAAACGAAAACACACTATTTTTCCCATTAAATATTTCACTTACTTCATTATATAACGAAGTAAAAAAAGTATGCATACAAAATGACCAAATTAGTTTTACATTCAATAATAACAAATATATAGGAAATGTCATAAAAAATACAAGTATTTTCTCTTGGCAATACTTGTATTCCTCAAAAAAATCCTCACAGCTTTTCATCATCTGTGAGGATTTCTTCTATTATATATCTACTTGTACTTCTACACCGAAATGATCTGAAATTACATTTCTGTTCGTACCATTAAAAATGACTTTTGAAGAACGAACTTTTTCACTTTGGTTACACAATATTAGATCGATTCGTAAGTTATGTTTATTTTCATCCCAACCAGCAATCTCACCTTGGACAGTTGTTCCTTCATCCTTCTCTATTGCTAGTTCATATGTGTCATACAAACCTTTTTGCATCATATATTCATAACCTTCACCTTGTAAACGGGCGTTATTATTAAAATCACCCATTAAGAAGGAAAGTTCATTACTATCTACACGCCCCATCAAACGATTAACTTGATCTTTGAATGATTCTTCTTCATCATTCCACCAACCGAGGTGGCAAGAGTAAAACGTTATGTTCTTATCATTATAAGCAATTGTCGTACTTACAATTTTGCGTGTTTTCCAATACGTTGTATCCTTATTTTCTGAAATAAAGAACGTATCTTCCTTTACAACATTATGCTTCGTTATAATCGCTAATCCTTCTTCATACACATCATAACCAATATGAGAGAAATCCCAAGTAATATTGTAATCTTTTACATGTAACGCTTTTAACTCTTCTAATAGTAAAAGTCCAAAATTATCTTCTTTCTTGTTACCGCATACATTTCCAGCTTGTATCGACTGACTTACTTCTTGCAATGCGATGACATCGTACTCTTCTTCTTGAATGACTTTAGCAAGATATTTTATCTTTTCCATTTGATTCTCTTCTTGCCAAGAGTGACAGTTTAAAGTTAGCAATTTCATCTTATTACGCACCTAACATATCTTGAATGTCTGACTTTAATACGTCAGCTTTCGGACCATATACTGCTTGTACACCTTTATCTTTTACGATAAGTCCTAAAGCACCATTTTGTTTCCACTGTGCTTCTGGTGCAACAACATCTAAATCTTTTACTGTTACACGTAAACGCGTCATACAAGCATCTACGTCAGCAATATTTTCTTTACCCCCTAATAAATCAATAACTTTTGTTGCTAATGAACCATCCTGTACATTTCCTGTTCCTTCTGATGACTCATCTTCATTATCAATATAGTTACCTGCACGTCCTGGTGTTGGTAAATTGAATTTTTTAATTAAGAAATTGAATAATGTAAAGTTCAGACCGAAGAACACTAATGAAACGATAACGAAATTGATTAAATCTCTTGTTAGTCCTGCATTAACCATCATCGGTGTACGAGTAATTAATTCAATAAATCCAAACGCGTGAACACGTAAGTTAATTAAATCTGCTAATGCGAATGCAAGTCCTGTTGTAATTGCATATACAACATATAATACTGGAGCAATAAACATGAACATGAATTCAATTGGTTCTGTTACACCTGTTAAGAATACTGCTAATGCAGCCGATAAGAACATTGGTTTATATTTTGCACGTTTTTCTTTATCAACATTACGGAACATCGCGAAAGCAATACCCATTAACGCTGCTGTTGAGCCAATAACTTGTCCAGCTTTGAAACGAGCTGGTACAACGTTATTTAATAAATCGTTATATGCTTTCGTATCTCCATTTGCTAGTAAATTATTTAAGTCTGTAATCCATGCAAGCCATAAAGGATCTTGTCCTGCTACAATTTGTCCAACTTTTGAGCCAGTTAACATCGTATATGTTCCGCCTAGCTCTGTGTAGTTCATCGGAATCGTTAACATATGATGTAATCCAAATGGTAATAATAAACGCTCTAACGTTCCATATACAAATGGTGCAACAACTGGTGCACTATCTTTAGATGCTGCAATCCAGCGACCGAATTCATTTAATCCACTTTGGATGAACGGCCATAAAAGTGATAATACAATTGCAGTGACTGTAGACCAAACAATTACAACGAATGGTACGAATCGTTTTCCATTAAAGAATGCTAATGCCTGTGGCAGTTTGTTATAGTTATAATATTTGTTATATAAATTAGCTCCTAAGAAACCTGTGATAATCCCTACGAAAACTCCCATGTTTAATGCTGGTGCACCAAGTACAGAAGTGAAGTAATCTTTTACAACTAAATCTCCTGCTAATACTGAAGAAACTGTAGCTTTTGAATCCGTTAACATTTCAGCGTTTACGCCAAATATAGCTCCTGTAATTCTGTTTGTTAAGACGAATGCTAATAGCGCTGCAAATGCACCACCTGCACGATCTTTCGCCCAAGATCCCCCAATTGCTACTGCGAATAAGATGTGTAGATTTGTAATAATTGCCCAACCGATGTCTTCCATTACGCGAGCGATTGTATGAACTGCGTTAATATCCCCAGCAGACATCCCAATTAACTTACCGATAGAAATCATTAAACCCGCTGCTGGCATTACAGCTACAACAACTAATAATGCTTTCCCGAACTTTTGCCAAAAATCAAAAGACGTAATTTTCATCTGTTCTTCCTCCCCTTTATTTATAACAACATAATGATTTAAATTATAATTTCTGTTTCTATTATGAAAACGATTCCTTATGCTACTTTATTTTTATCTTTACGCAACCGTTTTCATAAATCTATTTTAATAAAAGCGTTTTCACTTTGCAATAGAAATTTATTTTTTTTCATAAAAAAAGATGCTCTAAGAGCATCCTTTTTTATTATGAAATGCGATAAACCCTTGTTTCATAAGGTTTTAACGTGATTGAAGTTACTTGTTCATTTTCTACAACTTCATAGTTATTTAAAAGCAAACGTTTGCGTTCTAGTGCAAATAAACCCTCATTATACACAGCTACCTCTTTTGAGATATTACTAATTACAACAATTTTTTCATCGTTTAATGTACGAGTATATGCATAAATTTGTGGATCATCTTCTAAAAGTAAATCATACGTACCGTAATTCAGTACATCGTGCTCTTTTTTCAAGGCAATCATTTTCTTATAGAAATTGAAAATAGAGTTCTCTTCATTCTTTTGCTTTTCAACATTAATTTCTTTATAGTTTGGATTCATACCAAACCAAGATGCACCTGTTGTAAAGCCAGCATTCATCTCATCGTTCCACTGCATAGGTGTACGTGAATTATCGCGGCAAGAAGCCCATATAATTTCCATCATATCTTGATGTGATACGCCCTCTGCAATTTTCTCTCGATATAAATTTTTAATTGCTACATCATCATAATCTTCAATATTTGGGAATTGAACGTTCGTCATCCCAATTTCTTGTCCTTGATAAATAAACGGTGTACCGTGCATAAAGAAATACATTGCTCCAAGAGCTGTTGCACTTTCACGCCAATATTGTTTATCGTCTCCCCAAGTTGAAACGATACGTGGCTTATCGTGATTCTCAATATATAAAGCATTCCATCCTTTATTTTCTAACCCTTTTTGCCATTTCGTTAATACCTTTTTCAAACCTACAACATCAAGATCTTTCTTCTTTTCTGCATCCCATAAACTTAAATGTTCGAATTGGAATACCATATTGAACTTACCTTGCTCTTCTCCAACCCAAAGCTCAGCATCTTCAATCTTAACGCCATTCGCTTCACCAACAGTCATAATATCATACTTAGAAAACGTATTTTCTTTTAACTCTTCTAATAAAGGTTGAATACCATCCACATTCATATGTTTATCAAAAGATGGTACATACTTTAGTTCTTTTGGATTTGGCATATCTTTGAAACCATCTTCTTTTTTAATATGGCTGATTGCATCCACTCGGAAACCATCAATTCCTTTATCAAGCCACCAATTAACTGTATCGTATAACACTTCGCGAACTTCTTTATTCTCCCAGTTTAAATCTGGTTGTTTACGCGAGAATAAGTGTAAATAATATTGTCCTGTTACTTCATCATATTCCCATGCCGAACCATTAAAAATACTTTCCCAGTTGTTTGGTTCCGCACCATCTTTACCATCATGCCAAATATACCAATCACGCTTCGGATTGTCTTTAGATGAACGTGACTCAATAAACCATGGATGTTCATCACTCGTATGATTAATAACTAAATCAATAATAAGCTTCATATCACGCTTATGAACTTCATCTAGTAAAGCATCAAAGTCTTCCATCGTACCAAATTCATCCATAATATCTTGATAATCACTAATGTCATAGCCATTATCATCATTAGGTGACTTATACATTGGACAAATCCAAATTACATCTATACCTAAATCTTTTAAATAATCCAGTTTTGCAATAATACCTTGTAAATCTCCAATACCATCACCATTTGAATCCATAAAGCTACGCGGATAAATTTGATACGCAACCGCTTCTTTCCACCATGTCTTTTTCATAGTCATTCTCTCCTTTTGCATCCCATCAGAATTTTATGCAAACGTTTTCGTAACACTATCATAACAAAATATGAATAGTTTGCAACTGTTTTCATTGAACTCTATGTAGATTCCTTATTCTTATGCTTTATTTATTTCTCACAAAAGCAAATCTCATTCCTCACCTGCTCTTGTCCACGCACGTTACATATGCTCGGTTAAAGATTTACGAGAAAGCTTTATCAATTGGCCCGATATCGACATTAAAAATTGGCAAACTAGTTATTACGGCCCTAACTTTCAAAGATTGCGTAAAGTGAAAACCATATATGATCCTTGCAATGTTTTTCGTTTTCAACAAAGTATCCCTCCTTTTCATACATAAAAAAGGAAGAACAGAATGCTGTTCTTCCTTTTTACATTGAAAATCGTTCAATTGTTTGTTTTAAGTCCGTTGCTTGCTTTTCTAAATCCTTTAACAATTGATCGATTACTACCATATTTTTAGATTGTTGCAACGTCACACGTGCTACTTCTTGTGAACCAGCTGATGTTTCCTCAGCAATTGCTGCTACAGCCTTCGTCTGTGCTCCGGTTTGATGAATGTGACTCACTTGTTCGTTCATATAGCCACTAATTTGCTTCGTTGCATCGGCAACTTCCATAATACTTGATGACATTTCTTTTAAAATTAATTCAGTAGCTTCCCCACGTTTCGCCTCTTCTTTAGCCGTTTTCACTTGCTCTGTCATTTTCAATGCGACTTGTTGCACTTCTTCTTGCATATTCCGTAATAACTGCGATATATTTCTTGCAGAATGATCGCTTTCATCGGCAAGTTTACGTACTTCTTCAGCTACAACTGCAAAGCCCCTTCCATGCTCTCCAGCACGAGCCGCCTCAATAGAAGCATTCAGTGCTAATAAATTCGTTTGACTAGCAATCTCACTCACAACAGAAACAATATGTTCTACTTGTTTCATTCGTTCTTCTAACTTCTGTACATTTTGCATCGAATTTTCATTTTCTTTTGCCAATGTTTGAATACCTTGAATTAAAGAAGTGAAGACTCGTGTACTTTGCCCTAAAGCTTGAACCATTTCTAAAGACAACTCGTCAGACTGTTTTGCTTTTTCTTCTACTTCACTCGCAATAGAAGTTGTTGTATCAACAGCAGAAACAATCGCCTGAATGGAAGCTGCTGATTGCTCGGCGCCAGAAGAAATCTCTGCAAGGGTTTCAGACACACCTCGTGCTTGCTTTGTTGCTTCCCCTGTTTGCCTTCTAATTTGCTGAACTTGATTATTTGTATACGAAAATGTAGTATCAATATTTTTTACCATACCTCTTAAGTTCCCTAGCATCATATTAAATGCAACACTTAAAGATTTAATCTCATCATCTGTTTTTGGTAACGGGACATCTTCACGAATATCGCCATCGGCCGCTTTCCTTGCAGCCTCCTCCAACTTTCGAAGTGGTTTAATTAAAAAGATTGCTGCTCCATACGCTAAAATTCCAGACCATACTACACCTAATAACATAACGATAATATTATAAACAGTTTGACTTACATAACTTTGAAAATAATCGTAGATTACGTAAATAAAAAATATACTTGTTGAATATGTAATAAAAGCTAAAACTGTAGTAAATAGCATAAGTTGTGTACGTAAACCAAAGGAAAATGTCTTCCTTTCTTTTTCCATCTCTTCTTTCCCCCTTTTTATAAGCAACATAAGTACTACCTATATATTATTATCCATATTTTCGTTATAGAAAGATATAGGGATTTTAAAAATCATTATTTCTTTGAATATCAAATTAACTGAAAAAAATAAAGGATTATGACAATTTATGACTAATAACAGAAATAAGGGGCAACATTTGTAAAATATATTTTGACTGGGGGTTTTGTATGATTCAGGTTCGAAATCTAGTAAAATCATTCGGCTCGCTTGATGTTTTAAAAGGAATTGATTTACAAGTAAAAGAAAAAGAAGTTGTTGTTTTAATTGGTGCCAGTGGTTCCGGTAAAAGTACATTACTTCGCTGTCTTAACTTTTTAGAAATGTACGATGAAGGTGAAATTCGCTTACAAGGTGAACGAATTGATCCACAGCATTCAAATTTAAACAAAGTCCGTGAAAATGTCGGTATGGTTTTTCAGCACTTTAACCTCTTTCCTCATATGACCTCACTAGAAAACATCATAGAAGCACCTATCCATGTAAAAAAATTAGAAACGGTAAATGCAAAGGATATCGGAAATCAGCTTTTGCAAAAAGTCGGCCTACAAGATAAAGCAGATGTAACTCCTCACCTCCTGTCAGGTGGTCAAAAACAGCGCATTGCCATTGCACGAGCTCTTGCTATGAATCCTAAAATTATGCTATTTGATGAACCTACCTCAGCCTTAGACCCTGAACTTGTTGGAGAAGTATTGCAAGTTATGAAAGAACTTGCTGAAGAAGGAATGACCATGATTATTGTTACTCATGAAATGAATTTCGCAAGAGATGTAGCTGATCGCGTCATATTTATGGATGACGGAAAGATTGTAGAGGACGCTCCGCCAGCACAATTCTTTTCAGCTCCATCACATGAACGAGCAAAACAATTTTTACGCAACGTTTTATAATGTAACTTCTGTTTCAAATGAAAAGAAATACATTCATACGGTGCACAACTAATTGTCCAAATAAAATATCTCAGTAACATACTTAAAACCATCCGTATGATCAATATATAGGAGGGGTTTTATGAAAAGAAAACTATTAACCATTGTTGCGAGTATTACATTATGTACATCCTTCATACTAGGAGCCTGTAGTAAGGAAAGTGCTACTACTTCTTCAAATGGTAAAAAAGAATTTCGTTATGCGATGAGTGGCTTATATAAACCTTTTAACTATAAAGAAAATGACGGAAAGCTTGCCGGTTTTGATGTAGAAATTGGTGAGGCACTTGCAAAAAAAATGAATATGAAACCCACTCCTATTACAAATCCATGGGAAACGCTAATTCAAGGTCTACAATCGAAAAAATATGATGCTATATTGGGCAGTATGGCAATTACAGAAGAACGCTTAAAAGCTGTTAGTTTCTCAAATCCTTATTATCGTTCTGGTGCCCAAATTTTTGTGGCTAAAAAGAATACATCTATCTCTTCTCCAGAAGATTTGAAAGGTAAGAAAATTGGTGTTGTAAAGGCTAGTACTTTTAAAGACCTTGTTGCAAAACATACAGATCAAATCACAGAATATGACAGCGATATTACTGCACTTATGGACTTAGAGCCTGGACGTATTGATGCAGTAATCACTGATCAAATGGTTGGTTTACGTATGATCAAAGAAGGTAAATCAAATATAAAAGAAGCTGGAAAACCATTAAATCTTGATGAAATGGGAATTGCTATTCGTAAAGATGATAAAGAAATGGTTGAGAAAGTAAATAAAGCTTTAGATGAAATCATTAAAGATGGTACGTATGAAAAAATCAGTAAAAAATGGTTTGGGCGTAATATTCTCGGCGAAGAGGAAAAAACGAAGTAAATTAGCTAGTCAAATGTTTCATACATTATGCCCCACTTTTTATGTGGGGTATTTCATTCCCTACCAAAATCCATACAATATGAGGTGACACATATGTTTGAAATTTTTATGTCTACTTATCCCACACTCTTAAAGGCTACTATTGTCACATTACAATTAACACTAACATCCCTATTACTTGGTTCACTAATTGGATTACTATTCGCTTTTTTTCGAATCTCTAACAATAAGATTTTAAATAGTATTGCTCATGTATATATCGCCATTATTCGTGGTACACCTTTAATTGTTCAAATTGCCATTCTCTATTTCGGTATTACATCGATTATTGTCTTCACTCCTTTTTGGGCAGGAGCAATTGCTTTAGCAATCCATAACGGTGCATATATTACTGAAATTTTCCGCGGTTCCATTCAATCTGTCGACCGTGGACAATTGGAAGCTGCTCGTTCTTTAGGTATGCCTTATCCTTTAGCAATGCGCCGTATTGTATTACCGCAAGCATTTCGTCAATCTCTTCCTCCTTTAGGAAATCAGTTTATTATTGGATTAAAGGACTCCTCTCTCGTTGCATATGTAGGATTGTCCGAATTATGGGGATCAGGTTTATCAATTGCTGCAAGTAACTTCCAACAATTAGATACATACATAATTGTTGGTTTATATTACCTCGTACTTGTTCTTCTATTTACTTATTTTGTTAATCTTTTAGAAAAACGATTACAACGAAAAGAAACAAATTCAGTTCAATTTAGCAAAAAGAATAAAAAAGAAGTCTCTTTATAAAAAAAAGCAAGCCTGAAATGGCTTGCTTTTTCACTGCAAAATATATCAATTTTTACTGATTTATTTTTTTAATACTCTCTTCTTCCTCTATATGGTCCTCACGATATGAAATATTATGAGGATCTAGTCCATTTCCTAAAGAACCATAGAAATGCTCTCTATGCGGATCCACTAATTCACTTCCTTGATAATACACACGTGGTGTATTCCATAGCGCTGCCAAAGCTTTTGTCATTGGCATCTCATGATAGCGTTCCGGCCACATTTCTTTAATTTTCTCTTTTACTAACGGATAGTATTTAGAGCTCATAGCAGGGAACAAATGGTGTTCTGTATGATATGAGAAATTGAAATGTAAAACGTCTACCCAGCGCGGCACTGTTACTGATAAACAGTTCGCTAACGGATCATTTACTGGAACAATTGGATTTAAGCGATGATTTGTTGCGATATATGCCATTACAATAAAGTTAGCAATTAACAATGGAATTACATATGCAAATAACCATTTTCCAGGTCCCATAATAAACAATAAACTAATCCAAACAGTCCAAGGCAAAAGAAGTTGAAGCCATACAGATTTTTGATTGGATGACTTAAAATCCTTTATAAAATGAAAGAACATTCGAGTCGAATGTAACGTAAATTGAATGGTTAGTGACAGAAAACTAAAGAATGAACGTACATGAAGAGGCATACGATACACCCAACTCAGAAACTTACTCTTCTTAAGCTTCTCAAGTGTCGGCCATGCATCTGGATCATTCTCTTCATGCTGCGTATGAACATGATGCGTTGCATTATGCCACTTTCTCCACAGTTTAGGGCCTGTTGATAATGGCATAAATGCAATGGCGCCTAAGAAATCACGAAGCCATGCCTTTCTTACAACAGTTCCATGTAAAATTTCATGTCCTAAAAACCCAAGTGAAGCAAAACATAATCCGAGAACAATCGCAATTCCTAGATTCGCCCACACATTCAATTCAAATACACCAATCGATATTAACCCCGCCAATGCCACAAGCAAATAAGCCAGTCCACCAAATAAACGAGTAGGAACTGGTTTAAATGCTTTTTTCGGCAAATGTGGTGATACACGTGCTGCATACCACCCAAACGTATGAAGCTCCTTCATCCTTTTGCCCCTTTCTTATGCCGCGCCTTGCGCAACTTACATATATCAATTCTTGCTTCCAGATTGATTTTACTAGGTGATTAAAAAAGCATCTATTATAAGGAAAATATACTCACTCTATCGTCACTTATTTTTCGCTTTTATTATCAATGAAAAACATTTCTCTTTTTACTCTCTATCAACCTTTCCACATGATGAATCATATCAATAGAATTTCTATATTGTCAACAACTTTTATGACCTAGTAATAAAAGTTGGTTATATTTTTATAATTATACTTTATTTCACTAAAGAAAAAACATAGATTTTATAAGGTTTTATCCGTTATACATATACATACGCTTACATCCTATAGACTCTATCTTATTCAAGAACCCTCGATGTAAACAACAAATAAACTCACCTGCATCTAGCTTTACACAACTCCCACCTCTTCATACCGACAACATTAAATAATTATACTAAAATAACTTTATCTTTCTTTTAATAAAAATAGACTCCTTCTAAAACAGCACACATGATTTTCATATAATATGGAAATATTATAAGGAAAATTGTTCTAAAATCGGGAGGTTTCTATAATGACAAGCGATACATTTCCACAATTGCCATTATCTTATTGGATTGAATCTACTCAGGTTCCTGCATTTCCCCATTTATCTGAAAATATAAAGACAGAAGTTGCTGTTATCGGAGCTGGTATTACAGGTATCACCACAGCCTATTTACTTGCAAAAGAAGGTATGAACGTTGTTTTAATTGATTCCGGTCTTATTTTAAATGGAACGACTGGACATACAACAGCAAAGGTAACAGCACAACATGATCTTATTTATGATGAATTAATAAATCATTTCGGTGTGGACAAAGCCCGACTTTACTATGAATCAAATAATCATGCTCTACAATTCATAAATGAAACGGTGCAAACATATAAAATCGACTGTAATTTCTCAAATGAAGATTCATATTTATATACAACTACTGATAATGGATTAAGAAATTTATCAAAAGAATATGAAGCCTATCAAAAATTAAATATACCTTGTGACTATGTTCAATCTCTATCGATTCCAATTCCAGTACAATCTGCACTTGTCATGAAAAATCAAGCACAATTCCATCCCCTCCTTTATTTGAAAACACTTTTAGAAAAGTTTGTCGAGATGGGCGGCAAAGTTTATGAACAAACAACAGCGATTGATGTAGAAAAAGGTGATGATCCACAAGTCATTACAAAGGGCGGACAACGTATCACTTGCAAATACGTTGTTTCTTGTTCACATTTTCCTTTTTATGATGCAAATAGTTTTTTCTTTACACGAATGTACGCAGAGCGCTCGTATGCTCTTGCAATCAAAGCAAAAACGGATTATCCAGGTGGCATGTATTTAAGTATTGATGACCCAAAACGCTCCTTGCGCTATACAACAAGCAATGGGGAAAAATTAATTTTAATTGGCGGAGAAAGTCATAAAACAGGACAAGGAGTAAACACAATGCTTCATTATGAAGCACTGTATTCTTTTGCAGAAGCAACGTTTGGAGTAGATGAAGTTCCCTATAGATGGTCAGCACAAGATTTAATCACCCTAGATAAGCTTCCTTATATCGGACATATTAACGAAAGAAATCCAAATATATTTGTTGCAACTGGATATCGTAAATGGGGAATGACAACTGGAACTGCTGCCGCTCATTTACTGAAGGATTCCATTCTAAAAGTCCACAGCCCATATAAAGAGCTGTATGCACCATCACGCTTCCATGCAAATCCAGATATAAAAACGTTCCTCTCCCAGAACATTGATGTTGCGAAACATTTAATTGAAGGAAAGATTGAAACCGCATTACGTAAGCCAGAAGATCTCGAAGTTGGTGAAGGATCTGTCGTTCATGTTAACGGGAAACGAGCAGGTGCTTATAAAGACAAAGATGGAAAATTACATATTGTCGATACAACTTGTACACATCTCGGCTGCGAAGTTGAATGGAATAATGGTGATTGTACTTGGGACTGTCCTTGTCACGGTTCCCGCTTTTCAATTGATGGGGATGTTATGGAAGGTCCAGCAGATCAACCGTTAAAACGAGTTGATAATGAGTAAACAAATAAAGAAGTTCAACAGGATTCCTGTTGACTTCTTATAAAACCTTTGTCAGATAAACTTCGACATAAGAAGGGAAATATTAACATCAAATAAAATAATATATTTATCTATAAATAAAAGGAGGGAATATTATGCAAACTTCAGCTCCACCTCATCTAGAATCTACAAAAACTATCTTTTCAAGCTCTATTACAAAACTTGTTGTTTTTATTTGTTGGCTAGCCATTCTAGCTGATGGATATGATTTAGGTATTTACGGTGCCGTTCTGCCAAAGCTCCTAGAAGACAAAAGCTGGGCACTTTCACCGGCACACGCTGGTACAATTGCTAGCTATGCTTTATTTGGGATGTTTATTGGCGCTATTCTAGTTGGAACCATTACAGATCTAATTGGACGAAAATGGACGCTTATATGCTGTTTAGCACTTTTCTCCATCACAATGGGCCTTGCTGCACTTGCTCCTTCCCCTGAATTATTTGGTTTATCTCGATTTATCGGAGGAATCGGATTAGGCGGTGTTATTCCAACAGCTTCAGCACTTACTGTTGAATATTCACCAAAAAAGCGACAATCTTTTATTTACGCTCTTATGTTTACTGGCTATCCTTTAGGTATCGTGTTAGGTGCTATTTTGTCTATGTTTATGTTAGAAGATTTCGGATGGAGAATTATGTTTGGCATCGGAATGATTCCACTACTCCTCATTCCTTTCATCATTCGTTATTTACCTGAATCCATTCAATTTTTGTTATCACGTAATCGCCAAGAAGAAGTGGACCAAATCCTTAATCGTTTTCAAATTGAAATCAATGCAAAAGAGGAAACTCATCAAGCCCCATCTAATATAAGAAAAAAAAATGGATTTCTTACGTTATTCTCAAAAGAGTACATAAAAGCGACGCTGCTTTTTTGGATTACTTATATAATGGGAATGTTTTTAATATACGGTTTAAACACTTGGTTACCGCAGATGATGCGCCAAGCAGGATACCCTCTTGGATCTAGTCTATCATTTTTACTTATGCTAAATATTACTGCCGCAATCGGTGCATTATTTGCTGGAGCAATCGCGGATCGTATAGGGGCTAAAATTGTTATTAGCATCTCCTATCTTATGGCAGCTATATGTATTGGACTATTGACAATTAAACCATCTGTTACAATCATTTATCTTTTAATCGGCCTTGCTGGAATTGGATCAGTCGGTATTACTCAAATATTAAATGCATATGTAACACAATACTTCCCATCCCATATCCGAGCTACCTCCTTAGGCTGGGGACTTGGACTTGGCCGAGTTGGTGCGATTGCTGGTCCTATTCTTGTCGGTATTATTATGACAATGCAATATGACTTAGCATGGAATTTTTACTTATTCTCATTCGCGGGTCTTCTTGCAGCTATATCTGTTTTCTTTATTCCTACAAAATAAAAAAAGAGCACAAACTCACTTGTGCTCTTTTTCATATACTTCAAACAACATATCTCGAAACAATGTATTTAAACTCTCAATATCGATTCCTGATCCCTTTTCAATTCCTTTTACATATTGCTGATAGTAATGAATTTGTTCTTCTAAAAATTGATTCAACACCTCAATTTTTAATCCAACATCTAATTCAGTACCTGCCTTTTTCTTTATTAACAACTGTTCAATTTCATTTAATACGCTACGTTCTAACGATAATTCTGTAATCAATCGATCGAATTCTACAGGTGGTAAAGTTGTTTTCTCCTCTAGCCACTTACAAGCTAAAATAGGACGCAATACATAAAAGTATTTTTTCAATTTTACGTTCTCACCTTGCAAAAATTCACGATAATTTTTTGAAGCCATATGTAAGTAATGATATATCGTTGCTTTTGGATCAAAGTGCTTATCACTCATTTGCTGAAGCTGTTCTGGAAAATGAGAGTTTTTCGAATAGAAAATCGGTGATCGAATCCATTCGAGTAAAGCTGGGTTTGACTTTGCGAATAACTGTAACGCCTTTTTAATATCCCATCCGCTTATATCTAAATCATCACTAATCGGATACTCAATTACATCTCGTTTATCATGAATTGATAAATACCACTCTACCGGATGCATATAGACAAATCTAACATCATAATCACTATCTTTCGATGGAAATCCCCAAGCACGACTCCCTGATTCCACTGCAAATAAAATTTTCACATCATTCTCTTGTTCAATTCTTGCTAACTCCACTCTAATTTTCTCTCTCATTTCATACCCTCTCCATTTTTTGATTATTTCCTTGGAAATTCGACAAATATACTGCTAATTTTACTACATACTAAAATAGCTGTCAGAAAATTCCCGACAGCCTACTAAAATCCTTTATTTTTTACTTGTTCTTTTCTGTTACACTAACCGCAATTCGTTCAAACTCTTTTTGAATCTCCTCTTTATATGCATCTACTTTTGAAAAATCCATAGCAGCAATATATATTCGTTCTAATTTATCACGAACTGATTTCGCTTTCGCTAAGAAAGACATCGCTTCATTCATTTTTGCTTTATATTGAATCGACACGTCACGAATTTCTGTCGCATACTTCTCATCTGTCCCTGGTGTCACAATCAAGGCATACATATCTATAATTTCATCACCTTCGCGGCTCGGAAAATATTCATGTGGTGCGGTGCTATCAAAAATTGCAAACCCTAATTCTCTTACGATAACCATATCAAGACTATTTGGATCAAATCCACAATGATATACTTCAACTTCAAATCCTTTTTCTTCTGCTGCCTTAGCTAATTTTTTAAGCATTGTTGATTTCCCAGATCCTGGGCGTCCTTTTATAAAATAACGATGTGGTAATCCCTCTGTTAAATTAGGAACAAAATCAACTGCTCCTTTCGGTGTAGCTGCCCCTAAAAACCGATGTTTCACAAGCGATTGTTTCCCGCCTTTATCTGTAAATAACTTCTGAATCAGCTGATCGGTTAGTTCATTTGCTTTATTAAAATCAATATTATTAATATATATTTTCTCCCACTCGTCATGTATAACTAGTGCCTCGTTAAAACAAGCGTAAGCAGTTTGAAAAGCCTTGCTTGCTTCTGAAACAAATCGTTCAATTTCCACCTTCTGCTTTCTTAATTTATCTGAGTCCCAAGCAACCCCTAAATTAATATACTCTTCGACAACTCCTGGCATTTTCGGCTCAATAACATGCGGCGATGTTCCATCAACAATTCCTACTTTTAACTTCGGGATAATTACACCATCAACCGATTTATTATCAGAAGAACAGTGCAAAAATTCAATATCATATCCTTTTTCAACCCACTCACGGCCTATTGCTTTGATTAAAGAAGATTTCCCGGTTCCAGGACCCCCCTTTAAAATAAATAACCTGTTTAGCCCTTTTAAATTCTCGTCGTATAAATTATGAAATCCTCTAGCTGTATTTCCACCAGCGTAATAATTCAATACATTCCCTGTCACTGCACTCACTCCTTCGCAGCATTCTATTTACATAAGCTACAATATGCGAGCAACTTTATTTGGGTGAATACCTATTTTGTATTGCGCGAAAAAAGGAAATGAATTACAATTTAAAAGTAGTGAATATTCAGAAACGAAAACTTAATATGTCTTTATCAAGAGAGGCAGAGGGACCGGCCCTTTGACGCCCAGCAACCTCAGTTTATACAAACTGAATAGGTGCTAATTCCTGCAAAATGCATTGCATTTTGAAAGATAAAACGTAACTATTGTGTACAAAACTCATCTTTCTTGATTATGAAAGGTGAGTTTTTTTATTTCAAAACATATATTGGAGGTATTTAAAATGAAAGTAATTGACCTATCACAAACATTTGAAAACAATATGTCCCAATTCCCTGGAACACCAAAAATCAATTTAGGAGCCATTACAAGCGTTGAAGAGACAGGCTATCAAGTTACAGATTTTCATTCTGTCGTTCATGTTGGCACGCATTGTGATGCTCCTGCTCATTTCATTTCAGGCGCAACGACTATTGATCAATTACCCCTAGATCAATTTGTAGGCGAAGCTGTTCTTATTGATGTAACTCATGTACAAGAACGAAAACTACCTAAAGAAGTATTACACAACGCTGACATAAAAGAAGGTGATATTGTCATTTTCCATTCCAATCTATCTACGAAATGGAATACAGAAGCATATGAGAAAGAAGCTTTTTATCTTTCTGAAGAATTAGCTGAAGAACTAGTTCAATTAAAAGTAAAATCTGTCGGTTTAGATTTCATCTCTCCTGATGAGGTAACGACAGAAACATCGCCAATTCATCACATACTACTTGGGAATAATATTTATTTAATCGAAAACTTAACCAACTTAGATGCAATTAACACGAAACGTTTCTTTTTCTCAGCGGCACCTTTAAAAATTAAAGATAGCGACGGTGCTTTCGCAAGGGCATTCGCTGTAATTTTTTAAACAAACTATACAAAAAAGCAAAGATCATCACTGACCTTTGCTTCTATTTTTTTTATTTAAACTAAGAAAGAATTGCTCGACACGAGGACGTAACCAAGCTAAATAATCTTTCTCTTTCTTCTTTGTACAAGCTATTTCTTCCCCATCTACCATTCCGACAAGCTCTAGCTCTAACAGTTGCCTCGTAAATGCTAACATATTTATTTCTTCGTCTGGATACTCTTCTTTTAATTTCTCCTCAATTTCCCCCAATAAAAAACCGTCACGCATCATTGCCAATGCATCAATCCAAAGTGGCGGCATTTCATATTTTTCTCCTGTAATTGTATCTTTTACAATATAATTCTTTTGCTCTTTTCGAAATTGAATCGTGTGTAAACATACAGTCGAATTTAATGTTAATTCCATCATACCACCTCTTTCATAATATCTGCATAGAAAAAAGGATGCGCGTGCACCCCTTCTTTCTCTAACACTACCGAACCGTTACATGAATAACAAATCTCATGTCGATATTTTCCTCCATTATAAACGAAGTATTTTATAAAAAAAACCCTTCTTGAAACATTTTATAAAATGTTTATATTTACACAACAAGAACACTTTTCTGAAAAATATTTTCCTCTAGCACATTATGCTGTCGGTAAAAAAAATTTCCTCTTTCGTTCCTATTCCCATGCTACTTTGAATCGCGATACTTCCTTGATGTTCCTCAATGATTTTATATGTAATCATTAACCCCAGTCCCGTACCATTCTCCTTTGTTTTGTAAAAAGCTTTACCGATTTTCTCTAACAAATCCGTTAATTTTTTTAAATACTTTAAAAGCTTCTCTTTCCTCATATATCAAGCTTTTAAATTTGTTCATATAAATACTCCTCATACTCAATACAAAAGCTCTACATATTATCTCCTTAAATTATAAGTATGAAATTGCTTTCAGGGTAAGATGTAACCTTATCATACGAAAAGGAAGGAGATTTCCCCTTCCTTTTCGTCACAACTTATATCCATCTTACCCGATCATGTAGCAATCCATCCGTAAAGTCATTTCCGCCCACTACAAAATCCTTCATATATAAATTCAAATATTCCCCGTACTTACTCTCTGTATTTAATAATAATTCCTCTACATAATAGGCACCTTGTTTAAAGTTATCGAACAGTAAACTACACAAGCCAGCATAAATTCCGCATCCTACTTGGAAGTAAGTCGCATTCGTTTTATATTTATGAAAAACTTGACTGCTATTCATCACGTTATACATATATGTCTCGCTATTTTCATAAACGAGTAATACACCTACTAGATCCTCGCCCGCAATCTCTTCTTCGGCTGGATTAAATACTTTACGATTCCAATTCCATAAATCTTCTACTTGATCTAAGTTCTGTCTAATTACATTAGTCGTATACTCATTAATTCGATAAAGAAAACCCACTTCCATATTGAAGTTTTTTCCTAAAATTAAAACTTCCTCATGTGGCATTAAACAGCCATAAAACTCTTTCTCTCCTAACTTTACTTTATACTCTGAAGCATATACATCTTCATAAAAATAAAGAGGACGATGCTGACTCATATACATCGGATAACTCCATATCGCTTCATCTAGAAATCGCTCTACTGCCCATGAAGCATAAAGTGTATGAGGCTTTATCAGTGCTGTATCATTCAAAAATGACGTATCATGTTCTACTATATAGCATGCTCTTGGCTTTTCTTTTGGCCGCTCCTTCATAAGTTCAACAACCATCCATTGAACAACACCTGGATTCATACCTGAGCCTATAATTGCTTTTGTATTTGTAAATTTCTCTTTCTCCTTCTCAAACCTCGTATATCTTTCCGTAAGCTGAAAGCCGATTAAACTATCGTCCTGATCTACTTCCTCATTTTCCAAAGCTGAATTAATATAACAAATTCCAAGTTCATTACAACAACTTAATACTCTGATTGTATCTGCCCCCGAAACATCAATAACAACACCCGTGCTTTTTTCTTTCAAATGTTGTTTGAATTTCACTACATCTTGAAGGTCAATTTCATATAAAAACAATTGATCTTTCAAATTTGGAAACAACTCACCATAATAAGCCCTATCTTTTTGTTTTATATCAACCAAATGAAATGTAACATTCTTTATCGCTTCATAAATCGGGTCTTTTTCATTTACTATCGCTTGATTTAAAATTGCTAAAACTGCTTTTGCTGCTCCACCAGCACTACCAAGTAATGTAATCGATAACGAATTTGGAAACTGCTCCACAAACAAAACCCCTTTAATATATTAGTTGAGCAGTTCTCCCTCAAAAAATAAATTGAATATATTACAAGATGGCTCGTACATATTTTTTATAATTTCGCACAAGATTAGCTCTTCATAGATAAAGCTAACATATTTATATTCAATTCATTTTTACCCTCATATTCAAATCAATCTAAACAAATAGGCTCGACCTTTTCTTCTACATATAAAAGAAAAAGCCAGCCCTTTCAACTCGTCTACGGACAATGGACAGATTTCACATGTTGAATATTCACATACATTTTTGCATCACGTGCTTTTAATATTTCAATATGCCCCTCATCAATCTTCGCCATCTTTCCAATCTTATTAGACTCCTCACCTAAATCGAACACCATAATTTTTCCAGCCATTTTAATAAGCTGCTCTTCAAATGTTCTAGCTAACGTAATATTTAACGGATTCACGGGGAGTTCATTTTTATTGAGGGCATACGGAACTTGATTTTCTTTATACGGAATTAACCATTTCAAATGCTTTAAAGATATATATACTGTTTTATAAACTGGACTATAAAAAACAATATAATCGTTCATTACACTTGTAACATAACCGTGTATTGGAGCATTTCCTGCTACATAAACTTCTGTAAAAATCCCTTTAGAAGTACTTAATACTTTTCTCAAAGAAATGGAAGGGGATTCCCTCTTAATTACAGAATCCACATCTGGTTTTGATATCTCTTCATCATATGGTCTTAAAAACTTATAATATTGTACATGGTATAAAGATATATATACGTAGTCTTGTCCATTGTAAAGAACAACAATATCATTTCCTACGTCTATTAATACACCTTTAAATCTTTTTTCACCAATTAATTTAACATATATATTTTCTCCAATACTTTTGTTTAACTCATTCATCTGTATCCTCCTTCCTATGAATTTTTACTCTCCTATTCTCCATTTCAAAAAATAACCAGGGGCAATGTTCTGTTTTTTAATAGTAAGAAGCCCTTTTTCATATATCCAAAAATAATTACAGAGAAATATGAAATCATTCTTCACTTTCAATCATAATGCCCCTTTTATTTATTAAACATTATTCTTCTTCAGTCTTTTTGTTTTTAACTATTTGACTCACGCTCTTAATATGGGAATTAATCACATAAATGACCTCATCACCGTTAACTAGTGTAATATTTCCATCATGTATATCACTCAATAAACCTTCCACACACTCTGGTCCACCACGATTAATCTTTATCCATTTATACTTCAAGTCATTTAATACATCTAAAAAAGTATCTTCTTCCGCATAAAAACATGAACCATATTCTCCTTGTGCCTCTTTTACTTTTCTGACTAGACTCTTCACATGTTTCAGCTGATAATACACTAATTCTCCATGAGGTAATTGTAGTGTAAGGTAATCTTTTCCTAACAATGACAGTACACCTACTCGACTTTCCGGTCCACGAAGATTTACTTTTACATTCTCACCAACTAAACCTTTGATTTGATCACAGCATAATACATCCTTCAAATTCATACCCTCCTTTCTGTTTTATCTTCCTCTACTTGATTGTCTTAGTGCGCGAGCTCGACTTGAATTATTGCTGTTTTCATTACTTTTCTCATTGCTACTCTCATCACTCTCTCCACTTACAGATGCATTATAATTAACACTCTTAATATGAGATAGTGTAATTAATACAACTTCTTCTTTAATAATCAATGTTACATAACCGCCAGAAACATCTTGTAAAATACCTTCAATTTTCTCTGGTCCACCACGGTTAATTTTCACCCAGCGGTATTTGAAGCTTTGAAGTAGCGTTTCAAAGTCTTCTGCAATGTCTTCTTCTCCCCATTCTAAATCACCTACTCCACCATCTTTCGTATTTTGGGTAATGCTTTTCAGATGGCGAAGCTGGTAGTAATGGTTCTCTCCTTTTTCATTCTCTAATCCGAAGTAGTCCACACCTAATGATACTATTGTTCCTTTTTGAGATTCTGGTCCACCTCTGTTTACTCTTACATAAGATCCAATTAAGTCTTTCAAAAAATCCCAATGAAATAAACTCACGAGAAAACCCCTTCCATTAATTTATAAGCTTTTGCACTGATAGTATATGTATCTGTACAGGTTACGTTCTCTATGTTTGTCCTAGCTAGAAAAAAATATGCTTTTAACCTGGTAGACTAATACCTATCAAACTCCCGAAAAGCCCTGGAGACTCCTTAAAATTTTGATATCTTGAAACAAAAAATCCCGTATGAAGATACATTTCTGCATATCTTCATACGGGATCTCCCATAGTTTAATCTTCGTCTTTAACATCCATATCTTCTGGAATTGGTTCGTTCAATATATCTTCCACTAATTGCTTATATTTTTCCATTTGTTCTAAATGTGTATTGAATTGTTCTTTATTTAATAAATATTGCTCTCCATCAAATAGTGCACGAATTTTCTTTTGCTGAATTAGCTCTTCAATATACGATTTTGGTAAATTCAAATACTCCGCAGCTTCTTCTACTGTTATATACAACGCGTTCATTCCTTTATTATTTTTTTCATATATACTGTATCTTACTTTATTTTTGTAAACAAATAAAAAAGATTTTGTAAATGCAATTTAAAAAGAAGGTGGATGCATTCCATATATTGTATAATAATATAGTAAGGATTTTTTAAATATATAATGGTATTACCCATTTACACAAAGGAGAGTTAACATATGGCTACTCGTCACATCATTACAATGTTAGAAAAAACATTACAATTTGAAACAGAAAACACAATTTCTCATTTAACTACATCTTTATCTGATCGTATTCTTTCTCAAAGCGCAGTAATACATGAAAACAATTGTTACCATACAATTGGGGAATGGTACAAAAATCACTTTTTATTCCAACAAGATGATTTCCTTTGGGCTAAATACGTTTTCTATGACGCATATTGTGAAGCTATAAAGGAACAAGGACATCTTACAAAACGCGTCCGTCAAATATTAGAATCATTAGCTCGAATGCATGGAAAACAGTACATTGCTTCTATATTAAATATGCCATTTCCTAACGAACGAGCTAAAGGGACAGCATAATGTAATACTGTTCTGCGGCAGCAAAACATAGATTCATTGTTTTCTAGGGAGATTTACAAATAAAACGTTCATATCACATGAACTGATGAAACCGGTGTCATTACAATGATTGAAAATATAGTAAACAGGAAAACCCCCATTTACCTCTCTCGTCACTCGAAAAGAGAAGTAAATGGGGGTTACTTGTTTCTTTATCCTGCTATATTAGTGCGTAGCCATAATCAGCGGAGAATAGCCCCACTGATTACAGTTTCACTTTATTATTTCATCATCTGCTTGATCAATTCACGATTTCTCTTCGTAAATACTTCATTATGCGAAGAAACCATTCCGTACTCACTTGCATCAGGTTGAATAAATTGTTTCGCTTTATTTACAGCATTTCCAGCATCTTGGAATGCTCCCGCAATTAAGTGTAATTTCCCTTCGTGTTTTAAAATATCTCCCGCAGCATATAATCCATCTACAGAGGACTCACTATTCGCATTACCTGCAATATAATAATTATCTATAATTGCAACGTCTAACTCACTATTTTCTAATAACGTAATGTCACGTTCATATCCATGGTTAATAATCACTTCATCAATAGGTAAATGTGAAATTTCACTTGTTTCATGATTCGTTAATTCTACATATTCGATCGCTTCATGATTATCACCAGCAATGAGTTTTGTAATCGATGTATTAAAGAAACACTCCGCCGAGCTGTTCAGCAGTTGTTTTACTTGTGCTTCATGACCAGATAATTCTTCTTTTCTATATGTTACATACACTTTTTTCGCAATTGGTTCTAATTCATTTGCCCAATCAACAGCAGAATTTCCTCCGCCGGAAATAATGACCGTCTTACCTTTGAAACGCTTTAAAGATTTCACTGTATAATTTAAATTAGATACTTCAAATCGCTCAGCACCTTCAATTGATAACTTTTGAGGTTTCAATATACCACTTCCAGTTGCGACGATAACTGTTTTTGAAAAATGTTCTTCTCCAGTGCTTGCTTTTAACGTAAAAGTGCCATCTTCGTTACGAATAATCGATTCTACTTTTGTACTTAATACCACTTCTGGCTTAAATGTTAGCCCTTGCTGTACAAGTTGTTCAATTAATTTATCACCTGTAACTGGCAGCAGCCCTCCTACATCCCAAATCATCTTCTCTGGATAAACATGTATTTTCCCACCTAACTGTGGTTGAAATTCTATTATTTTCGTTTTCATCTCTCTGAGTCCACTATAAAAAGCTGAATAAAGCCCTGCAGGTCCTCCGCCTATCACAGTTACATCAAACAATTCTTCTTGATTCATTCGTGTCACTCCTCAGCCACTAGTCATTGATTATCATTCTCAATAAAATATAACCTGTTTCCGCAAAATTTACAATCAAAATTACTATTGACAATACACCTATATAAAATTATATTATTTAAAGAATCAATAGTGATAATCATTATCAATTTGTTAATAATTAGCAAATTTGAGATTACATCTTCTTTTATTAATATGGTTAATACTATATTGTAGAATCTCATATTCAAGATTTTTAATAAGCATTTTGCATTACCACTACTCTTTCAAAAAGATTACAGTTAAACAAATTGTTATATACACATATCATCTATGTTAAAGGAGAAAAACAATGAAAAAGTTATTTATTTCACTAACAGTTCTTTTCGTTCTTGTTATGAGCGCTTGTAGCAATGGCTCTACAGACAAAAAGAACGATGCAAAAGGTAGTAAATCAGAAACAATTACATACCAATCTGAAAATGGTAAAGTAGAAGTTCCTGCAAATCCAAAACGTGTTGTTGTTTTATCATCATTCGCTGGTAACGTAATGTCATTAGATGTAAATCTTGTTGGGGTAGATTCATGGTCTAAACAAAACCCACGCTTTGATAGCAAACTGAAAGATGTTGCTGAAGTATCAGATGAAAACGTTGAAAAAATCGCTGAACTAAATCCAGATTTAATCATTGGTTTATCAAATATTAAAAATGTTGATAAGTTAAAGAAGATCGCTCCTACTGTAACGTACACTTACGGAAAAGTTGATTACTTAACACAGCATTTAGAAATCGGTAAATTATTAAACAAAGAAAAAGAAGCAAAAACTTGGATTGATGACTTCAAGAAACGTGCACAAGACGCTGGTAAAGAAATTAAAGCAAAAATCGGTGAAGATGCAACAGTTTCTGTTGTAGAAAACTTCAACAAACAACTTTATGTATACGGCGAGAACTGGGGCCGTGGAACAGAAATTCTGTACCAAGAAATGAAATTAAAAATGCCTGAAAAAGTAAAAGAAAAAGCATTAAAAGAAGGTTACTACGCATTATCTACTGAAGTATTACCTGAATTTGCTGGTGATTACTTAATCGTAAGTAAAAACAAAGATACTGATAACTCATTCCAAGAGACAGAATCATATAAAAACATCCCAGCAGTAAAAAATAATCGCGTATACGAAGCAAACATGATGGAATTCTATTTCAATGATCCACTTACATTAGATTTCCAACTAGACTTCTTCAAGAAGAGCTTTCTTGGTAAATAATACAAACATGAGGAATTCTTAATTTAAGAATTCCTCTTCCTTTATTCTATGAACAGAAAAGATGTGAAACGAATGACAAAAGATCACGACAATCCACGTTCTATAGCTTTTACATACAAACTAATTTTGAGTATAATTGCATTCTTTCTTATTTTTATGGTAGCAATGGTATTAGGTGCTGCAGATACTTCAATAAAAGACGTATGGTTAGCACTTACTTCCTCCGCTAAAGGGGACAAAATATCTATTATTCGCGAAATACGTTTGCCACGTGAAGTTGCTGCTATTTTTGTAGGAGCTGGACTTGCTGTTTCTGGAGCAATTATGCAAGGATTAACACGAAATCCACTTGCAGATCCTGGATTATTAGGGCTATCTGGTGGAGCAAATGCTGCACTTGCACTGACACTTGCTTTCAATCCTTCCATCAGCTATCTTTACTTAACATTTGCTTGCTTTATCGGTGCTGCAATTGGCGCAATTATGGTATTTGGAATTGGTATGATGAAAAAAGGCGGGCTGTCCCCTCTTCGAATTGTATTAGCCGGTGCTGCCGTTTCAGCATTTCTACTCGCAATTTCAGAAGGAGTCGGCATTTACTTCAAAATTTCACAAGATGTATCGCTTTGGACTGCTGGGGGCGTAATTGGAACTACTTGGAGCCAATTGAAAATTATTATTCCAGTCATTTCAATTAGTATCTTTATCGCTATCTTACTAGCAAAAAAATTGACAGTTCTTAGTTTTAGTGAAGAAGTGGCTATTGGACTAGGTCAAAAAATTATTGTTATTAAAACCATTCTATTTATCATTATTATCTTACTTGCTGGTGCTTCTGTAGCGCTTGTCGGAAATATGGCATTTATCGGTTTAATGGTACCTCACATGGTACGCCCAATTGTCGGTCCAGATTACCGATTTGTTATACCGATGTCAGCAATTGCTGGAGCTTCCTTTATGCTACTTGCAGATACAATCGGACGTACTATTAACGCTCCATACGAAACACCAGTTGCCGCTATTGTCGCAATTGTAGGGCTACCATTCTTCCTATTCGTTGTACGTAAAGGAGGAAAAACATTCTCATGATGCAATCTATTCTAAGAAAACAACGTCTTATTATACTCGCTTTACTAATACTGACCATCACCACCATTGTAGTTGGAATGGGACTTGGTTCAGCATCTTTATCCTATGATCGACTACTCCCAACATTAATGGGACAAGGGACTTTTAAAGAGGAGTTTGTTTTATACTCTTTAAGACTACCTAGAATTGTTATTACATTATTAGCTGGTATGGCTCTCGCTTTATCAGGGGCTATTCTGCAAGGAATTACTCGAAATGATTTAGCTGAACCTGGTATTCTCGGAATCAACTCTGGGGCCGGTGTTGCTGTTGCTATTTTCTTTTTATACTTTCCAATAGATGTAGGTTCATTTCTTTACTTACTACCTGTCGTTGGATTTATCGGGGCATTTCTGACAGCTGTTCTAATCTACGTATTTTCATACAGTAAATCAACTGGACTTCAGCCGGTGCGATTAACATTAACCGGTATCGGTTTTGCATTTGCACTATCTGGAACGATGATTGTCCTTATTTCATCCGCAGATCGTATGAAAGTAGACTTTATTTCAAAATGGATTGCCGGAAATATTTGGGGAGATGACTGGATCTTCGTTTTAGCAATGCTCCCATGGTTAATCGTATTAATTCCGTTCGTTTTCTATAAAGCAAATCGATTAAACATTCTAGCATTAAACGAACCAGTCGCAATCGGTGTTGGAATTGAAATTGAAAAAGAACGCAGATACTTATTAGTTGCAGCCGTCGCGCTTGCAGCTGCAGCTGTTTCCGTAACAGGAGGAATTAGCTTTATCGGACTAATGGCTCCTCATATCGCGAAATCTTTAGTAGGTCCAAGACATCAAATTTTCATGCCTATCGCCCTTTTAATCGGCGGATGGCTATTGCTATTTGCTGACACAATCGGAAGAAACATCGTTGAACCTAATGGCATCCCAGCAGGTATTGTCGTTGCTTTAATTGGTGCCCCTTACTTTATGTATTTGTTGCTTAAGAAGGCGTAAAGAAACCCCCTCAAGATTTTTTCTTGAGGGGGTTTTTATTTCATTCTACTGCTGTCCATACCCTTCAAACTTCTTCGCCAAATTCGCCATCTCATCTTCTGGCAATAGCTTCGGCTCTCCGACGCTTTTCGTTTGATAATAAATTTGCGCACAAAACTCAATTTCTTCTGCAACAGTAAACGCCATTTTTATGTTATTTGCACCTGCAATTAAACCGTGGTTCTCAAGTAAAACGGCACGGCGATCAATCATTCCTTCAAAAGCAGCATCTGCCAGTTGCTTCGTACCAAATGTTTCATACGGTGCACAGCGAACATTCGGGCCTGCGAAAGCAATTAAATATGATACAGCAGGAAGCTCCCACCCTAATGATGCAATCGTCTTTGCATAAGGTGAATGTGTATGCACAAGCGCATTTATATCTTCACGATTTCTATAATAAATAAGGTGCATATCGAGCTCGCTTGACGGTTTTCTCTCTCCCTCTACCACTTCACCATCTAAGTTTAATATAACTACATCTTCAGGTTTTGTTTCATAATACTCTAAACCACTTGGGCTAATCGCAACAAGACCTTGTTCACGATTAAAAATACTAATATTGCCGCCTGTCCCCTTTGTTAAACCGCTAGAAATCATTTTCTTTCCATACGCTACAATTTCTTCTCTTTCTTTTTGTAATAACATATACATCCCCCTAAGTATGAAGCTTATGATGACTGACTTTTTAAATCTATCTACTTATTGAAATAGATTTTTTAAGTTCTCCGTAAACGGTGCTTTTACAATCCCTTTTTCCGTAATAATCGCTGTTACATTTTCATGTGGTGTGACATCAAATGCCGGATTATATACTTTACTTTCTTTCGGAGCAGAATATTGTCCGAAGCGATTAATCACTTCAGAAGCATCTCTTTCCTCGATTGGAATTTCTTTTCCTGTCGGTGTTTTTAAGTCGATTGTCGGTGTTGGTGCTGCTACATAAAACGGAATGTTGTAGTATTTCGCTAGAATAGATACGCCTAATGTCCCAATTTTATTTGCTACATCACCGTTTGCTGCCACACGGTCACATCCAACGATTACCGCATCAATCTTTCCTTGTGACATGACCATAGCCGCCATATTATCCGTAATAACAGTAACATCAATCCCCGCTCGTTGTAGTTCTAATGCTGTTAACGTTGAACCTTGTAATCTTGGACGTGTTTCATCTGAAAAGATTTTTAAGTCCCATCCTTTTTCTTTCGCTAAGTACATTGGAGCTGTCGCAGTCCCATACTTAGTCGTCGCTAACGCACCAGCATTACAATGTGTTAATACACCCATTCCATCATGGAATAACGTTAATGCATGTTCTCCGATTTGACGGTTAATTTCTTCATCTTCTCTATGAATCTCTTTTGCCTCTTCTAGTAATCTATCTTTCAACTGAGCGATTGATAAGTGCGCGTTCTCTGCCACGACTGTCTCCATTCTTTCAAGTGCCCAAAATAAATTTACTGCTGTTGGCCTTGATGTTGCCAAATATACACATACCTTTTTGACTTCCTCTATAAAGTCTTCCATCTTACTTTGAGTAACTTCCTTTGTTCCTAAATACACACCATACGCTGCCGAAACACCAATCGCTGGTGCTCCTCGTACTTTCATTACTTGAATGGCATCCCACACACTTTCAGCTGTCTTGAAAGATTCATAGACAACCTCATTCGGTAATAATGTTTGATCTAATAAAACTAAAGCATCATCTTTCCACTGAATGGGTATTAATTGCTCTTCCATCATCTTCTCCCCTTACTTCGCGTAGTGCATTGACTGTTCTTTTAACGTTTCTACAAAACTTGTGCCTGTTTTATATTGATTAGCCCGTAAAATAAATTTCTTCGCTACTTGAAGACAAATGCGTTCTGCTCTAGCACGTGCTTCCTCATTCTCGATACAAGTAATATCCTTTACTTTCGCTAGCCCAACAATACGACGAATTAACTCAAGGCCCGTCACTGCAGCTGTATCCTCTAATACAGATTGTAAATATACTTCGTTAAAGCCTTCTTCCTTCGCCATAATCTCGGTCACATGAATATTCCAAGCATCTAAAAACTTCTTCTTAAATAAATCAATTACCTCTACCATTGTCGATTGTAGCCAACCCATATACGTATCTTTCTCAGCTCCAAGCGCCATGGTCGCATCTGCATTCACCCAAGCAAACATTAAATTCGCCATTACATTCCCAACGTCATATCCCATTGGTCCATAAAAGGCAAACTCAGGATCAATAATCTTCGTGGAATCATTTTTCACAAAAACAGAACCAGTATGCAGATCACCATGAATAAGCGCCTGTGCATTCGTCATAAAAGAAAACTTAAGTTTTGCTACTTCTAAACGAAGCTCTTTATCACTATAAATATGCTCTCTAATCCATCCTTCATTTAACAGAAATAACTCGTTACGCTTATTATGATTTGTAAATGGCTCAGCGTAGACGAGGTCTTCTGTAATCTCACATAATTCAGGATTTATATAATTCTTCACAAGTTCCTTCTTCTCTTTATGATTCATTACAACATCCGATGTTAATAAGAGTGTGTTTACCAAAAAAGTCGTTACATCGTCAGCAAGCCTCGGAAATATTTGATGATTTATAAGTGCTGTACGTAATATTGTATGGTCCGATAAATCTTCCATTACGCAACAATTCATCACACTATCAAACAAATATACCTTTGGAACAAGCCCAGGTGCTAACTCCTCCTCTAACTGCAAAACATCCGATTCTATACGAATACGATTCGTCGACAACTTAAACTCGTCTGAAATGCGTGCTGTATGCCCAGCTTGCTTTACAATGACAGAAATCTTCTTCTGTTCATCCCAAACACGGAATACATAATTTAAATTACCATCGCCTATTTCTTTACACTGTAACCCCTTTGCATCCTCAAACTTACATAATTTCTCTTTCACATATACAATCACATCTTTAGCTTCCATTAAAAAATACTTCGTGAACTTAGACATGGTTTCCCCTCCACACTAATTGTAAGCGTTTTCTAAAAGCTATAAAAAATAATAGGGTGAAATTTTTTCATCCTATATTATATCTCCTTCTTTTTGAAAGGTATATCTAGGTTTTATTATATCTTGTTAACATCTTGAGTCAATGTTTCTATATTACTGCAATATGCTTCCTAATTATATATTTGAGATGACAAAAAATGTTCAAAAAGATTCTAATTCATTTTATTTTATTTATCGCACAATTCTTTGTAAAATAGAAATAAGCAATCCTTTTCAAATCCACAACTTCTAAGAAATATTCCCTTCCTAACAATTTATACTTACACCATGTCTCTAACATACGCACTACTCTTTTACATACTCGTTGAAAATCGATTACATGAAAACTACCTTTTAATTCTCTAACAACCTTAATTGAGAATAAATATTAATTAAATTGATATAAAGTTGGTTTATTCTCTTGACAAAATAACCACTTCTATATGATAATTAATATCGAATTAGAATTATTATAGTTAATTAAAAAATATATTTTATGAGCACACTATTTTTTGATGCTCAAAACCAACATTTAGGAGGAATTTTAATATGTTATTAATCGGCACAGAAGTAAAACCGTTTAAAGCTAATGCTTACCATAATGGAGAATTTATCCAAGTTACTGACGAAAGTTTAAAAGGAAAATGGAGTGTAGTTTGTTTCTACCCAGCTGACTTCACATTCGTTTGCCCAACTGAACTTGAAGACTTACAAAACCAATATGCAACTCTTAAAGACTTAGGCGTTGAAGTATACTCTGTATCTACAGACACTCACTTCACTCACAAAGCATGGCATGATAGCTCAGAAACTATCGGCAAAATCGAGTACATCATGATTGGTGACCCAACTCGCACAATCACTACAAACTTCAACGTTTTAATGGAAGAAGAAGGTCTTGCTGCTCGTGGTACATTCATCATCGATCCAGACGGCGTTATCCAATCTATGGAAATCAATGCTGACGGTATCGGCCGTGACGCAAGCATTCTTGTTAACAAAATTAAAGCAGCTCAATACGTACGTAACAACCCAGGTGAAGTTTGCCCAGCTAAATGGCAAGAGGGTTCTGCAACACTTAAACCAAGCCTTGACCTTGTAGGCAAAATCTAAGGAGTTCGATCAAAATGATACTAGATGCAGATATAAAAACACAACTATCCCAATACCTTCAGTTAATGGAGAACGATATTTTACTTAAAGTAAGCGCTGGAGACGATAACGTATCTAAAGATATGTTATCTCTAGTAGACGAATTAGCTACTATGTCATCTAAGATTACAGTAGAAAAAGTTGAATTAGAGAGAACACCAAGCTTTAGCGTAAATCGCCCTGGTGAAGACACTGGTGTCGTATTCGCTGGTATTCCATTAGGACACGAATTTACTTCATTAGTGTTAGCTTTACTACAAGTAAGTGGACGCGCTCCAAAAGTTGAACAAAAATTAATCGATCAAATTAAAAACATTCAAGGCGAATATCATTTTGAATCTTATATCAGCCTAAGTTGTCATAACTGTCCTGATGTTGTACAAGCTCTTAACGTAATGAGCGTTCTAAACTCTGGTATTACACATACTATGATTGATGGCGCTGCATTCAAAGAGGAAGTAGAAAGCAAAGACATCATGGCAGTACCAACAGTTTTCCTAAACGGCGAATCTTTCGGAAGCGGTCGTATGACACTTGAAGAAATTTTAGCTAAAATGGGTAACGGTCCAGATGCATCAGAGCTTTCTGATAAAGATCCATACGATGTTCTTGTTGTTGGTGGCGGCCCTGCTGGTGCAAGTGCAGCGATTTATGCAGCACGTAAAGGTATCCGCACTGGTATCGTTGCTGAGCGCTTCGGCGGTCAAGTAATGGATACTATGGGTATTGAGAACTTCATCAGCGTAAAACGCACTGAAGGTCCTAAGCTAGTAGCAAGTCTTGAAGAGCACGTAAAAGAATACGACATCGATGTAATGAATCTACAACGTGCGAAACGTTTAGAGAAAAAAGAACTTATTGAAGTGGAACTTGAAAACGGCGCTATTCTGAAAAGTAAGAGCGTAATCGTTTCAACAGGTGCTCGCTGGCGTAACGTTGGCGTACCAGGTGAAGCTGAGTTCAAAAATAAAGGTGTAGCATACTGCCCACACTGTGACGGTCCATTATTCATCGGAAAAGACGTAGCAGTTATCGGCGGAGGTAACTCTGGTATTGAAGCAGCTATCGACTTAGCTGGTATCGTTAAGCACGTAACTGTTCTTGAATTCATGCCAGAATTAAAAGCTGATGCTGTATTACAAGAGCGTCTTAACAGCTTACCAAACGTAACTGTTCTGAAAAACGTTCAAACGAAAGAAATCACTGGTACTGATAAAGTAAACGGTATTTCTTACATCGATCGTGAAACTGAAGAAGTTCATCACGTTGAATTACAAGGTGTATTCGTACAAATCGGTCTTGTGCCAAACACAGACTGGTTAGGCGAAACAGTTGAACGCGCTCGCGGTGAAATCGTAACAGACAAGCACGGCGCTACAAACGTACCAGGAGTGTTTGCTGCAGGTGACTGTACAAATAATCCGTACAAACAAATCATCATCTCTATGGGTTCAGGTGCAAACGCAGCTTTAGGTGCATTTGATTACTTAATCCGTAACTAATTATATAGACGTGAGTAAAAGACGCGCTCCCAATTGGGAGCGCGTCTTTTTTTATTACATTATATGGTCGTCAAATTCCTTCCAGCATATTAAAGATATCGTCTGATAATATTGCTACTCCCCAAGCACCCATACATTAACACTCCAATCTATACACTAAAAACCTCTCATTCCCATTCTTCTCATAAACACCTGGCAATCTAACTTCCCTCTTCAATTCAAACGCAGTCTGATTTTCTAAGAAGAAAATATAGTCCTCAGAAGGATAATATAAAATAATATCCACTTCTCTCTCTGTTTCCTCTACCGAAAGCAAAATGTTATTGACTACGTTCATAAACACTTGTACAGAAAATGGATTAAAGAAATAAAACCGATTATCACGTGGATCAATCTCATATTCTTGCGCTAAACAACATTCAAACCCAATTTTATCTTTACTGTTTCTTACCTTTCGTGCATAACGCTCAAGATTATCCATTGCTTCTTTATAAAACTCTTCATTCATTTCAATTCCAACCGCTGAAGCATCACACTTATGATGCATGTAAAAGTTTAATCGTCCTTTTCCGCATCCGAAATCTACAACTCGGTCACTACGTTTTATCTCATATTGATTCAGTAACTCATCTAATCCGCTATATGGGGTCGGTTCATAACGGTGATAGTGCATAGACTTGTTAAACCCTTTTTGTTCACCTACTGTTTTTATATTTAAAACTGCATCATAATATTGTTCGTTCATTTTTTTCTCCTATTAAGAAATGGTACTTCTTATTATACACCATGTACTGGAGAAGGATTTTTCATCAAATTAATAGGTACGTGAAATTATATAAACGATTTTTTCAATATATCGACTTAACAACAAATTCCTACAAAAAAACAGGAGCTATCTAGCCCCTGTCCTCTAATACCTTTAATACAGTTTGCTTCAATATTTCTACTCCATCCATAATACAACTATGATCAAACTTCATATACGGATGGTGTAATCCAGGTTGTAGGTTTGCACCTAGTCCAAGCATGACAGCTTTTAAATGTGGTCTCTTCACTGTGTAGTAATGAAAATCATCGCTTCCTGTCGTATACAGCGGTCCAGTGCACCCCTCTTCCCCGTATACTTCAAGAATGCCTTTTCGCATAAAGCGCTCAGCTTCTTCTGACACTTCAGCTCCTGGTGCAAGATCAATCCACTCATAACATACTTTAGATCCCATTGATTCCGCTGATAGAATTACTCGCTCTATTTTTTGCTTCAATTCATTTAGTAATATATTATTTTCTGCTCTGACATCTAAGCTAAAATGCCCGTTACCTGGAATGATATTTAAATTATCTCCACCAGCTTGGCACCTTGTCATCTTCACTGAATATGAACTTTGCGGTGGTAGCCATATATTTTTCAAACCGATATTGATCATAGAAATGACGTCAATTGCATTTACCCCTTGATGTGGGCGTGCCCCATGTGCATCATCTCCATGAATCGTTCCTTCTAAAAATCCTGCTGCTCCGTGACGAATAGACGGGGCAGCTTGTTTCAAAGGCAGTTCTTCAATCGGTCTTAAATGAACACCAAATAAGAAATCAGCATCATCCACAGCACCCTTCTCTACCATCTTTAAAGAACCATTTCCTTTTTCCTCTGCCGGCTGAAAAATAAATCTAACCGTTCCACTATCCCATCTCATATTTTTCAATTGTAAAATAAGCCCCATCACAATTGTCATATGAGCATCGTGACCACATGAATGATTCGCTTTAAACTCTCCGTCCACTTCTTGCCAAAGTGCATCCATATCGGCACGAATTGCAATAACTGGATTTCCGCTTCCAATTTCAGCAATCACGCCTGGGCAATCATCAAATATTTTATATGAAATTCCTTCTTCTTTTAAAAAGTTAGTAATATACGCTGTCGTTTCATACTCTTTCCAACTCACTTCAGGGTTTTCATGTAAATGCTGAAAAATTTCAGTTAACCGCTCTTGTAATTCTAATGTTTTCAAAGCTACATTCTCCTTCCCAAATTTCAAAACCATTCAGGTTAATTATACTTATGAAAAACAGATGTTTTTATGAACATATTGAATTTTAAGAAAAAAGTCAATTGTTTATTTTTAAATACGATCGACAACTTATTTCTATTCACTTTATAACGATAGAACATTCCTTATTTTCTGTTTTTTTCATTGACGCTCATATCAATTTTTAGTTATTATAATTTAATAACGTCTATTTTGCGACAATTCTAAAAATACAAACATACATAATGAGGAGGCAATTTATGAAAAAAGAAATACCTTTTGGCGTAGCAATAATCCCTATTATCATTACAGTTGCAGTTATGATGGTTACAATTGTTGTATTAAAACAAAGCCCTCACGTCCCACTTATTATCGGTACAACCGTTGCTTCTATCGTTGCTTGGCGTTACGGTTACAAATGGAACGACATTGAAGAAGCAATGTATAAAGGAATTCGCCTCGCATTACCCGCTATCGTTATCATTATTCTAGTAGGTTTAACGATTGGTGCTTGGATTGGCGGCGGAATCGTCGCAACAATGATTTATTACGGTTTAAATCTTTTAACTCCATCACTATTTTTAGTTTCAATTACAATTATTTGTTCTATTGTTGCATTAGCTATCGGTAGCTCTTGGTCTACAATGGGAACAATTGGGGTTGCAGGAATGGGAATTGGCCTAAGTATGGGAATCCCAGCTCCAATGGTTGCCGGTGCTATCATTTCCGGTTCTTATTTCGGCGATAAAATGTCACCGCTTTCAGACACGACAAACTTAGCTGCAGGATTAACAAATACAGATCTATTCACACATATTCGTCATATGTTATTTACTACAATTCCAGGTTTAATTATTACTCTTATCGTTTATGCGTTCTTAGGAAGAAGCTTCGGCGCTAACGATATTGATGCAAAAGGTATCGATCAAACGTTACAAGTATTGCAACAAAACTTTGTTATCTCACCTTTCCTATTAATCATACCTGTAGTTGTTATGGTATTGGTCGCTAAAAAGGTTCCTGCGATCCCGGCTATTCTCGTAGGTATTATTTTAGGATTTTTATCACAAGTCTTTATTCAAGGTGGTTCTGTCTCCGCATCTGTCGGTGCACTCCAAAATGGGTTTGTCATAGACACTGGTAACAAGCTAGTAGACGAACTCTTTAACCGCGGTGGCTTAAATTCGATGATGAATACAGTTTCTATGACAATTGTCGCTATGACTTTTGGAGGAGTATTAGAACATACTGGCATTCTTCGCTCAATTGTAAATCAAATTTTAAAATTAGCGACATCAGCAAAAGGACTTATCGCTTCTACTATCGCATCTTGCTTTGCAACAAACCTTACTTGCTCTGAACAATATATTTCGATTGTTGTTCCTTCAAGAATGTACGCAAATGCATACACAGAAAAAGGACTACATTCTAAAAATTTATCCAGAGCATTAGAAGATGGCGGAACATTAACTTCTGTTTTCGTACCTTGGAATACATGTGGTGTATTTATACTCGCAACACTTGGAGTTGGCGCATTCGAATATGCTCCTTATGCTATATTGAATTTCATCGTACCTATTATTTCAATCATTTACGGCATAACTGGTCTCACAATTACGAAACTATCAGACATTGAAAAAGCGGAACTACTAAAAAAACAAAAGGCACAACTAGAAGCTTAAAGATACCGGTAAATTCATTTCATATATTGCGCGGGGGCGCCCTTGTTGATAGGGCATTTCCTCGCCGCAAATATGAGCATACCCATAATCAACTAGTTTCTTTAATAACCTTTCTGTCGATCGCCGAGTCACTTGTAAGTATTCAGAAAGATCCGCTGCTGTAAACTTCAATGACGGATGTGATTGACTAAATTGAATAATTTTTGATAAGTTTGCTGGACTCAGTTTCGTTTCCTTCGCTATTTTCATGAGTTCCGGGTTGTCATTCTTCAAACTTTGTACTCTCTGTTCTTTCGGGAACGGACCAAATAGTTCTTTATCACTTGTTAGTATATAAAAACAGTGGTCTATTGGATTATTCTTCGCAAAACTTTGAGCGATTTTAGCATTTTGCTCTGCTTCCTTCACAGTTTTTCCGTAACCAAATCCAATAGCTATCGTTCCTTCTATACTCGCAAATAAATTATTTATCATATTTGTTTTTATAATCGATTCAATATCACCACGAGTCGTATACAAAATGAACGTCATTTCATCAACTTTTTTAAATGAACCACGTAGTTCTTTTGAAATGACATCTAATTGCTCAAGCATACCTTCTCGTAATTCTAAAGAAGAAATCATACAAGCACCAACAGTAGCTGAATGGCTTTTTGCTAACTCAGCTTTTATTTTCGCATCTTTTAACCCATGTATAATGGATTGCTTCGGATCTATCATACGCTCTGAAGGAATACCTATTTTTTGAAGTTCATCATAGACAGCGTGAATGCTAGTTAAAGCTAAATGAGCATCTCCAGATTGATATTTAGCTACATGAAAATCAATAACTCTATTTATTTCATCTTTACTCCACAGCATGTTTTCATAATCTAACACTTGTGGACTTTCTTTTATACCGATATCATGGAACACATTTGTAATGAATGAGCGGTCTACTAAATCAATTGAAATGTTATGTGGTTGAATACCTTGATGATACATGACAGAAAGAATGGAAGATGCGACAGTTGTCTCGTCTTGCTGTAAGTACGTACTTGGAATTCGTAATTGTTCTCTTATTTCTTTTGCCATATAATAAGGTAAAGCACCTGAGAAAAAGATGAAATCACAAGGCTTTAAACGCTTCAAAAGTTCAGAAGATTCCGCCGGATGGAGGTAAATGTATGGATCAATCTCTATTTCTTCTAGTTTATGAGCAATAGGTAAAAGATTCTCCATAAACTCCTTTGAACCGACAACTGCAATTTTTATCATCATTTCTCTAACTCCTTATTATTAATTAACGACTATTTAACGTCAACTATATCAAATGTACAAAACTATTGTAAACAGAAAGGGGTCTCTACCCAATGAAAATTACAGCTATTCATCTTTATGCAATTCGTTTACCGCTTCGTGATCCGTTTGTTATTAGTTATGGTTCTTATTCTGATATGCCTTCTATTATCGTCAAAATGGAAACAGATGAAGGCATTATCGGTTACGGTGAGGGCGTTGCTGATGATCACGTTACAGGCGAATCATGGGAAAGTACTTTCCATACTTTAAAACATACACTTGCACCTGCTCTCATCGGACAAAATCCAATGAATATCGAGAAAATACACGATATGATGGACAATACAATTTACGGTGTGCCTACTGCGAAGGCCGCGATTGATATTGCTTGTTTTGATATAATGGGCAAAAAATTAAATCAACCTGTATATCAATTAATTGGCGGGCGCTACCATGAAGACTTCCCTGTCACTCACGTCTTAAGTATTGCTAATCCAGAGGACATGGCAGAAGAAGCTGCCTCTATGATTCAGAAAGGTTACCAATCTTTCAAAATGAAAGTCGGTACAAATGTAAAAGAAGATGTAAAACGTATTGAAGCTGTACGTGAACGTGTAGGAAGTGATATCGCGATTCGTGTTGATGTAAACCAAGGGTGGCAAAATAGTGCAAACACATTAACGGCCCTTCGTTCATTAGATCATTTAAACATCGACTGGATTGAACAGCCTGTTGTCGCAGACGATATTGACGCAATGGCTCACATTCGCTCTAAAACAGACCTTCCGCTTATGATTGATGAAGGATTAAAAGGTTCTCGTGAAATGCGCCAAATCATTAAATTAGACGCGGCTGATAAAGTAAACATAAAACTAATGAAATGCGGCGGCATATATCCAGCTGTAAAACTTGCTCATCAAGCAGAAATGGCCGGCATTGAATGCCAAGTTGGATCCATGGTCGAATCATCCGTTGCCTCTTCCGCAGGATTCCATGTCGCTTTCTCAAAAAAAATCATTACGAGCGTTGAACTTACAGGTCCATTAAAGTTCACGAAAGACATCGGAAACTTACATTACGACGTACCATTTATTCGCTTAAACGAAAAGCCAGGACTCGGCATTGAAATAAATGAAGATACATTACAAGAACTAACCGTCTTTCAAGACGTTGTACGCTAAAGGAGGACTATCATATGACGGTTCTATACGAAGGAACATTAAAACAAAATAACGAATCATTTCATGTTACATTACTATCACTAGAGCACATCGAACAAATTTTATCACTACAAAACATCGTAGTGGAAGCACTAGAAGATAAAAATCGTTTACAACCACTCTCACAAGAAGAATTTCAATACATTCTAGAAGGAAACGGCATGATGATCGGTGCTTTTATCGAAAACGAACTCATCGCATTTCGCGCTCTACTCGTCCCCCCTATCGATGATGAACATTTAGGGCTTGATATTGGCATAGCAGAAAGCGAACTACATCGCGTCATCTATCAAGAAATTTCAAATGTTCACCCGAACAGCCGCAGAAATGGGATGCAAAAAATATTAGCGACAGTCATCATGGACGAATTACAAAAAGAAGATAGCAAATACGATTACGTTTGCTGCACCGTTGCTCCTTTTAACATTCCAAGTTTAAAGGATAAATTTGCGCAAGGAATGGAGATTGCTGCATTGAAGAAGAAATATGGCGGGAGTATGCGCTATGTTTTTGTGAAGGAATTGCGTGGGGACAAGGAAAGAAATTGGACGGATGTTAAGAGTGTTCCGATGAGTGACGCTGTTGGACAGCAGGCGTTGCTTTCGGAAGGGTATCGTGGGTATGAGATGGTAAAAATAGACGATACTTTTATTGTGAAGTTTGGACGATAATCTATAAGTAAAAAGGAAGGGGTATCCCTTCCTTTTTACTTTCTCTTCACCAAACGATTCTATGGTAACTGAAATTATATCAACGATTTTTCGAGTATATCTATCATTACTCACAATATATCAACGATTTTTCAAATATATCTATCGTAACTTACAATATATCAACGATTCGACGATAAATTTCGATTTACCGATAAAAATCGATATTCCTTACTAAACCGTCATCTTCCAGCTAGATAACGCTAACCAATTCTCCATTTCCTTATAATCGGGCATTATCTTCCCGACAAGACGCCAAAAAGAGCGATCATGATTTAAATGAACCATATGGCACATTTCATGAACAACTACATAATCAATTACTTGCTGTGGTGCCATCGCTAACTTCCAATTAAATGTTAGCTGTAAATTTGAATCACAAGTTCCCCACGTTCGACTACTATCTGTAATACGAATAGAACGCGGTTTTGTTTTGAAGTTACTTTGATGCACTTTAATACTCTTCTCTACTAATGACTTACACTGCTTATAGTAAAATCGTTTTAAAGCCTGCTGGACTTTCTCATCCTTAAGCTCTTTCACATAAATATGTAGCTTATCCTCTTCAAACACTGCATTGTCTTGCGTAATACTTGCATCTTGGGAAATCTGTATCGGATACGTATTCCCTAAATACAGAAAATCCTCTCCTTGATCATAATCCTTTTCCTGTGGTCCAAGCGCTCGCTCTTGCATTTCCTTACATGTTTTCTGAATCCAATCCCACTTCTCCTCCAGCAACTGGACTAAGTATTCAACAGGTGTCCCTTTCGGAGCCTGCACTTCCACATTTCCGTACGAATCTACAAAAAGACGCACCGACTTTTTCTTTTTATAAGTTATATGAAAATTAATTGTCTCACCTAAATATGTATGTACCATTTCATCACCTAGCATATTATTTTTACAAATAAAAAAGAGTAGGATACAAACGCCCTACTCTACCTATTATATCATTTGCTGCTTTAACAAACTCATTACCCTCTATACTTTACACCTAATCCCTTAATGAAATTCCTTGCGTATCTATCGCCGCACTCTTTGTAATTTTTATGGCCTTTCTTTCTTAATAGGGCTCCTAATTCTCCCTTTGTTACTATAACGCCTACGCTATCTAATATATCAAGTACATCCTCACTCGTTAAAGATAGTGCAATTTTCATTTTCTTTAGAAGAAGATTATTCGCACTCTCTTTGCTTTGTACAGGTGCCGGTTGTCCTGGTTTCGGATCTTGCTTCCCTCTTTTTAAAGTAATAAATCCATTGAAAAATGCCTCTAACATCATCATATCGCATGTTTTTACGTACTCATCTTCGATTACATCATCATTTTCAGCTTCATGCTGAGGTGCTCTCTTTATTTTTGTAAGCATATCAACTACGTCTTCTTTCGTTACTTCCATTCCGCCAAGTTTAAAGATTTCCACCATATCTATATCTTTTATATCTAAAGCGTATCTTACTCTTTTTAATATATCGTTGTTGCTCATTGCCATTGTTTTGCCTCCTGAAATGTTGATTATAGTAATGCTTTTAGCATGTGTAAATTAATGTCGTTAAGTTACTACTTTAACATTTTAGGTGGAGGTTTTGTAGTCTTAGGTGGATTAATGCTTATGGGGATGATTTTCAAACAGCAACATATGTTGTTTAGGTACTTTAAATTATCCATTTTAACCCAATTAATTTATAATGATAACAGAATTAATATGGGAGGGAATCAATATTGAATTATCTAATTGGTTATAAAGATGCTGAACGAAACTTCGGACATGAGGACCCAATGCTAAGAGAATATACATATGGAGAGTCAGGATCTAATACCGAAAAGCTCCTAAAAGTACAAAAGGGAGATTTTCTATTCTTTCATAAAACAATACATAACAAGCGCTATATAACCGCATATTATATGGTCGAAGAGGTCGCGCTTATAAAAGATATCAAACAGAATCGGCTAATAATGAATAAATATGATAATCCTCACCTAAAGAAAGAGATAAAGCAACTGACACCAAGCGAATGTATTGCGTTTGGAAATCCTATTCAATCTAAGGTCCTTCAAGTTCCTTTGGAAATTACACCTGAATTACTGAGTAAATTATCAAGGCCTGCAAATCTTAATCCTAGTCAAACCTTGTTAAGTGCAATTTCTTCTGCTCTTCGCACTTGGAAAGAATTGAATCCATCTGATATCAATTTATTGTTAGAGTTAATTGAACAAAATGAGTCTAAAGGTAGACTCACTAATAGAATTTTAACCGCTGAAGAAGTATTTCAAATTTTAGAAAGAGATATCGAAAAATTCATCATTTCTAACCCTGCAATACTTGGTGCAAACTATATAATTGAAAAATCACAGCATGTCTTCTCAGATGAATCACGTTTAGATTTGTTACTAAGAGATACTTCTAATAACGAATTTATTGTAGTAGAAATTAAGAAAGGGCCTATTGATCGAAATGCTTTAAATCAAATTAAACATTATATCAAACTATGTAAAAAAGAGTTAAAATTACATACTGTAAAAGGTATTTTAGTTGGTAATGGGATAGCTCCTTCCTTTGAAGATGATATTAATAAAGCAAAAAAGGATGAGATAATCGTGCGAAATTATGGTTGGGGGTTTACGATTAATTAACACACTTGAAAATGGACTACCCTGATATAGGTTAGTCCATTTCTTGTTATGCACCTCTAATTTAGTGGGCAACTCAAACATGAATGTTACGCAAAATTCAGGTGAAATATATTGATTATGTTTACTTAGGTTTTACTTTTTATTTGTGGTACGGTTCACCGTAACTAATCTAAATAAAGTTATTGTTTATTATTTTTATAATTAAATTTAACAAAAAAGGTAGTGCCTTCCGATCCTGTTTGAATTTCAATTTTTGCATTATGACGGGCAGCAATGGCATAACATATGCCTAACCCCAATCCAGTTCCATTATCTTTGGTCGTGTAAAATGGAGTACCCAGTTTCTCTAATACTTCAGGCCTGATACCTTTTCCTTGATCCCGCACTGCAAGCACCACACAATTTTGACCTTCTTTGTAGGTGCTAATGGTTAGAGCTTTCTCTGTGCCCATCGCTTCTAAGCCATTACGATATAGGTTTATTAATAATTGCCGTATCTCATTACGATTTAAAAGTAATTCCGGAATGTCATTTGTATCGACTTGAATATATTTATTTTGATTATACGTATCAATCTTTATTAAAGGAATAATATCGCGGATAATTGAATTTAAATCTAACATCTGCAAATCTGATTTCTTTGTATTACCCATTGAGAGAAATTCAGTAATAATAGAATTGGCACGGTCAAGTTCTTCAATCATTAAATTAAAATGCTTATTATGTTTCTCATAGGTGGGCTCTTCTTTTAATAACTGCAAAAATCCTCGTACTGTTGTCATTGGATTTCTAATCTCATGGCTGATGCCTGCTGCCATTTGCCCTATTAAATCTAGGTTCGATAACCTTTTCAATTCCTGCTCATATTGCTTTTTTTCCGTTATGTTTTTAAAAATACAACAAATACCATCATCATACGGGTATGCAATAACTTCGTGCCAATATTCATCAGAGGTAGAAAAAAATTCGAAACAAACTGTAGTTCGCTCTGACATTGCACGATGAAGTTCCTTATACATAACTTCGTCAACGCTACTTGGGAAAATACCCCATATATTCTTGCCTAATACATCTTTTGCTGTTTTTCTTTGTGGAAAATATTGATGCTTATTTACGTACGTAAATGCCCATGTATTATTCAAAGTAAAAAATCCATCCGTAATACTTTCAATCACACTTGTAACTTTTTCATTAGCAACAGCCAGTTCTCTCGTTCGCTCTTCCACCATGCTTTCAAGTCGATCCATATATAACAAGTTGGAAAATGTAGGCGCTGTGGCATCAACGATAGATTTTGCCAGTTGCATTTGGGAATTATCATAATTGTGAGCTTTTCCCTCTTTGCCAACGACGATTACCCCTAATACTTCTCCCATTGAAACCAATGGAATCATCAGTAGACCCTTACAATCTATTTTTTTTGTTTGAATAACCTCTTGGATCTTGGCTTCATAGCTTTTCTCCATCCAATCCGCTTCTGTCCAATCACAGTCCTTGCTTAACTTCGTTGTTTTAATCGTGGTTTTGTCTAGCGGGTCTAAAAGGTGGGCAGCCATGTTTTTACTCTCTAAAATCTGTCCTAAGTAAAGAAAACATTTATCAAAACTCTCCTGTATCGAGGAACACATTGATAAATCACGGGTAACATTTAGTAACAGCTGCTTCTCGGCAATAAGGTTTTCCTTTTGAGTTAAATTATTTGCGTTTTGAATTGCGACCGCGGCCATATTTACATAAGCTTCAACACTTTGAATTTCTGAATTTGTTAAGTTCATTGGAACTCCATAATCAAATAAAAAAACCAGACCAAATAACTCTTGCCCAAATGAGATAGGTAGAGCTAATAAGGACTTAATTTTGAACGCAGCAACTGGTCTCGAATCCGGCCGATCATCCTTTGATGTATCAGGGATATAAATGGTTTTTTTTGTTTCAATAACTTCTTTTGCTAGTAAGTCTATTTCAGGATCGATTACCTGAGTATCGAGCGTTACGCCATTTATTGTCTCTGGTTTTCCTGCAAACCCTCTAAATGTTCCATCTTCCTGGGGTAAATAAATTCCAACAGCGTTGCACTTAACAATCTCCTCTGATATAGCCATTGTTACACGCTGCAATACTTCACGTAGTTCTAATTTTGTATTTATGATTTTTGTTATATTCGCGAGCCTAGAATATCTCGCCTGATCACTTAACATTCACATGGCCTCCAATTATAGGCATAATAAAATAAACATGATACTATCATTGAAAATCAAGACCAACCATTTTCGATTTTCTCCTGTATTCTTTTCTTACCCTTGTTCGACATAGAATACCGCCCTTACTTATAATACGGTTCACCTTAATTAAAATGAAACAGTGTAACTTTCAAAAGTTACACTGTTTCACTATCCCCATCTTTATTAACACTCGCCTCAAACTTATCAAGTAATGCACGCACTTCATCTGTCGACTTCGTGCTCATCAATTGATTTCTCAATTCAGCAGCTCCAGGGAAGCCTTTTACATAAATTTTGAAGAAACGGTGAAGCCCTGTGATGGAGCGTGGTAGTACTTCTGCATATTGATCTTGAAGATCGAGTTGTAGTCTTAAAAGATCAAGGTGTTCTTTACTGCTATGCTCTCTTGGCTCTTTTTCAAAAGCAAATGGATTTTTAAAGATGCCTCGTCCAATCATTACGCCATCAATACCGTATTTTTCAGCAAGTTCCAGCCCCATTTTACGATCAAGGATGTCTCCATTGATTGTTATTAGCGTATTTGGTGCAATGCGGTCACGTAATTTTTTTATTTCCGGAATTAGTTCCCAGTGCGCATCTACTTGGCTCATTTCTTCTCTTGTACGTAAGTGAATAGAAAGGTTTGCAATATCTTGTTTGAAAATGTGCGTTAACCAATCTTCCCACTCGCTTAACTCTTTAAAGCCAAGTCGTGTTTTTACGCTGACAGGTAGTCCGCCCGCTTTTGCTGCTTGGATAAGTTCTGCCGCAACGTCTGGACGTAGAATAAGGCCACTCCCTTTTCCTCTTGATGCAACGTTCGGTACAGGGCATCCCATATTAATATCGATACCTTTAAATCCTAGCTCTGCCATACCAATACTCATTTGGCGGAAGTATTCAGGGTTATCTCCCCAAATATGTGCCACGATCGGTTGTTCATCTTCTGTGAAAATTAAACGGCCACGTACACTTTTCATACCTTCTGGATGACAATAGCTATCCGAGTTTGTGAACTCTGTGAAGAATACGTCTGGGCTACCAGCTTCACTTACTACGTGACGAAAAACAACGTCTGTCACATCTTCCATTGGTGCAAGTACGAAAAATGGTCGTGGTAAATCACGCCAAAAATTATCTATCATTTCAAATTCAAATCCTCTCACTATGAATACAATTTCAAACTCTCAATTTATAATTTGTGAAAATCAGCAATATTTATTTTAACTAAAATCGCTTATAAATGGTATTTTTGTAAACCAAAAAGCAGATGGTATAGATTTTCCTATATCAACTGCTTTTCTATTATACCAACTTAAGCCAAGCTACACACTCCACATGAGTCGTATGCGGGAACATATCAACAGGTTGTACTTCCTGCGTTTTATATCCGCCTTCTTCTAGTACTTTTAAGTCACGCGCTAATGTTGCTGGGTTACATGATACGTATACGACGCGTTTTGGTTTCATGTCGATGATTGTGTTTAGTAGTGCATCATCACAACCTTTACGCGGTGGATCTACGACCATTGTGTCGGCGATTATGCCTTCTTTGTACCATTTTGGAATAACTACTTCTGCTTCTCCTACGCCAAACTCAGCGTTTGTCATGTTGTTTAGTGCTGCGTTTCGGTTTGCGTCTTCGATTGCTTCTGGGACGATTTCAACGCCGTACACTTTTTTCGCTTTTTGCGCTAGGAATAAGGAAATTGATCCAATTCCGCAATAGGCATCAATTACTGTTTCGTTGCCATCTAGTTTTGCATATTCTAACGTTTTATCATATAGCACTTTCGTTTGCTCTGGGTTTACTTGATAGAATGAACGTGCTGAAATTGCAAATTTAATGTCACCGATAAAGTCATAAATGTATTCTGATCCGTACAGTACTGTCGTCGTGTCTCCGAAGATTACGTTTGTACGTTTCGTGTTTACGTTTTGAACAATCGATTTTACTTCTGGGAATTTCGCAGCAATTTCTTCAATGATTGCTTTTTTGTTTGGTAATTCTGCTGTACGAGTAATGAAGACAAGCATAATTTCCCCTGTTACTTGTCCGTAACGAGCCATTACGTGGCGAAGTGTTCCTTTGTTACGCTCTTCGTTGTATGCCGAAATACCGTGTTTTTCACAAATACGCTTTACTTCCTGGATTAATGCATCGTTTTCTTCTGCCTGAATTAAACATGATTCCATATTAATAATGTCATGTGTTCCTTGGCGATAGAAACCAGCGACAAGTCCACCTTCACGTTCTCCAATTGGTACTTGTGCTTTGTTACGGTATACCCATGGGTTCTTCATACCAAGTACAGGGTGCACAGGAACATCGCTTAATCCGCCAATGCGCTGCATAACGTCACGTACTTGTTTTTCTTTCGCTTGTAATTGTCCTTCATATGTTAAGTGCTGAAGCTGACAACCGCCGCACTGATTGTACACTGGGCATTCTGCATCTTTACGATATGGGCTCTCTGTATGAAGCTTCATTAAACGACCGAATGCGAAGTTTTTCTTCACTTTAATAATTTTAATTTGTGCTTCTTCACCTGGTAATCCGTTTTTAACGAAAATAGGATAGCCCTTTACTTTCGCAACACCGGCACCATCATGTGTTAAATCTTCAAATACTACATCTATAAACTCGTTTTTTTCAACTGGTGGCGTCATTTTTATACTCATTTTCCGACCTCTCTTTTTCATAACACTGCGTTACATTTTATCATACTTATATGGTCTATTTCTATCGGAAGAAAAAAAGCTATTGACGATAGTTCTCTGTTAATGTTACGCTACTACTAATTTAATACGGACGATGTTACCTCATATATATTCGATAATATGGATCGAGAGTTTCTACCCGGCAACCTTAAATTGCTGGACTATGGGGAAAACTAATGAATATTAGCCTATGTGCAAAAAAGGACTCATATTGATTAGCTTTCTCTCATAGATGAAAGTGAATCCATATGGGTCTTTTTTTATTTTTATTTTTCTAAAAGGTCAGACATCTTACGTATGACATAAAACCTCTTTGTTTTATTTTTAGTAATATAACGAGCGTTTTATGTACAAACTTTATACGAACTTCTGAAAGGGGCAACTACATGCAATATGTAATGAGCATTATCGGTATTCTTGTCGTTTTAGGTTTATGTTTTGCTTTGTCAAACAACAAAAGTAAAATCAACTTCCGTGCAATTGCTATTATGATTGGTTTTCAAATTTTAATCGGTTGGTTTATGTTTGGCACAAAGATTGGTCAACAAGTCATTATTTTCATTGGTAAAGTTTTCAACAAACTAATTAAACTTGGTACGACAGGTGTCGATTTTCTCTTTAATGGAATTCAAAGAGATTTTGTCTTTTTCTTAAATGTATTATTAATTATCGTATTTTTCTCAGCACTACTTTCTATCTTTAGTTATTTAGGTGTTTTACCATTCATCGTTCGCGTTGTCGGCGGTGCCATTTCAAAAATTACCGGTTTACCACGCGTCGAGTCATTCCACGCAGTAAACTCTGTATTCTTCGGTTCAAGTGAAGCGTTAATCGTTATTAAAAATGATTTACAACATTTTAACAAAAACCGTATGTTTATCATTTGTTGTTCTGCAATGAGTTCCGTTTCTGCTTCTGTTACAGCATCATACGTAATGATGTTAGATGCGAAATATGTACTAGCAGCTCTTCCATTAAACTTATTCTCAAGCTTAATCGTTTGTTCGCTATTAACACCAGTTGATACGAAGAAAGAAGATGAAGTGATTCAAAAATTTGATAGAACTTTATTCGGAGACAGCTTTATCGGCGCAATGATTAACGGTGCGCTTGATGGTTTAAAAGTAGCTGGTATCGTTGCTGCATTAATGATCGCCTTCATCGGTGTGATGGAAGTTGTAAACTACGTAATTAGCGCAGCTTCAGGTGCAATGGGATATGCTGTTACGTTACAACAAATCTTCGGTTATATACTTGCTCCATTCGCATTCTTAATGGGTATTCCAACTCAAGATATTATCCCAGCTGGTGGTATTATGGGTACGAAGATTGTATTAAACGAATTTGTAGCAATTCTTGATTTAAAAGATGTTGCATCAACATTATCTCCACGTACAGTTGGAATCGTTACAGTATTCTTAATTAGCTTCGCAAGTATTAGCCAAATTGGTGCGATTGTCGGTACAATCCGTGCCCTTTCTGAAAAACAAGGAAGCATCGTTTCTAAATTCGGCTGGAAAATGTTATTTGCATCAACACTTGCTTCTATTTTATCTGCAACAATCGCTGGATTGTTTATATAATAAAAAACTCCACCTTACTTCTCCTTTTTCAAAAGGAAATTTAAGTGGAGTTTTTTTACTTTCTTCTATATGTATTTTTATGTAAACTCCACCAGAAAAATATAAAGTGTTTTTCCGAATTATTCCAAAAATGTATTCCCCTCTATATTCTATAGTGATATGATGTACAAGGGTATAATTCAAATTTTTAAAATCGAAAATTTGAGTTAGTGTCACTTATACGAATGATAATTTCAAGACATAAGTGATGATAATTAAAACACAATAGAAGGATGATAGAATGAAAAAATATACATATATCGCTTTACTTTCTTCTGCTATTCTCGTAGGTTGTAACACTAGTAGCACTAGTGATAAACAAATAAAAGAAGCAACGGCGAAACAAACAGTTGAACAAAAAAAAGCGAAAGCGGTTGAACTGCCTTTAACACAAGGGATTATTACATGGGATCCTTATGAATATAACGCACAAAACACCACGCTTTATACCAAAGATTTAAGAGATTCATTCACACAAGTACGTTACAATATTTGGCGTACTGCTGATGGTCCTGAAAGCAAACAAACTTTTACTTCACAAGAAAAAGATCGTGACTTTGCCCTCCCACTACATTTAAAATCATTTCATTTAAAACGTGGCGAATTTCAAATTGAAACAGTAGGAATCAAAGAAGATCATACTGAAACAGATCTAGTAACATCTAAAATTACATTCCAGCAACATGTACCCGTATTAATGTACCATGCGATTGAAAAATACCCTGGACCAAGTGATGGGGATTACGGCTTATACGTACCACCTGAGCAATTCGAAAAGCATATGCAATATTTGAAAGATAACGGTTATACGATGCTTACGTTTGAACGTTGGAATGATATAAATCGTGTAAATAAACCTATTTTTGTAACGATGGATGATGGTCGAAAAAATAATATGAATGCTCTTCATATTTTACAAAAATTAAAGGATGATAGATTCCAACCTACGGCTACTGAATTTCTTACTGCAAATGAGATAGACAAACCAAATCGTCTATCAACAGATGAGATAAAACAAATGATGGATTCAGGCATTTTTTCTATTCAATCGCATACTGCTAATCATACGATGATGGCTCATTCAAGTAATTATGATGAGGAATTACGTAGTTCGAAAGAAAAAATCGAAGCCCTTACTGGTAAAAAAGTCATTGCTCTCGCCTATCCAGTAGGTTCTTATAATGATCCAGCTGTTGAAGAAACAAAAAAACATTATGAATTCGCAGTAACTACTGATCATGGTAATCACATTACAAAAGGGATGCCAAACGAACAGTACTTAATTAAACGCCATTTTGTAGGACCTAATACATCTATGGAAAAATTCATATCTCTTATAAAGTAAACTTTACTAAAAGACGAAAGAATATTTCTATCGAAAGGCACTAACCTATCTCATAATTAAAAATGATATGATGAACAAGGGTATGTCCCCACCTCTCTTACAGCGGTGGGGATTTTAAATACGTATGCAACATAATACACAATAGAAGGTGATTTTATGAGAAAATACGCAGCAATCGCTTTATGTACGTCTGCCATTCTAGCAGGTTGTAATACTAGCAATGTAAGTCAAGATCCTAAAAAAGAGAAAAAGGTTCAAGAGACTAAGAAACAAGAAGTGACCGTACAAGAACAAGGTAAAATTTCTTATCTTCCTATTACACACGAATCTACAAACACTACTATTCATATGGCAGATATAAAAGATACTTTAGCTGAAGTACAATATAAAATTTGGCGAACTGCTGATGGAAAGGAAACTGCTAAATCTTTGTCTTCTAAAGAAAAGGAAAAGCAATTTTCACTTCCTTTTGACATAAAAGAATTTGAAGGAAAACGCGGTGAGTTTCAAATTGAAGCAATAGGAAGGAAAGAAGATGGGAAAAACATTCCACTCACAAAATCTACTATTACTTTCCAGCAAAAGGTTCCCGTTCTTATGTACCATGCAATCGATGATTATCATGGACAAGGCATTAAAGATTTATTCGTATCACCTGCTAATTTTGAAGCCCAAATGAAATATTTAAAGGACAACGGCTATACATTACTAACTTTTGAACGTTGGGGCGATATTAATAAAGTAAATAAACCTATCTTCGTTACATTTGATGACGGTATGAAAAATAATATGAATGCATTTCATATTTTGCAAAAGCTAAAAGACGATACGTTTAAACCAACAGCAACAGAATATATGATTGTTAATAATGCCGATGCTGACGGATCTCTTTCTACATCCGACATAAAAGAAATGGTTGATTCGGGTATTTTCTCCATGCAATCTCATACTGCAACACATGCAGACTTACCGAAGATTACAAACTATGAAGAAGAATTAAAGGAATCGAAAGAAAAGCTAGAAAAAATAACAGGTAAGCCTGTTATCGCAGTTGCTTATCCATTCGGTCATGTAGATGATAAAGTCGTTGCAGAAACGAAGAAGTATTATCAATTTGCGACGACAACAAAGCCCGGAAAGTTCATTACGAAAGGTGAACCCGATGAGCTGTTAAAAATGAAGCGTGTTCGCATACACAATACGACGACAGTAGAACAATTTGCTTCTTCGATTAAATAACGATCAGAGCTCAATATATTTTGAGCTCTCTTTTTACGCTATATTTATATATATTTTTTGAATTTTCTTGTATTATATATAGTAAGAAATCTTTCAAATTAAAGGAGATTATACATATGTCATTTGAACAAACGTTAGAGAAATATGCTGCTCTTGCAGTCAATGTTGGTGTTAATATTCAACCAGGACAAACATTATCAATTAGTGCACCTCTTGAAGCTGTACAATTTGTACGCCTCGTTACAGAGAAAGCATATAAATCTGGTGCAAAACACGTATATGTTGATTGGAATGATGAAACGTTAACACGCTTAAAGTTCGATCTAGCTCCTGAAGAAGCATTCTCTGAATTCCCTTCTTGGAAAGCACACGCTCGTGAAGAATTAGCAAAAGAAGGCGCTGCATTTATGTCTATTTATGCAGAAAATCCTGATTTATTAAAAGGTGTAGAATCAACGCGTATTGCAGCTGCTCATAAAGTAGCCGGTGAAGCAATGAAAGTATATCGTGATTACGTACAAGCTGATAAAGTAAGCTGGTGTGTCATTTCTGTTCCTACGAAAGAATGGGCTGCGAAAGTATTCCCTGACGTTGCACCAGAAGAACAAGAAGCAAAACTATGGGATGCTATCTTTAAAGCGACTCGCGCTGATTTAGAAAATCCTGTAGAAGCATGGAAAGAACACGATGAAACGTTACATACAAAAGTTGATTACTTAAACGAAAAACATTATAAAGCTCTTCACTATACGGGTCCTGGAACAGATTTAACAATCGAACTTCCAGAAAAGCATGTATGGGCTGGTGCTGGTAGCTTAAATGAAAAGAACGTACCATTTATGGCGAACATTCCAACTGAAGAAGTATTTACAATGCCACTTAAAACAGGTGTAAACGGCCAAGTATCTAGTACAAAACCGTTAGCATTTGCAGGTAACATTATCGATAACTTCACGTTAACATTTGAAAACGGACGTATCGTAGATTATAAAGCTGAAACTGGTGAAGAGGCTTTAAAACATTTAGTAGAAACAGATGAAGGTTCTCACTTCTTAGGAGAAGTGGCTTTAGTACCTCATGACTCACCAATTTCAAACACAAATATTTTATTCTACAATACGCTATTTGACGAAAACGCATCTTGCCACCTTGCAATCGGAAGTGCTTATGCATTCAACTTAGTTGGCGGAAAAACAATGTCTAAAGAAGAACTTGCTGAAAACGGAGCAAATACTAGTATTACACACAACGACTTCATGATCGGATCAGCTGAGCTTGATATCGATGGTATTACAGATGACGGAAGACATGAACCAATCTTCCGTAAAGGTAACTGGGCATTTTAATAAAAAACAAAAGGCTATCTCCCGCACCGGAAGATAGCCTTTTATGATGCCGATGAAACCTTAAGTCCAATTACTCCTAAAACAATAAAGAGAATACAAAATGCTTGGAATAAGTTAATGTGCTCTTTAAAAAAATACACGCTAATGATTGTAATAAGTAATGTTCCTACACCAGACCAAATGGCATAAGCGATACTTAAATGAATTTTTTTGACAACGATAGCAAATACGCTGAAACAAATTCCATAAAATACGAAAATCAGTACACTTGGAACGAGCTTTGTTAAACCGTTTGATAATTTCATTGCAATTGTTCCAGCTACTTCAAAAATAATTGTTACGAGTAATAATAGCCAATATACCATACTAGAATCTCCTTCTCTGTTACCTTATAGAGATTCTAGTATACTACTTATAGTCCTAATGAAATATATTTAATTTCTAAATATTCCTCGATACCGAAATGCCCTCCTTCACGGCCAATACCACTTTCTTTAAAGCCACCAAACGGTGCTTGTGCAACTGATGGAAGTCCATCATTTAATCCGATAATACCGTACTCTAATGCCTCGCTAACTTGGAATGCTTGACTAATATCTTTTGTGAAAATATAAGCAGCTAAGCCATATGGTGTATGATTTGCACGTTCGATTACTTCTTCAACCGTTTTAAATTTCGCAACTGGTGCTACTGGTCCGAATGTTTCTTCATTCATACAAAGCATCGTATCGTTCGCCAATCCAATTACAGTTGGTTGCATAAAGTGTCCATCTAGCTCTGCAACCTTTTGGCCACCATATAAAACTGTTCCACCCTTTTGAATAGCATCTTCAATATGTTCCTGTACTTTCGAAACTGCATTCTCGTCAATAAGTGGTCCTACAGTCGTTCCGTCACCAAAGCCGTCTCCTACTTTTAACTGCCCTACTGCCTTTTGAAACTTCTCTGCAAATACTTCATACACTTCTTCCTGAACAAATACTCGGTTTGTACATATACACGTTTGTCCTGCGTTACGGAATTTCGAACCGATTACCGCCTCTACAGCTTTATCTAAGTCCGCATCATTCATAACAATAAACGGCGCGTGACCACCTAACTCAAGTGAAACCTTTTTCATCGTTTGTGCAGCACTAGCCATTAATTCTTTCCCAATCTCAGTTGATCCTGTAAAGGAAACTTTTCGAACACGTCCATCTTCCATCCACGTATCAGCAATTGCTTTCGCACTACCTGTTACAATGTTTATTACACCTTTAGGAATGTCCGCTTCATGGGCTAATTCAGCTAATTTTAACGCAGTTAACGGCGTTTGACTTGCAGGTTTTACAACCGCTGTACATCCTGCTGCAAGCGCTGGAGCTACCTTTCTCGTAATCATAGCAGCCGGGAAATTCCAAGGTGTAATAGCTGCCATAACCCCAACTGGTTGCTTCATAACTAAAATACGTTTATTTGGATGAGAAGCAGGAATCATTTCACCGTATACGCGTTTTCCTTCTTCTGCATACCATTCAACAAAGCTATTTGCATAATTCACTTCACCAAGTGCTTCTGCAAACGGCTTTCCTTGTTCCCTCGTCATGATTGCTGCAATCTCTTCTTTATTTTCATCAATAAGTGTGAACCATTTTTTTAACTTCACTGCACGGTCTGCCGCTGTTAACTTAGACCATGATTTAAAAGCTTCATGAGCAGCATCAACAGCTTGCTTTGCCTCTGTTACCCCGCCCTTTGGTACCGTCGCAAATATTTCCTTCGTTGCTGGATTATTTACTTCGATTTGTTCTTGCAATGTAATCCACTCACCATTTATATACATCGCCTTTTTCTCTACATTTACAAACGTCGCTTTTTTATCCAATATTTTCTTCCTCCTCTATAAGTTTCTTTATCTTCCTAGTGGCAGCAGATTGACTTATTTTTAAAAACTCCGCTACTTTATAACTCGATCCATATGTTTTATATGCTTTCAAAATAATATTACGTTCTACTTCTTCTAACATTTTATAGAGACTTTGGCCGGACTGTTCAACCGTTGATTCTTGCATCGCTATTGGCAAATCTTCTATCGTAACGATATCATCAGCAGTTATAACAATTCTCTCAATCACATTTTCAATTTCTCTATTATTTCCTTCCCACGGGTAACCAACAAACATTTGTAATGTGCTAGGTGCTAATTTTACATTCCGGCCATATTTCTCGTTAAAGTGCTGTAAATAATGATAAATGAGCGGCAAAATGTCTTCGGTTCTTTCCCTGAGTGGCGGAATTAAAATTGGAATGACATTCAGACGATAATATAAATCTTTCCGGAATGTTCCTTGTTTCACCATCATACTTAAATCTCGATTTGTTGCCGCTACAATTCTAACATCCACTTTTTTTAATTCTCTTCCGCCAATAGGGCGGAACGTTTTTTCTTGCAACACTTGCAAAAGTTTCGCTTGAATTTCAAGTGGCATTTCGCCAATTTCATCTAAGAAAAGAGTTCCTTTATGAGCTGATTCTAATATTCCCTTTTTCCCTTCACGATTCGCACCTGTAAAAGATCCACCTGAGTATCCAAAAAGCTCTGATTCAATTAAATTCGTTGGCAATGCCGCACAATTAATTTCATGGAAACTTTCATTCTTCCTGTTACTCACTTCATGTAAATGACGTACTAATCGACTCTTCCCTACTCCTGTCTCACCTAAAACGAGAACTGTACTATCTACCACGGATACTTTCTTGATTGTCTCGACTATTTTTTGCATAGCGATACTTTTAAAAATAAGTCCTTCATGTTCATATGTTTCTCTTAATTCTTTTTTATATGTTTTTAACTGATTATCCATTTCCTCTACCTTTTGACGTAATTGGTAGAGCTCTGTAAGATCACGAGAATAACTAATTACTCTTCTTAAATTTCCCTCATTATCAAAAACAGGCCTTGTACGAACGTGTAAATACTCTCCTGATTTTGTCGTTTGAACGAGTTCAATCGGTCTCTTTTTTTCAATTACTTCTAACGTTGCCGATGGATAAAAGATACCATCCTTCTGCAATTCTTTCACATGCTTACCTACTAACTCTTTAGCAGCTAGTTGATAGTGCCTTTCACATGTACTATTTACACGCACAACGATTCCCTTTTCGTCAGTCACAAAAATTTCGTCAAACGCATATTCAAATACATCTTGTAAATCCATTAACACTCGTTCCTTTTCTCCAACCATCCTAGCCACCCCTAACTTCCAATCCATCGATTCACTTCACTACCTTTATTATAAAGTGAATTTTCTGCATTTTATATAGAGTCAGCTAGAATGTTTGCGATTTATTATTTAGCTTTTAAACACGAGCAGTATTTGCTTTCTCATAACAGACTTGCAATGATTCTTCAATTATTGTTAACCCTTCTTCAAGTTGCTCATCTGTAATCACTAATGGCATTAACACACGAATAACATTACCATATGTCCCTGCTGATAGTAGGAGTAATCCGCGTTTATTTGCCTCTGCGCACAAATTAGCTGTTAACGTTTTATCAGGTGCTTTCGTCTTCCGATCTTGAACGAGCTCAAATGCACACATCGCTCCTAAACCACGCACATCACCGATGCAATTATATTTATTTTTCATCTCTTCGAATCGGTTCATTACGACTTTTCCTAATTCTATCGCTCTATCATTTAAATTCTCTCTTTCTATTACATCAAGTACTGCTAACGCTGCCGCACATCCTAGTGGGCTTCCTGCATACGTTCCACCAAGCTCTCCTGGCGCAGATTCATTCATAATTTCCTTGCGCCCAATAACACCACTAATCGGTACACCAGCGCCTAATGATTTAGATACCGTAATTAAATCTGGAACGACATCATAATGATCAATGGCAAAGTATTTTCCTGTACGGCTAAATCCTGTTTGAATTTCATCCGCTACAAATAAGATGCCGTGTTCTGAACAAATATTGCGTACTTCTTGAACAAACTTCTTACTTGGAACGATAAATCCACCTTCCCCTTGAACAGGTTCCATTACAACAGCTGCAATTGTTTCTGGTGCTACTTCTGATATGAAGAAATTCTTAAACTCTTCAATCATAAAGTCATCGTACTGCTCTTCCGTTAATCCTTCTGGACGGCGATATTCGTACGGAAACGGCGCTTTATATACTTCCGGTGCAAATGGGCCAAATCCAAATTTATATGGTTTTACTTTACTTGTCATCGTCATTGTCATTAATGTACGTCCGTGGAAACCTTTAGAAAATGCGATAATACCAGGTCTTTTTGTATATTTACGAGCGATTTTCACCGCATTCTCAACCGCTTCTGCACCACTATTTAAAAATAGTACTTGCTTATCAAAACTTCCTGGCGCTAATGCCGCAAGTTTTTCTGCTAATTCAATATATGGCTCATACATCATGACATTAAATCCAGTATGAATGTATTGATCTACTTGTTTATGAAGCGCTTCTTTAACAGCTGGATGACAATGTCCTACGTTAATTGTTCCAATTGCTCCCGCGAAATCAATGTACTGATTGCCATCAACATCTGTTACAAGAGCACCATTTGCAGATTGTACAAACGTTGGGATGCCGTTACTTACTCCTTTTGGTACTATATTTTGGCGGCGTTCTAATAAAGACGCTGCTTTCGGTCCAGGAATTTGTTCATTTACTTTAGCAAATTTTTTTATGTTCATTACGTACCCCATCCTTTTCTTTACATTGTTTTCTCTTTTCATTGCAAAATGTATGCCAACATTCTTTTCCAACATTCATCCTACATGCCTTCTATGTCGACATAAAAAATAAGTCTATAAAGACTCTTTAAGAGTCCTTATAGACTTATTTTCCTTACACATTAGACTTTCCTTGTTCCCAAATCAACTCACCCGAATGAGAAATAAACTCCCCAACAGATTGTACTACTAAATCCGCAAGTGGTTCTAACGTTTGACGATCTCCTGTACCAGACAGTACTCCGATTGCATAGCAATCGCCACCGTTCTTAGCTAAATACAAATCTGTTGGCGTATCCCCTACGACCGCTACTTCACATGCCTCTAAATGAAACTTTTCACAAAAGGATTCTACAATTCTTTTATCAGGTTTCTGTGCCGGAAACGTATCTGAAGCCACAACATAATCAAAAAAAGATTCTAATTGATATTGTTTTAAAAATAATTCTGTCGGCGCGAAATCATCCGCTGTAACAACACCTAAAATAAATCCTCTATCCTTTAAACCTTGTAAAATTCTCGGTAAATCTGCTGTCATTCTCATATGGGAGCGGTACTCGTACATAAGCGAAAATAATTTTTCACTTACCCACTCATGCATCTCCTCTTCCTTAGATGACGCAATATACTTACAAAGCCCCTTTGCTACATCGAGGCTTGTTCCAGCAGCTATTGCACTACGAGGGTTCACAACCACCCCCTCCACGCCGATTTCTTTTAATAAAGTAGGCTGCATTGACTGTGGAAGTTGATATAATTTTATACATTCAGCGACAAGCTCTTCAGCTACTTTTATCCAAATTGAGTGAAAATCCATTAATGTTCCGTCTTTATCAAATAGTATTGCCTTTACCTTCTCCATAGCATCCTACCTCTCGTTTCTTATCTCCTCCAGTGTATCAATAAAGTATGGATATAAAATAAACGAATTGTAAAAATACCATAAAAATCAAACTAACTTCCAATTTACAATTCCTCTATATAATAAAAAGGATGCCTTTACAGGGCATCCTCTTGTTGTTCAGGAACAAATAGTTCAAGACAATGATATATATTTTCGAATTCCATCGGTGCATCTCCACCGTATTCACCATCTAAGTTAATCATTAGTTTATCTGGTGAATGCACTTTAATTCGATTTGCTTGTGTGTATAGCACTTTTGGGTTATTAATATGTTCACCACGCTGCGCTTGTGTTGCTGCTTTAATTAAGTCAGCGATAGAACCTTTTTTCAGTACTAATAAATCAAATAAACCATCATTAATCGATGCATATGGTGCTACTTTTTCAAAGCCGCCCACTGAACGAGTATTCGTAATTAAAAACATCGTAATTTCTTCTTGTAGTAATTTTCCATCATACTCAATTTCAACATATGTTGGATGTAATGATGGTAACATTTCGATACCTTTTAAATAATAAGCAAGTTGTCCTAATACCGTTTTTAACTTACTTGGCACTTCATATGTTAATTCTGTAATACGGCCGCCACCAGCGATATTAATGAAATATGTATCATTCGCTCTACCAAGATCTAACGGAACTGTTTTCCCTTCACAAATAATATCCGCAGCCTCTTCAATAGCACGAGGTACACCGATCGCACGCGCAAAATCATTGGTCGTTCCAACTGGAATAATTCCAAACTTTGGACGATGTTCATGTCCTACTAAACCGTTCACCACTTCATTTAATGTACCATCACCACCAGCTGCGATAACAACATCAAACTTACGATCCGCAGCTTGCCTCGCTGCCACAGTCGCATCTCCAGGACCAGTTGTCGCATGACAAGACGCTTCATATCCAGCTTGTTCTAATTTTTGTAATACTTCCGGTAAGCTCTTCTTAAATAGCTCGCGCCCAGAAGTAGGATTATAAATAATTCTTGCTCGTTTCATCATTTATTAGCACAGGAAATTTCTTTATATATCAAAAAGAACATACCGAACTTCTATTCAGTATTCCTATGCCTACCTCCTCTCATCTTCCTATCCTTCTTTTATCCCGCTCAAACAGGCAGTAAGAACCCGATTCGTGTAGTCCATCAAAAATAAATATTCATTTCAATGGTTTTGTTTTATTTGACAAAAAATTTATGTCTATCTATTTCCTCACAACAATTTACATATAACGAATAATAATTATCTATTATTTCATGAGATGAAAAAAAACCTCTATGTCTAGATTTATCATTATTCCCACCTTTTTGCAACTATCATACCATAGTTGCTATACAAACATTTTTCCACTTTTGACAGTTAATCAAACGTTTGTTTAAACGATCTTCTCTCATTTAAACAAACGTTTGATTAACCTAGAAAAACACCCATGTACGGGTGTTTTTCTGCTTAATCTTTAAAAGTTACTACTATTATCGCTTATTAATCTCTTCAAGTAAGATTTTGTTAACAAGCGGCGGATTTGCTTGTCCTTTTGTAGCTTTCATAATTTGACCAACTAAGAAGCCAATTGCACGGTCTTTACCGTTTTTAAAGTCTTCGATAGATTGCTCATTATTATCAAGAATTTCTGTTACAACTTTACGAAGTGTACCCTCGTCAGAAATTTGAACAAGACCTTTCGCTTTAACGATTTCTTCTGGGTCTCCACCTTTTTCAATTAATTCGTTAAATACTTTCTTCGCGATTTTAGAAGAAATTGTACCTTTTTCAATTAATTGAACCATTTTAGATAGACCAGCAGGCGTTAATGCAACGTCTTTTAATTCTTTTTGTTGTTTGTTTAAGTATGCAAGCACTTCACCCATTAACCAGTTTGATGTTAATTTCGCATCAGCACCGTCTGCAATTGCAGCTTCAAAGAAATCAGACATTTCTTTCGTTAATGTTAATACGTGTGCATCATAAGCAGGTAAGCCAATTTCTGCAACGTAGCGAGCTTTACGTGCATCTGGAAGTTCTGGAATCGAAGCACGAATTTCTTCTTTCCACTCATCATCGATGTAAAGTTCAACTAAGTCTGGCTCTGGGAAGTAACGGTAATCGTCAGATCCTTCTTTCACACGCATTAAGATTGTTTTCTTCGTTGCTTCATCATAACGACGTGTTTCTTGTTGGATGATACCACCAGATAACAATTCTTTCTCTTGGCGCACTTGCTCGTGCTCAAGACCTTTTTGTACGTAAGTGAATGAGTTTAAGTTTTTCAGTTCCGCTTTTGTACCGAACTTCTCTTGTCCAACTGGACGAAGGGAAATGTTCGCATCACAACGCAAGGAACCTTCTTCCATCTTACAATCAGATACGCCAGTGTATTGAATGATTGATTTTAACTTCTCTAAGTATGCATATGCTTCTTCTGGCGTACGCATATCTGGCTCAGATACGATCTCGATTAAAGGCATACCTTGACGGTTGTAGTCTACTAATGAACCATCAGCTGTATGCGTTGATTTACCAGCATCTTCTTCTAAATGAAGACGTGTAATACCGATACGTTTCTTTTTACCGTCTACTTCAATTTCAATCCAACCATTTTCACCAATTGGCTTATCGAATTGAGAAATTTGGTAAGCTTTCGGATTATCTGGGTAGAAATAGTTTTTACGGTCGAACTTCGTTTCCGTTGCGATTTCACAGTTTAATGCCATTGCAGCTTTCATTGCAAAGTTAACTGCTTCTTTATTTAAAGTAGGAAGTACCCCTGGGTATCCTAAGTCAATTACACTTGTTTGTGTATTTGGCTCCGCTCCGAATTCTGTTGGACTCGCAGAGAAAATTTTCGAATTTGTTTTTAACTCAACGTGAACCTCTAAACCAATAATTGTTTCTAAATTCATCTATGCTCGCCTCCTTACAGACTTGCTTTTTTTGTATGATAGTCTGTTGCTTGCTCAAACGCATGTGCAACGCGGTAAATTGTCGCTTCATCGAAGTGTTTACCAATGATTTGTAGACCAAGTGGCATGTTGTTAGCACCGAATCCACATGGAACAGAAATCGCTGGAACACCCGCTAAGTTTACTGGGATTGTTAAAATGTCATTTGCATACATTGTCATTGGATCATCAACTTTTTCGCCCACTTTAAATGCCGGAGTTGGCGTTGTTGGTCCAATAATAACATCGTAGTTAGCAAATACATTTTCAAAGTCGTTTTTAATTAATGTACGTACTTGTTGTGCTTTCTTGTAGTACGCATCATAGTAACCAGAGCTAAGTGCAAATGTACCAAGCATAATACGACGTTTTACTTCATCACCAAAACCTTCGCTACGTGTGTTTTTGTAAAGGTCTAATAAATTATTTACATTATCAGAACGAACACCGTAACGTACGCCATCAAAGCGTGAAAGGTTAGCAGATGCTTCAGAAGAAGATAATAAGTAATACGTTGCTAGAGCGTATTTAGAGTGTGGAAGAGATACTTCCTCCCAAGTTGCGCCCATACCTTCTAATACTTTTAAAGCAGCTAGTACTGACTCACGAGCTTCTTCGCCAACACCTTCTCCTAAGTATTCTTTCGGTACAGCAATGCGTAAACCTTTAACGTCGCCTGTTAAACCAGCTAAGTAGTTTCCTACTTCAACGTTAGCAGAAGTTGCATCCATACGGTCAATACCTGAAATAGCTTGTAATAAGTATGCATTATCTTCTACTGTACGTGTAATCGGTCCGATTTGGTCAAGTGAAGATGCGAATGCTACTAATCCATAACGAGATACGCGTCCGTAAGTTGGTTTTAAACCTACAACGCCGCAATATGCAGCTGGCTGACGGATAGAACCACCCGTATCAGAACCTAGAGAGAATAATACTTCTCCTGCTGCTACAGCTGCTGCAGAACCACCACTAGATCCGCCTGGAACGTAATCTAAGTTCCATGGATTTTTCGTAGCGTAGAAACCTGAGTTTTCATTTGAAGAACCCATTGCGAACTCGTCCATATTTAACTTACCGATTGTAACTGTGTCAGCAGCTTTTAGCTTTTGCACAACTGTTGCATCATAAATTGGATCAAAGTTTGCTAACATTTTGCTCGCACAAGTTGTACGAAGACCGTTAGTTACAATGTTATCTTTTACACCAATTGGCATACCGAATAATAAACCATTATCTTCAGCACCAATTTTTGCGTCTAATTCTTTCGCTTTCGCGCGTGCGTTTTCTTCATCTAATGTAAGAAAAGCTTTTACGTTATCTTCAACATCCGCAATACGTTTGTAAGATTCTTCTACTAAATCCGTAACGGAAATTTCTTTGTTGTTTAATTTCTTATGTAACTCTGATACTGAATGATCAAATAATGACATCGAAATTCCCCTCCTCTATTCTAATACTGCTGGAACACGGATTTGATTATCTTTGTGATCCGGTGCATTTTTTAATACTTCTTCAACTGGTAAACCTTTTTCTGGTACATCTTCACGCATAACATTTTTCATAGTTAATACATGAGTTGTTGGTTTTACATCAGTTGTATCTAATTCATTTAACTGTTCTGCAAATGTAACAATTGCATCTAGTTGTTTTTGAAATTTTTCAGCTTCTTGATCAGTAATTGCAAGACGTGCTAAATGTGCTACGTGCTTTACATTCTCAACGGAAATTCTTGACACGGCTAGGCCACCTCCATAATATATCGTTCAATCTACAATACTATTGATGATACCAAATTTTCAGTACTTCAAGCAAGTCAACACACGGCACTTACTGCATTTTTACATAAAAAAAGAAAGGCAATTGCCTTTCTTTACAATTTACTCCTTATCTACCGGTTTATTTTTCGGAAATCTCTCGTTATCTTCTTCATTATCACGAATTGTTTTTTGTAATACAAAACAAGACATCGTTAAAAATAATGTGCCTAATAAATAGTACCCTTTTACACTAAGCGTTTCATCTAACGTATAAATTCCAATTAGCATACCTGAAAGCGCGCAAACAAATGAAGTCCATGCTAAAAACGTGAACGCTTGCGTATTACGTCTTCTCATTGTTCTCCCCCTCGTTAGCTGTGCATCCATTATAGATAAGTATATTTACCATGATGGATTTTTATGTAAATTCTAGTTTTATATTTATAAATCTACCATTTCAAAGTAAGTTTTCTGTCTAATCTGAAAAAACAATCAAAACTATTGACATTTATTTCAATTCTGCATAAAATAAAAACAAATATTACGAACCTCGAAATATACGGGAGTGGAAATAATTGTTGCAATATGAACATTTTTTAGACTTACTGCTTGATAACGCCAAGAAACTTTTTTATCCTGAAGAATGGGTAAGCCTAGATTTAACACTTTCTAAAACAGAAGTATTTTGTTTACTTTGGATGGAGCGAAATACAGATATTACAATGACAAAAATTGCTGACCTTCTTGATATACCGATGAGTACAACGACAGGTGTTGTAAATCGCCTCGTAAAAAAGGGATATATTGAAAGGTACCGTGCTGAAAACGACCGACGCATTGTATTAATTCGTTTAACAGAAAACGGCGTAACGCTCGTCCAAGAAGTAAAACAAAATGCAGCCCATTACTTTAACCTAGTGACAGAAGCATTATCAGAAGAAGAAAAGGCATTCTTACTACAAATCTTCCAAAAGATCATGAATCACATCGCTACGTCACAGCAAAAAACAGAAGAAAAGGTTTCTACACCTAAAATGAAAAACATTCCGATTGAATAAAACCCTAGTTGGGTTTTTATTCAACATTTTATTTCGGCATTCGTAATATTCGATACTCGAAACAAAGGGGATAGAATAATGAGAATTATTTTGTATACAGGTAAAGGCGGCGTAGGAAAAACTAGCATTTCAGCAGCAACAGCACTTCAAAGCGCAAAACAAGGATTAAAAACATTAGTAATGAGTACAGATCCTGCTCATAGTTTAGGAGATTCATTTGGTATAAAGCTATCTTCTGAGCCATTAGAAATTCGTGAAAATTTGTGGGCACAAGAAATTAATACGATTTATGAGATGGAAAAAGGCTGGGGGAAATTACAGAAATATATTACGCTACTCTTCACCTCCAAAGCAGCTGATGATATTACAACAGAAGAATTAACGATGTTTCCTGGTATGGAAGATTTAATTCGCTTACTTCGCGTACTCGATTATTATAAACAAAACACATATGATGTTATTATCATTGATTGTGCTCCAACAGGAGAAACATTAGCAATGCTCAGCTTTCCAGACATGCTCGGCTGGTGGATGGAAAAACTCTTTCCTATTAAAAGAAAAGTTTTAAAAGTTGTTCGTCCTGTAGCTCAACCACTTCTTGGTGTCCCCCTTCCAACCGATGATATTATGGACGAATTAACGAATACACTTGAACAGCTCGGAGAAATGAGAGATATTTTATCAAATCGAGAAATAACAAGTATCCGCATCGTTGTAAATCCCGAAAAAATGGTCATTAAAGAAGCTCAGCGTAGCTTTACGTATTTAAATTTATACGATTATAACGTAGATGCCATTATGATTAACCGCGTCATCCCTAACACTGTCACCGATCCTTATTTTCAAGCATGGAAAGATACTCAAAAAAAATATAAAACATTAATTCAAAATAGTTTTCAGCCGCTTCCTATTTACGAAGCTCCTATGTTTGAACAAGAAGTTGTCGGTTTGTCCATGTTAGAGCGTGTAGGAGACGCTTTATTTAAATCAGATTCTTCCCCTACGGAAGTGAAATTTAACGGGCGCACTCAATATGTAAAAAAAGATGGCGATGAGTATATTTTCGTTCTCTCCATTCCCTTCTCAAACAAAAGTGAACTTTCATTAAATCAAAAAGGTGATGAACTTATCATTTGTTCAGGTTCTGTGAAACGGAACATCACATTACCAAAAACGTTAACACACCTTTCTATTCAAGGAGCTAAGTTCGAAGAAGATGTACTAAATATTCGGTTTGGAGGTGTAGTACATGCATGAGGAACTACTAAGAAAGGTAATTCGTACAAAAATAAAAGTCGGTATGAATATATTAGAAGAGTTACCTACCCCAATCCAACAATCAGCTAAGCAAATACTAAATATTTTGCAAGAGGAGCTAGCTGCTTATCCGAAAGAACAAGAGCATCATGAGGATAATTTAAAAAGTATCGTAATCGAATAACCACAAAAAAATAGACCAGGAAAACTCCTGGTCCATCACTCTACTTAACAAACATTGGATTCTACGTTATACAGAATTGGAAGGTACAGAATTAGGGTTTTGTTTGTTAAGTAGATTATATGTTGAACGAGCTAACAGCGGAGGGGTTCCTTCTGCTAGTCCGTTAAACTCAATCATTATTTTACGATTTTTTCAAGCTCATCAAGTGAAAGATCTACTGAAATGGAACCATCATTTGTTTCTTTCTTAATTGCATCTGTTACTTCTTTTGAATGATATAGTTCAATTACTTTTTTCAGTGTTGGATCATCTTTATCTTTCGTACGAGCTGCGAAAATATTGATATATGGCTTCGCATTTTCATTCTTTGGATCTTCTAAGAAAATTGGATCCTTCGCTGGATCTAATCCAGCTTGACCAGCAACACCGTTATTAATAACTGAAGCTGCAACATCTTTTAATACACGAGGTGTTTGCTGTGCGATAACCGGTGTAATTTTTAACTTCTTCGGATTTTCAGCAATGCCGCTTGGATCTCCGAATAAGCCAAAGTCTTTCTTAAGCTTTAATAATCCAGCTGCATCAAGAAGTTTTAATGCACGAGCTTGGTTCGTTGGATCATTTGGAATCGCAATTTCTGAACCATCTGGAATTTCATTTGCCTTCTTATATTTTTCAGAGTATAAGCCCATTGGTGCAATTTGCGTTGTACCAACAGCTGTAATATCTAACTTATGCTCTTTTTTAAATTGCTCTAAGAAAGCAACGTGCTGGAATGAGTTTAGTTCAATATCTCCATCAGCTAACGCTTTATTTGGCGTTGTGTAATCAGAGAACTCAACCAGTTTAATTTTAATTCCCTCTTTTTCAGCTTTTTTCTTTAAAATTTCCCAAGCGTCTCCATCTGTTCCGGTTACGCCAACGCGAACTACTTTCTCTTTTGCTCCTGCCCCCGTGTCTCCACTTGAGCAGCCGCTTAACGCTGAAATTCCTACAATCGCTGATAATGCAAATGCTAAAATTTTCTTCATTTTCTTTTCCCCTCTTCCTTTTTATGATCTGCGTAAAAAGACTTTCGCAAAGTAGTTTCCTAAATTTTGAGCTACCTGTACAAGAATAATAAGTAAAACGACCGTTACGAACATAACTGATGTATCAAAACGTTGATAACCATATGTCATCGCTAAGTCACCAAGACCGCCACCACCGACAAGCCCAGCAACTGCAGAAAATTCAATTAAACCAACTGTCATAAACGTAACACCTAAAATCAATGGCGCTAACGCTTCTGGCACAAGGATTTCAAAAACAATTCTAATTGGTGAAGCCCCCATCGCTTGAGCTGCTTCAATGACTCCCTTTGGAACTGAAACAAGATTTGTTTCAACCATTCTAGCAATACCGATTGATGCAACTAACGTCATCGGAAAGATTGCTGCTGCTGTTCCAATCGTCGTTCCGATAACACTTCTTGTTAGTGGGCTTAAAGCTACTAAGAAGATAATGAATGGAACCGGACGAATTGTGTTAATAATGATATTAAGAATAGAAAAGACCCATTTATTTTCTAAAAAGTTCCCTTTTCTCGTTACATATAACAGTAAACCTAGAGGTATACCAAGAATTGTAGCAAATATAAGGGTTACAATTACCATTAAGAGGGTATCCCCCGTCGCATCTACTATGCGGGGCCAAAATATACTCCAATCAACTCGCATGAGCTTTTACCTCCTTCAGCTGCACTTGTAGTCGTAGATGTTGTAATGCTTTTTGAATTTCTTTCTGCTCACCTTGCAGTTCTACAAGTAGATTTCCAAATAGCACATTTTGAAGTTCAATAATATTTCCGTACAGTACGTTTACATCGACGTTATAGTTTTTCGCGATATATGATAGTACCGGCTGCCCTGTCTCTTCACCAGTAAATGTTAAGCGATAAATTTGTCCACCATTTTGAATTTTCCCTAGAACACTTTCCGGTAAATGATCATTAATAATGGAGCGTACAAAGTTTTGAGTTGTCTTTGTTTTTGGTTGTGTGAAAACGTCAAATAGTTTTCCTTCTTCAATAACCTTTCCCTTCTCCATTACAGCTACACGGTGACAAATTTCTTTCACAACATGCATTTCATGTGTAATGAGTAGAATCGTTACATTGTATTCTCGATTTACTTTCTTTAATAAGTTCAGAATCTCTGTCGTTGTTTCTGGATCTAAAGCTGATGTTGCCTCATCACATATAAGAATGTCTGGCGATGTTGCAAGTGCTCTAGCAATGCCAACACGTTGTTTTTGACCACCTGATAGTTGCTCTGGATAATAGTTTGCTTTATCTTCTAATCCTACAAACTTCAGCAGTTCATTTACTCTTTCTTTTATCTCATTCTTTGGTACTTTCGCTAACCTTAATGGATAAGCAATATTCCCAAACACTGTTCTTGAATTAAATAAATTAAAACTTTGAAAAATCATCCCGATTCTTTGTCTTAGCTTCCGTAATTCTTTCGTCGATAAAGATGTAATATCTTTATCATCTATTGAAATCGTTCCTGCCGTTGGTCTCTCTAACATATTTACTAGGCGTAATAACGTACTCTTTCCAGCGCCACTAAAACCGATGATACCGAAAATTTCGCCCTTCCCAACTGATAATGTTACATCCTCCACCGCATGAACAGATTGCCCACCTGATTCATATAATTTACTTACGTTGTTAAAAGAAATCATTTTCTTCCCTCCTATATGCTGTAAAAACTTGAAGTAGAGCTTTCGAGGTAAAATAAAAAGTGCTCTCCTTCTTATCAACCATAAAGATAAGAAGGAGAGCACTTATATGTACTCGTTCACATCTTCTCATCTTCCAAGCCTTTTATAAGGCTTGCTGGAGTTAGCACGGTATTAAAAAACCCGTTGCTGAGGTATCGTAGGGCCAGTCCCTCCACCTCTCTGGATAAGAATGTATCGATTTAATTGTCGTTTAATTAATTCTCATTATAGAACTCAGAATAATAAGAGTCAATACATTTTTTAGAAAAATATTAATTATTCCTCTATTAAAATTTTCAAATAAAAAATCACATACAATAATGATTTTTAAAGTTATGTTAAATTCTCCTCCTTCATATTTTTTAAAAGGAGAATCCTTTCTATAAATTGAATACCATTATTTGAATATGAAATCGGAGGAAGATGAATATATGAAAACAGCTCTTTTACTCGTTGATATTCAAAATGATTATTTTCCACATGGAAAGATGGAATTGCGTAATCCAGTAGAAGCAAGCCAATATGCTAGTCAGCTGCTACAACTCTTTAGAACGAAAAACGAACCTATTTTTCATATCCAACATGTAGCAATAAAAGATGACGCTACTTTTTTCCTACCCAATACAGAAGGTGTACATATTCATGAAAGCGTACGTCCACTTAGAGAAGAAACCGTTATACTCAAACATTATCCAAATAGTTTTCGCGAAACTGATCTTCTAGAACAATTACAACGTTTAAACATTGAGCACGTCATCATATGCGGGATGATGACTCATATGTGTATTGATGCTACCGTAAGGGCTGCTTTTGATTTCGGCTTTCCATGTACCGTTATACATGATGCTTGTGCTACAAAAGATCTTTCTTTTAAGAATGCTACTATACCGGCCGTTTATATTCATAACACAATTTTGGCTAGTTTAAATGGAGTATATGCAACTGTAATGAGTACAGAGGAGTTTTTGGCTACAAAAAAACACTCCCTTCAGTGAGCAAAACCGAAAAGAGTGTTTCTTGTCAAACCATAGATTTTCTTTCAAATTGTATTATACAGGAAATCCTTAAAATGAATACTAAAAAATATGACTAATAAGTCAACTTTTCTCGTTGTTTTGTTTCTATTTACATGTTTATCCCGATATTAATAAGGTTTAGCTAGTTCCAAGTACCGAATGGTAATATACGGTACTTAGAACTGGTTTCTCCTATCAAAAACGTAACATATTATTTATCTGTTTATTTTTGCTTCTTTTTCAAATACTCCGCACGCAATTTTTCAATTTGCTGCTTTTTATCAAATTTGGCAGGCGTCTGTTTTTCATGAAACTTTGCCACGGCTACCTGACTTTTGTAATCCAATTGATATTTTCCCACTTTGTTCACCTACTTTTCTTGTCTTTAAAGAGAATCTATTCAACAAATATAGTATACCTTATTTACTGAAGTAAACCTTATTACTTTATTAGTTTTTCTACTCATATCTATCTTGATCCAAATATAGAAAATTTTTCAAAAAAAAAAAAAAAAAAGAGATCTTCGCAGACTGCGAAGATCTCTTCTACTATTTCTTATAAAGTTTCAGAAGTAGTTTTTGCTTGCATGTGAAGTGCTAAGTAGTCAGGGCCACCAGCTTTAGAGTCTGTACCAGACATGTTAAAGCCACCGAATGGTTGGTAACCTACGATTGCACCAGTACATCCACGGTTGAAGTATAAGTTACCCACGTGGAATTCTTCACGTGCTTTTTCAATATGGTCACGGTTATTAGTAACAACAGCACCTGTTAAACCGTATTCTGTATTGTTTGCAATTGCAAGTGCATGATCAAAGTCTTTTGCTTTACAGAATGCTACTACTGGTCCGAAGATTTCTTCTTTCATTAAGCGAGCATCTTCTGCAACGTCAGCAACGATTGTTGGTTGGATGAACCAGCCTTTAGAATCGTCTCCTTCGCCACCTGTTAAGATTCTACCTTCTTCTTTACCAATTGCAACATAGCTCATTACTTTATCGAATGCAGCTTGGTCATTAACAGGACCCATGTTTGTACCTAATACAGCTGGGTTAGCAACTGTTAATTCTTTCGTTAATTCAACAGCACGATTTAATACGTGATCGTATACATCTTCATGGATTACTGCACGAGAACATGCAGAACATTTTTGTCCTGAGAATCCGAATGCTGATGCAACGATAGATTTAGCTGCTAATTCAAGATCTGCTTCTTTATCAACAACGATTGTATCTTTACCACCCATTTCAGCGATAACGCGTTTTAACCAAATTTGGCCTGGGTTTACTTTCGCTGCGCGCTCATAAATACGGATACCTACATCACGAGATCCAGTGAAGCTCACGAAACGTGTACGAGGGTGATCTACTAAGTAGTCACCAACTTCAGAACCATTACCTGGAACGAAGTTTACTACGCCAGCTGGTAAGCCAGCTTCTTCTAATACTTCCATGAATTTCGCTGCTACTACAGGAGTTGTACTAGCTGGTTTTAGTAATACTGTGTTACCAGAAACTAAAGCAGCTGTTGTCATACCTGCCATAATTGCGAATGGGAAGTTCCAAGGAGAAATGATAACACCTACTCCTAATGGAATGTAAGAGAAACGATTATATTCAATTGGACGGCTTTCTACTGGAATACCGTCTTTTAATTTTAACATTTGACGACCATAATATTCCATAAAGTCGATTGCTTCTGCTGTATCAGCATCTGCCTCATTCCATGGTTTACCTGCTTCTTTTACAAGAATAGCAGAGAATTCATGTTTTCTGCGACGAACGATTGCTGCAGCACGGAATAAAATGTCTGCACGCATTTCTGGCTTTGATTTTCTCCAAGTTTGGAATGTTTCATCCGCTACTTGCATTGCTTTTTCAGCTAACTCACGGCTTGCTTTTGAAACGCGACCAACAAGTTCCTCTTTATTTGCAGGGTTTACAGAAACAATTTTGTCTTCTGTAGTGATTTTTTCTCCCCCAATAATTAATGGATAGTCTTGTCCAAGATAAGATTCTACTTTCTTTAAACCTTCTTCAAACGCTAATTTGTTAGCCTCCACTGAAAAATCTGTAAATGGCTCATGTTTGTATGCTACTACCATTCTTTTTAGCCTCCCCTTAGAAAAACGTTTACATTTTACAACATTATTCTACACGATAATTTAGATTTATTCAAATATTCCTAGACTTATATTTTAAAAATTAATTAATTTTTAAAATATAATAAAAAAATAGAGTTATACATACGTATAACTCTACAAAATATGAGTATATTCCAAAATGTTTTTTCCAATCAATAAAATAGTTACTAACAAAAATAAAGTTCTTACATATCCAACACCTTTTTGGACTGCAAACTTCGATCCAAAATAAGCGCCAAAAATCATCGACAATCCCATAATAATACCGTATTCAAAATGAATTACGTCTAAAAATAAAAAAGTAATTAAAGATACGATATTACTAACAAAGTTCAAAAGTTTTCCAGATGCTGCCGCCTGAATAAAATCCAAACCAACTAATAAAAATGCAAAAATTAAAAAGGATCCTGTCCCTGGTCCAAAAAATCCATCGTAAAACCCTATCATTAAAATAACAAAGAAAAATATTAATGTTTTTCTTTTCGTCATCTTCTTATAGGTAGATACACTTCCCCAATCCTTTTTTGCAATAATATAAATGGCAATAAACACCAACATCACAAGCACTAACGGACGTAAAATATCTGGCGGAATAAACTTTACTACTAAAGCGCCTGCGACCGCTCCTATAACAGTTAACGGGATTAACTTTCCTACAATTTTAAAATCGACCTTTCCTGATCGAATAAAATAAACTGCACTCGTAAACGTCCCCATCGTTGCAGCTAATTTATTCGTTGCAATTGCCGAAGCTGGTGGTAAACCAACAAACATAAGTGCTGGAAGCGAAATTAATCCTCCACCGCCAACAACTGAATCAATAAAAGCTGCTAAAAAGCCGAATGCAATTAATAAAATAATGACTTGAAAACTTAATTCGTCCATGTGCTTTACCCCTTACACCCCATTATTTATAACATTTTAAATTATAACAAAATTCCTCAAGAAAAAAAGCCGTTCCATAAAGGAACAGCCCTCCTATTTAATCTAAAATTTTCACAAATGGTTCATCTTGCTTTGCTTCACGTATAATAATTGCTTCTGGGCGTTCTACAGATTTAATCGTTACTTGTACTTTCATATAATTCGGGAAGTATTCCATAACAAGCCCAGCTACATATTGTGTAAAACCAATTATTTCTGCTTTCCCATTAAACTGGACAGGAATATCAAGCTTTATTTCTCTTAATTCATCATCTCTATACATACCAGTACCGATAACAGCTGTATAGTCGCCTTGGAAATAATCGCTTAGTTTTGATTTAAAGTTCGATACTCTCGCCAGATCTTCACGTTTATTATCTGTTTTCGCTTGTTCAGATGGGAACAAATAATATTTCTCATTAATTTGTTTCCAATCCTCAACCGTTTCACTGCCTTTTTCAACATTCGCATAAGAAACAAAGTTACCTGGCACGAGTGAAGCCTTTGGAGCCTGACGATAAATTGCAAATGTTATCGGAAGGTTTTTTGTTTCAGGCTGTTTTTGATGCATAAATTTCAAGACTTCTTGCGCCATTTTTTTCCCTTCAGCTACCATTTTTTCTTGCTCAATTTTAGCCTCACGCGGATAACCATGCTCTTCCTCGTAATAATGAACCGAGTTCATCGCTAAACCAATTACAATGCCTTGGCGCTCATCTGATTCGCCTTTTTTCACATAATAATCATGCTCTAAAATATTTGAAATATATATTGGATTTTTTTTATTCTTTTCCTCTAATGATTCAGATCCTCCACCTAACGCTGGGTTTAACCCAATGTTTGGAAATTTAACTGCATCTTTTTTTAATTTGTCCTCTAGTTCCTTTTGTTCAGCATCTGTACGCTTTCTTTTAACAAGCATCTGCACATTTTGAGTATCTAGAGTACTTCCACCTTTAAAGAAATGATCTTTCGTACTAAAGGATTCTTTTGCAATACGCATTAATCCTGTTTCAAATTCATCTATATCAAGACGATTACTTACTCCTTGTACAACTAAACCACGTGCAGATCCTGCTTCAAATGGAATAGTCGCCTTATAGTATTCATCCGAAATAGCGTACTTCGGAACGATTGCTTGCTCTTTTGCTTTCCCCGATTTCTCAACCACTTTTTCATCTTTATCGGCACCTGCACTACACCCACTTACGAGTAGGCCAAGGCTTAATACCGCTAATGCTATTTTTTTCATGGTAAGTTTGCACCTCTTACTTATTTAGCTCTTGTAAGAACCTCTCTTCATTCCAAACCTCAACATTATGCTTCTCTGCTTGTGCTAATTTCGAACCTGCTGCTTCACCTGCAACAACTAAATCCGTACTTTTACTAACACTTCCTGTTACTTTTCCACCTAATGCCTCAATCTTTTTCTTCGCTTCACTACGTCCCATAACTTCTAATTTCCCTGTTAAAACGACAGTTTTTCCTGCGAAGTACGACTCAACATTTTGTAAATCAGCAATTTTTATGCCTTTGTATGCCATATTCACGCCATACTCTTTAAATTGTTGTAATAGCTCTAATACGTCTTCATTATCAAAATACGTCACGACGGATTGAGCCATTTTTTCACCAATTTCATTAATTGCTTTTAGTTCTTCTTCCGTTGCTTTCACAAGCGCATCCATCGTTTCGAAATGCTCTGCAAATGTACGTGCTGCTTTCGCTCCAACATGGCGAATACCAAGACCAAATAATAATCGTTCTAATGAGTTGTCTTTAGAATTCTCAATTGCTTGTACTAAATTCGTTGCTGATTTTTCACCGAATCGTTCTAGCTGTAATAATTGCTCTTTCGTCAACGAATATAAATCAGCGAATGTACGAATATAATCAGCATCAAAGAGTTGTGTAATGACACGTTCTCCGAGTCCATCAATATTCATTGCATTTCTTGAAACGAAATGGATTAATCCTTCTCGAATTTGAGCCGGACAAGTTGGATTTATACAGCGAAGTGCTACCTCTTCTTCTAAACGAACTAGTTCACTCTCACATGCTGGGCAATGCGTTGGCATATGATATTCTTCTTCCTCACCAGTACGCTTATCAAAAATAACGTTCACAACTTCAGGAATAATATCTCCGGCCTTCTTCACAACAACATAGTCACCAATTCGAATGTCTTTTTCACGAATTAAATCTTCGTTATGTAAAGAGGCACGACGAACGATAGTACCAGCCACTCGCACTGCCTCTAGCTCTGCAGTCGGTGTTACAACCCCTGTGCGACCAACACTTAATTCAATGCCTGTTAATCTTGTTACAACTTCTTCAGCCGGGAATTTATAAGCAATCGCCCATCTTGGACTCTTTGCTGTAGTTCCTAAACTTTCTTGAAGAGCAACATCATCTACTTTTATAACGATTCCATCGATCTCATAATCAAGATGCGGACGTTTTTCTTGCCATTCTTCTACATAAGCTATAACTTCTTCGATTGTTTCACATGTACGACGATTTGGATTTGTTTTGAATCCAAGTTCACCTAAGAAATCAAGCGATTCACTATGTGATGGAATTGTTTTTTCTTCTACATTCGCAAGACCGTACACAAACATAGATAAGTTACGTTTCGCTGCAATTTTGGGATCAAGTTGGCGTATTGAACCTGCTGCCGCATTACGCGGATTCGCAAATACATCTTCACCATTTTGCTCTTTTTCTTCATTTAACTTAACGAATGAACGCTTCGGCATATAAGCTTCGCCTCGTGCTTCTAACGTTACTTCTTCATTTAAACGGAGCGGGATCGCTTTAATTGTTTTTAAATTTTGGGTAATATCTTCCCCTGTTACACCATCACCACGCGTTGCCCCTTGAATGAAGCGTCCTTTTTCATAATGAAGTGAAACAGCAAGTCCGTCAATTTTTAATTCGCATATATATCTTACATTCGCATCATCAATTCCTTGGCGTACTCGTCGGTCGAAATCACGTAAATCTCCTTCGTTAAATGCATTTCCTAAACTTAACATCGGTGACTTATGTGTTACTTTTTCAAATATATCAAGAACCGTTCCCCCAACGCGAATGGAGGGGGAGTCTTCACTCATAAACTCTGGATTCTCTGCTTCTAATTTTATAAGCTCCTGCATATTACGGTCATACTCCGCATCAGAAACAGAAGGATTGTCTAATACGTGATACTGATAGTTAAATGTATTTAACAAATCACGCAGTTCTTCTATACGTTGTTTTGCTATCTCTTTTGACATACCCTCATTCCTTTCCTATTGTTTCGTCACAGGTGCAAATTTTGCTAACAAACGTTTAACACCAATCGGGCTTTGGAACGCAATATCTAATTCTTTTGCATCACCTTCACCTTTTACACTGACAACTGTACCGACTCCCCATTTTTGGTGGGAAGCTTTATCGCCTACTGCCCAGCCAATTTGCTCGCCACCTGTCGTCTTAGCTGCAGGACGCGCGAAAGCTGAACGAGAGCGTGTTGTGGTTGTAGTTGTCATTCTACTTGTACTTGTCGTTCTTCCTTTTGCACCAAACGAAGTTTCACGCTTTGGCGCTGTTTCATTTAACGATTCTACTAGCTCTGCCGGAATTTCTGTAATAAATCGAGAGGCAGCGTTCATACTTGTTCTACCAAATAAAGTACGCATTTGTGCGTTAGATAAATATAACTCTTCTTCTGCACGAGTAATACCTACATAAGCAAGGCGACGCTCTTCCTGCATTTCATCTTCTTCCATTAGAGAACGAGTATGCGGGAATATTCCTTCCTCTAAACCAACAATAAAGACAACTGGGAATTCTAATCCTTTCGCTGAGTGCATCGTCATTAAAATAACTTCCTCACCAGCAGTTGGATCTTCATCGACACGATCAATATCAGCAACAAGCGCTAAGTCTGTTAAGAATGCAACAAGACTCTTATCTTCGCTTTGAGATTCAAATGTTTGCGTAACAGATAAAAACTCATCTAAGTTCTCTAAACGACCTTCTGCTTCTAAAGTACGCTCGTTTTTCAACATATCGCGATAGCCTGTTTTTTCAATAACTTCTTCTACCAATTCTGTAACAGATAAATACTCTTGCATATTTACCCAGTTGTGTAATAAACCTGCGAATTCTTTTACTGCCTTTGTAATTTTTGCACTTACTCCAACATGCTCAATCTCATCGAATACAGCAGTCAATGAGATTCCATTTTGTACACCGTAATTAATAATTTTATCGATAGAAGTCGCACCAATTCCGCGCTTTGGCATGTTAATAATACGTGCGAAACTAATCTCATCATCTGGATTCCCAATTAAACGTAAATACGCCAAAATGTCTTTAATCTCTTTACGATCGTAGAACTTCGTACCGCCGACAATTTTGTAAGGAATATTAGATTTCAGGAAAATCTCCTCGACCATACGAGACTGGGCATTTGTACGATATAACACTGCAAAATCAGTATATTTTCGTTTTCCCATTTGAATATCGTCACGAATTTTTTTCGCAACAAAATATGCTTCGTCTTTTTCCGTCGCAGCACGGTAATATGAGATTTTGCTTCCAACTTGATTGTCTGTCCATAATTTTTTCGGTTTACGGTTTGAATTTTTTTCAATAACAGCATTCGCTGCATTTAAAATATTTTGTGACGAACGATAGTTTTGTTCTAACAGAATAACTTGCGCATTCTCATAGTCTTTTTCGAATGACAAAATGTTAGAAATGTCAGCCCCGCGCCAGCGGTAAATAGACTGATCTGAGTCACCTACAACACATAAATTTTTAAAACGTGCTGCTAAATGTTTTACAAGAAGGTACTGTGCTTTATTCGTATCTTGATACTCATCCACATGAATATATTGGAACTTACGCTGATAAAACTCTAGTACTTCTGGAACACGTTCAAATAGCTGAATCGTTGTCATAATTAAATCATCAAAGTCTAATGAGTTATTTTTCAGAAGACGTTTTTGATATTCTGTATATACATCGCTCGTTAATTTTTCATATGGATCAGCGATTGTAATTTTTTTCGCATATTTATCTGCAGATAACAATTCATTTTTCGCATTACTAATACCAGCTAAAATAGAGCGTGGCTCAAATTTCTTCGGATCAATATTGCGCTCTTTCATAATTTTTTTGACTACAGTTAACTGATCGCCTGAATCTAAGATTGTAAAGTTACGATTAATACCAATACGATCGATATCACGTCGTAAAATACGTACACACATAGAGTGGAACGTAGAAATCCAAATATCTTCTGCTTCTGGTCCGACAAGTGTATCAATACGCTCGCGCATTTCACGAGCCGCTTTATTTGTAAAGGTAATAGCTAGTACATTCCATGGCGCTACACCTTTTTCACCAAGTAAATACGCAATACGATGTGTTAACACACGTGTTTTACCACTACCTGCCCCTGCCATTAATAGAAGTGGTCCGTTCGTTGTTTGTACTGCTTTTTGTTGCTGCGGATTTAAACCATTTAATAACTTATCTGTCTTACTCATATACGCCTGCACCTACTCTCCTTTTACTGCTTTAACTGTTTTTAACGCGGATTTTATATCATCATAAATAATATTTCCAACAACTACTGTATCAGCGTATTGTGCCATTTCCTTCGCTTGTTCAGCATTAGAAATACCGCCGCCATAATATAACTTCGCTTGTTTTAATTCTGCTTTTACATTTTTAACAAGTTCAACGTCTCCATACGTACCGCTATATTCTAAATAAAATATCGGTAAACGTAATAGCTTGTCTGCTAAACGCGCGTATGCAATTACATCATCTTCTGTTACATCACATTTCGCATCTGTAAGCTGAGCTACTTTCGCTTCCGGATTTAAAACACAATACCCTTCCATAAAAATTTCATCCCAGTCCATAATATCCCCAAATTCTTTCAAAGCCTCATGATGAACACCTGTTACCCATTCTACCTTTCGGCTATTTAAAACGCTTGGGATATAATAAAAATCAAATCCTGGTGTAATTGCTTCCACATCAGAAACCTCTAACACACAAGGAACTGCATATCTACGAATGCTAACTAGCATGTGTAATACATTATCAATTGTAACTCCATCACTTCCGCCTACAATAACAGCATCTGTTCCAGACTCACAAATCATTTCTAAATGTTCGTCACTTAACTCCTTATTTGGATCAAGCTTAAATACATGTTTCCACCCGGAAATATCGTACATGAAAACACCCTTTCTTTTCTCTATTTATATATATTTCTGTTCAAAATAACAGTTTATTTTCATCAGGATTTTTTTAACTTCATCTTAAATATTTGTTTAAAACGGAGAATTAAGTTTGGAATTCCCTCTTCCATAGTTTTTCAAACGAGAGGATTTAACTTTGAACTTCCTTTTGTGCATTCTTTCATTATAACAAAAAAAGCTACTTACACACACGCACATTCCAACATCTTTTTCAACGTCAAATGTTGGATTACATATCCCAAAAATCACAAGGGATACTAATAAGAGAAATAGTATTATCTATTTCAACTTTCATAAAAAGGAGTGTTTTTCTAATGAAGCAAAACATCGGTACAATAAATGCCCTAATTCGAATTACGCTCGGACTTATCCTCTTCGGCTGTAGTAGCGCTAAACTTGTACGCAAGCCGTGGTGCACTTGGTCTAACGTCTTGCTATGGATTGGTGCAATGAAAATTGCAGAGGGAATTGTTCGTTTCTGCCCTGTTGTTGAAATGTGGAAATTCGGAAAATACATGAATATGGGGGCATTTAAAATGCCTAGCATGAATGTCGCTGAAAAGGGACATGCTAAAGAAGAAGTGAACCAAACTTCCAATCACGACAAACCAAAGTCAAATGGAAGTTATGACACTTCTGACAAAGAGATTGAGTCAGCGATTGAAGATATAATCCTGGCAAAACCGCTTTGAATCATTTGTCACGATGCAAGATGCTCTCAAAGGGACTTAGCTGCTGCAGTGGGCGGTTAAGTCTTCTTTATTTTACCATAAGACAGAACGTATATTCTCGTTTCAAACCTCAAAATATACATAAGAGATACTTAATCATTAATTTCAGAAAATTAGGTGTAAAGCCCTTGCATAAAATGATATAAAAGTGATATCATTTATATATCAGGAGGCGATCATATGAAAGAAAAACAAGTTTTTTATGTAAATGGTTTTCTCGGTATTATCGGGATTTTAATTTTAGCCGCTATCGGTGTATTTTTCCTTGTACAAGAAATTTTCATAGGAGCGGCATTAACTATTATTTTAGCCGCAGTTCTTGCTACAGGTATTGGTATTGTTCAACCAAACCAAGCAAAAGTCATTACGTTTTTCGGTAATTATTTAGGAACAATTCGTCAAAACGGTTTATTTTTAACAATTCCATTCGCATTCCGTCAAACTGTATCGTTACGTGTTGAAAACTTTAATAGTAAGAAGTTAAAAGTAAACGATATTGAGGGAAATCCAATTGAAATTGCAGCCGTTATCGTATATAAAGTTGTTGATTCTGCAAAAGCAATGTTCGGTGTTGAACATTACGATCGATTTGTAGAAATTCAAAGTGAAACAGCAATCCGCCACGTCGCAACAAAATATCCTTATGACAATTTCCAAGATGAAACTTGTATCACGTTACGCGGAAATACTGAAGAAATCTCTGAAGAATTAAAACGTGAGTTAGAAGCGCGCCTTGAAATCGCTGGCGTAGAAGTATTAGAAACTCGTTTAACACATTTAGCTTACGCAACAGAAATTGCCCATGCAATGCTACAACGTCAACAAGCAAAAGCAGTATTAGCTGCTAGAAAAGAGATTGTTGAAGGTGCTGTGAAGATGGCGAAAGATTCAATCCATATGTTAGATGAGGAAGGCGTACTTGAATTAGATGACGAGCGTAAAGCAAATATGGTGAACAACTTATTAGTTGCCATCGTTTCAGATAAAGGTGCGCAACCAGTTATTAATACAGGAAGCCTATATTAAAAGGTTGTAATCATTATGGCTAAAAAGAAAAGCTTTCCATTACGTATTGATCCTGAATTACACGCAGTCATCGAAAAATGGGCGAATGATGAGTTTCGTAGCGTCAATGCACACATCGAGTATTTACTTCGAGAAATGGCAAAGCAAAAAGGAAAATTGAAAAAAGATAAAGACGCATAAAAAATCCCGCTGAGAAATCAGCGGGATTTTTACATATTAGCTTCTCGTCATCTCATGACCAATTGCACGATATCCTATATCACTTCGGTAAAATAGACCATCACTCTCAATTTTACCAATTGCTTTATACACCTTATCTTTCGCTGCTTGTAAACTGTCCGCCTTACAAGTAACAAATAGTACACGGCCACCATTTGTTACAAAGTCACCGTGCTTCATAGCTGTGCCTGAATGGAAAACAATTACATCTTGCAATGTGTCTAATCCGTTAATAATTTCACCTTTTTTATATGCTTCCGGATACCCTTTCGAAGCAAGTACAACACCAATTACCGCTTCCTCTGACCACTGTAACGTTAATTCACTTTCATCTAATACAGCGTTACATACATCAACTAAATCATTTTCTAAGCGAGGTAATACTACTTCCGTTTCAGGATCACCAAAGCGTGCATTAAATTCAATTACCTTTGGGCCATCATTTGTTAAAATAAGTCCCGCATATAAAATTCCTGTAAACGAACGGTTTTCTGCAATCATCGCCTTGGCAGTTGGATGTAATACCATTTTTATTGCCTCTTGAACTGCTGATCCTGGAATTTGTGGTACGGGAGAATACGCACCCATTCCGCCTGTATTTGGACCTTTATCACCATCAAAAGCTCGTTTATGATCTTGCGCAATTACCATCGGATGCACAGTTGTTCCATTTACAAATGCCATTAATGAAAATTCTTGTCCATCTAAAAACTCTTCAATAACGACCTTCTTGCTCGCTTCGCCGAACTTCACATCTTGTAGCATCTCTTTCACAGCTTGTAATGCCTCTTCAAGCGTCATTGCTACCGTTACACCTTTACCAGCAGCTAGGCCGTCAGCTTTAATAACGATTGGCGCACCAACTTTTTGAATATACTGTACTGCTTCTTCATAGTCTGTAAAAGTTTCATATGCCGCAGTTGGAATATCATATTTTTTCATCAATTCTTTCGTAAAAGCCTTACTACCTTCAATAACAGCAGCCGCCTTATTTGGGCCAAATACACGAAGTCCCTCTTCTTTAAAGCGATCAACAATTCCATTCATAAGCGGAATTTCTGGTCCAACGAAAGTTAATTCAACCTTATTCTCTTTAGCAAATAAAACTAATGCGTCAAAATCATTTTCATCAATATCAACTGGTGTTGCAACATCGCGCATACCTTCATTACCAGGTGCTACATATACCTTTTCCACCTTTTCAGATTGCACAAACTTCCAAGCTAAAGCATGCTCACGCCCACCGCGGCCAATTACTAAAACATTCATATTTCATCCCCCAATACTTAAATAAGTACAAACTAGAAGCTCTGCTCCTAGTTTGTTTTCATATCAATCAAAGTTTAAAAGGGAGGATCAAGAGAACCGAGCAGGTCGAGGCGCATTTGACTGGAGGACACGGAATGTAGCTTTCCTACATGAGTACCGCACTGGCAATGCAACGACGACATGCGACAGTTATCTTGACCGGACCTTTTAAACATCCTCTACTAGTGTTTGAAATGACGTACGCCAGTGAACACCATCGTAATCCCATACTTATCCGCCACTTTAATAGAATCTTCGTCACGGATTGATCCGCCTGGTTGAATGATTGCTGTAATCCCTGCTCTTGCTGCTTCTTCTACTGTATCTGGCATTGGGAAGAAAGCATCAGATGCAAGTGCGCTACCTTGTGCTTTTTCACCAGCTTGTGTAATTGCGATTTTTGCAGAACCTACACGGTTCATCTGTCCCGCGCCTACACCAACTGTCATGTTATCATTCGCTAAAACAATTGCGTTTGATTTCACATGTTTTACAACTTTCCAAGCTAGTTTTAAATCTTTCCACTCTTGCTCTGATGGTTCACGTTTTGTCGGAATTGAAATTGTACTTTCATCTAATGATAACGTATCTTCCTCTTGAACGAGAAGACCACCTTGTACAGAAGTTAGTTTTTTGCTTGCACTTGTCGCTTTTTCAATATTTACAGTTAGTAGACGTAAGTTTTTCTTACTTTGCAATACTTCTAAAGCTTCTTTTGAGAAAGAAGGTGCAATAATGATTTCTAAGAAAATTTCGTGTAACTTTTCTGCTGTAGCTTTATCAATTTCACGATTTGCTGCAATAATTCCACCAAAGATTGATACTGGGTCTGCTTCATAAGCGCGTGTGTATGCTTCATGAATATCAGTACCCACTCCAACACCACATGGATTCATATGTTTTACTGCTACTACTGCTGGCTCTGTAAATTCTTTTACAATACTAAGTGCTGCATCTGCATCGTTAATATTGTTGTAAGATAATTCTTTACCGTGTAATTGTTCTGCGTATGCAACAGAAGAAGTTACAGCGAATGGTGCTTTATAGAAGGTTGCTTTTTGATGTGGATTTTCTCCATAGCGTAAATCTTGTTTTTTCTCAAATGTCACTGTTAATGTTTCTGGGCTTTCTTCACCCATTTGCTCTGTTAAGTAGTTAGAGATTAACGCATCATATGCCGCTGTATGACGGAATACTTTCGCTGCTAATTTACGTTTTGTTTCTTCTTTTACTTCACCGTTCTCATTCAGTTCTGCTAATACAACATCGTAATCTACTGGATCTACAATTACCGATACAAATTTATGATTTTTCGCAGCAGAGCGAATCATTGTTGGACCACCGATATCAATATTTTCAATTGCATCAGCAAATGTTACATCAGGCTTAGCGATTGTTTCTTTGAATGGGTATAAGTTCACAACAACAAAATCAATTGGCTGCATACCTAATTCATTCATTTGCGCTACATGCGTTTCATTATCGCGAACTGCTAATAGACCACCATGAATGTTTGGATGTAATGTTTTTACGCGGCCATCCATAATTTCTGGGAACCCAGTTACTTCAGAAATACCGATTACTTGTAAGCCATTTTCTTCTAGTAATTTTTTCGTACCACCTGTTGAGATAACTTCGATCCCTTGTTCTAGTAAACCTTTAACAAATTCTACTACTCCTGTTTTATCTGAAACACTTACTAATGCACGCTTTTTCATTTATCCTTCACCCCTGGTTGTATGTTAGTTAACAGTTGGTTCTTTCACAGATTGAACAATTTGATTCACTGTATTTACGTATAATTTATGTTCAACTTGTTGAATTTTCTTTTGTAAGCTTTCCCTCGTATCCCCTTCAGAAACAACCACTGCTTCTTGCGCAATAATTGGCCCTGTATCCATACCTGCATCTACATAATGAATCGTTACTCCAGTTACTTTCACACCTGCTTCTAACGCTTGACCAACAGCATCTTTCCCTGGAAAACTCGGTAATAGCGATGGATGAATATTAATAATCCTCCCGCCGTAAGCTTCTAGTAGAGTCGGTCCAATTAAACGCATATATCCAGCTAAAATAACATAATCAATTTCATACTCTTCTAGCTTCTTTAATATTTCTTTTTCAAATGCTTCTTTTGACTCATATGCTTTCGCTGAAAAAGCGAAACATGGAATATGATGATAATGTGCCCGTCCAACAGCACGTGCTTCTGGTTTATCACATACTAATAAACTAATATCTGCGTCTAATCTATTTTCTTCCACCGCATTGATGAGAGATTGAAAGTTAGAGCCGCTTCCAGAAGCAAAAACTGCTAATCTACTCATAGTGCTGTGCCCCCATTGAAGGTAACGCCAGTCCCTTGTACAGTACGTCCAATAATACGAGCTGTTTCTCCTTGCTCTTCAAGAAGACGAACAATATCTTTTGCCTCTTCTTCCTTCACTGCTACTACCATACCAATACCCATGTTAAAAATATTGAACATTTCTTTCTCTTCTAGTTTTCCCACTTCTTGAAGTAAACTGAAGATCGGTTGAATTTTCCAAGATCCTAATTCAATTTCTGCACCGATTCCTTCTGGTAACATACGTGGAATATTTTCAATGAATCCGCCACCTGTAATATGCGCCATACCGTATACTTCATATTTCTTCAATAGTTCTAAAATAGGTTTGACATAAATTTTCGTTGGTTTTAATAATTCTTCACCAAGAGGTAGTTCTAAGCGTCCGTAAATGCGATCTAAAGATAGTTCTCCATCTTCTAGTAATACTTTTCGTACTAAAGAATAACCATTACTATGAATACCGCTAGATGCTAAGCCAATTAATACTTGACCAGCTTCAATTTTTTCACCTGTTACAATTTTCTTTTTATCAACAATTCCAACTGTAAAACCAGCTAAATCGTATTCTTCCGTAGAATACATTCCTGGCATTTCAGCTGTTTCTCCACCAATTAATGCACAACCAGCTTGGCGACAGCCCTCTGATATACCTTTGACGATGTTTTCAATTTTACTAGGTTCAGCTTTACCACAAGCAATATAATCAAGGAAGAAAAGCGGCTCTGCTCCTTGGACAACAATATCATTTACACACATTGCTACTGCATCAATACCTATTGTGTCATGTTTATCTGCCATAAAAGCGAGCATCAATTTCGTTCCCACGCCATCTGTTCCAGATACTAATACAGGTTCTTCTAATGCAAATTTTGATAGATCAAACATACCTCCAAAACCGCCTAGACCGCCTAGTACTTCTTTTCTCATTGTTGTTTGTACGTGTTTTTTCATGCGAGATACCGCTTCATATCCAGCTTCAATATCTACTCCTGCTTGCTTATATGCATTCGCCATCGTTATTTACACCTCGTCTTTTAATTTCTCCCTATCCAGGGCCGGCCGTTTTAAGAAAGAAGCTAGCTTCTACATCAAAAGAAGTAGAAGCTTTTTTCTTCTTATTTCATACTTTCTAAAAGCTCTTGCTCATAATCATAAAGAGCTGTCGGATAATCTCCATTGAAGTACGCCATACATAGACCGCCGTATTTCCCTTCATATGGACGTCCAATTGCATCTACTAATCCATCTTCACTTAAAAATGTTAAAGAATCTGCTCCGATGATTTGACGGATTTCTTCTATTGAATTATTTGCTGCGATTAATTCTTTTCTCGTTTGAATATCAATGCCATAGAAACATGGATACTTAAGAGGTGGTGAAGCAATTCTTACATGAACTTCTGTCGCTCCAGCCTCGCGAAGCATACGAACAATTCGTTTACTCGTCGTTCCTCTTACGATAGAATCGTCAATCATCACAACTCGTTTTCCTTCAACTACGCCTCTTACTGCTGAAAGCTTCATCTTAACCCCTTGCTCACGCAGTTCTTGAGAGGGTTGAATAAACGTACGTCCAACGTAACGATTTTTAATTAATCCTAACTCATATGGAATTCCTGTCGCCTCCGCATAACCAATTGCCGCTGAAATACTAGAGTCTGGTACACCAGTAACAACATCAGCTTCAATAGGAGCTTCTGCCGCTAAACGTTTTCCCATGTTTTTACGTGCTGCATGGACGTTAATACCTGCAATATTAGAATCCGGACGTGCAAAGTAAATGTACTCCATACTACAAATTGCATGATCTACTTCATTTGTAAAACGATCTACATGAATTCCTTCATCATTGATGATAAGCAATTCACCTGGTTCTACATCACGAATGTATGTTGCACCTACTACATCGAAAGCACATGTTTCTGATGCTACAACGTAAGCATCTCCCATCTTTCCAATTGAAAGAGGACGGAATCCATTCGGGTCTAGCGCAACGATCATTTCATTTCCAGTTAGTAAAAGATATGCGAACGCACCTTTCACTTTATTTAGAGCCTCTTTTACACTTTCAATTAAAGAATCTTTCGTACTACGTTTAATGAGATGTAAAAGTACCTCTGTATCTGAACTTGTTTGGAAAATACTTCCCTCTGCCTCTAATTCACGACGAAGCATCTTTGCATTAATTAAATTTCCGTTATGAGCTAATGCCATACTATGATCAGAAAAACGGAATAATAATGGTTGAACGTTAGCAACTTCACTTCCGCCAGCTGTCGCATATCGTACATGTCCAATTGCTGATTTTCCGTTTAAGCCTTCTAGCTCACCTCTTGAAAATACTTCCGATATTAAACCTAACCCCTTGTGACCGACGATTTTCTCACCATTATTTACGACGATGCCTGCGCCTTCTTGTCCACGGTGCTGTAAACTATGCAATCCGTAGTACGAAACTTGTGCTGCATTTTCATGCCCCCAAATTCCGAAAACGCCACATTCTTCATTTAACCCCTTTATTTCAGCAAGCATGGGATTGCCCCTTTCCAAGCCTTTCTCATTTCATCTACATTTGCTGTAAGTAATACTTCATTTTCTTCATTATGAATTGTTACTTCATTTGTATTTGTCACTTCTCCAACTTGAATTGCTTCTACCGCTTTCTCGAACGCTTCTTTATTTTCACGTTTTACAGTTATAACGAAGCGCGATTGTGATTCAGCGAATAATGCTGCTGTTGCTTCTCCGTCTAATTTCACAGTAGCACCTAAACCTTTTGCACCAATTGCACTTTCAGTAATTGCAACTGCTAAACCACCTTCTGCAACATCATGAGCAGATTGAACAAGGCCAGCTTGAATTGCTTCTAATACTTGTTTTTGGCGCTTTAATTCTACGTCTAGATCGATGCTTGGTGATTGACCGAAAATTTTGCCGTGAATCATTTTCTGTAATTCACTTCCACCAAACTCAGCTTTCGTCTCTCCAATTACATAAACTAAATCGCCAGCTTGCTTGAACTCTTGTGTTGTTACATGTTTTAAATCGTGTACAAGTCCAACCATCCCAACTGTCGGTGTTGGATATACAGCTTCACCACTACGTTCGTTATACATTGATACGTTTCCGCCGATAACTGGCGTTTGTAATGTACGACAAGCTTCACTCATACCATCTACTGATTTCTCAATTTGCCAGAAGATTTCTGGTTTTTCTGGATTACCGAAGTTTAAGCAATCTGTAATTGCAAGTGGCTCTCCCCCAGAACATACGATATTACGTGCTGCCTCTGCTACTGCAATTTTACCGCCCACTTCTGGATCTAAATAAATATAGCGAGAATTACAATCTGTCGTCATTGCTAACCCTTTTTCTGTACCGCGTACACGTACAACTGCTGCATCTGAACCTGGTGTAACAACTGTGCTTGTGCGAACTTGATAATCATATTGATCATAAACCCACTCTTTACTTGCAATCGTCGGTTGTTGTAATAGAGCGAATAACGTTTCTTTATAATTTTCTACTTTTGGTGTTTCCATTTTCATTGCCTGGAATTCAGCAAAGTATGCTGCTTCTTTTGATGGCTTATGATAAATTGGTGCTTCTTCCGCAAGAGCATCTGCTGGTACTTCAGCTACCTTTTCACCTTTATGGAATAAGCGAAGCATTTTGTCTTCCGTTACTTTCCCCATCGTAACGGCTGCAAGACCATACTTCTCAAATAAATCTACTATTTCTTGCTCTCTACCCTTTTTCACAACGATTAACATACGTTCTTGTGATTCAGATAGCATCATTTCATATGGTGTCATTCCTGTTTCGCGCTGTGGTACATCATCTAAGTACATTTCAATACCCATACCTGCTTTACTTGCCATTTCTGCAGAAGATGATGTTAAACCAGCTGCACCCATATCTTGAATTCCAACAAGTGCATCCGACTGAATAAGTTCTAAGCAAGCTTCAATAAGAAGTTTCTCCATAAATGGATCTCCTACTTGAACTGCTGGACGCTTCGCTTCTGAGCTTTCAGATAACTCTTCAGATGCGAATGTTGCACCGTGAATACCGTCACGACCAGTTGATGCTCCTACGTACATTACTGTATTTCCAGCACCGTGCGCTTGCCCCTTTTTAATATCTTCATGATTAATTAAGCCTACGCACATTGCATTTACAAGTGGATTTCCTTCATAACATGGATCAAACTGTACTTCGCCGCCAACAGTCGGAATGCCGATACAGTTACCGTATCCTGCAATCCCTGCCACTACTTCTTCGAATAAATATTTCACACGTGGTGACTGTAATTCACCGAAGCGAAGTGAGTTTAATAGAGCTACCGGGCGTGCTCCCATAGAGAATACGTCACGGATAATACCACCAACGCCTGTTGCTGCTCCTTGATATGGTTCAATAGCAGAAGGATGGTTATGACTTTCCATTTTAAATACAACCGCTTGATTATCACCGATATCTACAATTCCAGCACCTTCCCCAGGTCCTTGCAGAACGCGCTCACCTGTTGTTGGGAATTTTCGAAGTACTGGTTTTGAATTTTTATAACTGCAATGTTCAGACCACATAACAGAGAATAATCCTGTTTCTGTATAATTTGGCAGACGGCCTAAAATCTTTTCAACCATGGCAAACTCTTCGTCTGTTAGCCCCATTTCCGCATATATGCGCTCTTCTTTAATTTGTGTTGGATTTGGTTCAAGCATTAACGACATATGTTTCCCTCCACTGTTTTAAGATAGATTGAAAGACTTTTAACCCTTCAGCACCGCCAAGTAATTCATCTACAGCACGCTCTGGGTGTGGCATCATACCAAGTACATTTCCTTTTTCATTTACAATACCAGCAATATCTGAAACGCTTCCATTCGGGTTTTCTACGTAACGGAATGCGATTTGATTATTCTCTTCTAATTGTTTAAGAGTCTCTTCATCACAATAGTAATTCCCCTCACCATGCGCGATTGGAATATTGATTACTTCATCTTTTTCATATTGTGATGTAAACATCGTTTCATTATTTTCAACACGCAGCTGAACTGTTCGGCACATAAATTTTAAGTGTTCGTTTCTCATTAACGCTCCTGGTAGTAATCCTGATTCAACAAGAATCTGGAATCCATTACATACACCTAAAATCGGCTTTCCTTGCTCAGCAGCTTTTTGCACTGCTTTCATTGCATTCGCGAAGCGAGAAATAGCACCACAACGTAAATAGTCACCGTAAGAGAATCCACCAGGTAGTAAAATTGCATCATATTCATCTAAATTCTCTCTATCGTGCCAAACGTAATCTACTTCTTCACCAAGCTCATCTTTAATTGCATGGAACATATCGACATCACAGTTCGAACCTGGGAATACTATGACTGCAAATTTCACTGTGCGACAACCTCCTCAACTTCATAACGGAAGTCTTCCATTACAACGTTTGTTAATAGTTTTTCACACATTTCTTTTACCTTTGCATCAAGGTCAGATACTGATTTATCAATTGTTAATTCCATATATTTTCCGATTCGAACGTCTTGTACTTCTGTGAACGAAAGACTATGAAGTGCCCCTTTTACTGCTGTTCCTTGTGGATCTAATACGCTTTCTCTTAACGTTACATATACCTTAACTTTATACATGTGAAATTCCCCCTAAACGTTTTAAAATCTCTTCATAAGCTTCTGTTAAATTTCCAAGGTCACGACGGAATACGTCTTTATCAAATTTTTCATTGCTCGTTTCATCCCATAAACGGCAAGTATCTGGTGAAATTTCATCCGCTAAAATGATTTCCCCTTCATCTGTTACACCAAACTCTAATTTAAAATCTACTAATCTTACACGACAGCTTGCGAAATGATCAATCAACACTTGATTGATTTGTAGAGCCATATCTCGTAATACGCTTACTTGCTCTGGTGATGCAACGTTTAATACACGAATATGATCTTCCGTTACAAGCGGATCTCCTAAATCATCATCTTTGAAGTAAAATTCTACGATTGGTTCTGCAAGTACAGTTCCCTCTTCCATTCCTAATCGTTTTGAAAGACTTCCTGCAATTACATTTCTTGTGACAACTTCTAGAGGAATAATACTCACTTTTTTAACAAGTTGCTCTGTTTCAGATAACTTCTCTACAAAATGTGTTTTTATTCCTACTTCTTGTAACTTTCTGAACAATAAAGTTGTAATCTCATTGTTCAAACGACCTTTTCCTGTAATCGTCTCTTTTTTCTCCCCATTGAAAGCAGTCGCACTATCTTTGTACTCTACCCAAACCATATCTGCTGATTCTGTACGATAAATTCTTTTTGCCTTACCTTCATACAGCAATTCTAGCTTTTGCATTTCGCAAGCCCCCTGTAGTTTGAAAAATGTGAATAATGTTTTTATAAAGAATGGCACAGAATGACTCTATTCTGTGCCATATGAAATTTTACGCTTCGTTTAACCCAAGGCGTTCAAAGATTGTATCAACGTGTTGCATATGATGCTCATAGTTGAAGCATTCATTAATTTCTTCTTGTGATAACTTGCTCGTAATACGCTCATCAGCTTCTACAAGCTCTTTAAATTGTACTTGTGTTTCCCAAGCTTCCATCGCTTTAGGCTGTACGATATCATAAGCTTCTTCACGTACCATACCTTTGTCGATTAATGTAAGCATTACACGCTGAGAATAAATTAAGCCATATGTTCTTGTCATATTGCGTTTCATATTCTCTGGGTATACAGTTAAGTTTTTAACGATATTACCAAAGCGATTTAGCATGTAATTTAATGCGATTGTAGCATCTGGTAAAATTACGCGTTCTGCCGAAGAGTGAGAAATATCACGCTCATGCCATAATGGAACATTCTCATACGCTGTCATCATATAACCGCGGATAACACGAGCTAAACCAGTCATATTTTCTGATCCGATTGGATTACGTTTATGTGGCATTGCAGAAGAGCCTTTTTGGCCTTTTGCAAAAGCCTCTTCAACTTCACGTGTTTCACTCTTTTGTAAACCACGAATCTCAACTGCCATCTTTTCAATAGATGTTGCGATTAGTGCAAGTGTTGACATGTAATGAGCATGGCGATCACGTTGCAATGTTTGTGTTGAAATTGGTGCTGCTTCTAATCCTAAGTTTTCACAAACATACTTTTCTACGAATGGATTGATATTTGCGTATGTACCAACCGCACCAGATAATTTACCAACGCGAACTGTATCAGCAGCTTGTTTGAAACGCTCTACGTTACGTTTCATTTCTTCATACCAAAGACCAAGTTTTAAACCAAATGTTGTTGGTTCTGCATGAACACCGTGTGTTCTTCCCATCATGATCGTGTATTTATGCTCTTTCGCTTTGTTAGCTAAAATGCTTACAAAGTTTTCTAAGTCTTTTAATATGATTTCATTCGCTTGTTTTAAGATGTAAGATAGCGCTGTATCTACTACGTCTGTAGATGTTAAACCGTAATGAACCCATTTACGTTCCTCACCTAATGTTGGTGTTTCTGATACAGCACGAGTGAATGCAACTACGTCATGACGTGTCTCTTTTTCAATTTCATAAATACGATCAATATCAAATGATGCATGCTCACGGATTTTTTTAACATCTTCTTTTGGAATATCGCCAAGCTCAGCCCATGCTTCACAAGCTAAAATCTCAACTTCTAACCACGCTTTAAATTTATTCTCTTCCGTCCAAATTGCACCCATTTCTGGGCGTGTATAACGACTAATCATCTTTTTCCCTCCAACAGTTGTTCTTGATGGTCCCAAATATGCAAACTCTTCGCTTTTTCTAGAGCGACTTCAATATTATCATTTAAAATATTAACATGCCCCATTTTCCGCTGCGCTTTTGCTTCTTCTTTTCCATACAAGTGTAAATAGCACCCGGTTAATCTATTCACTTGTCTTAGGACCCCTTCTATATGTTCGCCTAAAATGTTTACCATGACAACTGGTTTTAACAAATTTGTTTCTCCAAGAGGTAAATTACAGATTGCTCGAATATGTTGACCGAATTGACTCGTTTCACATGCATCCTGTGTATAGTGTCCTGAATTGTGAGGTCTTGGTGCTAATTCATTAATGTAAATCTCACCATCAGCTGTAGCAAACATCTCTACCGCTAGTGTTCCCACAAGTTCTAGTTCATCCGCGAGCACTTTTGCATAAGCAATTGCTTTTTGAGAAAGTTCTTCTGTAATGCGAGCTGGAACGATAGATTCATGCAAAATGTTATTTACATGAATATTTTCCGCTACCGGAAACACTTTCGTTTCACCACTTACACTACGAATCACAATAACTGATACTTCTTTTTCAAAAGGCACCCATTTCTCTAAAATACACTCTGCTGCATTCGCAAGCTCTCGAGCTTTATCAACGTCAGCCTCACTTCTTAAAACAACTTGACCTTTCCCATCATATCCGCCTGTCGTCGTTTTCAAGACGGAAGGATATGATAACTCAGTAATTGCTTCAGTAAGCTGATCTTGATTTTGAACTAATCTATACGTTGCTACTGGTAGCCCAGCTTTCTCAATCGCATTCTTTTCTGTAAAACGATTTTGTGTTTTACTTAACAACTGACTGCCTTGCGGTAAGTAAGCATGTTTTTCAAGCCATTGTAAACATCTATAATCAATATTCTCAAATTCATATGTGACAACATCACTAATCTCCGCTAAATGCTGAATTGCTTTTAAATCGTCATATGGTGCAACAATTTCAATATCAGCAACTTGTGCACATGGTGAATTTTTTGTAGGATCTAAAACAGCAATTTTATATCCCATCTCCTTAGCTGCCAATGCCATCATTCTTCCTAGCTGGCCGCCTCCAATAATGCCGATTGTTTTTCCAGGTAAAATGATTCTCGTCATACTAGCTCACTACCTTCGCGCACATCTTTTTCAATCGCTTCTCTTCTCAATTCTAATGCATCATGTATATCATCATGGAATGATCCAAGTATTTGTGCAGCAAGTAAACCAGCATTTGTTGAACCAGCCTTACCAATTGCAACAGTTGCAACTGGAACCCCTCCTGGCATTTGGACGATGGATAATAATGAATCTAAGCCGTTTAACGCTTTTGATTGAACTGGAACTCCAATTACAGGAAGATTCGTCTTCGCTGCAACCATTCCTGGTAAATGCGCTGCGCCACCAGCTCCAGCAATAATAACTTTCAACCCACGTTCACGAGCCGTCTCTGCATATTCAAACATATAATCCGGAGTCCGATGAGCAGATACAACTTTTTTCTCATACGGTATATTTAATTCATCTAAAATGTCACAAGCATATTTCATTGTTTCCCAGTCTGACGTGCTTCCCATTATGACTCCAACTAGTGATTTCATATTAGAATCCCCCCGATTCAAATAAAAAAAGCCTGAAATAGAACAGTTTCTCTTTTACTATGAGAGAAAGCGCTCTACTCAGGCATACGTATCCCTTGTGAATAGAAAAATACCGAGTGACTTTCCCTCATAGTCTAACGAATAACGGTCGTTAGGTAGAGACTTGCAGGCCATATCCCCGCGATTATATGAGGTCTTATATATTATTCTTTCTATGGCTATATTAACAATATTTCATAAACAATGTCAACAAATAATCGAATGTTTTTTTATTACTCACCAATAACGTTCGTGTTTTAGTTATATTCAAAAGAATAATTGTAACTATATGCAAGAAGGATAAGAAATTAGAATATATATTTCTAGAGATCTATTGTACACATAACGGTTTGTATACTTATTTCATATGCTTTAATATAAAGCATATCGTTTATATTCATTTTATTTATAAGGAAGACAATAATGATTGAATACTTATTTATATCATCCCACTTTTTAAAATATATACTTGTGGTAGAAATAACGTTTCCTATCATAGAGATTATTTTAGGAACACTCGGAAAACCTAGAAAATAAAAAATCATTGCTAGTACTTTAAATAGCCTCATTTTCATTCTTTAAGATTACTAAATTT
>NZ_QOSC01000002.1:0-95015 GCF_008368845.1 Bacillus sp. BB51/4
TGCTCCACCCCGCGATGATACTATTTATATAATTTATATGGTGGAGGATGACGGGATCGAACCGCCGACCCCCTGCTTGTAAGGCAGGTGCTCTCCCAGCTGAGCTAATCCTCCGAAGTGGTGACCCGTACGGGATTCGAACCCGTGTTACCGCCGTGAAAGGGCGGTGTCTTAACCACTTGACCAACGGGCCAGTATGTATGGCAGAGAAGAAGGGATTCGAACCCTCGCACCGCGTTAGCGATCTACTCCCTTAGCAGGGGAGCCCCTTGAGCCACTTGGGTACTTCTCTGTATGGCTCCGCAGGTAGGACTCGAACCTACGACCGATCGGTTAACAGCCGATAGCTCTACCACTGAGCTACTGCGGAATAATAAAGACAATTTGTATCTTATAAAATTTCTTATCGTAAGTCAAGATGTTTTTTCTCAACATCTTGTACAAACGTGACATGTTTATAATATACTGGATTGCGTTTTCACTGTCAAGATGTTTTCTTTATCAGGTTCAGTTTCCCTTTACACTTTCCGCAGACATATCTTTTTGTATTTATTTGACGTCTTCTTACATATTGAAGCAAACAGCCCATACATTCATACGTATAAACCTTTTTTTCCTTCTCTTCATTAATTATTCGTTTACAGAAGCGTGGCGCATCAACTTCTTTCAACAATTCACGAAAATCTCTATCCCGGTGCTTATAGCCCCTTCCTGTAATATGTAAGTGATAATGACAAAGCTCATGTTTAATGATTCCGACTAACTCTTCTTTCCCATACATTTCGTAATATCGATAATTCAGTTCAATATTGTGTGTATTCAATAGATAACGTCCACCAGTTGTACGCAACCTACTATTGAACATAGCTCTATGTAAAAATGGCGTTCCGAAGTATTGTAGTGATACTTCTTCCACCAGACGCTGTATTTCTTGCTCATCCACTCTCATTCCTCCTAAACTAAAAAATATTTTTACACTTTTCTCCTCCCTTATACATATATTAAATAGTACATATACCCATCCTCATTCAAGAAGCGTGGTTTCTAAAAATATAGCATGAATAGAAATCCACTCACCAACCTCTCATCAATAGTACCTTACATTTTTGAGAGTAGGATTAAACAAGGAGGGATTCCTATGCCTACGTGGCTAAAAAAACAAATGCAACGCGCATATTTTGAAAAAAACCGGTATCAAATTAAATTACTAAATGAATGCTGGTTTTATTATAGCAAAATACATCAAAGCTCATAATCCATTACACGTTTTATCCCATAAAAAAAAGAGCAGTTTCATCTGCTCTCTTCTCTTACTATTCAATCGGCAACATGGATAGTGCAACGCGACCTTTTTTCGTATCAATATCATCTACCCATACCTTGACGATTTGTCCGACAGATACAATATCTAACGGATGCTTCACATACTGTTTGCTTAGTTTAGAAATATGTACTAAACCATCTTGTTTTACACCTACATCAACAAAAGCACCAAAATCAACAACGTTACGAACCGTTCCTTCCAGTTCCATACCACGTTTTAAATCTTCTAATTTCAAAATCCCTTTTTTCAGAAGCGGTTTAGGCAACTCATCCCTCATGTCTCGCTCTGGACTAATGAGCGCATCTATAATATCAACTAATGTTGGCTCCCCAACTCCCGTTTCTTGCGATAACTTAGAAATCTCCACTTCTTCTAAGCTCTTTTGTAATTGCAATTGCCCTACGTCATCTTTTGATAACCCTAGACTCTTCAATAACAACTCAACATTTTTATATTGTTCTGGATGAATACCCGTTCGATCTAACGGATTTGCCCCTTCTAATATACGTAAGAAACCTATGCATTGTTCATATGTCTTCGCACCTAGACGCGGTATTTTCTTTAAGTCTGTTCGTTTTGTAAATTTCCCTTCTTCTTCACGCTTTGCCACAATATTTTTCGCAACAGTTTTCGATAAACCCGAAACATATTGCAATAACGCAACTGAAGCTGTATTTACATTCACACCGACTTGGTTAACTGCCGTCTCTACTACAAATGTTAATGATTCATTCAACCTCTTTTGAGATACATCATGTTGGTATTGTCCAACCCCAACTGATTTAGGATCAATCTTCACAAGTTCAGCAAGTGGATCTTGCAGACGTCTCCCAATAGAAACAGCACTTCTTTCTTCAACCTGTAAATTCGGAAATTCCTCACGAGCTAAATCGGAGGCCGAATACACACTCGCACCAGCTTCGTTCACAATAATATAGAAGACTTCTTGTTTCACATTTTGTAATACATCAACTATAAATTCTTCCGATTCTCTAGAAGCTGTACCATTCCCAATCGCAATCATTTCAACTTGATATTTATCTATAATAGAAAGAACTTTCGTTTTTGCATCTTCATATTTACGAACAGGTGGATGCGGATAAATAACATCAATATATAGAACCTTCCCCGTATCATCTACAACAGCTAATTTACACCCCGTTCTATATGCAGGATCTAAAGCTAACACAACCTTTCCTTTCATTGGAGGTTGTAATAACAAATTACGTAAGTTCTCAGAGAAAATATGTATCGCTTGTTCCTCAGCTGTTTCTGTTAATTCTTTTCGAATCTCTCTTTCAATGGAGGATTGAATTAATCGTTTATAACCATCCTCAATTGCTAACTTTACATAATGTGCACTTTTAGAATCGTTATCACGAATTACTCTCTTATATAAGAAAGTTACTATCTCATCTACTGGTGGAACAACAGAAACTCTCAATATATCTTCTTTCTCACCGCGATTCATCGCTAATACACGATGCGGTACTACTTTCTGCAACGGTTCTTCATAACTGTAATACATTTCATATATATTCTTTTCATCTTTCTCTTCATCTTTTACGGACGAAGACATAACACCTTTTCTAAAAGTAACATTCCGAATCCAACTACGATAAGCTGCTTCATCTGAAACGATTTCTGCAATAATGTCTTGGGCACCTTGTAATGCTTCTTCTGCAGATTGCACTTCTTTCTCTGCGTTAATAAACTCCACTGCCTTCTGATTTGGATCTTCTTTCTTATATAACAATAACCATTCAGCTAACGGCTCTAGTCCTTTTTCTTTTGCAATCGTTGCTTTCGTTCTTCTTTTCTCTTTATATGGACGATATAAATCTTCTACTTCTTGCAACTTTACAGCTTTAACAATTTGCTGACGTAACTCTCCTGTCAGTTTCCCCTTCTCATCAATAAGACGAAGAACCTCTTCTTTCCTATCTTCAAGCTGCATCATATATTGCCATCTCTCTAAAATTGTACGAATTTGCACTTCATCTAAAGAACCTGTCCATTCTTTTCGGTAACGAGCAATAAATGGAACTGTGTTACCTTCTTCTGTTAATTGAATAACATGACGAACTTGCTTTTCGGTAAAGCCTAATTCCTTCACTAACATTTTCATTAACGCTTGTCGATTATCTACCATTTCCATATACAACCGTAACCTCCTCTATAATAAAAAAAAGTTGCCCTGTAAAGAGAGCAACTTAAACTGCCGATTTAAAAATCTATTAGTCCTAAACTAATTTGTAGCGCTTCATCTACACGAATCATCATCACTTCATCTAAGTGAGTGATTTTGTCCGTTAAGCGCTGCTTATCGATTGTTCGAATCTGCTCAAGTAAAATAACAGAATCTCTCTCAAAACCGTACTTTTTCGCATCAATTTCCACATGAGTGGGTAATTTAGCTTTTTGAATCTGTGCAGTAATAGCCGCTACAATCACCGTTGGACTAAAACGATTTCCGATGTCATTTTGAATGACAAGAACCGGACGAACGCCTCCTTGCTCAGAACCAACAACTGGGGAAAGGTCTGCAAAATACACGTCGCCGCGTTTTACAATCAAAATATTACCCCCCGCTAACTAAGCGTTCTACTGTATGAGCTGCTTCATACTCTGCTAAGAAAGCTTCCGATGCAATACCAAGATTAATTTTTCCCATTTCAATGTACCCACGTCGCATTGATTCATGTTGGTAGCGTTTCTTCGTCTTATGTTGACGCAATAACAGTTGTGTTGCCTGGCAAATTAGTTCATGGCGATTCTTATTCTCTTGTTTTCCAATTCCGTCCAATTCCGTTACCATTTGCTTTGGCAACCGAACCACGATTTCAGTAGTTACACTTGATTCGGACACAAAAATACACCTCCACCGTCAACTACACACCCAAATATATATATGACACCTATTGTAATAATACCATTGTATGGAGCCTGTTGCAAAGACTTCCTTATTCCTTGCTTATGTTTTCCAATTCACAAACAAAAAATTCATATTCTTTTATTTTTATCTTATTACAAACAAGAAACGAAAGAGTTTCCCCGCAAAATTCACGTTAAATTATGTTAAAAGTAATGATAAGTAAAAAGCTTCTCATCAAAAATGAGCTTATTCTTAACCAATGAACAGTCCTCTCAAACGACAAGAAGCAAACCATACTACCTTCTATATATTGTTCAAATAATTGATTACTTCTACAACCTTGCCGTGCCGTATGAATATTCTCGGCACTCGGAAGCTTATCGTTGCAATAATTTCATAATTAATAGTCCCAGAATATTCAGCAACCTCAGTAGCACTAATATACTCATCACCTTGTTTTCCAATGAGTGTAACTTTCGTACCAAGCGGCACTTCACAAGGAAGGTGTATCATGAATTGATCCATTGTTACTCGACCTACAATCGGTACCCTTTTACCATTTATAAGCACTTCGAACCCTTGTAATCTTCTAAGCCATCCATCTGCATATCCAATCGCAACAGTTGCAATCCATTCTTCCGTTTTCGTTCGGTAAGTGACGTTATAACTAATCCCATCCCCTTTAATCACCTGTTTAATATGAGCAACTTTCGTATGCAGTGATAGCGCTGGTTCTAATTTAAACGGTAAAAAAGGGCGTATTTCTACAGACGGGGATAACCCATACATCGCAATGCCAATTCGTACTGCATTAAATGTAATCCCTTGAAAACGTAGCGTTGCAGCACTATTAGCTGTATGGACAAACTTAGGATCCACTCCGAACTCTTTCAACCAACTTAACTGCTGCAAAAATGTGTTATATTGCTTATCAAAGTAAGAAGTCTCCACCTCATCCGCTGTTGCAAAATGTGTATAAACTCCTTCTAATTCTAAAAATGGCGCACCTTCTAAACTCTTTAAAAATCCTTTTAATTCTTTTCGTTCGCGTATTCCAATTCTCCCCATACCACTATCGAAATTAATATGGTATTTCATTGTAGATGAACCATCCCAAAGTTTGATCGCTTCATCCACCCATTCTTTTTGAAAAACAGTTAACGCTACATCATTTTCAGCAGCTACATTGACATCACGAGGCGGGGAAGGACCTAACACTAGAATCGGCACAGTAATACCAGCCCTTCGAAGCACTAGAGCTTCATCTAAAAAGGCAACCGCTAACCTTGTCGCCCCTGCTTCTAATGCCGTTTTAGCTACCGGTACATAATCGTGTCCATATGCATTCGCCTTAACTACAGCAAAAATCTCTACATCACTTGGAATGAAATCTTTAATGTGTGTAATATTGTTATAGATCGCATCTAAATCCACTTCCACCCAAGTGTCACGGTAAAATGGTGCTTCTTCCATAAATACACTTCCTTATACACGATATGCGAAGCTTATTCTTTTATATGCTTCTTTTATGAAATCCACCCTTCAAACTAAGAAAAGACGTGGTGCACATATATCACCACGTCTAAGAAGTTTACTTCACTTGCTTCTCTGTAACTGAACGAGCAACCATTAATAGCTCCTTCGGCTCTAAACCTTTAGACACGAGCATATATTCTACTCCGTTATGCGACCACGTTAAAGAATCTTTCGTCAATGCCCCAATTGTAAAGCCAAGATCAACCAATTCTCCGCTCACACTTATCGCTGACGAAGCCTCTGCAACTTTTGCCTTTTCTTGTATCAAAGTAAAGGATTTCTTACTTCCAGTGTATGTGAGTATCGCACGCTTGCCACTGTCTGTCTTCAACTCTTTTTCATCTTTCAAAACCATACCTTGCGGCGTATCACGCGGATACAAAATAGCAAATGGTTTGTCTTCTTTCGCTGTCGTTTGAACATCTACTTGCGCTCTAGACATATTTTGTTTCGTATCAAATGCACCTTTATCAAATTTCGCATCAAATTTCACTTTTGAGAAATCTACTTTCACAAGAACATTTTGATCATTATCCATTAACTTCACCGAAACTGGTGTTAAATCACTTTTCTTCAATGTAATCTCTTGTTTCGGCAACATGTTTTGATGTTGATAGTTTGTTTTTGTTTTAAAAATATAATACTTATCTGTTTTTTCAAAAGTAAGGTTTTTCTTATCCTGCAAAATATCTCTCACAAGGGATTCATATAAATAAGCCTGGCTACTATTTTGCGGCCAATCACTTTGGAAACGGAAACTCTTATTAAGTGCTGGCGTTAATACAAATACCCCTTCTTCATTTCTTAAAATAATTTGGCTTTGATCTTTTTTCGCATTCTGCAAATTCACACGATAAAAAGAAGGTTCCTTATGCCATATTTCTACCTTGTACTCCTGAGGCTCATTCCCTGTTTTAATAGATAATTTTGCTTCAGCTTGATAACTTTTCATCCCTTTTACTTTCGCCTCTAAATCTCTCACAACATCATCTTGTTTCTTTTCCATACAACCCGCCAACACAAAAACGGTTAATAAACCGACAAGAACTAAAAACAGACGCCTTTTCATCACTTCAGCCCCTTTGCCCCTATAAATGAATGGAAGATGTACCTTCCTTATCGCTACATCAAATATATGAGACAAAGATATAAAATATGCAGACTAGCGTGACGAGCTTTCTAAAACAACTTGAGCAACAGCAAATTCCTTACTATGACTAATTGATAAATGAACAATATGCTCTGTACTTGTAACGAGAACCGGCTTACCTCTATCATCATTCCTTACTTCAATATCTAAAAAACTTACTTCTTTTCCAATACCAGTTCCTACCGCTTTTGAATACGCCTCTTTCGCTGCAAATCTTCCAGCTACAAACTCTGTAAGGCGACTTCCCTTCAGCTCCTTAGCAACATTACGTTCACTTTCAGTTAAAATACGCTCCATAAATTTAAGTTTTCCATCTAGCATTTTTTCAATTCGATTCAATTCAATAATATCGATTCCAATCCCTACAATCATTTCAAAATCCCCTTCTTCTATTTAGCTTTCTTTTTTCATATTGTAAGAATAACAGAGAATCTTTCTGATGCAAAAGGAGTGATACTCACAACATGCTAATACCTTCTGCCCGCATTTCCTTACAACCAATCGTCATCACTTTACTTCTCATACAATTAGTCACGATTATGTTAGGCGACTTTCTTCTCTTTCCCATGGCATCCTACAATGAATATATCGCTAAAGGAGAATGGTGGCGTCTCATAACTTCCTTACTTGTACATGTAGACTTACAACATTTCCTTTCTAATAGTATTTGTTTATTTGTGCTTGGCTCTTCTATTGAAAAACAACTAGGGCACTTTTCTTTCATCATTATTTTTTTCCTTTCTGGAATTCTTGGAAATATTTCTTCTTATCTCATTATGCCTCTTGAATATATTCATGCCGGGGCATCTGGTGGTATTTTCGGATTGCTAGGTGCACAATTATTTCTATTGTATAGTCGATATCGTTCTTCCAATCCAGGAGACATTGCTATTTTTTCAATCATAATATGTATATTACTACTATTCACTTTCTTTAATCCCTCCGCTAACCCTATAAGCCATTTAACAGGATTGATTATTGGTGGTATTTGCACTCCTTTATTAACAAAAAAATTCGATGGTGCAGAGCTTATTTAATATAAAAGCTCGCACCATCGACAATTTCTACATCTGTTTGTTTACTTAAATCTCTCATGAGTTGAAATAAAGACTCATCCTTCTTCTTCGCCTCAATCATACAATCAATTTGCGAAACACTTCCCTTTATCTTTTTTAAAAAAGATAAAAAAGTATCTACATCAATAAAGTCCGCATGCGCTCTCGGGTCTTTTCCCTCTCTAGGACTAGAAATATGCATTTTCACTGGTAACAAAGACGATCCCCACGTATGTACAACACGCGCCCAATCTTCATGCCAATCTTCTCGATCATTATTCATCATATGGTGATGCAAATCAAACACGACTGGAATATCTAATTTTTCACCTAAATACAATGTTTCTTCTAAAGAAAAGGTCGTATCATCATTTTCTAATATGACCATCTCTTGGATACTTCTTGGAACACTTGACCAATTTTCTATAAAGCGTTCTAATGCGAGTTCCTTATCTTTATAACCTCCACCCACATGTAATACGCATCGTTGCTTATGTTCAATCCCCATACCTTTTAATAATTTTTTATGCATCTGCAATGTCTTTACAGATTGTTTAAAAATATTCTCTTCAGGTGAATTCAGCACAACGAAATGATCTGGATGAAAATCAATACGCATATTCATTCGAATAGCGTAATCACCTAGTACTTTTAAATTTTCTTTTAAGGGACGAATATAGTTCCACTCTAACAACTCCTCATGATTCGCTAAAGGAACAAGCTTGGAACTAAGCCGAAAGAAAGATATATCATGCCCTTTATTATGCTTTAATAACCGTAAACAATTTTCTAAATTCGAATTAGCAATTCTTTCGAGTTTACGAATTGCAGCCTCTCGATCACCAATTCGTTGAAACTGCGCATATGTCATCGTTTGAGATGGAGATGCATTCTTTAAATGTACACTCATCGCAACATATCCAAGTCTTACAAGCATGTAGCACCTCTTTTCTACACAAGTTATTATGTAGTATGTACAATTACAGAAATAAAAAAAGAGAATGCCAGCAAAGGGCATTCTCTTTTTTATTAAGCTTGTGGACGGCTATGATGTTTTCTTTCGCCACGTCCATTTGAAGATCCAGGGCGACCTTGACCTTCACCTTTACGACCACGGCTACCACCATCACGATTGCGATCACGGTTACGGCCATCGCCACCACGGCTACCACCATCACGATTGCGATCACGGTTACGACCATCGCCACCGCCGCGTCCGTCACGACTACGATTACGGTTACCATCACGGTATCCGCCTCCGTTACCGCCGCGTTTTTTAGAACCGCCACCTCTTGAAACAACTGGTGGTTCTGACGTTAAAGCGATTGGAGTTGTATCTGGCTCTTTTGTCATCATTTTTAAAGCAGCAGCTACTACTGTTACAGAATCATTCTCTTCTAACATTTCTTCTGCAATACGCTTGTAGTATGATAAATTATCATTTTCAATTGTGCTTTGAAGTTTTTCAGCGATTAAACGTTGTTGACCTTCTAATGCCTCGTCAAGTGTCGGTGCTTCCATACGATCAACTTTACGTTTTGTAGTGCGCTCGATATTTTTTAATTGTCCTGATTCACGTGGTGTTACAAATAACATTGCAATACCTTTTTTACCTGCACGGCCAGTACGACCGATACGGTGAACGTATGATTCTGGATCTTGTGGGATATCGAAGTTATATACATGTGTTACGCCTGAAATATCAAGACCACGTGCAGCAACGTCTGTTGCAACAAGAACTTCAATAGCACCTTCTTTAAATTTACGTAATACAGACATACGCTTCGCTTGTGTTAAGTCACCGTGAATACCTTCTGCTGCATAACCGCGTAAGTTTAATGCTTCTGATAATTCATCAACACGACGCTTTGTACGACCGAATACGATTGCAAGCTCTGGAGATTGAATATCTAATAAGCGTGTTAACACGTCAAACTTTTTCTTTTCTTGCACTTCTAAATAGAACTGCTGAATGTTTGGCATTGTTACTTCTTTTGCTTTTACTTTAATGTGTTGAGGCTCAGTCATGAAACGCTCAGCAATACGACGGATTGGATCTGGCATTGTCGCTGAGAATAATAATGTTTGATGTGTATCTGGCACATCTGTTAAAATCGCTTCAATATCTTCAATGAAGCCCATGTTTAACATTTCATCCGCTTCGTCAAGAACAACTGTCTCTACGTTTTGTAAGCGAAGTGTTTTACGGTTAATATGATCTAAAATACGACCCGGCGTACCAACAATAATGTGTGGGTGTTTTTTTAGAGCACGAATTTGGCGGTTAATATCTTGACCACCATAGATTGGTAAAATACGAACGCGTTTATGTTTACCAATTTTGTACAGCTCTTCTCCAACTTGAATTGCTAATTCACGCGTTGGCGCGATAACAATACCTTGAACTGCTTCTTTATTTGTATCCACTTTATCTAATAGTGGTAATCCGAATGCTGCTGTTTTCCCTGTACCTGTTTGTGCTTGCCCAATAATATCCTTACCTTGCAATGCATGTGGAATTGTTTCAGCTTGAATCGGCGTAGCCTCTTCAAAGCCCATACTTTCAACAGATTGTAGTAAAGACTCACTTAATCCTAATTCTCGAAATGTTGTCAATGTTACTTCTCCTTTTCTATCCTATACTTATCATTTAAAAAAAGGCGTTTTCCGAATTTGCGGAAAAGCCCTTTTCCTGAATGCTCACGTATATAAACGGGCGTATATTCTTCGCGAAAATACTTCTAAACGTTATTACACTTTATCAATTATAAGTTTTGTATGTGCAAAAAGCAAACCCAACTGTTACCTTATTTTCATATTCAGAGTTTTTTTCTTCACTTTTATTTTTTTATATTTACTGTAAGCGCTTATTATAAGTTTCTTCTATTTTCGCATCTATCATCCCTATTTATATACACCAATTATTTCAACATCGTAATTACTTCTTCCAATTTCATGCCGCGAGATGCTTTTATTAATACAACATCTTTCACATCAACTACTGCTTGTAACTCTTTTACTAGCTCTTCTTTATTATCATACGCTTTTACACGCTCAATAGGGAAATTAATTTTCGCTCCTTCAGCAATTTGAGCCCCTAATTTACCATATGTGAACACATATGCAATTTTTGCTGGATCGATTAATTTACCGACTTCATAATGAAACTGTACTTCTTGATTTCCAAGCTCTAACATATCACCGAGTACAACGATCTTCTTAGCAAATCCATCTAAACCGTTCATTAAGTGGAATGCTGCTTCCATAGCTGTCGGACTTGCATTATAAGCATCATTGATAATTGTTAATCCACTATCCGTTTTTACAATTTCCATACGCATGCCCGTCATTTGAAGTGTTACTAAACCTTGTTTCATTTCTTCCCATGTTACACCAAAATGTTTTGCAATTGCCATTGAAGCAAGCGTATTATACACATTATGTTTCCCCAATACTGGTAAGTAGAATGAAATATTTTCTTCTCTATTCATTTTAAAATGTGTCCCAGTTGCCTGTAATGTTACAGTCGTTGGATAGTAATCATTTGCTCTAGCATCACCAAAAGTAACTTTTTCAGCTATTAAATTCATTTCAGGAACACGATTTGTTAATAATGGCTCATCTCCGTTATATACGAACACTCCACCTTCTTGTAATCCTGTCACAATTTCTAATTTCGCTTCAGCAATTGCCTCACGAGAGCCTAAGTCCATTAAATGTGCCTCACCAATGTTCGTAATGATAGCTGCATTTGGACGAGCTAACTTAGATAAGAATTCAATTTCCCCTCGGCTTGACATACCCATTTCTAATACAGCTACTTCTGTATTTTCTTCTAAGTTTAAAATAGTAAGAGGTAACCCGATATGGTTATTAAAGTTTCCTTCTGTTTTTTGAACTTTGAATTTAGTCGCAAGAAGACTTGTTACAATATCTTTTGTAGATGTTTTACCGTTACTCCCTGTCACACCAATAACTTTCACATCCAATTGATTGCGATAGTTTTTCGCTAACATTTGTAATGCTGATAACGTGTCTTCCACAAAAATAACGGGAAGATTCTCAGGTGGATTTGCTACATCTTTCATCCATAATGTCGCCACAGCTCCATTTTCAACGGCTTTATCTACAAAAGCATGTCCATCGAAACGTTCACCTTGAATCGGAACATATAGGTTGCCTTTTTCGATTTTTCTCGTATCAATAGACACTCCTTGTATAGTAATTCCCTCATATTGCTCTGCTAATCCCGTACCATTTACCATCTGTTCTACTTGTTTTAACGTTCGATTTATCATGAGAACACTCCTTACATAGAGGAAGCACTATTCCTGCGAATAGTGCTTCCTCCTTTTTTGTTAGATTGTATATTTAATTTTTTGTTTTTCTTCGTGACGCTCAATCGCTAAACGAATTAGCTCTTCAATTAATTCCGGATACGGTAATCCAGTATGTTGCCATAGTAGAGGGAACATACTAAACGGCGTAAACCCTGGCATCGTATTCACTTCGTTAATATATACTTCTCCATCTTTCGTTAAGAAGAAATCAGCTCTTGTTAAGCCAGCACTATCTAACGATTGGAATGCAATAATTGCATCTCGCTTAATGACATTAGACTCTTCTTCTGTCATTTCAGCCGGAATAATTAATGCTGTATCGCCATCGATATATTTCGACTTATAATCATAGAAGTCCTTTTTCGGTACGATTTCACCTACAACTGAACATTTCGGTTCATCATTACCTAATACACCAACTTCTACTTCACGTCCAACAATATTTTCTTCTACAATAATTTTGCGGTCAAATTGGAATGCCTCTTCAAATGCATTCTCAAGCTCTTCACGATTTTTACACTTATTAATGCCAACACTTGAACCAAGGTTTGCTGGTTTTACGAAGCAAGGATATCCTAAAACTTCTTCTACTTTTTCATATGCTGTTTCATAATCTTTTTCCCATGCACTACGAATAAACGATGCATACTTCGCTTGTTTCAATCCAGCTTCTGCGAAGATGTTTTTCATAACAACTTTATCCATACCAGCAGCAGATGCTAGAACACCATTTCCTACATAGGGAATGTTCATTAATTCTAATAATCCTTGAACCGTTCCATCTTCACCATTTGGTCCATGTAATAATGGGAAAATAACGTCGATAGCATTTTCCTCAGAAGCTGCAGATGGAATGATTTCTGTGCTTAATGATAACGGAGAAATCGCATTTTCTGCGCCGCTCATTTTTAGAACTTCAACATCTGTTACTTCACCTTCAATACGCTCACCGCGCACCCACTGACCTTGTTCTGTAATATAAATTGGATGAATCTCGAATTTATCTTGATTTAATGCTTTAATAGCAGCAAGAGCCGTTTGTAGCGAAACTTGATGCTCAGCTGATTTTCCACCATATAATAAACCTAATTTAATTTTTGTCACTGAAATCACCCTAACCAATTGTTTTCATTTTTCTATTTTAGCACTTTTTATAAAAATAGGTAGTTCCTATTTGAAATAAAATGTAACTTCCACAAATAATTAAATGACACCACTTATTGGTTTTCTATACTTTTTCTACTTAACTTTCTTCATAAATATACAAAATTAAATTCTAAAATACAGTGAAAATTTAATTAACGAGGGGCCATCCCCACTAATTATCAGCCCGCACCAATCGGACAGTTATCTCCCGCCGAATTTTGAGGTGGAAGTCTTACTGCCCACAAATAGCGGGATAAAATTGTAATCCAATCTAGTTATGTACCTAAAATATGTAGAAATCCCCTTTTTGTGTATGTCATCTACTCATTAAGAAGATTGTTTGGTCAGTGTGCCTTTTTGCCTTTGCTCAACGAGACGATCTAAAGAAACATATACAATACCTGCAACTACACATCCTACAGCTAAAATTGTAAATAGAAAGTGGCCAAGTAATCGATCCAATAAAAAACCGCCCAGAAGTGGACCGAATGCGCCTCCTGTAATCCACTGCAAACTGGCAGCTCCCATATAAGTCCCTCTCAAGTGCTCAGGGGCCAAATTCGCTACAAACGTCATCTGTACAGGCGACATAATCATCTCACCTAACGTATATATAGCATAAACGAACAGCAACGTTATTAAAATAATCGTAGCATTTGCATCAAATTCTCCAAACCACTTCGGTAACCATCCTATAAAGAACAAACCAACTCCGAACAAACATGCACCATATAACATCGTCTTTCCGACAGGTTTATCTGTGGCCCATTTTGAAATTTGAAATTGGAACAACACAACTAATAGTCCATTTAAAGCCATTAAATATGGATATGGATTGTTAGTTCCAAAAATGCCTTTCATTTCATTATCAAAGTGCAGCGGTAACATGCCCTCTGTTTGAGAAAATCCCATCGAAATAATGATACCTGCTAACAAATAAATCATTAGTGCCTTATCTCTCATTACAATTTTCCAAACCGCCTCTGATTCCTTTTCTTTATTTTCTTCTTTATTCGCACTCTTTGGCATTGTCTCTTGAATAAGAATGAATACAAGTAATGCATAAAATAACATCGTAGACGAGGCAATAATAAACACAAGGTTCTTCGACAACATAACTACTGAAACACCCATTATCGGGCCAATTGCAGCACCTATATTGTGCCCCATTCGTAATAAACCATATGCTTCTGTTCTTTTTTCAGGTGCTGTTACATCCGCAACCATTGCTGATGCAGCGGGATGGAACAATGAATTACTGAGCCCTAAAAAAATAGATAAAATAGCATAAGGAATAAATCCTTCTATAAATAAAAAACCTAGCATGAACAAAGCATTACTCACCATTGAAAAAATCATTATTGGCTTTCTTCCATATATATCAGCAATCCTCCCACCAAGAAGAGAACCGAAACTTGCGGCAATCGGAGAAAGTGCCATAATAACCCCTACTTCCAATAACGAATCCACCTTATCTTTTAAATATAGGGCAAAAAAAGGCATCAACATCATCATTGCAATTCCATTTAACGTTTCGCCAATAAACCGAATCCATATGTTTCGGTCCATCTCCCTTAACTCACGCCACGTATTTTTCATACATTCCCCCCTCAGTTCCCCAACAATTATATTATATACACAATCAGAAAAATGTAAATTTTCAGAATAAAAAATCCATCCTAACAGAATTAGAATGGATTTTTTAACTTATAAATTTGCTGCATCTTCTTCGTCTTTACTATTATTTAAAGCACTATGTTTTCGGCTATATAAGAAGTAAACCGCAATACCGATAACCATCCATACCCCAAAACTAATCCAAGCAGTTCCGGATAACTGAAGCATTAAATATAAACAAAAAATCACCGTTAATGCTGGTAAAAATGGTACAAGCGGTGCCTTAAATGCTCTTGGTAAATCCGGATGAGTTCTTCTCATTACAATAACAGCAACAGCTACAAGTGCAAAGGCTGATAAAGTCCCCATATTTACAAGATGCGCTAACACATTTAAATCTATTAATCCTGAAATAAGTGCTGCAATAATTCCTGTTGTCCATGTATTTAAAAATGGTGTTTTAAATTTTGGATGGACTTTAGCAAGGCGCTTCGGCAATAATCCATCTCTACTCATTGCATACGAAACACGTACTTGCCCATACATCATAACTAACATTACTGTTGTGATTCCTGTAATTGCTCCTACTGAAATTACTCCCGCTAAACTATCTTGTCCAATAAATTGAAGTGCAAAAGCAACTGGATCTGATATATTTAACTGTCCGTATGGAACAATTCCTGTCAAAATAAGTGAAACAACAATATAAAGAACCGTACAAATTAATAAAGATGCAATAATGCCAATTGGTAAATCACGTTGTGGACGTTTCACTTCTTCTGCTGCCGTTGAAACTGCATCAAACCCTATGAATGCAAAAAACACTGTAGCAGCTCCAGCCATTACACCATCTAAGCCAAACGGCATAAAAGGTGTCCAATTTTCAGGTTTTACATAATTAAAACCAGCAAAGATAAATATGAGAACAACCGCTAATTTAATAAACACCATAATGTTATTTATTCGTGCACTTTCACGAACACCTCTAGATAAAAGAACTGTCATTACTAAAATAATTAGAACCGCAGGCAAATCAATTATTCCACCCTTTCCTGTACCAGGGGCCGAGGAGAGAATGGTAGGAATATGGATCCCAAATCCCTTTAATAAAGATTGAAAATAAGCGGACCAACCGTTTGCTACAGCAGATGTAGCGAGTAAATACTCAAGCATTAAGTCCCATCCAATTAAAAATGCGAATACCTCTCCCATCGTCGCATATGTGTACGTATACACACTGCCTGAGACAGGAACTGAAGAAGCGAATTCAGCATAACAAAATGCAGCAAAGGCACAGGCTAACGCGGCTATCGCAAATGATAATATAATAGCTGGTCCAGAATGTTTTGCTGCTACCACGCCCGTTAGAACAAAAATACCTGTTCCAACAATTGCCCCGATTCCAAGCATAGTTAAATCCAATGCACCCAATGTTCTTGCTAACGTCTTTTGCTTACTCTCTTGCATTAGCTTTGCAATAGGCTTCTTTTGAAAAATTTGCTTCATAGCATGCTCCTCCAAGTTTTAAATTTTCTGAAAATTTTTAATTCGCTTTTTATTTTACTCATTGCATTTTCCCCAGTCAATACTTTTGTCGAAATAAGTAGAAATCTTTCGGAACATACAATATCCTTATCGTTGTTTCTATATGTCTTTCCGTAATTTTTTTTGGTATTATTATACATGTCGATTCCACAAAAGAGGCATGCTCACTTATTGAGCATGCCTCTTTTTACCTATTTCACAGTATGTGAACCTTCTTCAATCCAGCTATACATATATTTTTCATCTTCTGTTTCACGTGCTTGCTTTACAATACGAAGCGGACGGAACGTGTCTATCATAACAGCTAGTTCAAGTGTTTCTTTCTTCCCTATACTTCCCTCTGTTTTCCCAGGATGCGGCCCATGAGGAATTCCGCTCGGATGAAGTGTAATAGAACCTTCTTCCACACCTTTCCGGCTCATAAAGTTTCCTTCTACATAGTACAGTACTTCATCACTATTCACGTTACTATGATAATATGGTGCCGGAATAGATTCTGGATGATAGTCGTATAAACGTGGTACGAAAGAACAAATAACGAAATTGTGACCTTCGAACGTTTGATGTACTGGAGGTGGCTGATGAATACGACCTGTGATTGGTTCAAAGTCCTCTACATTAAAGACCCACGGATATAAATAGCCATCCCAACCAACAACATCTAACGGATGGTGCCCTAAAACATGTTTATGCATATAGCCTCGCGACTTTGTCATTACGACAAACTCACCTTTTTGATCATACGTCTCTAATTTTTCAGGACCACGAATATCTCTCTCACAAAACGGACTATGCTCTAACAATTGTCCATATTCATTCCGATAACGACGCGGCGTTGTGATTTGACTATTTGCCTCTACAACAAGAAACTTAGTCTCTCCTTCATCTGGAATAACACGATAAATCGTTCCAATTGGGATTGTTACATAATCACCTTTTCGATAGTGAATCGTTCCAAACATCGTTTCAATTTTCCCTGTTCCGTAATGAACAAATAACATTTCATCACCATCACCATTACGGTAGAAATAGTCCATTTTTTCTGTCGGAGCCACTACTCCAATTAATAAATCCTCATTCCCAAGCATAAAATTCCTTCCGCTTACTGCATCGCCAGTTTTTTTATTTTCTTTCGTGCGAAAATGACGATGAGCAAGAGCTACATCTTCTTCATACTGCAACTGACAAGAATGAGATAATGCCGCATGACCTACTTCCGTTGGCATATAATGATGGTACAAAATAGATTGCGTACCAGAAAAACCTTTTGTTCCCATTACCTGTTCGCGATAAAGCGACCCATCTTTTTTACGGAATTGTACATGTCGTTTATGAGGTAGCTCCCCCATGTGACGATAAAACATGCCCATCACCTGCTTCCATTTCTTTTTTGACCGTATTACGTAACGTACCTAAACCAGTAATCGTAAGTTCTACAACATCCCCATCTTGCAGCCACTCTTCCGTACCCAGTTCTAAAACACAACCTGTTCCTACTGTCCCAGAACCAATCACATCGCCTGGATATAACGTAACGTCTTCCGAAGCACGTTCAATCATTTCAGCAAATGTATAGTAAATATCTTGGAAGTTCCCCTTTGATAATAGCTTTCCATTTACATGAGCAGTCATCTCTAACTCATAATGGTCACCGTTACGATAAACATCCAATTCCTCTTTCGTAACAAGGTGCGCTCCTAATGAAGTTGCAAAATCTTTTCCTTTTGCTGGACCAAGTCCTACCTTCATTTCTGTTGCTTGTAAGTCCCTTGCACTCCAGTCGTTCATAATACAATAACCAAAAATGTATTCCTCTGCTTGCTCACGAGAAATATTTCTTCCTTCTTTCCCAATTACGCAAGCGATCTCTAACTCATAATCAAGCTTTTTAGATTTCTTCGGACCAATTACAAAATCATCTGGACCAATTACAGCACGATGGTTCGTAAAATAAAAAACCGGGATATCGTACCATTCAGGTACAACCTCTAGCCCTCTCCGGCCGCGGGCCGTTTTTACATGCTGTTCAAACGCGTAAAAATCCCGAATACTACTCGGATTAGGAATTGCCGCCGCTAATTGCACTTCCTCTAAGGAATATATACCCTTTTCCGGATTCTCCATATTACGCAATACTTCTACATACTCATCCGCTTTCTCTAAAAAGGCGAACATAGAAGAAGGTAATTTTCCATCGCTAGCAAGATTCATATCAATTACTTTGTCACCTTCAAGCCATCCAGCTCGCATTTCTTTCGAAGGAAGACGAAATGTAACAAATTTCATCATGATTCCTCCCTATAAAAATGAAATTTCCACCAGCAAAGAGACTTTTGCTGGTGGATACAAATCTTATAAGTTTCCGCGACGTTCCTGTTCTCTTTCAATTGATTCAAATAATGCTTTAAAGTTCCCTTCTCCAAATCCGCGAGAACCTTTACGTTGAATAATTTCAATAAATAAAGTTGGACGATCTACAATTGGTTTCGTAAAGATTTGTAGTAAGTATCCTTCCTCATCGCGATCTACTAAAATCTTTAATTCTTTTAACCTATCAATTTCTTCATCAATCTTCCCAACTCGCGCACTTAACTCATCATAATAAGTATCAGGTGTATCTAAAAACTCCACGCCATTTTCACGAAGCGCTTCCACTGTTTTAACGATATCGCTTGTTAATAAAGCAAGATGTTGTACACCTGCTCCATTATAGAATTCTAGATATTCTTGAATTTGCGATTTTCTCTTTCCATCTGCTGGCTCGTTAATAGGGAACTTAATACGACTTCCATTTGTCATAACTTTCGACATTAATGCTGAATACTCTGTACTAATATCGTCATCATCAAAATGAATCATTTGTTTAAAGCCCATAACATTCTCATAATAGCTAACCCATTCTTCCATTTTCTCAACATTACCAACTACGTGGTCTACAGCAATTAAACCTGACTCTTCAAATGGAATATTAAACTCCACCTGTTGGAATCCTGGCATAAATGTTCCTTTATAATTTTTACGCTCTACAAGCGTGTGAATTGTATCACCATACGTACCAATAACTGCTTTTTTCAATGTACCGTTCTCGTCTGTTAATTCCACAGGTGGAGCAATCGCGACGGCACCACGTTTCACAGCTTCCGAGTATGCTTTGTCAACATCGTCAACAAGTAAAGCAACATCTTTTACACCATCACCATGTGTCTTTACAAATTCTGCGATACGATTATCGCTACTTAAAGCTCCAGACACAACAAAACGCATATTTTTTTGCACAAGAACATAAGATACCTTTTCACGGTTACCAGTTTCTAATCCAGAGTAAGCCACAATTTTGAAACCGAATGCTCTCGCAAGGTAATAACTTGATTGCTTTGCATTTCCTACGTAAAATTCCAAATGATCTACATCACGTACCGGAAAAAAGTCCTCCATTTGTGCAGCTAGCGTATCCATAGATTTTTGTTTCATAAAATCCTCATCCCCCTGTAAATAGATTAAATGGTCCATACTTAAAACCAACCGAAAACGCTTCCAACATCAATTAATAGAAATTAGTTAGCAAGCTAACAAATTCTGACCTTTAAAATTTTCTATCTTTTCTGTCAAATTCCTCTTTTTTTCTTACATATAAAATTCGACTTTTTTCTCTTTACATGACGGAGGGAATATTAATACTTGAAGATATATATGAGAGGAAAACAAAAAAGACCCCAACATATTAACTACTTACTAATATGCTAGAGTCTTTATTTTTTTTGAATGATTGTATTTATATATCTCATACTAATACATTTGCAAGGAATAAAATAAATGATGTTAATACTACCGCTCCACCTAATGATCCTAATAAATCTGTTTTTGTTACTTGTAACACTTGTTCACTGTTCATATTCCTCATTCTCCTTTCATTTTGTAAGATTTAAAACTTCTATTATACTAATACACTTGATAGAAATACGATTAATGCCGTTAATACTACTGCTCCACTTGCTGATCCTACGAAGTCACCTTTTGTTACTTGTAATACTTGCTCTTTCATTTTGCATTCTCCTCTCTTTTTCTTTTATTACAAAACTTTTATTATACTAATACGCTTGATAGAAATACGATTAATGCCGTTAATACTACTGCTCCACTTGCTGATCCTACGAAGTCACCTTTTGTTGCTTGTAATACTTGCTCTTTCATTTTGCATTCTCCTCTCTTTTTTCTTTTATTACAAAACTTTTATTATACTAATACGCTTGATAGAAATACGATTAATGCCGTTAATACTACCGCTCCACTTGCTGATCCTACGAAATCACCTTTTGTTACTTGTAATACTTGCTCTTTCATATCTTTCATTCTCCCTTCATTTGTTTTTTGTTACAAAGCTTCTATTATACTAATACGCTTGATAGAAATACGATTAATGCTGTTAATACTACTGCTCCACTTGCTGATCCTACGAAGTCACCTTTTGTTACTTGTAATACTTGCTCTTTCATTTTATGTATCCTCCTTTTTAATAAGTTATCTATATGTAATTTCTAAGAAATGTTTATTTCATAGTTTTTATGTTAGCGTTACATTAAAGTTATTAACGTAACGTTTGTAACATTAATGTAACATAACTATTGTTACGTTGCAATATAATTACGTAAATTTTATTACACTTTTTTTACGTTTTTTTATAAACACCCTTAAAAACCCTATTTTAATGCACTTTCTACTAAGTTGAAGTTTGTAATGTTATTGTAATATTACAGTCATATAACGAAATACCTTCATACCTACCTCTATTTTTGTTACAAATTAAAGTGCATATTCAAAGTAATAAGATGACGCCTATCAAATTTTTACTGACGGTTCACGCGAGATAAAATACGATTTTTCCAAGATAAGTTTATATGTTTCCTCTATATAACTATGTATAATAAAAGCAAAGAGGTGGTCATTTTGAAATTAATCGCATTAGATATGGATGGTACGCTACTATCATCTAATCTTGAAATCTCCAAAGAGAACTTACAAGCTATCCAAACTGCAAAAGAGGCTGGTCATATAGTCATGATTTGTTCTGGTCGTGCAAAAGAGGATGCTTTGAAATTATTGGAAGAATATAAACTATCTCTTCCAGTTGGAGCGAGCAATGGGGCAATTGTTTATGTGGATGGAAAAGTAATTAACTCGCGTTGTTTACAAAATGATAAAGTATACAAGCTTGCAAAATTACTAGAATCTGAAGGTTTTCCTTATAAGCTATATACGAATAAAGGAGTTTATTCTCCATATACATGGCAAGATCAAGTCATGCAAGCGTTCGAAGAAAACAAGCATGCACTAGATGTTACACTTGAAGAACTTGAAAGAATTACAGAAAAACAAAAGAAATCAAACTTAATTACTGATTTTCAAAAAATCGAAGATGTTGTAAATAATCCAGAATTAGAAATATCTAAATTCTTCATTTTGACATTTAATGCAGCGCATCGTGCACAGCTATTAAGCATGTTACAAGAAGACACTGATATTTCAGTTACCGCATCAGCTCCTACTAATGTAGAAATTATGGATAAGCACGGTCATAAAGGGAACGGTCTACAAGAAATGGCTGCTTATCTCAATATACCAATTGAAGATACTATTGCAATCGGGGACAACTTTAATGATGTGCCAATGTTACAAGTAGCTGGCTTATCAGTTGCAATGGGAAATGCTGAAGAAGATGTAAAAAAACTATGTGATGTCGTAACATTAACAAATAATGAGCATGGGGTTGCTCACGCAATCGAGAAATTTGTATTGAAACAAACTTCATCTAGTAAATAAAAAAAGGACTCTTTCAATTTGAAAGGGTCCTTTTCTTTTATACATGATGACAAGCAACAAAATGCTCTTCACCAACATTACGGAATTCTGGTACCGTTTGTTTACAAATATCTGTTGCAAACGGGCAACGTGTATGAAAGCGACAACCCGAAGGTGGATTTGCTGGACTTGGAATATCACCCTCTAGTATAATCCGCTCTCGCTTCACTGTTGGATCTGGTATTGGCACAGCTGATAACAATGCTTTTGTATACGGATGAAGTGGGTTCGTAAATAACTCATCACGCGGCGCTGTTTCCACAATCGTTCCTAAATACATAATTCCAATTTTCGTACATAAGTGCTCTACTACGCTTAAATCATGTGAAATGAACAAATAAGATAGTCCCTTTTTCTCCTGTAACTCACTAAATAAATTAATGATCTGTGCTTGAATAGATACATCTAGTGCTGCCACAGGTTCGTCAGCTACAATAAATTCTGGATTTAATACCATTGCTCTTGCGATAACGATACGCTGACGTTGTCCACCAGAAAACTCATGAGGGTACCGGTCAATATGATATGGGGCTAAACCACATAACTCTAATACTTCTGTCACTTTTTCACGAACATTTTCTTTCGTCGCTAGTCCGTGAGCCAACATCGGCTCGCCAAGTGCTTCTCCAATTCTCATTCTCGGATTTAATGAGCTAAATGGATCTTGAAACACAAGCTGCATATTAGGACGATGTTTTCTCAATTCCTCTTTTGATAAAGAATGAACATCGTGTCCTTTAAACTTCACTTCTCCCTCCGTTTTTTGAACGAGACGTAAAATTGTTTTTCCTATCGTCGTTTTTCCGCTTCCTGATTCACCAACGAGACCGAACACTTCCCCTTTATTAATAGTAAAACTTACTCCATCAACTGCTTTTACATGTCCAACCGTTCTACTAAATATGCCGCCTTTAATCGGAAAATATGTTTTTAAGTTTTTTACTTCTAATAATGGTTCACTCATTGTTCCGCACGCTCCTCATATAACCAACAAGCTACTTTATGATTTTCATCATGTACATTCAGATTTGGCGCTTCTTCTTTACATATTTCCATACAATGCTCACAACGACCGCTAAAGTAGCAAAATTCATCCAAACCAACTAAATTAGGAACTTGCCCTGGAATAGAATATAGTTTATCTATTCGTTTTCCCATCACTGGTTTTGATTTCAACAAGCCCTTCGTATACGGGTGTTTCGGATTTTGGAATATCTCTAGTACTGGTGCTTCTTCAATCACTTTCCCACCATACATAACGACAACGTAATCAGCCATCTCAGCTACAACGCCTAAATCATGTGTAATTAATAAAATTGATGTTTTAAATTCCTCTTTTACTTGTCTTAATAAATCTAATATTTGAGCTTGAATTGTAACATCAAGAGCCGTTGTCGGTTCATCAGCAATTAATAACTTAGGATTACAACTAAGTGCAACAGCAATCATAATACGTTGTAACATTCCACCACTCAGTTCGTGCGGATAAGAGTGGACGATTTCATCCGCACGAGCTATGCCGACTTTACGAATTAACTCAATTGCCTTCTTATATGCTTCATTTTTACTAAGTAATTCATGCTCTCTTAACGTCTCTACAATTTGTTCACCTACAGTGAAGACAGGATTTAGCGATGTCATCGGCTCTTGGAAAATCATCGCAATATCATTTCCTCGTAAACTACGAAGCTCTTTCTCTTTCATTCCTAAAAGACTTTTTCCTTCATATAAAATATCCCCACCTACTACACTGCCTGATTCAGCAATAAGTCCCATAATGGATAAAGCTGTTACACTTTTCCCGCAACCCGATTCACCTACAACACAAACAGTTTCACCTTCTCGAACTGTAAAACTAACGTGATTCACAGCTTTTACTGTCCCTTCTTCTGTCTGAAAGTGTGTTTGTAAGTCTTTCAGCTCTACTACCGCTTTACTCATACCTTCTCACCTACCGTCTCATCTTTGGATCTAACGCATCACGAAGTGCATCACCAAGTAAATTAATGGATACAACTGTTATAAAGATTGCAAAACCAGGCGGAATCCATAACCACGGACGCTTTTGGAAATCAATTAACGAGTTAGCTGCGCTAATCATATTCCCCCATGATGGTGTAGGTGGGACGACTCCGAGACCTAAGTAACTTAGTGCGGACTCACTCAAAATTGAACCTGCAACACCCAAAGTTGCTACAACAATAAGCAACGGAAAGACGTTAGGAATTAAATGATGAATAATTTTCCGAGAATCCTTTAATCCTAATACATCTGCTGCTTGCATAAAGGCTTGCTCCCGCAATGTTAAAATTTGTCCTCTCACAAGCCGGGCAAGTCCTGGCCATCCTACTAAACTTAAAATAATCATTACAACATATAAACGGTATTCCGATGGTAATTTCCATTCTGATAAAATTGCTCCCATTATAATAAGTAGCGGTAATCCCGGAATGGACATTAACACATCCGCAACACGCATAATTAAATGATCTACAACCCCTCGATAAAAACCAGCAATTGCTCCTAATAAAGCTCCTAGTATAACGGATAATAGCATCGACGCTAAACCAATTGTTAATGAAATACGCCCTGCTTGCATAAGTCTAGTTAAAATATCCCGTCCCAACTGGTCTGTTCCAAGCCAATGTGACAGGCTGGGTGGTTTATTAATTTGTGTTACTTGTACTTTCCCATCAGCATACGGCGAAAAGATTGGACCGATAAAACTAAATAAAAACATAAATATTAAAACGTATAAGCCACACAGTGCCATCTTATTTTTCTTAATTTTTTTATACGCTTGGCGCCATGGTGATGATTCATTTCTCTTTTTTCGTTCTTTCTTTTTCTCTATTATTGGTGTAATAGTCTCCATATCTTTCCCCCCTTACTTCAATCGAATTCTTGGATCAACAAACGCATATACAATATCAGCTAAGAAATTAGCCATAATTGTTAAACAAGAAAGAAACATTGTAAAGGCCATTAATACCGTATAATCACGGAAGTTTAATGCTTCTAATTGAATACTCCCAATCCCTGGCCAATTAAAAATCTGTTCAATAATAATCGCTCCTGAAAATAAACCAGGTAATTCAAAAGCAAGTAATGTAATTGCTGGCAAAATTGCATTTTTCAATGCATGTTTATAAATAACGGTTCTTTCTTTTAAACCTTTTGCACGAGCAGTACGAATATAATCTTGCCTAACAACATCCAACATGCTTGTTCTAAAATATCGTGTTAATGATCCTACACCAAGAAGCGTTAAAATAAATACAGGTAGAATCATATGACGTAATACTTCTAATATGTATGCTATTCCTGTTGAGTTACTCCCAATATCAATCATGCCACCAATAGGTAATAACTTTAAATCAACTGCTAATAATTTAATTAAAAATAATCCGATAAAGAATGATGGAAATGACATTGCTGCAAAGACACCGATTGTTACCAATCTATCAAACCAAGAGTGCTGCTTTGTTGCAGAAATAACCCCAATAATAAGAGCAATAATCCAAGTGAAAAATAAAGCTGCAACAGCAACGATAAATGTATTCCAAATAAATTTATTAAGTAATGAAGTTACAGGTTCTTGATACTGTAGAGAAAATCCAAAATCACCATGCAAAGCATTCACTAACCATTGAAAATATCTTTCAATAATTGGTTTGTTTAAGCCATACAATTCCCTTAACTCTTGAGCTCTCTCTGGTGTTAACTTTGGATTTGAATCAATATAATCCCCCGGCAAAAGTGCAAATAAGAAAAAAATAATAATAGATGTACCAAACAATGTAGGGATCATTTGAAGGAACCTACGAACGATATATGTTTTCACCTTTTGTCTCCCCAATCCTATTTACTTAAAAATAGAAGAACATTTTTTCAAAACAGCTACTATTCCATCGCTGTATGAAAAAACGCCTTCTATTATTTAGGTCAACCCTTATTGTTCAATAGATAACACTGGTAAGTTGGAACTAATGCTATCGTACTTTTCTGGATCAATTCCTTTTATACGTGCATTATGAGCATAAAGTAGTTTACGATAGTTTAATAAAATAACTGGTGGATCATCACTTAACTCTTTATACAGTTCTTTATAAATTGCTTTACGTTTTTCAATATCTGTCGTCCCTATACCTTTTACAATCAAGTCATCTACTTTCGGGTTGTTATAACCCGTATCACTTTTTGGATTAGTTGATAAGTAATCACTTACAACTTCACTTGGATCACTAATTCCTGGTGTTGAAACTGCCGCTAAATCGTAGTCACCTTTTCCTACTTTTGAAAGCATCGTATTAAAGTCCATCAACTCTGGATTTAATTCAACACCGATTTCTTTGTAACTTTCTTTTGCAATTGGAATAAAGATATCATTTGTCTTACCTGTATTTGATGCGTAATATGTTAATTTTAGTTTTTGACCATCTTTTTCACGAACCCCGTCAGAACCTACTTTCCAGCCAGCCTCATCCAATAATTTTTTAGCCTTTTCTACGTCATGTGGATATTTATTAATACCTTCTTCTGTATATGCCCATGAAACTGGCGCAATTGGTACGTTAGCAACAGATCCATATCCTTGTAAAGCTGTATCCACATACTTCTTACGGTCTAATCCATAAGTAAGTGCTTGACGTACCTTCTTATCCTTCAAATACGATTTCTTATTATTTACATAGATATAAGCAATATCACTTGATGATTCAAGATTAATATTTGCAAACTCTAATCCTTTTAATTGGTCTATATTCTCAGGATTTGCTCTAAATCCACTATAGTCCAGTTCACCTGTTTGGAATAATTGGAATCCAGTATCACCTGATGTGATTTTGTAAATAAAGTTTTTGATTTTTGGTTTACCTGCATAATAATTTTCGTTAGCAACGAAGCGTACTTCTTGACCTGGAACATATTTTTCAAATTTATATGGACCCGCTGCAATTGGTTGCCCATATAATGCTTTTAAATAGTCTAAACTTGTATTTTGTTTATAATCTTTTCCATAATAAGCTTTTGATAGTACTGGGCCACCTAAATTAGTTAGCGCCTGTGAATTAACTTTTTCAGTCGTAATTTTAATTGTCTGTGGATCAACAACTTGAATTCCTTCAATAGAAGTTGCTTTTCCTTCTTTATATTCCTTCCCGCCTTTAACAGCATACTGAGCAATATCCAATCCACCTTCATACGCTTTATCATGAAGTAGTGTTAATGTAAATGCTACGTCATCCGCTGTTAAAGGCGACCCATCACTAAATTTTAAATTTTTACGTAAATGGAATGTATATGTTAACTGGTCAGCAGAAATATCCCATTTTTCTGCAAGGTCCGGAATAGGTTTACTTTGTTTGTCTGTTGTTACTAGTGACGCAAAAATAACAGACGTTACATTTCCATCCCAACCATTATCTTGGAAATATGGAAGGAAAACTCCCCCTGGCTTAGAAATGGCTGTAATAAACGTATCTTTTCGCTGATTTGCTTTCTCTGGACTTTTCTTTTTATCTGTAGCTGGAATTGATTCAATCTTAGAGTCTTTTAAATCCTGCTTTTTTACTGGTTCTGTAGAAGCCGTATCTTCCTGTCCCCCACAAGCAGATAACACAAGCGAACTACTCAGTAATACTGAAAATACACCAGCCCATTTTTTTGTCTTTTTCTTCATTGTCCCCACCCTAACTTTTTTTAATAATTAAACCTTATGAACTGCTTGCCTTATGTATGCCTCCCACAGCAACATTTTATAGTCAATCGGAAAAGTCGGTTTTAATCGTAAAAAATAGATGTTTTTGAGGGGTAACAATCCTATTCCGACCTTTCCGGTAGACTTTATGGTTATTAGCTTATATCGTCAGTTATATTTTGTCAATTCTTTCTAAATAAATATTTCGAAAATTTCTATTCTATCTTTAATTTAGGTAAACTTAATAAAATACCGTTATAGTTATCTTCTTGTAATCCTTGAATTCGTGCATTATGTGCAGACACCACTTTGCTATTATTCAAGAAGATTACAGGCGGGTCTTCGCTTAATTCTTGATATAACTTTTTATAAATTTCTTTTCGCTTTTCAATATCCAACGTTTCTAATGCTTGCTTAGCTAATTCATCTACTTTCGGATTATAATATCCATCATAATTTCGTTTACTTGTTGAAACAAACTCTTCAATCGTTCCGCTCGGATCATCAATCATTGGCGTAGATACCATCGCTAAATCATAATCACCTTTTATCACTTTTGAAATCATCGTATTAAAGTCCATATATTCTGGGTTAAACTCTATACCCAACTTTTTATAATCTTCTTTCATCACAGGAATCATTACATCATTTATTTTACTTGCTGATGAGGCAAAATAACTTACTTTCAATTTTTGTCCATCTTTTTCACGAATTCCATCCGAACCCGCTTTCCATCCAGCCTCATCCAGTAATTTCTTCGCCTTCTCTAAGTTATACTCATATTTATTAATGCCCTCTTCTGTATACGCCCATGAAACTGGCGTAATCGGTACATTAACGAGTGACGCATATCCTTGGAAATACGTATCAATAACCTTTTGACGCTCTAATCCGTAAATAAATGCTTGGCGGACACGTTTATCTTTAAAGTATGGCTTCTTATAATTCATTTTAATGTAGCCATAAGAGCTTCCTGTATACACATTAATATTAGCAAAACCTAAATCTTTTAATTGCTCAATGGTCTCCACGTTTGTCGTAAAACCATCATAATCTACTTCTCCTGCTTGAAATTGTTGTAACTTCGTATCACCCTTTGTAATTTTATAAATAAAGTGCTCAATCTTCGGTTTTCCTTCAAAATAATTTTCATTTGCTACAAATCGAACCTCTTGACTAGGAATATATTGATCTAACTTATAAGCTCCTGCTCCCACCGGCTTCCCATACAACTCTTTTAAATACTCCAAGTGTCCTTGTTTATACTCTTTCCCGTAATACGCTTTAGATATAACTTCTCCACCGATTAATGATAGCGTTTGAGCATTTACCTTTTCAGTCGTAATCCTAATTGTTTTCGGATCAATGACTTGAATTCCCTCAATAGAATTCGCTTTTCCTTCTTTATATGCTTGCCCACCTTTTATTGCTGTTTGGCTTATATCAGTCGCACCACTATAAGTTGGATCATGTAATAACGTTAATGTAAATGCTACATCCTCCGCAGTTAACGGTTTACCATCACTAAACTTCAAATTATCTTTCAAATGGAATGTATATGTAAGCTGATCCTCCGAAATATCCCACTTCTTCGCCAAAATGGGAATTGGTTTCCCTTCCTTATCCAGTCCAACGAGAGGCGCAAAGATAGCTTGCGTTATATTACCATCCCATCCATTCTCCATAAAGTGCGGAAGGAATATCCCTCCAGGGCTCGGCATTCCAACTACAAAAGTATCTTTTCTTTCATTTACTTTTGTAGGACTTTTTGATTTGTCGCTCGCCTTAATAAATTCATCTTTTACTTTTAGTACGTTCCCGGCTTCATTTGTACTTGCTTCCTCTTGACCACATCCGGCTAGTAATACTGACACACTAAGAAATGTAGCAAGTGCTCCTTTAAAAGCATTTTTCATTGCCCTCTCACCTTTACCTTCCTAATTTTTATCGATGCAGGAACATAGGCCTCCTCTCTGTAACTATCTTTATTTTTCCTATAAAAATAGTATGAATTAATTTCAAGATTATTCCTTTCCTTTAAACATGTCAATCGTTCTCTTTTATTTCGTATTAAAAAATTAAAAATTCACTTCTATTCGTTCAGTATGAAACATAGAATACTAATAACCAATTACCAAAAAGGGGGCGAAAACATGGACAACCTATTCCAATACGTCCTGCACTACGTATTATTAACAATTATGATAGTCGGGGCTCTATTACTATTCCCATTCTTCCCAAAGTTCGTCCTCTTTTTAGCTTTTTTTATTATGCTCGGGATCGCCATTATCATTTCAACAAGGGAAGATACGACACAAAAAGAAAGCAGAGTTCAGCGCGTAAAGCTGTAACTCTGCTTTTTTATTTTCAATCCTGATCCGCCGTTTCACATACTTATGTCTCGGGAAATAAGTAACCGATCCAAAAAATCCCTAATATCATTTATGTTTTACAATCTATGTAAATTACGGAACAAAGATGTATCAAATTTACTGTTTCACGTGAAACACAATTTTTATTTTTCTCTTAAAGTAAAATATGAGTACAAAAAAGCGAATCCCTTCAGCAAAGCTGAAGGGATTCGCTTTCTACTTTTTACTCCACAATATTCTCTAACTCATTATATAACTCCGCTCGTAACAACTCTTTCTTCGTTTTTTCTTCATACAATTGTTCAAGCATTTCAACATCAACTACATGTTCCATCTTACACTCAAGCGCATATATATCCTCTTCTACATACATTAACTCCGTTTCAATACCCTCAACATTCCTAACTTCTTTCTTTTTTACAGGAGCTGTTTCAATATTTTTTCTTCCTCGGCGTTGCTGCTTTATTACTTGTTTCTCGAGCTTTTCTTCCCACTTTTGACGAGCCCATGCGTAGTTCCCTGCAAACTCAAATAATTTATGCTCATCAATCCAATACGTCTTTTCAAATAACTTATTTAAAAAATAACGATCATGTGAAACAGCTAAAATCGTTCCATTATATTGCTCAAGAGCTTCCTCTAAAACTTCCCTTGATTCAATGTCGAGATGGTTTGTCGGCTCATCTAAAATTAAAAAATTGATATCTTGATACATAAGTTGCGCAAGTCTTAACCTCATTTTTTCTCCACCGCTCAGTTGCGTTACTTTCTTAAACACCGCTGGACCATAAAATAAAAACCTAGCTAATATATGTCTCGCTTCTCCCTCTGTTACAGCTACATATTCCCTGAAAGCCTCTAATACATTACTCTTCATATTTCCGTACGCATGTTGTGATAAATAACCGATTTTCACACTACTACCAATACGGATTTCTCCAACGTCTGGTTCTATTTCTTCTAATAATAACTTTAGTAACGTTGTCTTTCCTGTACCATTACGACCAACGATCGCCGCACGCTCTTGAAAACGAACATGTAAATTCGCTTCGTTAAATAAAGGGTGGCCAGCAAATCCTTTACTCACTTCTTTCATTACAACAACATCTTTCCCACTTCTCTCTTTCCCTTCAAACTGAAGTCCCATTTGTTTTCGTTCTAAAATAGGTTTCTTTAGTTTCTCTATACGTTCCAGTGCACGTTCCATACTTCTCGCTCTCTTATGCAATCCTTCATTCGGAGGATTCGCCTGATTTGCCCATTCACGTAGTCGTTTAATTGCTTCTTTCATTTTCTTTATTTTCTTTTGCTGTTCTTGATAAGCCTGAAACTCCTGAAGTAACCGTTCTTCCTTTTCCTCAACAAACTGAGAATAGTTCGTATGATACACGTGAATCTCTCCATCTTCTAAATCAAAAATCTTCGTTACAACTTCATCAAGGAAATAGCGATCATGTGAAATGACCATAACCGTTCCATTGTATTCTTTTAAAAATTGCTCTAGCCATTCTACGGCGAATAAATCTAAATGATTGGTTGGTTCATCTAATAGAAGTAAATCTGGTTTCTGCAACAACATGTATGCAAGGCTTACTTTTGTTTGTTCCCCACCACTTAACTCGGAAAATGATCGGAGAAATAGTTCTGTCACCTGTAGACCGTTTGCTACCTTCATCATATTCGCTTCTATTTCATAACCACCAAGAAACGCAAACTTTTCTTGGATTACTCCGTATCTCTCCATTAATCTTTGTAAAGCAGACGGTTCCCGTTCTTCTGCCATATGTTTTTCTAAAGCACGCATTTCTCTTTCTAATTCCTTTTCTGTTTTAAAGGCGGAACTCAATACATCATATATATTCATACCCTCATCAAATTTCGGAATTTGTGCCACATGACCAATACATGTACCTTTCTTCATATGAATGTCCCCTGCATCCAAACTTTCCATTCCAGTTAGAAGCTGAAAGATTGTTGTCTTCCCACTACCGTTACGACCAACTAATCCAACACGTTCACCATTCTTTATTTCAAGCGATATATTTTCAAATATGATGTTTCCACCAAAAGATTTCGTTACATTATTTACACTACAAATTGTCATTTTCCGTACTCCTTTCAATATAAAAAACCATGGGAAAGAAACATTCCCCATGGTTTTCGGCATAGAAAAAGGAAGCCAAATAGCTCCCTTTTCACACGTTTATTAAAAATGGGTGAAGAGATTTCTATCGTTCAATAGCTACTATGCAATTGTTAAAAAAGGACAGACGTATCCCGTTAACAACTACATCATGAAAAATCGCACGACAAAAATAGATATAATCTAAAAATTTGGCACGTGCAGCTAAAGAACGTTTCATCTCATTCACCTCTTTCGTACGGAATTTAATACTTACTTCTTTATTATACTTCCCCATTTCATGTTTGAATAGTCATTTTTCTGAAAATAATGAAGATAGACTAAACATTTCAATAAGTGACATCAAATCTTACAACACTGTTATGTTCACGTAATGGAAAGCGATAGTACGAAAAAGCGCCTCCCTATACAATAAAGATGTAAACAAGAGAGACAACAAAAGGAGGTAAACAATCATGATGAAAGAAATCGTAAAAGCAATCTTTGAGGTATTAGTGAACGGACAAGCAGTTGTAAAAGAACTAAACGAACTATAAAAAGGAGTGAAGGAATATGATAAACATGGTAAAAATGATTTTACACGCTCTAGTTGATGCAAAAGCAGTTAGCCAAGAATTAAACGAACAATAAAAAAGGGGTAAATGAATATGAAGAAAGCCATTATTGTAATCGCAAGTACAGCAATTGCCTTATACACAATAAAAAATAGAAAAAAGAAGCACAATAAAAACAATCTATATTATCCATACACATTATTAAAGAAAAAATAAAAGACAAGGTACCCTATCTTAATGAGGATATCTTGTCTTTTATTTTTCCTATCCCCTTTAAAGGATTTCCTTCTCCCTTTCCCGAATGTATTAAGCGGGATTTTTACACACATTTTAAAGGGGCATACATACAAATGGATACACAACAACTATACTTTTTAAACGATATTGGCAAACAAAAACCAGAAAGCATTCGGAATAGAAGCGCCACATGTCCTTTTTGTGACAGAGAAAATTTAACGGATATTTTAGCAACTGAGGACTCAATTATTTGGCTAAAAAACAAATTTCCTACATTAAAAGATACATTTCAAACGGTGCTAATCGAAACAGATAATTGTGAAGACCATATTGCGACATATACAGAAGAACATATGAGATCGCTAATCCGTTTCTCCATTCAACATTGGTTAGACTTACAGAAGAATGAAGAATTCACATCTGTGATTTTATACAAAAACCATGGTCCATTCTCAGGCGGAAGTTTGCATCATGCACACATGCAGATTATTGGAATGAAATATGTAGACTACCTCGATAACGTAGAACAGGAAAACTTCCAAGGAGTAATTGTGCAAAAAAACGAACACATTGAACTCAATATTTCAGATCGTCCTATTATCGGTTTTACTGAATTTAATATCATCATTGAAGATGTTGAATGCATAGATGAACTAGCAAATTATATTCAACAAACTGTACGTTACATACTGACAGATTTCCATAAAGGATGTAGTAGTTATAACTTATTTTTCTATCACTTAAATGGAAAAATCATTTGTAAAGTTGTTCCTAGGTTTGTCGTTTCACCCTTATATGTAGGATATAAAATACCACAAGTTTCTACAAAGCTAGAAGACGTGAAAATACAACTCGCGCAGTACTTCACGAGCGAAAAAGATACAATTATTCACAAAAAAACAGAGTAGGTATAGAAAACCTACTCTTTGATTACACCTTTATTTCGATAGTACACGTCCTCTAACCCGACGTTATACTTCATGTTATTATCCGTCCACTCTGGCCCTAAATTTCCCGGCCATCCAGATGTATTTGCTATATATTTTAGTAATGCAAAATCAGTCAAACCTTTTTGCACCCCGCGCTTATATCCTTTCATTAAATGCGGCATTGCAATTTGCGCATTTGTACGTGGATCTTTCAACTCTTCATCAGTTAAATGCTCTGGTGCAAGTCCGCCACCGCGATGCAATTGAAACAATCCGAATGAAGTTCCATTATCTCCAACACTTCTTGGATTTAACCGGCTTTCATGTTCGGCAATTGTAAGAGGTATCCATTCTGGAAGATTGACTTTCTTTGCTTCCTCTATAATAATTTGTTTCATCTGTTTTGCTTCTTCTGAGTCAACATAGCTTGTCTCATTCATTAACTTGCCCATTCCTTCAGACTTTCCTTGGAAATATAAGTACACCCCAAGAACAACTAAAAATCCTACAAAGAATTTCTTCACTACCTCTACCTCTTTCTCCGCTGAAATTTGTCCCCTTTCAGCCTTCTTCCCTTTACAATTACCAACATTCTATCATTCTCTTACCCTTTTATCATAGCAAATAACTATACATATTATCATCATGCTTTAGACCGATTTTGTGAAAAAACAGCTGGTAAATATGTGCAAAAATGTAACTTTCATAGACTATAACTTATTTCTTGTATATAATTGTAAATTGAACTCTACATATAGAATAGGAGCAGACCAAATGAAAAAGTGCATAATACTCTTGTTCAGCATTTTACTACTTATCCCTATCCACACCTCTGCACAAACGTCACCAAAACCAAAAGTACTTGTTTTATATAGTACAAAAGACGATAAAATTACAAATAATATTCAAATCCTTAATATTCAATTAGGCCATTTTACAAACGATATAACTACGAAAAGTTTAAAACAAGCTAATGAAATTACTAATTCATCTTCTTATACACATATTGTCTATATCGGTGAACAAAAGGAAGAGTTTCCTGCTGAAGCAAAACAACTGATAGAAAATTTCTCAGGCCCAGTATTAGTTCTAGGACAAAATGTTGAACAATTATCTAATCGCTTTTCTTTCATTACTCTAAAGGATAGTGATATACGAGTTAATAAAATCGAATATCCAAGCCATAAGCTAAAAAACACTTTAGAAGAGGAACGATTGATTCAATCTTTTGATACAAACGGAACTATTCTTGCTAACGCTGTAAGTTCAAATAACAAGAACCCACTAATCGTTCAGCATGAAACATCTTATTACGTGGCAACGCCACACCTCTTTGACTGGATGTCTCATTACGTCGGTGAAATGTTATTTTCTTACTTTGGACAAAAGCCAACGACAAATAAAGTAGAGGCTTATTTGCGTCTTGAGGACGTTCATCCGGCCGCAGATATAAATCAATTAAAAGAAATTGCTGAATTACTAAAAGAGAAAAAGATTCCTTACATGATCACTGTTATTCCTGTATATACAGATCCCGAGACAGGTAAAACACTGCATTTAAAAGATAAACCCGAACTAGTCGATCTTTTACGCTCTATGCAAGATGATGGTGCAGCAATTATTATGCATGGTTATACGCATCAATTTTATGATAGTGAAACTGGGGAAGGTTTTGAATTTTGGGACGTAAAAACAGATCAACCAATTCGTCAACCGAAGCATGAAAAACCAAAAACAAAAGATGACTTCCCTAATGTCGAAGCATATAATGCATATGTAAAAAAAGGGGAAGAGTTTGAAGAAAAGTATACGACTGATCATATTGAAAAAGGTATTCAAGAACTTGTAGATGCCAAACTATATCCTGTCGCATTTGAAGCACCTCATTACACGATGTCTCAAAAAGGATATGAAATATTATCAAGGTACTTTTCAACTTATGTAGGACAACTACAGTTAAGTGATACAACTTGGAAATCCATGCACTCACCATTTTATACAAGTACCCCATCATTTTTACACGGGATGAAATTAATGCCTGAAACAGTTGGCTTTATTGAAGAAGATAAGCCACATGCTATTGCAAAGATGAAAGAACGTGCTGTATCTGTTGCTAAATTATCCGATGGAGTTATTGGTGCATTCTATCATCCTTACTTAGGTGTGAAACCATTAAAAGAAGTATTAAAGGATCTAGAAAGTATTCCAAATATAGAATGGATTGATTTACAAAAAGAAACAAATGAAGTGAAAATGAAAGATATTCATATTACGACTAACAAAGATGGCATTCACGTTGAAAAACCAACAAGCGCAGATGACGTAATGGATTATATAAAACAATATGGGTTCTTCCTTATACTTGGTTTCTTCGTCATTGTCTTTCTTTTTCTATTAAGACGCGCGAAAAAATTAGAGTCATAATACAAAACCACCAAGCAGAATGCTTGGTGGTTTTTTTAACTTAAACCAAAACGTGGCATGTTATTAATAACCCATTGATTATTTTCATAAACAAATTCAACTTCTACTTTTTCCGTTACATTATCATAGTCATTATACGTTTCTACCTGCGCTTTTATTTTCCCATCCTTCAAATCGGCAGAAATAATTTTCGTGAATTTAGTCGCTGCTTTTGACCCTGGATCTCCAATAGCATAGTGCATTTTTCCATTTAACTCTTTAATATACTTACTCTTCATATACTCTGCTATAAATGATTTTGAGAAGTACGTAGATAGCGTAGTCTCTAAAGTATCCCTCGTATTATAAATAGGATTCACTAATTCCCCGTACGAAAAATCCCCTACTCGTTTTGGGTTTCCTGTTAGTGCAGCCATTTGAATATTAGTAAGTTCCTTCTGTGCATTCCATACTTTCTGTAACATACCGTCATCTGCTAACTTCTTATCTTGTGCTTCATTTGATTTCTTTGTATCTAGATTCAAAATAGTCCCGTTATCCGTATAGAGATACATATCTCCTGCTACAAAATATAAATAGGATTTCATTGGTTCAACCGCTTTATTATAAATCACTTTTTCATTTCCACTATTCATTTTCTTCTTATATACTCCGTCCTTTTTTAAATAATAAAAAGTATCCCCTTTCACATTCATCTGCAAAGCATCCTTTACCAATAGCTTTTCATTATTTTGTTGAATGTCTATTTCATATATGCCATGCTCAGCTTCATTTGTTTCAAAAGGTAACGAGAAGTCGACAACAGCATATAATTTTTCATTATTATACGTAGCACTAGATATTGTTGCATAATTTTCTTTTGACCAAGTTTTATTATCGTTTGTCACTTGCGTTCCACGATTTTTATTCCAATGTAGAATACTATCGTCTATCGTTCGAGACCAACCAGAGTTTTTAAATGCCGCTTCTTCTTCCTGTCCCGTTTTCAAATCCATTTTTACAATCCCTACAATATCAAAGCCACCATGCTCAGAATATTTTTTCGGATAAAATAAAGTTTGGTCTTTTATATAAACATAATTTGTATCATCTTTTAACGTGTCTAGCTTTTTGCTAGATATATCATACTTCATTAAAGAAGATAATCCTGCATTCTTATCTTTATCCGTATGAATAAAATATAAAGATTTATCTTTTATATTTATGTAAGAAGCATTTACGCCTTTTATTACAGGCTCTGCTGTTTGAAATTGATCTTTCGTACGATAAATGCCTCCTGTATTTTTATCACTATTTACCGCATAGTAAACCCATCCATTACTCTCTACCATCTTCCCTTTATTAGAACTGTTTCCAACCGTATTCCCATTTTTCTCATTTTCTTTCATCTGTTTTTCAACTACTGGATCAATTTGTTCTTCCTTCTTTTCCTGTGTTGTGTTTGGATTTATAACCTTTTTTTCTGCCTCACACCCAAACGCTACAAGTGAAAGTGCACCGACCATCATTGTAATAGCTATTTTTTTATACGCTCTCCCCATTTTCTTCCCTACTTCCTTCATCAAATTAAGCACATCATAAATTATAGAAAATATTAGAAAAAATATCCATAATAAAAAGGACAAGAGTAACGCTCCTATCCTTTCAAATAAAGTGAAACTTTAATCAGTGGGGGTTTTGTCCATCCCCCACTGATTATTAGTTAAACCAATCGGGTTTTTACGGGCGGTTGATTTCCCACCTAACTCCTCCGCATTCGTCGAATTTTGAGGTGGGAGTCTTACTGCCCCTTAATGCGGGGTAAAATTGAATCGTATTTTCATATATCGTTTTCGCAACCTTATCAACAGATACGTTTTTTATAACACTAATTTCCTTTAATACCTCTCGAATCATTCTCGGATGCGTCATAACATCCTCGTGAAATTCCCACGGTCCATCTGTTTCTACCATCATATATTCAAGTGGATAATACGAAACAATTTTTCTAATTTTCTCCTTATGTAAAACATCTGGCGTAATAGAAATATAATAACCGTTCCTCATCATCCGTTTCATTGTTGTTTCACTTCCTTTAAACCAATGAAAGTGTGCACGTGAAACTTTATATTTCTCCAGTAAATCACATACAATATCAGCATCTTCATACACTGCATGCAATATAATGGGTAAATCATATTTACTAGCTAGTTCAACAAATCGTTGTAACACTGATATATATGAATTGATAGCAATGTGCTCATCTTCTTTTCTTAAATAATATGGCAAGCCTACTTCACCAATCGCAACTATGTCTTCTACATGCTCTTCAATTAATTTATAAATTTGCTCACATTCTTCTTTATGAATCAGTTGCTCCGGATGAAAACCTATTGCTGGATGTACAAAAGGATATCGCTTTGCTAAAGATAAAGTTTCTTTACATGATTGATAATTCATAGATACCGCGATAAGTCCCTGTATCTCTTTACTATGTTCCACATCTTTAAGTAATCTACTTTTTTCTTCATCCTTATATTGGTCAACATGTATATGACTATCAATCCATTTCATCTTTATTCCCCCATAAAAAAAACAAGAAAGGATCTCCCTTCTTGTTTTATCATCTATGTTATTTAACAATTAAGTTTGTTATGATATCAAATAATCCAATACATACTACGGCAACAGTAAAGTAGCTACAGAAATCTTTAATTGGAAACTTCACTACTTCTTCTTTACGCATCCCAGTTTTCTCCCTTCTTACTATATCCCTAATTATTTTATCTATTTGTATCTATTATGCAAAAAATATGACAAATTTACTATCGAATTAACTTACGTAAACCTTACAATGTTGTAAGGTTTATAAAAAGAGCCTCATCCAAATAAAGATGAGGGCTATTAAAAAGTAGTTGGTTTTTCATTCTTCATTAATATTACAAACAGAAAGTAATACAGTGAGACTTTCTAATTACACTATATGAAATTCACTATCTTTTAACCATCGAATTACATTACAGAAGACTTACATGTTTGTAAGCTATGTGTAATGTAATTCGATAGTTTCTCTTACCTACATCTCGTACAATAAAGTTAGAAAGCAAGCCAAATAAGAAGAACACTCACATAACCAAATTACATTGCTAGTAGCTACTCTTCTTATACCTTTCACTCATGCTACTACAATGTACCCCCTTCCCCTTTATATAACAAAAAGAGCCTTAGTCCATATGGACTAAGGCTCTTTCATGAACCCCAAAATACCCCTACCTAGTATTTTTATTTTCGACAAAAAATAGGTGGGGGTATAATCCGCTATCTCATCGTTAAAAGTTTACTCTTCGCATTAATAGGAATATTTACAGCTTCAATTTCTTCAATCGCCTCTCCGTAGCGTCCTTTTGCATACACCTTTAACGCTTCATCTCTCTTTAACATATGCTTAACAGTCTTCTTTATTTTTTGTTCTCTTCCACGTTCGTCAAATGCAATAAATTCATATTCATACCACTCATCACCAATATGCTGACCAATTGTATTCACGACCGTATAGTATTCTTTCGTCTTATAAAGTGGATTATATTTATCGATAACTGGTCCAAGTTTCGTAGGCAGTAACATTACTACTATCACTATCATCGCTATTATAGTAGCGATCATTTTTTTCTTCATAATCAATCTTCCTCCTCTGCAGGATATATATACATCCATTTTAAAAAGAAGGAATAAAATCTACTATTGAATCTCATTACATTACACTTACATTTTTGTAAGAATTAAAAAAGGTGAACGAATTTACTCGTTCACCTTTTAGCTCGCTTTAAAGCCACCGCCAAGTACATCACGTACATCATGAATAACAACGAAAGCATCTTCATCTACTCGACTAATAACCTGCTTTAACTTAACAAGCTCTTGTTTATTTATAACAACATATAACACTTCTTTATTTTTACCAGTATATCCGCCGCGTCCTTCTAATACAGTGACACCGCGTGTCATGTTTTTCGTAATAGTTTCACGGATTAAATCCGGTTGATTTGAAATGATTGTAACAGCTGTTTTTGTATCCATTCCTTCTACAATGAAATCAATCACTTTTGCTCCGATGAATACTGCAACAAGTGTGTACATTGCTTTTTCTTGCCCTATTATAAATACAGAACCAGCAATTACCACAATATCAATAATAAGTACGCCTTTACCAACGCTCCACCCTAAATATTGATTGGCTAACCGAGCTAAAATTGCCGATCCTCCTGATGTACCTCCAGCTTTGAACATACAGCCTAATCCGACACCGACAAATAAGCCAGCGAATAAAGCCGCTAATAACGTATCACTATTTACATGATACTCAATATGTTCCGTAACATATAAAAACAAGGATGTTTCTACAATCCCTAAAATTGTATAAACCATCGTTTTCTTATCAAAAAATTTATAACCAATAGCTAGTAAAATTGCATTTATAGCAAAGTTTACAATCCCCGGCGACCAATCAAATAAATAGTACGTAACAACCGTTAAACCAATAATTCCACCCTCTGATAAACGGTTTGGAATTGCAAAGTAATTAATACCAATTGCGAATAATAATGAACCAATTGTAATTAGTGTTATTTCCTTTATACGTTGATTAACCATAGTTCATACCTCCCCCCATTTGACATTGTATCACTATCTCCTAGAGGTTTAGAAGTTGTTTTTATTGCGCATTTTTACTCTTAAAGATCGGGATATTATGTTTAAACAAAGGGGTGATTAATTATTCATATTCGCTCTAACTGTACGGACAAATCGCTCCACATTCCCCTTCTGAATATACTTAGCTCGAATGGTTTCATGATTACAAGTACATTCGAAATGCGGACGAAAATCTATGCTATCTATATGCAAATATGAATAATCTTTAAATGTTGCAGGATAGTATGGAAATTTCCCATAAAAGAGGAGACGTCTAGTAGTAGCAGCAAAAATCCCATGTTGATACGATAGCGTAAAATCATCCTTCTCAAATATCCCTACGACAAAATCCAAAATCTTTTCATCATCCTTTATATGCTTTTTCACACTCAATAAAAGTTCATTCATGCATATCCCTCCAAATACTATTCTTGAAAAGAATCCATGGATTATTACAGACCGGTTTAACTCCTTTATAAAGTATGAAACGCGTTTCCTGTCAAAGATATTTCAAAAAAATAATCCGTTATGCAATTTACACATAACGGATTAAAACTAAACAGTAGAGCGTTCCACAAGTTCGTATGGAATTTCCACCTTTTCTTGTTTAGAACTTTCATCACGTATTTGCCTGTAAAACATTTCAAAGGACTTTTTACCTATTTCCTTTAAATTTTGATCAATGGTTGTAAGTTGTAACACTTGCGAAATAGGTTGATTATCAAAGCCAATAATCGCTAAATCCTTAGGAACTTGAATGCCTAATTTTTCAGCTTCTGTCATCACCCCAATCGCAACTTCATCTCCGGCTACTATTAATGCTTCAGGAAGATGCTGCATCCCCTTTAATTTATGAGCCACTCTCACACCATCTTCTAAAGTAAAACATTCTGTGAAAATCCATTCTTCATTCACTTCTTCATCTATAGATTGCAATTGCTGTTTATAAACATCAAAACGCTTTTGACTACTCGGCCCTAATTTCCTTCCCGTGCAATAACCAATTTTTTTATAACTTTTCTCAATCAAATAATCCATTCCTAATTGAAAAGCGGCCGAATGATTCGTATATACACTTGAGATATTCGAAATATCATTATCTTCACAAGCAACAATTGCCCCATAGGAAGCATACGGCTCTATCGTTTCCCAATCATTTGCACGAGAACAAATAATAAGACCATCCAATTGTTTTGTTTTTAACATATGTAAACTTTTCATTTCTTCTTTTTTATTATAATTCGTTTGGCAAAGTAGCACTCTGTAATTATGAGCTAACGCCACCTCCATCATCCCGCCTACCATCGCATCAAAGCATGGATGATTAATATACGGTAAAATCACACCAACAATATTCGTTTTCCCTTTTGATAAATGAACAGCATTTGCGTTTTGTGAGTAATTCAACTTCTCCACTATCTCTATAACCGCTTTCCTTTTTTCTTCACTTACATACGGATGATCATTCAATACTCTCGAAACAGTCGTAACTGAAACTCCCGCCATCTTTGCAATATCTTTAATATTAGCCATACACTCACCTCTACTTTTAACTTAATGAATCCCATGAACATATGTCAAATCTTCTCATCATTACATCTTCATTCGTTTTTCTTACAAAAGTGTAATTTTCCTGTAAGCTAATTCGATAGTGACTCCCTGCAATATTTCATACAATTAAGTCAGAAACAGAGCAACAACTATTCGAAAAGGAGCGGATTCATATGATGAACAAAGTGAAATCAAACAATTTTTTAAATACAATGGGCATGGTATTTTCTGCTCTAATCGATGCTAAAGCTGTTGCTTCTACATTAAACAAGTAAGGAGAATTCATTATGAACAATATCACTTTTAACAAATTAGATTTTTTAGGACTAGCTAGCGGATCAGTTCTTCTTACTGCTTTTATTTACGCCGCTACGCTTGTATAAATTTCGTGTCCCCTTTCCCCTTTATTATAAATAGTAATAGAAAAGACGACCGTCTATGCCCGGTCGTCTTTTCTTATTTTCAATTTGATTGCAAAGTTTCCTTTAGCTCATCAAACTTCTCATTTAATTGATCTGTCATCATTTTCATAGCTGTTTTTCGATCTATTTGTTCTTCCGCATCAATTTGAATTGGATCTCCAAAAATCAATTGCGCCTTTTTCCCTTTTATTAATTCTTTCACACTCGATGGACCAACATAAGCTGCCGGTACTAACGGGACATTAGAACGTAGCGCAATCGTAACAGCACCAGCTTTTAATGAAACATCTTCTGTTGATCGTGTCCCACTCGGAAAAATCCCTACTACTTTCCCTTCTTTTAATAGGCGTGACGGGATTTTGAGTGTACTCGGTCCTGGATTCGCACGATCTACAGGGAATGCATTCACATTTTTAAAGAACCAGTTTTTGAATTTCCCTTCAAATAATTCTTTTTTGGCCATGTAATGAATTTGGGTCGGGTACATCCCTGTAGCTAACATTAATACATCCATAAAACTTGTATGTGTACACGCAACAACATACGGGCCGCCTTCTGGTAACTTTTCTCTCCCTTGCACCTCTACTTTCCCAGCTGTTTTAAATATATATTTCAACAAAAATGTAATTGGTTTATACATTTGTTTCGTTCCTTTCTGAATATCCGAATTATAATCATTTTCTTATAACGATTATAACACTAAGTTTTAGGAGTTGGTAATAATTTTAAGTATTAATTGTTACATTTCAATTCTTACAAAAGTGTAATTTTCTTGTAAGCTAATTCGATAGTTACTTCCCCAAATATTTCATACAATTAAGTCAGAAAGAAACAACAACTATTCGAAAAGGAGCGGATTCATATGATGAACAAAATGAAATCAAACAATTTTTTAGATACAGTGGGCATGGTATTTTCCGCTCTAATCGATGCAAAATCTGTTGCTTCTACATTAAACAAGTAAGGAGAATGCATCATGAATAACATCACTTTTAACAAATTAGATTTTTTAGGATTAGCTAGTGGCTCTCTTCTTCTTACTGCTTTTATTTACGCTGCTACGCTTGTATAACTTTGTGTCCCCTTTCCCCTTTATATAGAAAAAGACGACCGTCTATGCCCGGTCGTCTTTTTACATTTTTCTTTCTTTCAATTCTTTTAAAAGCTGTATCAGCTCAGCTTGTTGTTTTATCTTTTTACGACCATTTCGGTTAATTGCTGCAAGCTCACAAGCAACTCCGACGGCGAAGAAAAACAATAAACTTTCTACCATGTGAAATCCTCCAATTGCCTATTAAACAGCTTGACGTAATTGCTCTTCTTGTAAACTTCGCTTGTTTATATTTTCTTCTTTTCTCTGACAAACGTTATTGCGAATAAGTGCTGCAATAACAAATAAAGTCCCTATAATATCAAACATTGTTATTCGATATCCTTGCATCATCATAATAACTAAAGTCGTGATTGGTACAAAATTAATAAATAAAATCCCATTAATGGACGATAAAATTTTCACACCGTAATTCCAAGCGAGTAATGCTACGATACCTGGTAATGTCATCATAAACAATAAATCATATTTCACGATAGAAATCGTTCCCATACTCGGAACCGATACGTATCCAAACGATGTAATGATTACAGTTATAATCCCTGTGACAGTCGTACCGAATACACACGTCAACGTAGAATAACGCAATGTTGACCAATCGCTACACGTTTGACCACCCATCGTATAAATAACCCAACCTACCACACCAATAAATATAAAGGCCAGCGAAAACATGTTATCTTTCAACGTTAAAAAGAAACTCATATCACCTTTCGTAATAACGAATACAGCCCCTACAAAAGCGATAATCATGCTCGTTATCATATACTTTTTCGGTTTTACATGCTTATATCCCCATAGAATACAAATAGAAATCATCGGCATAAGTGCTTCCATAATGGAGGCTACCATCACACCTGATTTTCCCATTAACATTTGACCTAAAAATATAAGTACATTATATACAGTAAACGCCATCGTTCCGAAAAAGACGAGTAACTTTCCTCTTCCCTCTAAACGAAATGCCTGTTTTCCTTCTTTCATTAACAACAATACAATCAGTACGATCGCCACTGCTCCATAGCGAATAAGCGAAAAATAAAATGGATCTATGTATTCTAGCGCATGATCAGCAACCGGAAACATTGCTCCCCATGACATACTTGCAATTAAACATGCTAAAGCCCCTATTATCATTTGACCTTTTCTCAACACAATTCCCCCGCTTCTTTCTATTTGCACAAAGAGAATTGTAAAAGAAAAAATATATCACGTAAAATGATTCAAAATGATGTTAACTATCACTTATAATGATAGTTAACATCAAGGAGGATCATACTATGGAATTAAGAGACTTACAAATCTTCCAAAGCGTTGCCGACAAAGGTAGTGTAAGCGGCGCAGCAAAGGAATTAAATTACGTACAATCAAATGTAACTGCACGTATTAAACAACTGGAAAACGAACTAAAAACACCACTCTTTTATCGTCATAAACGAGGCATGACTTTAACAGCTGAAGGAAGAAAAATGCTCGTTTATGTTAATAAAATTTTGCAAGATGTTGACGAGCTAAAACAAGTATTTTTAGATAGTGAAACTCCCTCTGGCATATTAAAAATCGGTACAGTCGAAACAGTAAGTACATTACCTACCATTTTATCTTCTTACTATAAACGCTATCCTAATGTCGATTTATCATTACAAGCGGGTCTAACAGAAGCATTGATTAGAGAAGTACTTGATCATCAATTAGATGGTGCCTTTATATCAGGGCCTATTAAACACCCACTAATTGAACAATACGATGTTAGTACAGAAAAATTAATGCTTGTAACACAAAATAAAGCTTTTCATATAGAAGAATTTACAACAACACCCCTACTCGTTTTTAACCAAGGATGTGGATACCGTTCCAAACTAGAACGATGGCTTAAAGATGAAGGTTTGCTCCCAAAAAGAATTATGGAATTTAATATATTAGAAACGATATTAAACAGTGTTGCACTCGGCCTTGGAATTACACTCGTACCACAGTCTGCTGTCCACCATCTTTCTAAAGCTGGTAAAGTACATTGTCATGCAATTCCTGAAAAATATGGTAGTATTTCAACGGTTTTCATACGCCGTAAAGATAGTTATATGACGAATTCAATGCGTAGCTTTTTAAAAACAATTGAAGAGCATCATCATATCAATATGCTTTAAAAGACATTCTTACATGAATGTCTTTTTTTCTTACAAAAATGTAAGTCTCCCGTAAGCTAATTCGATAGTTGCAGGCAATCATATTTCCTATAATTAAGACATAAAGCAGGGCAACAACAATTCGAAAAGGAGCGGATACGCATGATGAACAAAATGAAATCAAACAAATTTTTAAATACAATGGGCATGGTGCTATCCGCACTTGTCGATGCAAAAGCTGTTGCAACTACATTAAATAAATAAGGAGAGATTATAATGAACAACATTACATTTAACAAATCAGACTTTATCGGACTTGCAAGTGGAGCTACTCTTCTTACGGCCTTCATTTATACACTTGCTCAAAGTCTTATTTAATACTTTGTTTCCCCAAACCCCTTTATAATATAGAAAAAGCTGCTTGTCTTATAGACAAGCAGCTTTTTAGTTTGTTTCATATATAATTTGACCTGTTTTCGTCATATCGTATCCGCCAATCGCTTTTAATTCATTATGAAATTCTTCTGATTGCAAAATATCTTTCACGACATCAATCAGCTCTTCATTTTCTTTATTCTTCAAAATCACTAAATCATACTGTTCCTTCATGATTGGAATAAAGTCTACATTTACAATCTGTGAAAACTTTTCTGAACCTACTCCTACGTCAGCTTTTCCATTTGCGACTTGCGTGGCAACACCAAGATGATTCGACTCTTCCCATTCATATCCACTAATACGCTCTTTATTTAATTTTTGAATGCGCAATTGTTCATCCACTAACACCCTAATGCCAGAACCTTTTTCTCGATTTACAAATCGTATAGATGATTGAGATAAATCAGCCCATGTTTTTATATTTTTCGGATTTCCCTTTTGCACATAAAACCCAACGTTTCTTGCTAATAAATTAATCATTGTACATGGTTGTCCCACTAAAATACGTTTTACATACGGAACATTATATGTACCTGTTTCTCCATCAAACAAATGCAAGCTAACGATATTTCCTTCTCCTTGATACATTTTTACTAAACTCGTTAAACTACCTTGATATGCCCTTAATATGTTTGAACTTGGCAGGCGATTTTCTATACGTTTTGCCAACATATCTAACGTTAGTTCTTGTCCGCTAATAATACATGTATCCAAGCCCCTACTATCTTCGCTCTTTACAGGAGTACCTTGTATTTTCCCTGTTTTCATTTGCTTTATATATTGTTCTAAATCTGTTGCATCAATGCGCATCTGTCTACCAATTCTATAAGAAGGAAGTTCTCCTTTTTTAATTAGATCGTATACAGTTAATTTTGATACCTTTAATCGCTTCGCTACTTCTTCCGTTGTGTAGGAATGATGATCCATAGACGATTCCTCACTTTCTTCCTTCATTGTAACAAAGAAAAGAATATTTCTCCTATATTAAAAAACAACTATATCGTTCAAATTATATTCAATTATAACTAGTTATATCTAGTTATATCTAGTTATAATTAGTTATAATTGAATATGTCAAAACGAAAGGGGATTTTTTTATGAACAAGTTTACATTACGATCCATCGGGGCGCTTATACTTTCTTTTCTTCTTATATTTAGCGTTGCATGTACAAACGGAGATAAGAAAGAGAAATCAACTGCTAAAGAAGGAAAAACAGTTGAACTCACTATATCAGCAGCTGCAAGCTTACAAGATGCACTAAAAGAGATTGAAACACAATATAAAGAAAAAGAACCTAATATTAAACTTTCTTTTAACTTCGGTGCTTCTGGTGCACTTCAACAACAAATTGAACAAGGCGCGCCTGCTGATTTATTCTTCTCAGCAGCCGAAGATAAATTCCAAACTCTTGTAAAAAAAGGATTCATTAATGAAAAAGAAGGGAAAAATCTTCTTGGAAATGAACTCGTTCTAGTTGTCCCAAAAGATAGTTCTCTTACGAAAATTCAAGATTTAAAAGATGAAAAAATTAAGAAAATCGCGCTTGGTACACCTGAATCAGTACCTGCGGGAAAATACGCAAAGGCTTCTCTCACGCATGAAAATCTATGGAATGACATTCAAAATAAAATCGTATTTACAAAAGATGTTCGCCAAGTGTTAACATATGTAGAAACAGGTAATGTCGATGCTGGTATTGTATACAAAACAGATGCTCTTATTTCAAACAAAGTAAAGATTGGTGAGACAGCAGCAGCTACTTCTCATGAGCCAATTCACTATCCTTTAGGTGTTATAAAAGAATCTAAGCACAAGAAAGAGGCGACTTCATTTTATGAGTATTTGCAGTCAAAAGATGCACAATCTATCTTTAAAAAATATGGATTTACAGTCCTGTCATAATTGCCATGAGCTTTGATGCTATTTTATCACCAATCTTTCTATCTATACGAGTAGCTGCATGCGCCACCATTATCGTTACAATTTTAGGGACGATTATCGGACGAGCGTTAGCACGCTCCTCATGGAGATATAAAGTACTATTAGAAACTATTTTCTTATTACCAATGGTACTTCCACCAACTGTAATCGGCTTTTTTCTCATTATCATTTTTGGAAATAATAGTCCCATTGGAATGTGGATAGAATCAATATTTCAGCAGTCCATTATGTTCACATCTACTGCTGCAATCATCGCTTCTACAGTTGTTGCATTTCCGCTCATGTACCAATCAGCAAAAACAGGATTTTCTATTGCGAATGTACAAATTGAAGAAAGTGCTCGTGACCTTGGTGCCAGTGAATATCAAGTTTTTCTACACGTCACACTTCCGCTTGCATTTCCCGCCTTACTAAGCGGAATGATTTTGAGCTTTGTTCGTGCGCTCGGTGAGTTTGGTGCTACACTCATGTTTGCTGGGAACATTCCTGGTAAAACACAGACAATCCCAACTGCAATTTATATGGCGATTGATGCAAGTAATATGCAGCTCGCCTGGACACTTGTAGTTATCACTATTAGTATGTCACTCCTATTTCTACTATGTATTCAGCTTATTAACAAAAGAATTACTAACCCTTAAAGCAGCTTTTTCGAAGCTGCTTCTTTATTTCTTAGGAAATAAAAATATACCACCGGGAAATAACTGAATTTTACCTTTTATTAAAATATACATTTTATTCGAATTCACTTTCTAAAATAGGCAATTTCCTGTTATTATATGGAGGTGTTTCAAAAAATGAAGAAATGAAAACGCATTTATATCGTGAATTCTTCATCCTGTTTTAGCGATCGGTAATCTTCTACTCTAGTAGTGGGGCATTACCGATCGTTAGAACGATATGTAATTATATTGGTATAGAAAACCGAAGGGAGTCTTGTAATGGACATTTTATTAGCGCTTCTTCCTGCAATTGCATGGGGAAACATCTTATTAGTAAGCGTAAAAATGGGCGGTGGTGCATATAGCCAAACGGTAGGTATGACAATCGGTGCTCTATTCTTCGCAACAATTATGTATGTATTTACTCAACCAGCTTTAACAATGACAGTCTTAATTGTTGGTTTTATTTCAGGTTTATTCTGGGCATTAGGACAAGTAAACCAATTAAAAACAGTTGAAAAACTAGGTGTTTCAACTACTGTAACGATTTCTACTGGTATGCAACTTGTTGCAACTTCTATCTTTGGGGTTATCGCTTTCCGTGAGTGGACTACAACAACAACGATTATTCTGGGAACGATTGCAATCCTATTAATCGTAGTTGGTGTTGTATTCACATCACTAGATGACAAAGAAAATGCACAGCCACCAGGACAATTGAAAAAAGGACTTCTTACTTTAATTGTTTCTACTTTCGGCTACCTTGTATATGTAATTATTATTCGTTGGTATAATATCGATGGTTGGTCTGCTATTTTACCACAAGCAGTTGGTATGTTTGTTGGTGCGGTTGTATTGACATCTAAACATAAACCATTTAACAAATATGCAATCCGTAATGCTTTATCTGGTTTACTATGGGGAACTGGAAACTTATTCTTACTTCTTTCATTACCACGTGTCGGAGTAGCAACAAGCTTCCCATTATCTCAAACTGGAATCGTTATCTCAACATTCGGTGCGATTGTCTTCTTAGGTGAAAAGAAAACAAAACGTCAATTGATCTTTATTGCACTAGGTAGTGTTTTAATTATCGGCGGTGCTGTATTGTTAGGTATGACAAAAGCATAAACTTATAATCTATTAATCCCTGAAGCAGTTATGCTTCAGGGATTTTTTATTACAACTATTTTTTAAGTATAATAATTTTTATAACCTTATTTATATTAACCCTCCTCCCTCCATTTCCATCCTTTTCACAATAAGTCTTTTCTTTTTACAAAATTCTCTTAAAGATGGTATCGTTTTTTATAACATATCTTCACTAGAAAGGAATAAAGGATATGCTAACTAAACATCGAATTTTATTTATTGGTGCTGGTCGTATGGCAGAAGCTATATTTTCCGGATTACTTAAAACAAGCAAAGAATACATCGAAGAAATTATCGTTTCTAACCGAAGCAACGTAGAAAAGCTAAAGGAATTACAAGGGCGATATAATGTGTCTACTACAACAGATTGGAAGCAGCATGTTTCATCTGTTGATACGATTGTTTTAGCAATGCCGCCTTCTGCACATGAAGAATTATTAGCAGAATTATCTCCGTTACTATCGAATCAACTTGTCGTAACGGTAGCTGCTGGCATTGGTCCATCTTATTTAGAAGAAAGACTTCCCGAGGGGACACCTGTTGCTTGGATTATGCCAAATACAGCTGCTGAAATTGGCAAGTCTATCTCCTTATATACAACGGGACAATCAGTAAACGAGATACATCAGGAAACCTTGCAACTCCTTTTAAGAGGCATTGGTACTTCGCAACTTTGTACTGAAGAAGAAGTTCATCAGCTTACTGCAGTTACTGGAAGTGCACCAGCTTTCCTTTATTACTTTGCTGAAAGCTTAATTGAAGCAACAAAAAGTTATGGAGTCGATGAAGCAACCGCAAAACACCTTGTCATTCAAATGATTTCCGGCTCTGCTTCTATGCTTGAACAAACGCAAGATCCAGCTAACCTCCGCGAACAAGTAACAACACCCGGTGGTTCCACAGCTGAGGGTCTCAAAACTTTATATGAATATAATTTTTCAGAGGCAATTCAAAAAGCGGTAGAAGCAACAAACAAAAAAGCTAGGGGGAAATAATATGAATTTAACAAGTTTAAAAGACTATACAACATTACATAACGGTGTAAAAATGCCTTGGTTCGGTTTAGGTGTTTTTAAAGTAGAAGATGGTTCAGAAGTAATTGAATCTGTAAAAGCAGCAATTAAAAATGGCTACCGCAGCATTGATACTGCAGCAATTTATCAAAACGAAGAAGGCGTTGGACAAGCGATCCGTGAATCAGGTGTTTCACGTGAAGAATTATTTATTACATCAAAAGTATGGAATAGCGATCAAGGGTATGAAACAACACTTCAAGCATTTGAAACTACATTAGAGAAATTAGGTCTAGAATATTTAGATTTATATTTAGTACATTGGCCTGTAAAAGGGAAATATACTGAATCATGGAAAGCATTAGAAAAGCTTTATAAAGATGGCCGTGTTCGCGCTATCGGTGTGAGTAATTTCCATATTCACCACTTACAAGACGTATTTGAAATTGCTGAAATTAAGCCAATGGTCAACCAAGTGGAATACCACCCACGTTTAGCACAAGAAGAGCTGCATGCTTTCTGTAAAGAACATAACATCCAACTTGAAGCTTGGTCACCATTAATGCAAGGCCAACTGCTAGAGAACCCAACATTACAAGACATTGCAACAAAATATAATAAATCAACTGCACAAATTATTTTACGCTGGGATCTACAAAACGAAGTTGTAACCATCCCTAAATCTATTAAAGAACATCGCATTATTGAAAATGCAAATATATTTGATTTTGAATTAAGCGCTGATGACATGAAAGCAATTCAAGCTCTAAATGAAGACCGTCGCGTCGGTCCAGATCCAGATAACTTTAACTTCTAATAGAAAAACCACTGCCATATGCAGTGGTTTTTTTCATTTAAGAAAACTGAAAATTTAAACTATATTCATTTGGTTGACACTTCATTATCCAAGGTGTAAGATTTTGAATTATCAAAGAAACACAAAAATTAATAAAGTTTATTCGTTTACTCATTGTATCAAGAGAGGTGGAGGGACTGGCCCTTTGAAACCTCGGCAGCAGGTTCATTTTGAATACTGTGCCACTTCCTGCAAGCTTTATGCTTGAAAGATAGAATGAGGGACTTCGTTTATATACGGGTGCATAACTTGTACGTAAAAATCCCTCTTTCTCAATACGAAAAGAGGGATTTTTTGTTTTTCATTTCCCTCATCATCATCCAAACTTAATTATTTAGGAGGAAAATCAAATGAAAAAGAAGTTTGTACCCGGTATTGCATCAGTTGTAGGAGTAAGTATTTTATTAACTGGTTGCGGTAGTTATAAAAACGAAGCAAGCGGAGCAAATGCAAAAGACGAGGCGCCTAGTAAACAGGTTTTAAACTTATCTTCACCTACTGAAATACGAACAATGGATACAGCTCGTGCTACAGATACTGATTCTGGTCAAGTAATGAGAAACGTATTTGAGGGTTTGTATAATCTTGGTGAAGGTAACAAACCTGTCCCTGGTGTTGCAAAATCTCATGAAGTAAGTGGCGATAAGACGAAATACACATTCCATTTACGAGATTCAAAATGGTCAAACGGCACTCCTGTTACAGCGAAAGACTTTGTCTTCGCTTGGCAAAGAGCTGTTGATCCAGCAACAGCCTCTGAATATGCATTTCTATTCTTTGATATTAAAAATGCAACAAAAATTAACAACAAAGAACTTCCAGCCGATCAACTTGGTGTAAAAGCAATTGATGACCATACGTTTGAGGTAGAATTAGAACGTCCTGTTCCGTACTTTATTAGCTTAACAGCGTTCCCAACATTTCTACCAATTAACGAGGAATTCTTTAAAGCACAAGGTGATAAATACGCTTTAGAAGACAATACAATCTTGTACAACGGAGCTTTTACACTAAGCGATTGGAAGCACGAGCAAAGCTTTAAATTTAAGAAAAACCCTACCTATTGGGATAAAGGTACTGTCAAACTGGAAGAAATCAATTTTAACGTCGTAAAAGAAAAATCTACAGAAGTAAATTTATTCGAGTCAAAACAATTAGATCGTATCAAACTAACATCTGACTTCGTTGATAAATATAAAAAGGATGCTAACTTTAAAGAACGGCCAAACGTAGGGGTACAGTTTCTACGTATGAATCAACAAAACAAAATACTTCAAAACGTTTCTGCACGCCAAGCAATCGATCAAACAATTGATCGAAAATCCTTTGTAAATACGTTATTAAATGACGGCTCTACACCAACCTCTAGTCTCGTGCCGAAAAACTTTGCAAAAGGACCTGACGGAACAGATTTCCGTGCTGCAAACGGCGATTTAACAAAGGTTAATACAAAATCTGCTCAAGAATTATGGAAAAAGGCAAAACAAGAACTTGGGTCTGAAAAAATAACGTTAGAACTATTAACAAGTGATGGTGACCTTGAAAAGAAAACTGGTGAATTCTTAAAAGGACAACTAGAAAAGAATTTAGATGGCTTAACAGTAAATATAAAGCCGCAACCACGTAAACAACAAGTTTCACTTTTATTAAAAGGTGACTACGAAATTGGAATTGACGGCTGGAGCCCTGACTTTGCGGATCCAATTACATTCCTTGAGCTATTTACAACGAATAACCCTTACAACTTAGATCATTACTCTAATAAGGAGTTTGATGAAACAATAGCACAAGTAAAAACAACTTTAGCTGGTGATGAAAAAGCTCGCTGGGAAGCATTACTAGCATCCGAGAAAATATTATTTAAAGACTCTGTTATCGCTCCTCTTTACCAAAAAGGCGAATCTTATTTAGAGCGTTCTTACGTGAAAGGAATTGTGCAAGTAGACTTTGCAGGTCAATTAAACTTCAAATGGGCACAAATTGAAAAATAAAAGGCAACCTGAATTGAAGTTTTTCTACCCATACCAATTGTTTTATTGGAAAAATGTATCAAAAGCGGATTTCTCATTAGGAGAAAATCCGCTTTTTCAATATATTATTTTTAAAAAATAATACTCCAATTTTTATTATTGACATATAGTTCTTTCCAGTGTTAATATTCTAAATAATCAAAGAAACGAAATATTTCACCATCAAAATATAGCGTCTACTACGTTGAAACATATAACGATAGATTATAGTTCAACATGTATATACATATAGAACACCTGATTACCTACATACACATATCTGTAATAGGTTTTCTCTTCTTCTATAGCTACACTTCAAAACGTGGACATTACGACGTTACGAACCACACATTTAGGGAGGAACGAACAATGAAGAAAAAAGTTGTACCTGTTGTTGCATCTGTTTTAGGGGCAAGTCTATTACTAACTGCTTGTGGGGGAAATAAAGATCATACAAGCGGAGCGAAAGCAAATGATAAAGCACCTGATAAACAGGCAATTAACTTATCATTCGCTTCAGAAATTCCAACAATGGATGTTGCAAAAGCAACGGATGGGGAATCCATGAGCGTAATGCGCAATGTTTTTGAAGGTTTATATGCAATGGGAGAAGATAACAAACCAATTCCTGGTGTTGCTGAGTCGGTTGACCTTAGTCCCGATAAAACAAAATATACATTCCACCTGCGTGATTCAAAATGGTCAAACGGTACTCCAGTTACAGCAAAGGACTTTGTCTTCGCTTGGCAACGTGCCGTAAATCCTGATACAGCAGCTGAATATGCATTCTTATTCTTCGATATACAGAATGCGAAACAAATAAGCCAGAAACAATTGCCAATTGATCAACTAGGTGTCAAAGCTCTTGATGATAAAACGTTAGAAGTACAACTAGACCGTCCTGTTCCCTACTTCTTAAGCTTAACGACATTCTCAACATTCTTACCAATTAATGAAGATTACTTAAAATCTCAGGGCAATAACTATGGTTTAGAAACAAATCATTTAATTTACAACGGTGCTTTCATATTAGATAACTGGAAACACGAGCAAAGCTTCCAATTGAAGAAGAACCCTAACTATTGGGATGCTAAAACTGTAAAATTAGAAGAAATCAACTTCAATGTCGTTAAAGATAAATCTACAGAAGTTAACTTATACGATTCAGGACAAATTGATCGCGTTGCTTTAACTGCGGAGTTTGTTGATAAATATAAGAGCGATCCAAACTTCAAAGACCGCGCTGAAGTTGGCATTCAATTTTTACGACTCAATCAAAAAAATGAAACATTAAAAAATCAACATGCACGCCTTGCTATTAACGGAGCAATGAATAAAAAAGCATACGTAGAAACAATTTTAAATAACGGTGCTGTCCCAGCTGAAGGAATAGTTCCTGCGAAATTCACGAGAAGCCCAGAAGGCACTGACTTCCGTAAAGAAAATGGAAACCTAGTCAAAGATGATGTGAAAATAGCAAAAGAAAACTGGAAAAAAGCGAAACAAGAACTTGGTACTGACAAAGTAACAATCGAACTATTAACAAGTGATAATGCTTTAGCTAAAAAGACTGGTGAATATTTAAAAGGTGAACTAGAAAAGAACCTAGATGGATTAACAGTGACGTTAAAACCACAACCACGTAAACAACAGCTAAAACTATTATTAAGTGGTGACTATGAAATCGGTATTGATGGCTGGGGCCCTGACTTCGCTGACCCAATTACATTCTTAGATTTATTTACAACAAATAGTGCTTATAACTTCGATAAATACTCTAACAAAGAGTACGATGCGCTCATTCATAAAGTGAAAACAGATTTAGCTGGCGATGAAAAGGCTCGCTTTGAAGCAATGAAGCAAGCTGAAAAAATCCTGCTACAAGACGGCGCTGTCGCTCCTTTATACCAACAAGGTCGTTCTTACCTACAACGCGGATTTATTAAAGGGCTTGTAACAACTGACTTCGGTGGTGAATTTAACTACAAGTGGACAGAAGTTACAAAATAATAAAATAAAAAAGGTATCCAATCGCAGGATACCTTTTTTATTTTATACTTCTTTAACTACATAGCTTCTTCTCTTTACTATTCCTTTTATAGATACAGTAATTACTGCTACCAATTGTGTAACTAATATAATAACTAATAATGAAATAATATTTTTCTCTAAACTAATCCCTCCAAATATTATTGTATAATAGCCATTTGCTGCATATGTTGCGGGAAATAATTCGCCGATTGTTTGATATGTTTTAGAAAGCATCTCATGTGGTACAATTACACCCGAACTTACAAGTTGGAGCGATAGTGAAATTATATTAAAGATCATACCTGCATTTCCGAAAACAGTTATGAACATTTGTGTTAATGAAAGAAAGGCGAAAAAGACTATCGCTTGAAACATCCATATACTCCATACTGCTTCATGTATTTCAATTTGAAATCCTTTCATCAAACTAATCGTAATGCATGCAAGTAAAATTGATACTGTACCGTTAATAACCTGTCTTGATACGAAATTACTCCAACCGTTCTTTACTTCCTTTGCAACTTTTGATAGTTCCATACTCATGATCATTGCTCCTACAAATGAAGCTAATACCATCATTAGTGGTACCATGTTAGCCGAGAATCCTTTTGCATCATTTACTCTATGGACTGTAAAACCAATTGAATCTTCGGTTAATCCTTTTATCACTTCTACATTCTCAGGCCCTACAGCTTGTAATTTCCCCACAATTGCTTGTTTTTTATAACTTGTTATCTCTTTATTTACATTGTCTCGAATTTGTTTTGCGGCTCCTTCCATCAGTTGCTTTGCCATCATGGCATTCGCTTGATTAATGTGGAAGTTTAAATTTGATTTTCCTGTTTCATTTATATCCTTTGAAAAAGAAGCAGGAATTTCAATAATCATATCGTATACACGGTCATTCATTGCTTTATTTGCTTTTTCCACAGACTGTTCTGATTTCACCTGAAATGGTACATTTCTCTGTAAGCCTTCTGCTATTTTACTCCCTATATTTCCATCCTCATTCACAATAGCAATACGCATTTGATCTGCTCGTTCATTCACTCCATCATATGCCGTTAACCAAACACAAAAGAAAATAAGCTGGAACGATAGCGCTACTACCATTCCTACATACGTACCTGGTCTTTTTAAAAACTGTTTTAATGTATCCATCTTCCCGCTCTCCTATTTAGCAAGCAAGTACATACTTGCATTTTATTTTAAATAAATACTAGGGTCTTAATGCCCTAGCATATAAAACAATATTATTTTCAATAAATTTCTCATCATCAACTTCTGTCAGGCGATCTGCAAAACGTAATTTAGATAAGAAATATCCAAAATTGATCCAGATAAAGTTCATTACTTGCGCTTCAATATTCGTATCAACAATGTTTCCTTTTTCCTGCATTTTTGCAAAATAGATGCTTAATTCTTCTTTTAATCCTTGTGGTATTTTAGCAATTTCCCCGTCTAATTCAGGAAATTCTCCAGCCTCACGTATACCAATAGCAATAATATCTTTTACCCCATCTAAAAAATTATGATAATGCCTTGCTAAGTTCTTTAAATCCGTTTCTAATTCCCACACAATTTCTGTTTGTAAAAACTGTTTTAAATGCGGTACATATGAAAATTCAGCAACCGCGGCTTCAATAACACCCTTTTTACTTTTAAAATTGCGGAATATCGTTACTTCATTAACACCAGCACGCATTGCAATTTCTTTCGTTGTTGCTGCTGTATATCCCTTTTCTTTCACTAATTCAATTGCTGCTTGGATGATTTTTTCTGCTGTTTTTGAGCGCGCCATAAAATCCTCTCTTCCTCATGCAAGTGATCACTTACATTTAGATTATATACCTTTTCTAATCATTGTCAATAATCCCCTTCCCCTTCTTTTTGCATCGAACTAAAACTCATCATAAATATAAACATAAACATCAAATATGTTCTCCACGTCAAAGAAGGTACATGCCCTGACCAAAGATAGCTAATTAAATAGTTAATCCCCATAATACAGGACGATATTACTAAACTAATACTTATTAGTTTTACATATTTGAGCATATCTTTTCTCCTTATTTTTTATTTTTCTACTTCTTCAAATTGCAGATTCACCGGCTCTTCTAAGAGTGTTTCATAAAAGTTTTCTGCCAAATCTGTTGAAGGAATTTTTTCATCTACTTCATCAAATCGAATACTATCTAGCCACATACAACCTTCTCCTGATAATAAAACACCGAATGCAATACCAAGCGCTCCTTCTTTTATATCTAATACAACCGAGTACGATTGCCAGTTATTCGTATTTTTAATTGGACGATTTTGCATATTATCCATAGCGAGCGGTTCTGTATCTTTCCCATCTACTCGCATCCACAATCCTGCCCAATCTCTTACATTCTCACTCTTAATAAACGCTGTTAAACGTAATCTTTTACCTACATATTTATCCGCTCGGAACATTTGCATTAATGTGGAAAATCCTCCGTGCGTAACATTCTCTTTTGCTTTTATGTATGCAGATACTTTTCCTTGATGGACAACTTCATAATCTAAACCCATCTCATATTCAGCAGGATGACTTCCACTTAAGATCCATCCTTTCGGTATACCTTTTTGCATTGAAACACCCTCTCTTTCTATATAAAATGACTGGAAGTACTTTCGATATTTCTTCGGTGGCAATTGAAACATTCTTTTAAAAGCCCTCGTAAATGCCTCTTGTGAGGAAAAGCCGTATTGTACTGCAATATCAATAACAGCCCTCTCCGTTGACACTAAGGCTTGCGCAGCATGAGTTAATCTTCTCTTTCGAATATAATCCGTTACACTCATCCCAATATACCTTTGAAAAATACGATGAAAATGGTACATCGATACTGAACTGTGAGATGCCACTCTTTCTGTTGTAAGCTCCTCATGTAAATGCTCCTCTATATATTCAATTGCTTTTTTTATCATCTCTTTATATTCTTCATGCATTTTAGCACCTCCTCACAACCTTAATTTACCATATACATACAAATCATTTTTGATTTAAATTGCGGATTAAACTTTGTGGCTACAAGTTAATAATTTATTTTCAACACATACATAATTACATGATTTTGGGAAAAACTTGTATAGAACGAATTTACATAAGGAGGAAATTATAATGAGAATTTTACTATCAGTTTTATTAGCGCTTATGCTAGTACCTGTATTAACAGGATGTAAAGCTCCTGCAAAAGAAGATACAACTTCTAATAAGAAAACTACTGAAGAAGCAAAAAATGAAGCTCCTGCTGATTTAAAACTTAACTTCAATGAATTTAGTTTAGATGCAGACTATCAAGATACGAAGAAAGACTACGAGGCTGATTATAAGAATGTAGCAGCTGATAAGAAAATGGAAGCAAAACTTGAAGACCATAAATCAAATGCAAAGTTTACAGGTGACGAGGCTATTACAAAATTAAGCCCACTTCTACAAGAATTAAAATTTGATAAAGATACTCCTGACCAAGAAGTAATCGATCAAGTAGTAAATGTGTTCAAACTTGATAAAGACTACCAAAAGTTTGATTTAGAAGTTGTCTTCTCTGATGGAACGAAAAAAGAATATAAAAGAGAAATAAAATAAAGAAGTAGGCGGTTGCCTACTTCTTTATTTTATTTTTTAGCATATCGTAAGCTCGGTTGAGATCCTACGTAGTATTCTAATCCAGATACAGATGATTTTTGTAAATAAGAATCTGTTGGGAATACAAGTGGGATTAAAGGATATTCTGTAAACATAATATCTTCTGCTTGATGTAATAAGTCAAAGCGTTTATTTTCGTCTTGTTCTAATTTTGCTTGATTAATTAAATTATCGAAGTCTTTATTAAACCATTTTGCATAGTTATTTGGTCCATCACCTGCATAAATTTCTAATTGTGCAGCTGGATCTAATGTAGATCCTCCCCATCCCATATATGCAATTTGGAAGTCACTTTGTTTATACATATCAATATAACTTTTCCACTCTTTACCTTCTATTTTTACATCTACACCAAGATTTTTCTTAAACATCTCTTGAAGTGTTTCAGCTATTTTCTTCTTATCTGAATATTTCACTGTCACTTCTGGAAGAGTAGTCCATCCTTCTTCTTTCATTCCTTCTTCTAATAACGTCTTAGCTACTGCAGGGTCATATTTAAAATAATCACCTTTCTCTTTACGGAAGTCGCGGCCACTTTCTGTTTTTGCTCCTTCTGGTACAAAACCATATGCTTCTTTTGCATTATTCTTTAATATTTTCTCTACGATAAACTTACGATCTACAGCTATTGCAAAAGCTTTACGAATTTTTGCGTTTGTAAACGGTGGCTTCTCTGAATTAAACGAGTAAATATGAGTTGAGTAGTCTTGCATTTTTTTAAACTCTTTATTATTTTGTTCTTTTTCAACTAAATCTGTTGGTATGTGAGATAGTAAATCTAATTCTCCAGATTTATATAATTGATACGCTGTTTTACCTTCAGGGATAATACGGAATTCAATTTCTTTTGATGCTACTTTTTTATCATGAAACTCTTTATTTTTTTCTAAAATAATCGCTTGATTATGCTTCCATTCTTTCAATGTGAAAGGACCATTTGTAATTAATTCTTTTGGATCTACTTTTAGTTTACCTTTTTCATCAATAGATTTTTTATTAAGTGGAATATATAACGACTGGGATAATGTTCGTTTAATAGATGTTACCGGATGTTCAAATTGTAGCTTTAAAGTTACATCATCTACCGCTTGAATTCCTACTGCATCTTCTGCACCTTTCCCTGTATTAAATGCTTCTCCACCTTTAATGAAATATAGTTCTGTTGCATTCATAGAACCCGTTTTAGGATTTAATATTCTCTTCCAAGCAAATTCAAAATCTTTTGCTGTTAACGGGGAGCCATCAGACCATTTTAATCCTTTTTTCAAATAGAATGTATACTCTTTTCCATCCGCTCCAGCTTCCTCTTTCTCTACTAAATCCTTTTCAAACTTCCCGTCAGTTGTCTGTCTGTACAAAGTTGCAAATAAGTGCTCAATTACATAATTAGAGTTATTATCCGTTGAAATTGCTGAATCTAGCGTATAAGGATCACTACCAAGATTCGTTACAAAACGGTCTCCTTTACTAGCACTTGCTTTTGAAGTATCTTTCTTGCCACAAGCGACAGAAGTAATTGCTAATACGGTCATAATGACAAATAATAAAAACTTCTTCATCTTACATTCCCCTTTAACCTAAAATTTTTGGTGTTGATGCTAATAATGTTTTTGTATAAGAATGTTGAGGATTACGGAACACTTCATCCGTATTTCCAAATTCAACAAGTTCTCCTTTATATAAGACAGCCACTTTTTCACATAAGTAGTGAACCATCGGTAAATCATGTGCGATAAATAAATATGTATAGCCTTGTTCCTTTTGAATCTTTTGCAACAAGTGCACAATTTGGATTTGAAGTGAAACATCTAATGCAGAAATTGGTTCATCCAGGATTAATACTTCTGGCTCACATAATAACGCCCTTGCAATAGCGATCCGTTGACGTTGTCCTCCGCTAAATTCGTGTGGGTATCGATCAATATATCGCCTATCTAATCCAACACGTTCTAGCGCATCACCTGCCACCTTATCTTTCAATTCTTTATCACCTAAACCGAATGAAATATATCCTTCTGTTACGCTATCGCGTACTTTCCAGCGCGGATTTAATGCAGCTGTTGAATCTTGAAAAATGAATTGTACTTTCTGCAAGAAATCTCGCTTATGAGCTGACTTCAACTTGTGAACAACTTGACCGTTATAATCAATTTGACCAGACGTTGGGCTCTCGATCCCAGCTATGAGCTTACCAAGTGTTGTCTTTCCTGAACCACTTTCTCCAATAATTCCAAGCGTCGTTCCTTTCGGAATAGAAAGTGTTATATCTTTTAACGCTGCGATTTCTTTATCTTTACTTCCATATGTTTTCCTTACTTGCTTTACGGTAATTAAATCTGTCGTCATGAAGCATTCACCTTCTCTTTTGATTTTGCTTCGTTATGCTCAAGAACATGCTGCCAGCAATGTGAGCTATGCTCCCCAGAATATGTTGTTCTCTCTGGAAAACGATGAACACATTCTTTGATTGCTACCGGGCAACGATTGACAAAAGGACAACCAAAGCTATTTAACGTTTCAATTGATGGTGTTGTTCCCTCAATTGCCCTAAGTACCTTTTCAGAATCATCCATATTCGGAATTGCCTGTAATAAGCTTTTTGTGTATGGATGTTTAGGGGAACCTATTACTTCCTCTATCGTTCCTTTTTCAACGACACGTCCACCGTACATAACTACTACTCGATCAGCTACTTCACGTACAAGTGCCAAATCATGTGTAATTAATAAAATACTCGTATTCTGTTTTTCTTTCCGCTCTTTTAATAACCCCATAATTTGTTTCTGAATCGTTACATCTAATGCCGTTGTAGGTTCATCTGCAATAACGAGCTTTGGATGACAAGCAAACGCAATTGCTAAACAAATACGCTGCCTCATACCTCCACTTAATTGATGTGGGTACTGTTCAAAGCGTTTCTCTGCTTCATGTATCCCTAAATCATTTAATAAGTTAATCGCAATTTCTTTTGCTTCTTTTTTCGATTTCTTTTCATGCTGCAAAATTACTTCTGTAATTTGCCTTCCGACCTTCATCGTCGGATTTAAAGATGAAAGCGGGTCTTGAAAGATAAAAGAAATATCTTTCCCGCGAATTTGATTCCATTCTGATTCTTGTAAATTAGTTAATTCCTTTGATTGGAAAGTTACATTTCCATCATCAATATGAATTGACTCTTGATTTAAGCCAATAATGGATTGTGCTGTAACACTTTTTCCTGAACCACTTTCTCCTACAAGTGCAACGATTTCACCTTCGTTAATAGAAAAGGAAACATGCTTCACAATTGCTTGCTTACTATTCTCTTTTTCAACGGCCAATGTTACGTTTTCTAAAGATAAGAGCTGTCCCATGTCTTTTCTCCTTTCGATTCCGTTTGACGATTTTTGGATCAATTGCATCTTGCAAACCATCACCAATTGCATTAAATGCGAACATAATGAGCGCAATCATCAGCGATGGGAAGAAAAGTTGCCACCATTCCCCACTTAATAGTGTCCCGAGCGCATCATTCGTCATCGTCCCCCAGCTCGCTGCTGGTGATTGTACCCCGAGTCCGATAAAACTTAAAAATGATTCTGAGAAAATAGCTGCGGGAATTGTAAATGATAAATTTACGATAATAATGCCTGTTAAGTTCGGAATGATATGTCCGTATATAATCTTCATATGCGATGTACCCAATCGCTCTGCTGCAATAACAAATTCTCTTTGCTTTAAAGATAAGACTTGCGCCCTAACGAGACGTGCCATACCAATCCACCCTGTTAATGCAAGAGCAATAATAATTGTAAAAAGTCCTGGTTTCATAATGATTAGTAGTAAAATAACAATTAATAAATATGGAATACCGTATAATACTTCAATCCCTCGTACAATCCACTCATCAATTAACGTTCCAAGGCGATTACGCCCTCTCACATATCCACTAAATCCCCCAATCAGTACACCAAGTCCTATATCAAGAACAGCCGCTATTAATCCAACTACTAATGAAATTTTCCCACCAGCCCAAGTACGTGCCCAAATATCCCGACCTAAATCATCTGTTCCGAACCAATGCTCACTACTAGGAGGTAAATTTGTCGCCTCTTTTACTTGTTCACTCGCGGTAAAAGGGGTTAAACTTTCACCGATAAGAGAGAAAATAATAATGAGTAATAATGTCAACGCTCCTAGAACTGCGATCGGATTTGATACAAACTTACGAAACACTTCTTTTTTTCGGCTAATCGTTTGCTGCTCTTTATTTATCGTTAATTCTTTTTTCTCTTCATTCGTTAATAGCTGTTTATTGATTTCATAAGCTCCCATTTAAATGCCCCCCTCCTTACGTAATAGAACGAATACGCGGATCAACAATACGGTGAATAATATCTGTAATGAAAATACAAGAAATTAATAATGCACTATAGAAAATTGTTGTTCCCATAATTACTGGATAATCTCGGTTAAAAATACTATCTACAAAATATTTTCCGAGACCGGGAATCGCAAAGATCTTTTCAATAATGAAAGTTCCTGTTAAAAGCCCAGCCATTAACGGTCCAACAAACGTTAGTACTGGAACAATTGCATTTCGAAGAGCATGCCTTATAATAATCTTCTTAATTGGTATACCTTTCGCTCTCGCTAGCTTAATATAATCACTCTGCAAAACTTCAATCATATTAGAGCGAACAAATCTTGTAATAACCGCGATTGGCCCTAATGCTAATGCGAATGACGGTAATACCGTGTGTTCAAATGTGCCCCAAGACGCTACTGGTAAAAGTTCAAATTGTATAGCAAATACTTGTATAAATAATGGTGCTAAAATAAAACTTGGAATAGATATGCCGAGAATCGCAAGTAAACTCACACTATAATCAATTACTCTCCCGTGATAGAGAGCAGCAAATGTACCCGCTGTAATTCCGACTAACAATGAAATAACAAGTGCTTGTAAGCCGATGATCGCTGATGGACCAAATCCTGTCGTTATAATTTCTGATACACCTTGCCCCGTCGATTGAACAGATTCACCAAAATCAAAATGCACTACGCCGTCTAAATAAGCAACATATTGATTCCATAGCGGTTCATCAAGGTGATACTTTGCCCTCATGTTCTGCACAACTTCCGCCGGAAAGATCTTTGCATCCGATGAAAATGGATCCCCCGGAATAATGTGCATAATCAAAAATGTTACTGTTGTAATAATCCATAGTGTAAACACCATAACTGATAGTTTTTTAACAACATACACTCCAATAACCCCCTAAACTCATAAATTTACTTTGTTTTATTAACGTATCTTTCCCATTACTCCCTTTCCTCTTCTTAAAACACAAAAAGCCTTGATCTTAAAAAATAAGATCAAGGCTTAATAAACGAAGGCCCATCACTTATCTTTCAAGACTTGCTTGCTGGAATTAGCACGGTGTTCCTGTTACAGAACCCGCTGCTGAGGTGTCATAGGGCCAGTCCCTCTACCTCTCTGGATAAGTAAATTGCTATATTATTATTTGGTTCAAATTGTATATTTTGAATTATAATTCTGAAAAAATGAAAAGTCAATCAAATTGGATATATTTAGAAAAATCAGTTTTTACTTCTTTTATCGAAATTACAGTTTTCTCTTATAATAAAAAGGAATAATATTAAAGAAGTTATAAGGTGGATCCCTTACTTCTTGCTACTATAGAGTTACCATTAACAATCGTTATACTTGTCATCATCAGCTTCTATAAACTCTTTATTAAAAAGAAACGTATCACTTCTTTTTATACTCCATTCGATAATATTACCGGACAAACAATCTCTGAATTTCACGAAGAACAGAAGGTATTAGTATCCGATGGTTAAGACGGAGATGGTAAGAAGAAAAAATAACCTTGCGCGTGCGCAAGGTTATTTTTTCGTTTCTGCTTGAAAACGTTTATAGTATGTTGATGCTGTTGCAAAGTTAATTTCTATATCACGAATCAATGATGAGTCTTCTTCTTTAGCTAACTTCTGTAATTTTTTCATTGCTTGTTCCGATTCATTCAAGAAACCAGCGTATACCTCATGTTCTTGCTCTTTCGACTTTGGAACACGAATTTCTTTACGTATATGATCAATATCTTCTAACATGCTAGTCGTTACCTTTTGCACATCTTCTTTATATGTAGCATTCGTTATTTCCTTACCGCCCTTTTCTTTTGCCACTTCAAATAACTGTAGTGCTTTATTAATTTCTTTATTCATTTTCATATCGTATTTTTCATGTACTGCACGGTATTCTTTCATCTCTTCTGTTTGCTCAGTAGATTGCTCTACCTTTTCTTTCGGTTCTTTCGTATCTTTATTTCCATTACATCCTGCTAGAAGGATCATACTTCCCATTACAGCAATACCCAAAACCTTCTTCATCTCTTCTTCTCCTTTTATCTACAGCTACTACTCATTATAGTTTCTTTTATCTCCACTTGTTATTATACCGAGAACATCCTACTTTTTACACTTAAGACGCTACCTTAATATACATCCCTACATTTTTGTCACAGTATCGTCACTTTATGCAAATAACTTTTGCATCACCTTACAAAGCTATATGAGTTATTTCAAAGAAATGAAAAAAAGAGCTGATTCCAAAATATTTGAATCAGCTCTTTTTTATAATTTAAGCTTCTAAATTTTGTCTTTGTTGCAGTTCAAACTGCTTTTCACTTCTTCTGGCCATAAATAGATAACATAATACAGCACCAATTTCACAAAGAGCTATCACAACCCCCATCGGTAATGCGGTATTGCTTCCGCCAATACCTACTAATGGTGCAACAAGTGCTCCTGAAATGAACTGTAATAAACCTAATAAAGCCGATGCCGTTCCTGCAGCTTGTTTCTGGTTTCTCATCGCTAATGAGAAACCAGTTGTTGATACAACCCCGACACTTGATACAACAAGGAATAACGAACATAAAACACCAATTAAACCTATTCCTAGTACAATTGTCAGTAGTAAAGATAAACCACCAACAGCTGCAATAATAATACCGGAAACGAATAACGTTTTCTCATTCACTTTCCCTGCTAAACGGCCTGTAACCTGACTAGCAATAATAATACCGATACCGTTAATCGCAAAGAATAAGCTAAATTGCTGTGGTGATGCTCCGTATATGTTCTGCAACACAAATGGTGAGCCCGAAATGTAAGCAAACATCGCCGCCGTTACTAGCCCTTGTGATAATGCATATCCCATAAACAAACGATCTTTTAACAGTTTTCCATACGTCGCCAATGTCCCTGACAAACCACCTGTTTCTCTTTCTTCAGGAGGTAATGTTTCACGTAATACGAAAGTAGCTGATATTAACATGAATACACTAATTGCTCCGAGAACGATGAAGACACCGCGCCATGTTGTGAACTGTAGTAATTGTCCCCCAATAATCGGTGCCAAAATAGGTGCTGCTCCGTTTACTAACATGAGCAGTGAGAAAAACTTCGTCATTTCAGAACCTGAATACATGTCACGTACCATTGCACGTGATATAACAATCCCGGCCGATCCTGAAGCACCTTGTAAGAAGCGCAATAACACTAAACTCCAAATAGATGGTGCAATAGCACAAAGTAAAGAAGAAGCAACATAAATAATAAGAGCGATAATAAGAGGTTTGCGCCTTCCGTAAATGTCACTAATTGAACCAACAAATAATTGTCCTACTGAAAGCCCAAGCAAACAAGCTGTCAATGTAAGCTGTGCAAGAGATGCGCCTGTTTGTAAATCATCTGTTAATTTTGGTAAAGAAGGCAAATACATATCAATAGATAATGGCCCAATCGCCGTAAGTGTCCCTAATACAAGAATCATCCATAACCTATTTGTCTTTACAGGTTTATATATTTCGTGATTAACTCCATTCACTTTTTCCGTTCACCCTTTCCGATAAATACTAAATCGTAACAATTATAGTTACAACATAAACATACGTCAAGTATAGTGCATTTTCCTGTTTCATACCGTAAAAAAAGCGATAGAATTTCTATCGCTTTACTTTTTCAAATTGCTATTTGTAAATTTAGATACGGAAGACATCGCCTCTCCTGTATCTAAATATGTTATTTGAATTGGATCTCCCACTTCTGTAAACATAGCATATGGGAATTTCTTCACCGGTATCATAAATACTTTTTGTTCATTCTCTAACAGTACATACACAATTGTATTTTCACCTGATTTTTCTTTATATACACGTTGTACAACGCCTTCTTTTTGTGCTTCTTTACCATTTGAAGTCGGTCTAAATGAATCTCCACTTCCACTCAGCGCATTTTTATAATTCTCAAGCGCTTCTTTTTGCGTCGAACCTGTTGCAAATATTTTCGCATTAGAAGCATAGATAACTGTATGAGCACGTACTAATCCCCCGTCATCAATAACAGGTACAATCCAAGAAGGTTTACCATACACGTTATAAATAACCGGCATCGTTCCATGCCATTTCTCTCTCTTAAAGGAATTATCCACTACTTCCGAAGCAGCTGAACCATCCATAATCCCCTTCACTTCTTTTCCGTTATAGTAATACAACTTACCTGTACGCGCATCGATAAGCGAGTAACCTAACGCAGAATCTACTCCCTCTTTCGGAGAGGTGAAATCAGTAAAGTAATATAACGTTCCATCCTTACCGAAAATTGGTGTAACTCCTTCTTTCGTTCCCCACTCAGTCGGAATCTTCATATCCGTTTGCGAGAATTTCGTATTCCAAAATCCGTGAATATATTTACCGAAATACGTATTTAATGTAGATGCGGTCTCGTGATTTAATACGCCATCAACGAATTTAGGTGCCTTTCCTTTGTCGTATCTTTTCACTTCACCTGTTTGCGCGTCTACTACTACAACGCCCTCTACTTCAAATCCAGATCTTCCTGAAATAAATTCACCGTACGTCATTGTATAATACGGTTTCCCTTGATCATCCACTTCGAATTTAGGTTTCCCTTTAAAGATTAGATTTGGTTCTGCTTGCCTTACAACACGCTCTAAATTATTCCCGAAGAACATGCTTGGCACATATTTCATTTTATAACCAAGATGCAGTTTCGCTTCCGCATCAGGATTCGTACCTGACATCGTTACGTACCCTGGAATTGTCTCAGCTTTACGTGCTTTAAAAAAGCCTGAAACTTCAATCGGTGCTACATATAAAGCCTCACCATTTACCATTTGTGGCGTTAATTCCCCTAGCTCAAAATAAGCTACTTTCGGAATATCCCCAAATACTTTTTTCATTTTATTCTCCGCTGTCTTTGGCGGCACTGTAAACGGTTGATCATTTTCAGTAAACGGCTCTGAAATATCTTTCTCGATCTTCACAACAGAATCATATTTTTTTTGCGTGATTACTATATCGTGTAAATAACCAAAATAGCCGTAACTTGCGAGTAAAATAAACATTAGAAGTCCCTTTAACGTACCTTCTAATTTCCCTATTTGATTTTGTGAAAATAAAACAAGCCCAATTAAAACTGCTACTGCAACGGCATAATGGGTAAGAATCGAATCTGCTCGATCATCGATTAGCCAAAGATATTCGTAGATTGCAATACCTATCCAAAATAATACAGGAATAACTAAAATGGATGATTTCTTACCCTTTACAACCTTCTCATCCCCTTTCTTATCCACTGCTCGAAGTTTACTACCGCTTCTTGTCCATGGAATCAAAAACAAAGTGAGAATAGCTAAAATTAAAAATTTCATCAAAGGCAATGTCCCCTTTTCTTTTATTTTCCTTTTTAGTATAACAAATAAAGGGTATTCAGGTAAAAATGGGGATGATTATATTTTTTTACTACTTAATACAATCCCACTCACTACATATAAGATGGATGCAATATAAAAAATGGTGCCAATCGTAAAGAAATCTACTAAATATCCCGTTGCAATAATTGCTATTGCTCCTCCAATTGATGTCCACACATGATATTTTCCAATCTCATAACCAGCATTTTCTTGCACAACCTTTCGTGCTAACGACGTCTTCTCGGTATTACGCTGCACAGCACCTAAAACTCCCATTACAATTTGAAGAATATACACATGCCAGACTTCCGTGGCAATCGGGAAACAAAGCATTAATATCGCCATGGACCAAGCATATATAATTAATAATTTTTGATCACCTACTCGATCAGACATCTTTCCTACTAATGGATATACAAGTGCTGAAGTTAAAGCAAATAAGCCATACGCCCAGCCAAACTGCGAGAAGCTATTCCCAACATTCCGAAGCAATAGAATGTAAAAAGGAAATACCATACTTCCCGCCATCATAATTATGCTTTGTGACGCTACAAATCTTCTATATGTCATTTCGTATACTCCCTATAAAATAAATTCACAAATCTCTCTTTTGGATCCGCTTCTTTTTTCTTCTGAAGAAATTCTTCTATACGAGGATATGCCCTCTTTAACTGCTCCTTCGTTGGATACGAATAGTACGGTAAATAATAACTACCATTATGTTTTAAAGTAACATCAATCATTTTCTGAATGACATCTTCTGTTTTCTTTATTTCATCCTCTGAGCGTCCTTGGTTAATTAAAAGAACTAGCGCAAACATATCATCTTTCGCATAGGATAAAACTGCATTTTCATTCTTTTCCACATAACGAATCGTAATATTGAGCAAATTAAACTCTTCTTCATTTAATACGTTACGTAAATCATCTATGTATTCCGTGAAGAAATCTATAGGCACAAAGTATTCTTGTAACACTTCTGTTCTATTCGAATTTTCATATTCCATAAAGGCACTATCTGACCTCATAACATTATTTCGCGTCTCATACGCTCCATCTGTACGCTCAAAATAACTTCTTTGTATATCCCAAAATGTATTCTTTCCCCAATCGCTATAACGGGATAATCCGAGTAAAAATTTCGGTGCAGCTATAATAGTTTCCTCTTTTAATTCACTGTGCTCTTCCCTCATATTTTGATTTTTTGCCAATGTATAATCTGTCACATACATCTCTTTTAAAAATGAATTGGGGGCAACAGAAATACGGGCTAAGTGCATACGAACATTTTCATCTCTTTTCACTTTATCTTTGAAATAAGATGTGTATTCTTTATAATCTATCATTCTCGTATGCATTTCATATAATTCATCATCAGTTAACTTTAATGTCACATCTAAAATGACACCAAATAACCCGTAACCACCTATGACATATGGGAATAGCTCTGCATTTTCTTCTCTACTTACATTACGTACCGTACCATCTGCCATTAACAATCTGAATGACTCTACTGTATCGATCAATGCTTCATGACGAATATCACGCCCATGTACATTCACACTTAATGAACCACCAACAGTAAAAATGTTTTGAGATTGCATTACTTGAACCGCAAGACCATATGGATTGATTTTCTTTTGAATGTCATTCCATGTGACACCGCTTTGCACCCTAATCCTCTTCTCCTCCGGATCAAATTCTAATATTTTATTATACCCCTTCATATCAAGCATCGTGCCGTTCGGATAATACGTCTGTCCTCCTTGACTATGTTGCATACCTGCAATGGAAATTTTCTCTCCGGAAGTATTTGCATCTTTCACTACCTGTTTTAATGAACGTTCATCCTCAGCATTTTCAACACGTTTAATTTTCGTTGGAAGCAACTTTCCTACATCGCTCATAATAGGGTGCTTTAGTTGCTCTTTATATGTATTTACAGATGTTGCAAGCAACACTGTATAAGCCACAATGACCACCGCTATCTTTCTTTTTTTCAAATGACACTCTCCTCTTCTACAGTTTTCCCTCTTCATATTGTACCTATTTTCCTATGAAGAAAGTATACAAAAAAGAGGGCACCTTATTTTAGGTCCCCCCTCATCAAAACTGTTACTTTGCTGCCGGCAATTGTATTGGGTCAAACTTTTCGTACGACGTATATTTTGCGTTCGTAATAATGTGTGCTTTATCCTTGCCGTTACTACTCATAATCATGTCTATCTTTGCTGATTCATATTTAAAATCTTTTGTAATGATATATTCTGCATCCACTTCTTCTATCTTCGCATTTTGTGCTTGTAACATTTTCTTCTGTGTTTCATCCATGCTAGTTAACATACTTTCTGTTTCTTGCCCTTTTAATGTAAATTTCAGTTTATATTTATCTCCGCTTTTCTCCATCTTCATTTTATCTAAAACTACTGCTGGTACTTCTAACTTATCTATAATATCTTGAGTCGCTTTCATTCCACCAGCGTTTAATTGCTCCTCTGGTACGGTTATAACTTCTCCTGTATTAGGGTTTTTTACCTCGCCAGCAACTTTACCATCCACAGTATACACTACAACATCTGTACCGGAAATATTCATTTCAGAACGAGAATTTTTTGTCTTTGGCTCCAATTGCATCTTAGCCTTTACTATATCCATCTCTGTTCCCTCAGCTTTTACCCCTACACCATATGTCATCGTTACATGCTCTTCATTTTTAAAAGCTTCGTTCGTTTTCTTGAAAACATCCTTCGCTGCTAATTCTTTTTCTTTTTGAACTGATTCTTTTTTCGGTTCATCCGTCTTTGCTGTTTTCTCATTACTACACCCTACCCCTAGACTGATTGCAAGTACTAAACTTGAAACAAAAATATTTTTTTTCATAATGTCGCCCCCTTTCCCAAAATAATATCACCTCTTTTCCTATGAAATCTATATAATTTTTAATCTATATTCGCTATATAGCGACATGTTTAATGAAGGTTTTAAATATGATGTAAATAACAACAACTCATTTCAGGAGGTCATTATGAAGGCGATCATTTGCACACAGTATGGACCACCTAACGTTCTTCAGCTTCAAAATATAGAGAAACCTACACCTAAAAAGAACGAAGTATTAATTAAAATTCACGCAACAAGTGTATCGACTGGAGATTGTAGAATCCGCGGTTTTAATAGTCCCCTCTTATTTTGGATTCCTATGCGGATCATATTAGGTTTCAGAAAACCGAGAAACCCTATACTCGGCGTAGAGTTATCCGGTGAAATCGAAGAAATAGGAACAGATGTAACTCAATTTAAAAAAGGTGATTCAATTTTTGCATTAACAGAACTAAACCTCGGTGGTTACGCCGAGTACACATGCGTACATGAAAGTGGATTAATAACATTAAAACCTACCAATGTGACGTATGAAGAAGCCGCAGTTATTCCTTTTGGTGGAACTTCAGCATTACATTTCCTGAGAAAGGGCCGTATAAAAAAAGGGCAACAAGTGCTCATATATGGTGCCTCCGGATCAGTAGGAACAGCTGCTGTACAACTTGCTAAATATTTCGGTACGACCGTTACGGCTGTTTGTAGTAATTCAAATTTTGAACTCGTGCAATCTTTAGGAGCTGATAAAGTAATTGATTATACGAAAGAAGATTTTACTAAGCTGGGTGAACGCTACAATATTATATTTGATGCAGTTGGAAAACATAAAAAATCCCTTTGTGAAAAGGCATTAACACCTAATGGGAAATATGTATCTGTGAATGGAATGATGGCAAAAGTAAGTAAAGAAGATATGATTCTACTAAAAAAACTCACTGAAGCAGAACATTTAAAGCCTGTTATTGATAGAACTTACCGATTAGAAGAAATTGCTGAAGCTCATATATATGTAGAAAAAGGGCATAAAAAAGGAAATGTTTCGATTACCTTAAAATAAAATATATTCAGAAAATAACATTGACAATTCTTTTTGTAAGATTTACTATTAGTACCATATTAAAAAAACTACATACACATACTCTTATCAAGAGTGGCGGAGGGACTGGCCCGATGATGCCCGGCAACCGAGCTTATGACGTATAAGCTAAGGTGCTAATTCCTGCAAAACGAGTTTTCGTTTTGGAAGATAAGAGAGGAACCTATTTTATCTATTCGGCACCTCTCTTATTTTTGAGAGGTGCTTTTTATTTTGGAACGTATATGAAGGGGGAACTATAGATGAGAAAAGTATTATTGAGCATTGTAAGTGGAGCGGTATTATTGTTAGGTGCATGTGGTGCTAATTCTGATAAAGAGGTAAAAGCATTAGATGAGAAAAAGATTACTGTCGGTGTAACAGGTGGACCACATGAACAAATTTTTGAAAAGGTAAAAGAAGTGGCAGCCAAAGACGGGCTCGAAATTGAGGTAAAAGTATTTAATGATTATGTAGCACCAAACGTATCCCTAGATGAAAAAAGTCTTGATGTAAATAGCTATCAAACGAAATCTTATTTAGACGTATTTAAAGCTGAACGTAATATGAAATTAACGGAAGTATTTTCAACAGTAACATTCCCTATGGGCGTATATTCTAAAAACATAAAAGATGTAAAAGATTTAAAAGAGGGCGACGCAATCGCTGTACCAAATGATCCAACGAATGAACTTCGAGCTTTAAAACTATTTGAAAAAGCAGGAGTTTTAAAAGTGGATCCAAAGGCTACTGAAAAAGCGACTGCAAAAGATGTAATTGAAAACCCAAAGAAATTAAAGATTGTTGAATTAGAGGCATCTCAATTACCGACACAACTAAGTGAAGTGAAAGCAGCTGCAATTAATACAAACTTTGCATTAGGTGCAAAATTAAGCCCTGCGAAAGATTCTATTTTCCGTGAAGGAAAAGATTCACCATATGTAAACTGGGTCGTTGTTCGTACTGAAAATAAAGATGATACTGTTGTAAATAAATTAAAGAAAGCGTATCAATCTAAAGAAGTAAAAGAATTTATCGAGAAAAAATTTGATGGTTCAGTTTTACCATCTTGGTAGGAGCTGACGATAATGATTGAATTAAAAAATGTATCCAAAGTATTTACAACAAAAAAAGGGAATGTAGAAGCTCTTAAACCTACTTCCCTTCAAGTAAAAAAGGGCGAAGTATTTGGAATCATTGGATATAGTGGCGCTGGTAAAAGTACATTAATTCGATGTGTAAATTTATTAGAAAAACCAACGACAGGAAATATCATTGTAAACGGCCAAAACTTAACAACTTTATCAGCAAAAGAACTAGCAAAATCGAGACAAAAAATCGGAATGATTTTTCAAGGATTCAACTTACTTAAAACTGTGACAGTTTATGAAAATATCGCATTACCTTTACGTCTATCTGGTCTTCCCAAAAATGAAATTGAAAAAAGGGTAGAAAAGTATTTACGTATTGTCGATCTTTTTAATCGAAAAGATGCATATCCGAGCGAACTTTCTGGCGGCCAGAAGCAGCGTGTTGCCATTGCACGTGCACTATCACATGAACCGGAAGTGTTATTAAGCGACGAAGCAACGAGCGCTTTAGACCCAGAAACAACGGATTCTATTCTCGACCTATTACTAAAGATTAATGAAGAAATCGGGATTACAATTTTATTAATTACACATGAAATGAATGTCATCCAGCGTATATGTGACCGAGTTGCTGTTATGGAACATGGAGCAGTAGTCGAAAGCGGGACTGTGAAGGATATCTTCACAAACCCACAACATGTAACAACGAAAAAATTTGTAAACAGTGCATTTGCAGCTAAAATTCCAGGAGAGGTACAAAAAGAACTACAAACTACCGGTGAAATTGTAACTCTCTCCTTTATAGGGAATGCTTCAGGAGAGCCAGCATTAGCTGTTGCTACAAAACGTTTCCAAGTGTATCCGAATATTTTATCCGGTAATATTACACAGTTAAAACATGAAGCATATGGGAAACTAGTCATTCATATGCAGGGTGAAAAAAATGAAGTAGACCGCGCTTTATCCTTTTTACAAGAGCAAGGGATCATCGTAGAAGGAGGTAGAACAGACTATGGGAAACAAATCCTTTTTGGATGAATGGGGTAAAGTCATATGGGAAGCAACCATTCAAACATTTCAAATGACATCTATTTCACTATTCATCTCTATCCTTATTGCATTACCACTTGGCGTTACACTTGTTTTAACGAGACCTGGTGGACAGCACGAAAATAAAATCATTTATCCAATCCTTAATACAATTATTAATATAATTCGCTCTCTTCCATTTATCATTCTATTATTCTTCATTTTACCTTTTACAAAGTTTCTAATGGGAACATCCATTGGCGTGCAAGGAGTTATCGTACCACTTGTCGTATTCACAGCTCCTTATATTGCACGATTAATGGAGACAGCTTTATTAGAAGTAGATCGTGGTGTTATTGAAGCTTACCAAGCGATGGGCATTTCTACTATAAAAATCATTTGGCACGTTATGGTGAAAGAAGCTCGTCCCTCCCTTATACTTGGATTAACAATTGCAACGATTGGTTTAATCGGTGCAACAGCAATGGCTGGACTTGTAGGTGCTGGCGGTCTTGGTGATTTAGCATATCGATTCGGACATTTACGCTACGAACCTGAAGTAATGTATGCAACTGTCTTTATTTTAATTATCCTCGTTCAAGGGCTACAATCTTTAGGGAATGGTGTTGCACGAAGATTGAAGAAAGATTAAAAAAAGAAGGTATCTCACCAAGGTGAGATACCTTCTTTTTATCCCGCTATTCGCCGGGCAGTAAGACCCCACCTCAAAATTCAACGGAAGCAAAGAAGTTAGGTGGGGAATCAACTGCCCGTAAAAGCCCGATAGGTGAAGGCTAATAATCAGTGGGGGATGCCCCCCACTGATTAAAGTTTCACTTTATCTTTTAAATCCACCTTCTGAATGAATAACCTGTCCAGTAATCCATTCTGCTTCTTCACTTACTAAAAACTTAATAAGTCTTGCTGCATCCTTTGGCTCACCAATTCTTCCAAAAGGAAACATTGGTTTTAATCCTTGCTTTATCTCTTCAGTCATCCAGCCTGTATCAGTTGGACCTGGGTTAATTGCATTCACTGTTATTCCTAAATGAGCTACCTCAGCTGACAACGTACTAGTAAGAGCATCAATAGCTCCCTTCGTTGTTGCATATGCTAGTTCTCCTGCCATAGGTCCTTTAAATTGTCCCGATGTCATATTCACAATTCTACCACCAGATTTCTTATCAAACCCTTGGGCAAATTGACTACTTAACAACGTAGTCGCACGAACATTTACCATGTAGTGCTTATCTAATTCTTCAGCAGTCAAATTAGAGAAGTCATTATTTGTGGAATACGCTGCATTATTAATTAATATATGAGGGTAGCCTAGTTGTTCAGTAACTTTATGTATAAGCTCTTTCGGTGCACCATTCTGAGTTAAATCTAACTCCATACTCGATACTTTAACACCGCTTTTTAGTAACTCTTCTTTTAATTGTATTTGTTCACTTTGATCAACGCCCCAAGGCATCTCTTTATCGTACGCTATCCAATACGTAAAAAATATATCGTATCCTGCTTCAGCTAATTCTTTACAAATTGCTGCGCCTATACCATCTAGACGACTTACACCTGTAACAACTGCTATTTTATTTTTTAATTGATTCATCATATACTCCTCCAATTTTAAAGGACGCATATTTTATATAAGAGATATGAATTTCCCTACGCATTAGCCTTACAAAAGGGATGTACAAGCCAAATATGCAGTCCTTGAATGATTTATAGACAGCTAAATAAGCCCTCACTTATGAGAGAAAAATTTATCTATCTAAATTTCGAATCATCAAAAGTTCATCCACATATCGAGTCTTTATCCCCTCTCCATATATCTCCAAATTTTATTTTAGCATTAAAGATTTAATATTTCAAAAATAAAATAACCACTCCTATTTATAAAGTATCATGTACTATAAACCATAGTTAATAACTAATTTAAGTTTAAGTGTATACATTTACCATTACCTGTTCGTTGTATAAGTGTAGGGAGGAAAAATGATGGGAAAAGAAAATATATTGACCTCCTATCTTATCAATTTAGGAGAGGAAGTGTTCAAACTACTATTAGCGAAAGGAGCTATAAAGGAAGATGCAGAAGACATCATCCAAAATACTTTCTATAAAGTATACACATTGCTAGATGACTTAACCGAGAGTAACATTCGTCCGTGGTTTTTTAGAGTCGCATTAAATGAATACATTGATTTAAAACGAAGAAAAGAACAGCAAAATATCTACTTAACTGAAGAAATTTATTCAAAACTTCAATATACAGACCGAGAATTGGATGCAGTTTTAAATAAAGATGAGATTTTCTATTTATTAAAAGATATAAAACTAGAATACAAAGAAGCCTTCTTTTTAAAATATTACTACGATTTTACATACGAAGAAATCGCTCTAATACTAGATATTCAAGTAAACAGCGTCAAACAAAAGTTACAGCGTGCACGTAAAGCAATTCACTCAAAAATAGGAGGAACACCTTAATGGATACTTCTTTAAAAGATGCATTAAAAAAGGCTAAAAGAAAACAGTTACTTAAAATCATCATTACCTCTATTATCGTTGTCATGGTGCTTATCCCTATCATTTATAAAGTTGGCAATTACTTTGCAGCGAAAAGCTCTACAAAGCTTCACGAACGACTCTTTTTACATAATGCAATTGCAGAGCCCAATGTCCATATTGATTCTCAAGTTACGAGTAATTCCTCTATGTTTGGTGGCAATATCGTATCTAATCGTTCTAAAAACATTAACGGTTACTTAGTGCGATGGAATACACTGACAAGCTCTTACGACTGGTTTCGTTCTAACATCGATTACAACGAGTTAATACCAGGTTCTTATTGGTCTAGTTCTAGTACCGAGTCTTACAATTATGATAAACAAACGAAAAATAAAGTTGCTACATTTTATAATCCAGCCATCAAGAAATATCATGATGGCGTCAAAAATGAATTAAGTGCAGTTTCAACAATGGATAACTATGTAGCAGAAGTTGCTATCTCTTTCGATAAAGCTTATACATTAAAAGAAATTCAAAAGAAACTACCAGATAACTTAAATATCGTATGGCTATATATGGTCTCACCTATTAAAGATGAAAGCAGAGGTCCTTCCGGTATGCCAGTTTACGGATTTAATCCAGAAAAATCCCCTGAAGAAGCATACAAAAGGTTCTTTGATTCACTTAAACAATTCGATGACGATGGATATGACGAAGATATCCAAAAGTTTTTAAAATCAAACAAGGACAAGCCATTCGATCAAGTGAAAATTTTAGGTGTTATGCTAACTGGGAGAACAGAAAACTTTAAGGCGTTAGAAAACCAAGACTTTATTCGCGGTGCTTCTGTAGGGGTGACTGCACAAGTTGTTCCTTATATAAAGCCAGAGAAATAATACGGAATGCCCATATGAACTTAAAGAGCATACATGAACCTGTTTACTACGGGAGCTATCCGCTACAATAGATAGCTCCTATCCCTGATTTATTGCTTAATTTTCAAAAATAAACTTCACAATATTGTATGTGCAATTTTATAAATAAGAAATCATAAATTTGTTCACATTATATCCATTGTGAATTTTCTCACAATGGATATATAATAAACGTGTAAATACAATATTGGAGGGATTTCAATGGTTATCAATTTTTTAAGAACTGATAAACGTGCTACTTTCATATTATTACTTTTACGGCTTTATATAGGATATACATGGCTCGCTGCTGGGATAGGCAAAGTCTTTGGACAATCTTTTGACGCAAGTGGCTTTCTAAAGGGTGCTATTGCTCAAGCATCAGGTGACCACCCTGCAGTACAAAGTTGGTGGGCAGATTTTCTTCAACATTTTGTCCTTCCAAACGCAGACCTATTTAGCTTTTTAGTTCAATGGGGAGAAATTTTAGTAGGTCTAGGTTTAGTTTTAGGTGGATTAACAAAAACAGCTGCATTTTTCGGAATCATAATGAATCTTTCATTTTTATTAAGTGGAACTGTTAGTGTAAACCCAAACCTGCTTATTTTGACTATGTTCATTTTAGTTGCAGGGCAGAACGCTGGACGTATTGGATTAGATGGCTATGTTTTCCCTAAACTTTTCCGTAAAAACAACCACGGAACATATAAATTAAGTAAAACTGCGTAGTAACAGTTTACTTTTAAAATATAAATAAGAAAAAGAGCCTGAATATAGGCTCTTTTTCTTATTTATCCTAATTTAAACTTTTAACGAGCCACGAAAACCTCTGGCAGCATAGTAAGAGTCTGCTCCATTGTGGTACACGAAAACATGTCCAAAGCGATAATCACAAAATAGAGCACCACCGAGTTCTCTAATATCTGAAGGTGTTTGTACCCAACTTGATGATTTCATGTCAAAATCGCCAAGTTGTTGCAATTCCCGATATTGTTCTTCCGTTAATAGTTCAATGCCCATAGCATTTGCAACATCAATAACGTTATTTTCTGGTTTATGTTTTTTTCTTGATTCTAACGCTTCAAGATCATAACAAAGACTTCTGCGGCCTTTAGGACTCTCCTTTGAACAATCATAGAAAGTATACTCGTCCTTCTCTTCATTATAACCAACAACATCCGGCTCACCGCCAGTTACTTCCATTTCATGAATTGACCACAATTTTTCAGTATTAGTAGCCAGCTTCGCTTCAATCTTAGCCCATTCAAGACCTTCATGGCGGTTCATGTTTTTCTCAAAACGAGCTTGTAATACTTTTAGTAGTTCTTCACGTTGTTCTACAGATAACTCATTTTTATTCTCTGTCATATTAGTCCTCCGAATTACGTTTCCTTATAATCATTTACATTTTTTCAATACTGGTTTGCATGCAGTTTACAATAAATTATATAATTTGTTGTATCTCTTTTTCAACAATCTGACACGATTGCACAACAAAAAATCCCTGTGTGGATATCCATTATATAGTACTAAAATCTTTCGTACTATCCCCAAGAATATAGTGTGAAAACCACATCAAATTCTGCTTCATAATAGCTACATTCATTCCTGGTTGATTAGGACTATATGCCATTCCTTTAAATATAATTAACTCTGTATCGACTTCCATATCTCTTAACCCTTCATATAGCTCATATGCATTTGTAATTGGAATTCTTGCATCCTTTTCCCCATGTTGAATTAAGGTAGGCGTACAGGCTGATTTAATATATGTCATTGGTGATGTTTTCCTATATATATCCGGATCATTCCATGGAGTATTTCCTAAATACATGCTAATAAAGTAAGGGATATCTGTATTTACATAATGGGTACTCCAGTTAGTGATTCCGCCCCCAACTGAAATAGCTTTAAATCTATCACTAAATGTAGAACAGAAAGCTGATATATATCCTCCGTTACTCCATCCCATAACTCCTACTCTCTCTTTATCTACCATCCCCTTTTCAACTAGTTCATCCACTCCAGATATAATATCATCATAATCAGCAATTCCTTGTTTTCTATAGTTTGCTTTTAAAAATTCATTACCATAACCAGAACTTCCTCTATAGTTTGGTTCTAAAACGATAAAGCCTTTTTCGATAAATTGTTCAATCGGATATTTCTCATTAAAACAGTCTGAAAATATCGGAAAGGATGCCCAAGCTGGACCACCATGGATTACTACTAATAAGGGATATTTTTTATTTGCGTCAAACTCTACTGGAGTTGATAGAACACCCTCTATTTCAAGACCATCACTACTTTGCCATGAGATGATTTCCCTGTTGCTTTTAAGCTTGTCTTCGAAAAAGCTATTTTCATTCGTTATTTTTTTATAATCCAAATAGATTTCAAAGGTTTCATTTGTTATAGCCTTAGTATATGTTATATGATTTCCATCCCTTGTTATAGAGGCATCCATTATAAAGCTATCTACTTTTTCGCTTAACATTTCCACAGTGCCATCCTCACATAGCAATCCAATACGGTAATTCGTTTTATCCTGCCATCTAATTAAAATTCCTTTATCTGTCCACTGCAATGGCATAACCGTACTATCAAAATTTGTTAAAGGTTGAATTACCTCTCTAGTATTCATATCATATATCTCTAATGTATTGTCTTGTATATGATTTCTATAGTAATCCTTCTCTCTTATGCTTGCTGAGTAACATATTTTATCGCCCTCAGGAGAAAAGCAGACGCTCGCTCCTAACAACTTATCTATATTCATCTTTTGTAGTTCCCCAGCTTCAACATCTAATATGTATAGATCACCATTCATATAATCGTTTAAACTTGGTGTAGCCATACATACAACCTTTTTCCTATCATTTGAAATATCAAAGTTATGTATATAAAAATCCTTACCGTCCGTTAGTTGATAAACACCGCTAACCTTCCGTTCCTGTTTATCGTTTTGTTTCACTTTTTCTATTTCAATGTAGTATAAACAATTATTCTGATGTTCCTTACCTACATGATGGAAATCTCCATATCGTTCCTTACGTTTCTTTATCTCCTCACATTCTTTTGACTGTGCAATATAATAAAAACCTTTACCAGTAGGCTCCCATTTGAATGTATTAACTCCTTCCTTCTCATCCGTAATTTGAACCTCACTACAACCGTCTATTGACTTAACAAAGATCTGATTTTTATTAGCTCCGTCACCGCCTGGACTAAGGTATGCAATGCTCTTAGAATCTGGAGACCATACTGGATGTGTACTATCTATATCCCCATTTGTTAGTCGGTAACTCTGCCCTTTATTTGTTTCATATATCCATACATGATTTCTATACGTATTGTCTTCCCAGTTAGCGCTCTTCTTAACAAATGCTACGTTTTTGCCATCATCACTTATGTTTGTACTTGATACGGCCGGTAATGAAATAATCTCTTCTATACTTAAATATGTTTTTGCTTTCACTTTCATATAATAAGCCCCCTTGTAATGTCCATGAATCTATCGGCTCTTCTCTTCATAATAAAGAAAATTGTTCACTGCTACTTAAAATAGTAACGAAAAATTCAGATAAATAAAAGTGGTTCTATTCCAAATCCGATAAAGTAAAATTTTAATTAGTAGGATTCTGTCCACCTACCAATTTTAGATGTTCTTTTTTGGCACAAAAATACCCCTTTAGATAACATATCTAAAGGGGTACAAATTCGTAAATTTATTTCAAATCCACAACTATATGTATAGTGATAATAAAGTTATTGAATTTTGATTAAAAAAGATAAGAGCCTTACTACATTCTATATGCAGCAAGGCTCTTTAAAGTTGTTTCAAATTATATCCATCTGCTTATGTAATGCTTAAAAAATGGATAATAAAGTTGTTTACTTCTTATTAAACTAACGCCCCCGTTAGTTTAAGTGTAACTCTTCACAATTATTTGATATTATATAGATAAATAGAAAGATAAATTAGAATTTGGTTTATAGTTATAAAAATAAGTTATTTATACCCTTATAATTCTTCAAAAAGGAGAGTGTATGAAAAAAACTATTGTTTTTGTATTAACGATATTTATATTATTCTCAGGATTTGCAACACAAAGTTATGCGTTGTCAGATTCGAAATCTGTGGCAATACAAGCATTGCTAGATGATGCCTGTCGTACGTCAGGTGTGCCTGGAATGTCACTCTCAATACTTGCTGATGGTGAAGTGTTCTACTTTTCTTCTGGGTATGCAGATCTTGAAAAGGGACTGTCTGCAAGTGAAAATACACTCTATGAGTTGGCCTCGGTGAGTAAAGCTTTTACTGGTATGGGGATTTTGCTATTGGAAGAGCAAGGGCTGCTATCAATGACTGACCCTATCCAAAAATATTTACCTTGGTTTACGTTAAAGTATCAAGGTAAACCTGTTGATATGCAAAACCTTACACTAAATAACTTTCTTCACCATACCAGCGGCCTAACAAATATTAGACATCTTCAAAATATTCCACAAGGTAATACGCCTGATATGTTGCAAAAGACTGTGGAAACGCTGGTAGATGCAGAATTGGCGTTCTCTCCTGGTGAACAATATAACTATGGAACCGTTAATTATGACGTATTGGGTTTGGTTATTGAGATTGTATCACGACAAAGCTATGAAGACTTTATGAAGGAGCAGGTATTTCTACCCTTAGGTCTTCACCAGACGTATGTTTATAAAGAAGATGCTCAAGCCACTGGACAGTTAGCACAGGGTTACCGTTCTTCCTTTTTTATAACAACTCCATTTAACGCTCCGTATTATACTGGGAATAAACCTGCCGGCTATATCATTTCTAATACAAAAGATATGGCGCGTTGGATGGGCATACAGATGGGTATCGTGCAGGACATACCCGAAATATTTCACAGGGCCATCGAAAAATCACATAGGGGTGATATGTCTGTTTCGGCTGTCAATGATATGTATTATGCGGCAGGTTGGTCGGTAAACGCCGAACAAACGTTTATAGAACACACTGGGGGTAATCCAAATTTTAGTACCAAAGTAGCCATACTGCCAAATGAAAGAACAGCCATCTGCTTACTGAGCAACGGCGCAAATACCAATATAAACCTGGTACTACAAGTTAAAAATATATTAAACGGCAATCTAACTCAGTCATATGAGATAAGTGGCACACAGCTTTTGGACATCATTTTGTCGTCTACCACAATTATTCTTTGCCTATTAGCCGTTCTGTTATTTTTCTTAGGATTAAGAAAAGGGAAAACGAATGAGCAGCAGCCAATGACAAAAAAGAGAACAATCGTAACAATTATTTTCCTAATCGCTACGATTGCCCAGTGTATAATGTTTTTTGCCTTCGATTGGTCAACGATACTTATTTGGCAAACATATAGTGTTCTTACAGCTTTAATTTCGTCAACATTATTAACAGCAAGCATTACTTGGTTTGTATATACTCACCGATTAGATGCCTCGGTCCGAAAATAAGTACAATGTTAAGTAAATAAATCTTAATTTATCGATATCCTTAATTAAAAAAACAGAAGACACCTCGGTGTCTTCTGTAATGTCATCGACACTTCTCCTAGTTAAACCCACTTGCTATTTCTTCCACTAACTTGCCTCGTTAGTAGAAGGATTTTTAAACAACTATATTATTTTTTAAATGACTTTATTGTAAATTAAACAACTTTATTATCTCTGTACACTATATTTATTAACCTACTAATCTCCTACTCAACAGTAACAGACTTAGCTAAGTTACGTGGCTTATCAACGTCACATTCGCGGTGAAGTGCCGCGTAGTATGAGATAAGTTGGAATGGAATAACTGCTACTAGCGGTGCTAGTGCTTCGTGTACAGCTGGTAATACGAAGCTGTCACCTTCCATTTCTAAGCCTTTCATTGAGATGATACATGGGTTAGCTCCGCGTGCTACTACTTCTTTCACGTTACCACGAATTCCAAGGTTTACGTGCTCTTGTGTAGCAAGTGCGATAACTGGTGTACCGTTTTCGATTAAGGCGATTGTACCGTGTTTTAATTCTCCTCCAGCAAATCCTTCTGCTTGGATGTAAGAGATTTCTTTTAGCTTTAACGCACCTTCTAATCCTACGTAGAAGTCTACGCTACGTCCGATGAAGAAACAGTTACGAGTTGTTGCTAAAAATTGTTTTGCTAATGCGTCCATTTCTTCTTTTTGATCACAAAGTTCTATCATTGCATTTGCTACAAGTCCTAATTCGTGTGTTAAATCGAAATCAAGAACTTCGCCTTTTGCTTTAGCAATGTCCGCAGCTAAAATTGAAAGTACTGCAAGTTGTGCTGTGTACGCTTTCGTTGATGCAACTGCGATTTCTGGTCCCGCGTATAACGGAAGTGTGTAATCAGCTTCACGAGAAAGTGTAGAACCAGGTACGTTTGTAATCGTTAATGCTTTATGCCCCATTTCATTTGTTTGCACAAGTACTGCACGGCTATCAGCTGTTTCACCACTTTGTGAAATATAAATGAAGAATGGTCTTTCTGTTAATAATGGCATGTTATAAGAGAATTCACTTGCTACATGCACTTCAACTGGCATTTTTGCAAACTTCTCGATAAATTGTTTTCCAACAAGACCTGCATGATAACTTGTTCCACATGCAATGATGTAAATACGATCACTATCTAAAATCGCATTGCGGATGTCTGCATTCAGTTCAATCTCGCCATTTTCATCTTGATACTTTTGAATTATATTACGGATTACAAGTGGTTGCTCATCGATTTCTTTAAGCATGAAATGAGGGTATGTTCCTTTTTCAATATCACTTGCGTCTAATTCCGCTGTAAACGGTGCACGTTCAATCGTTTCACCTTGTAAGTTTTTAATTGTAATACTTTCTTTCGTTACGATTACGATTTCTTTATCCATTAACTCAATAAATTGATCTGTAACTTGTAACATCGCCATAGCGTCGCTCGCCACAACATTAAAGTTGTCACCAACACCTACTAATAGCGGGCTTTTGTTTTTAGCAACATAAATCATGTTTGGATTTTCAGCATCAAGTAATCCGATCGCATAAGAGCCATGTAAAAGAGATAGCGTATTACGGAACGCTTCTTCTACACTTAATCCTGTGCTCACTTGTTGTTCCATAAGCTGTACGATAATCTCTGTATCCGTTTCACTTACGAACGTTACATCTTGTAAATATTCTTTTTTCACTAATTCATAGTTTTCAATTACACCGTTATGAACTAGTGTAAAGCGTTTTGATGTACTTTGATGCGGATGCGCGTTTACTTTGCTTGGAACACCATGTGTAGCCCAGCGTGTGTGACCGATTCCCACGCTTGCTGCTACGTTCTCATCTACGATTTCGCGAAGTTTTGCAATACGACCTTTTTCTTTGTATACAACAACACCGTTCTCTGCTTGTACTGCAATACCTGCTGAATCATATCCACGATATTCTAGCTTTTCTAAACCTTTTAATAAAATTTCCTTTGCATCTTGCTCTCCAATAAATCCTACGATTCCACACATGTTTAGTCGCCGTTACAAATGCTTACATTGCTCTGCGAACATGTAACGACATAGTCCGATACCATTTTTATTTATACTAAAAAACGGATTACATATTGCTAGCCCTGTAAGCTTGTAACGGCTTTCACCTTCCTCTCGATTGGGTTTAAGTCCGTATATACTTATACAGCTAGTTTGTATCCGTTCCTTTTCTCTCATCACACTTTCACCTTTGTCCACTAAGTCACCTTAATGATTTAAGTAAAAGCTTGCGGTTGTGATGAACAACCGGGAGTCATCCGCCGAAATCTCGATAAACTCCACCTCGTCAACTACACTACTTGTAGTTCTGGCGCTTCTATAATTTACAATATTTCCTTTGAGAAAAAGAACAAGACCATCTTATAACAAACATAGATAAACCGTCAATGAAATTTTTTTCATCGTCTATAAAACATATGAAAAAGGAGCACTTCTTGTGCTCCCTTTTCATAAATTTATTGAATTATTCAGCGCCAACTTCAGCTTTCACAACTTCTACAATACGATGTACATATGCGTCACAAACTTCTTGTGTTGGTGCTTCTGCCATTACACGAATAAGTGGCTCTGTTCCAGATGGACGAACAAGAATGCGGCCATCACCGTTCATTTCTTCCTCTACAACACGAATAATATCTTTAATTTTTTCATTTTCTAATGCTAGTTTTTTATCTGTTACACGAACGTTTACTAGTAATTGTGGGAATTTTGTCATCTCACCTGCAAGCTCAGATAATGGTTTTTTCGTCATTTTCATGATGTTCACCAATTGAAGTGCACTTAACATTCCATCACCAGTTGTAATGTAATCAAGTAAGATAATATGACCCGATTGTTCTCCACCTAAGTTGTAACCACCACGCTTCATCTCTTCCATTACGTAACGGTCACCAACTGCTGTTTTATCACTTGTGATATTGTTAGCTTCAAGTGCTTTGTAGAAACCTAAGTTACTCATAACAGTTGAAACGACTGTATTATGCTTTAATTGACCAGTTTCTTTCATGTACTTCGCACAAATAAACATAATTTGATCGCCATCAACGATGTTTCCTTTTTCATCTACAGCGATTAAACGGTCACCATCACCATCAAAGGCAAGACCGATATCAGCGCCTTTATCTTTTACTAATTTAGCTAATACTTCTGGATGCGTAGAACCTACTCCATCGTTAATGTTCATGCCGTTTGGTGAAGTTCCCATTGTTGAAATATCAGCCTCTAAATCCGCAAATAAGTATGGAGCTAAAGAAGACGTAGCACCATGCGCACAATCTAAAGCGATATGTAAACCAGAGAAATCTTCCTCTACAGTTTGTTTAATATATTGTAAATATTTTTGTCCGCCTTCAAAATAATCACTCACTTGTCCAAGGTTCGTACCTGTTGGACGTGGTAACTCATCAACTTCTTTGTCTAATAAAGCTTCGATTTCTGCTTCTTGCTCATCTGTTAATTTAAAACCGTCTGAACCGAAGAACTTGATTCCGTTATCCTGTACTGGATTATGAGATGCAGAAATCATAACACCTGCTTGTGCATCTAACGCTTTTGTTAAATAAGCAACACCTGGTGTAGAAATAACACCAAGGCGCATTACTTCTGCTCCAGTTGATAATAGACCTGCTACTAAAGCTCCTTCTAACATATGTCCTGATATACGTGTATCACGGCCGATAATTACTTTTGGACGATCTGTATCTTTTGTTAATACATACCCACCAAAACGTCCAATTTTGAACGCTAATTCAGGCGTTAACTCCTGGTTCGCAACCCCGCGTACTCCATCTGTACCAAAATATTTACCCATTATGATTCGCTCCTTTTTCTGGCTCTTTTTGATTATCTACTGTTGGCTCTTGACTAGTTTCTTTTTCTTTATCTTTATTTTGTTCCTGTTCCGTGTCAGGCTTAGGTTCAGGTTCAGGATTTTTGGGTTTTTCAGTTTGATTATCTTGGTTATTATTTGAATCTGGTTTTTCACCGTTACCCTGTACTTCTTTATCTGGATTTTCTTTCTTCACAATTGTGACTTTGGCACTTTTTTGCTTTGGCTCTATTGAAATATTACCAGGACCGCTCACTTGAATAGAAACATCCTTCGTCCCCGGAGATACATTTTGCAGATTAATGGCTGCTGTTATTTGAGCAGCTGTTATTTTATCTACTATACTTGTTTCTCCTGAAATATCAACGCTTATCTTCCCATCTTGCGGTGAAAGTAGCTGGGCCGTAACATCTTTAGAAAGTCCATTTTTTTGAATTGATATACCATCAATCGTTCTTGTTTTCGTTTGTTTTGTTTTTTGCACTCCTACCGAAACCTTCACTTGATTCGGTTTTGCACTTGTTACACCCTTTGGCAATAAAACAGAGGTATCGAATGTTGTAGACTCTGTCAATTGACTAAGATCTACTTCGACCCCCTCTATCGATTGTATATTATCCAAGATATCTTTTGGACCTGCTATTGTTACTTCTCTCGGCTCAATGCTAATATTTGTAACGGCCAATCCTTCTGGTAAACTCCCCTTTTTCGTATACGTTACAGGAACAGTTTTTTCAGTATTATTGGCCGTAGCTTGCGTCGCCACATTCAATGTTACACTAATTTTAGATGGACTCGTTCTTACATTTAAACGTTTTCCTTCTCTATTGTATAATGTAACTTCGGCTGTTTTTGTAACAGTTTTATTAACACCTTTTAAATCAATATACGCCTTAGCAGATGAAATACTTTCAATTTCTTCTTTCGTCCCAACTACCTCAACAGTATCAGGTTTAATGTTTGATTTTTCAAGAGTTGAACCCGCTGGCATTTGATCCTCATTTGATAATTTTAAGTCTACATGAACGTATTTTCTCGCTTTTTCATGTAGAGTAATTTTAATTGTTGATGGCTGAACTGTTCCTTTCACATCATCTGGAAGCCCGTTCGTTTTCAAAGAAACTTCATAAGTTCCTTTTTCGCTATCTCTCAAATCAACTGGTATATCAAATTGTTTTTTCGCTTTTGCTGTAGCAACTGCTGCTTTTGGGCCCTCTAACTTCACCTTAACGCCCTCTGACGGAATACCACTTACAATATATTTCTCTTCATCATACTTAAGATTAATTTCATAATTAGTTAAGGTTTCTTTCGCATCATTTGCGAAAGGTAGTATCCCCGATGTCGTATTTTTTTCAGTTAAAGTCGCTGACATAAAAAGCATACACGCCAATAGTAATGAGATCCCTTTTAAAAACCAATGATTCTCCATTAACTTATCCATGACGCTTTCTCCTCCAATTCCATAAAGACGAAGAAGTCGTTTTTTCGCTCGCACTAAATTCAGCTAACAACATATCTTTCAGTTGTTCTGTCTTCAAATCACGATGCAACTTACCATTTTTCGTTAAAGAAATTTGGCCAGTTTCTTCCGACACAACTACTGTAATACTATCAGTAACTTCACTAACTCCCATTGCAGCGCGATGCCTAGTTCCTAGTTCCTTAGAGATAAACGGACTTTCCGATAACGGAAGATAACACGCTGCTGCTTTAATGGTACTTCCTTGCATAATAACCGCTCCATCGTGAAGAGGTGTATTAGGAATGAAAATATTAATAAGTAATTCCGATGATACGTGTGCATTTAGCGGAATACCTGTTTCCACATAATCACCCATACCGGTCTCTTTTGACAAAGTAATTAATGCACCAATTCTACGTTTCCCCATATATTCCGTTGCTTTCGCTATCGCTGTTGCAACGATTTCAGGTTCATCATCCTCATGAGTTCCAACACGCGAAAATAAACTCCCGCGTCCTAGCTGCTCAAGTGCTCTTCGCAATTCTGGCTGGAAAATAATAATAACGGCTAAAAATCCCCACGTTAATACTTGCTCAGTTAGCCAATAAAGCGTATGCAATTCAAGGAAAATACTGATCATCCGAACGACAATAATAACTGTAATCCCTTTTAAAAGTTGAACAGCTTTCGTCCCTCGGATTATGAGAATTAGCTTATATATAATAAACCATACAACGGCAATATCTAATACCGTACTAAGATATTTCAAAATGGTCGTATCTTCAAAAGGCATGCTAACCCTTCCTCCTACTTACGAGCAATTCTATCCATATATTGAAATATTGTTTTATGCTCTATCTGTATGTATTTCCAACAACTAGTTAATTATACCATACATGAAACAAACGACAATTACAAACAACCCCCCTTTAGTCTAAATTGGCAAGATGTCAAACATTATTATCGTACAGTATAATATAAATCATTATTATACGCTTATTTTCAAATAAAAAAAGCAACTTCTCAGTTGCTTTTCTTACATTTATTTTAGTTTTTCACCGAATAAAGAACCCATTAAAGCAACTGCCGTTGTTGCCGTTCTGTTTCGCTCATCTAAAATCGTATTTACTTCAACAAACTCAGCAGATGTGACAATATCAGCTTCCGCTAACATTTCCATTGCTAAATGGCTTTCACGATAAGATAGGCCACCAATTACAGGCGTTCCAACTCCTGGTGCATCATGAGGATCAAGACCATCTAAATCTAATGATAAATGTACACCATCAGTATGAGATAAATAAGCGATTGTTTCTTCCATAACAGCCGTCATACCCATACGATCAATCTCGTGCATCGAGAATACTTTAATACCTTCCTCGCGAATAAAGTCTTTTTCTCCTTCATCTAATGCACGTGCACCGATAATTACAACATTCTCTTTTTTCACCTTTGGATATGCCCCGTATAAATCTACAAGCGTTTGATGTCCATACCCTAAACTTGCTGCAAGTGACATGCCATGAATATTTCCAGATGGTGAAGTTTCTTCTGTATTTAAGTCACCATGTGCATCGTACCAAATAACACCTAAATTTTTATAATGTTTCGCAACACCAGCTAATGTACCAATTGCGATACTATGGTCACCACCTAATACAAGTGGAAAACGTCCCTCTTCTATAATATGATCCACCTTACTTGCTAATTCGTTACATACAGTTGCAACTTGTGTAAGGTTTCTTAAGTTTGTATTTACATCTGCTTCTTTTTCTCTCTCTATACATATATCTCCTATATCTTTAACGTCATATCCAATTTCTTCAATTCTTTCAATTACGCCTGCATAACGGATTGCACTCGGCCCCATATCTACCCCGCGACGCATCTGTCCTAAATCCATTGGAACTCCAATAACTGAGATTTCTTTTTTCATAGATAGTATCCCCCTTTTATGCCTTCACTAAATATTTTAAATCTTTTATATAGTCTGACTCAACTCGACATTTTTCTGTATGGATATACAAATTATTCACTTATATTCGCTTTAAAAACCAAATTTCAAGACTATTCTATGTATAAAGTTAACTTAATGAAACAACTACCATCATTATTATTAAATAATAATAAAAAACACTCCTACATTTAGAAGTGTTTTTCTGATGCTATTTTCCATACTGCGGCAATATTCTTTGCTGTCATTTCGATATTCTCTTCCGCTACTTTATATGCCTCTTCTAATGTCATAGGACTCGCTGTAATACTAAATACTGCATCGATTCCTTTTTCATGAACAGCTGGATAATTCGGAGATACAGATCCTCCAATAGCAATGACAGGAATACGAAAATGCTTTGCACGCTCCGCAACACCTACAGGGGCCTTTCCATATGCTGTTTGTTCATCTATTCTCCCTTCGCCAGTTATAATTAAATCTGCACCTTCTATATGCTTATTAAAATTTGTATAGTCTAATACAATTTCAATTCCTCTCCGCAAGCTTCCCTTTAACACTGCAATAACAGCTGCTCCCATTCCTCCTGCGGCTCCTGCGCCAGGTATTTCAGATACGTCGCAAGATAAATATTGTTTAAGGATATTCGCATAATGCTTTAAATTCTCATCCAGCTCTTTCATCATCTCTGCATTCGCACCCTTTTGCCTCCCAAATACGAAAGATGCTCCCCTTATTCCAACTAACGGATTATCTACATCACATGCTGCTTCTATCTTTATATGCATTAAGCGTGAATCCATGCATGAAAAATCAATAGCGACAATCGAATGTAATGTTCCTCCAGATGGCTCTATTACTTCCCCTTTCCCATTTATAAACCTGACTCCTAAAGCTGACAACATACCTGCTCCGCCATCATTTGTAGCACTTCCGCCAAGTCCTAAAATAATGTGCTCAGCTCCTTCGTCTAGCGCATGTAGTATAAGTTCTCCTGTTCCTTTAGTCGTTGTAATAAGTGGGTTTCGCTTTTTAACCGGAACATGTTGTAATCCTGATGCTGCTGCCATTTCAATAAACGCTGTCTTTTTATCTTTAGACATACCGTAAAAGGCTTGTACACGTTCTCTAAGCGGTCCTGTCACATGAAGGGGTATCATTCTTCCATCTGTAGCATCCACAAGTGAATCAACCGTTCCTTCACCTCCATCTCCAATTGGTATTTTTACGTACTCTGCTTTAGGAAAAATTGCTCCAAATCCTCTTTCAATAGCTTCACATACTTTTATAGCTTTTAAGCTTTCTTTATATGAATCAGATGCAATAACAACTTTCACAATTATCCCCATCCTTTATTTTCGCGTTTTCTCCATTTTAAATGACAAATATGAAAGTTGTCTTTTTAAACACAAAAAAACATACCATATGATGTAAGCTTTTTTATTTAGATGGAGCCTAGCGGGATCGAACCGCTGACCTCCTGCGTGCAAGGCAGGCGCTCTCCCAGCTGAGCTAAGGCCCCTTAGTAATATGGCGGAAGACGGGATTCGAACCCGCGACCCCAACCTTGGCAAGGTTGTATTCTACCACTGAACTACTTCCGCGAAAATGGTGAGCCATGAAGGATTCGAACCTTCGACCCTCTGATTAAAAGTCAGATGCTCTACCAACTGAGCTAATGGCTCGTAAATGGCTGGGCTAGCTGGATTCGAACCAGCGCATGACGGAGTCAAAGTCCGTTGCCTTACCGCTTGGCTATAGCCCATTAATATTTACTAGTATGGTTATCTTTTCAAAAAAATAAACCCTCTCAGGTTATTTTTAAAAAAATGGTGGAGGGGGGCAGATTCGAACTGCCGAACCCGAAGGAGCGGATTTACAGTCCGCCGCGTTTAGCCACTTCGCTACCCCTCCGACATTTAAAATATATATGGTGGAGGATGACGGGATCGAACCGCCGACCCCCTGCTTGTAAGGCAGGTGCTCTCCCAGCTGAGCTAATCCTCCAAAAGTGGTGACCCGTACGGGATTCGAACCCGTGTTACCGCCGTGAAAGGGCGGTGTCTTAACCACTTGACCAACGGGCCAAAAATTCAAAAACTTTTTCCAAGCTTCCAACCGGGCTTGAACCGGTGACCTCTTCCTTACCATGGAAGTACTCTACCAGCTGAGCTATGGAAGCATAATGGCTCCGCAGGTAGGAATCGAACCTACGACCGATCGGTTAACAGCCGAAAGCACTACGCTGAGCTACTGCGGATTAATATTGCTTGGCGACGTCCTACTCTCACAGGGACAAGGTCCCAACTACCATCGGCGCTAGAGAGCTTAACTTCCGTGTTCGGTATGGGAACGGGTGTGACCTCTCTGCCATCATCACCAAACTATGAAGGCATATTCCTTCAAAACTAGATAACCATTGCTTCATATATATTCCTTCAATACTAGATAACATTT
>NZ_QOSC01000020.1:0-58229 GCF_008368845.1 Bacillus sp. BB51/4
CTTATGTTAACATCTTCGTTTTTCAATGTCAACTAAGTTTTTCAATTTCTTTTTTTGTCGTTTTCTGCGTTTCCGCATCAGCGACGGTTATTAATTTATCATATAATAACCATTAACGTCAACACTTTTTAATAAAAAATTCTTTTCCTTACATAACGCATACACTCTTCTGCATTAGCGACTCTTCGAAACAAACAAAAAATGATTTTATATCTTTCTTCCATCGCCTTTTTTACAACGTCATGAATACGTTCATCTTCAAAATCAAATAACAGTTCTTCTAACTCTCTCTTCAATATGTATTCCATTTCTTTTTTCTCTTCTTTTGTTAACATAAACCCAAGCAAATCCTCACCTCAATCATTTCTTACAAAGCAATAAACGTTACGCTCATTTTCACTTATCAAAATCCTATCATTCATTATATCCACTGCTTACGATATTAATCCTTTGTTCTCTTTTTAATATTTAAAGCATATATGTAACTGAAAAGGATTGGACAAAGGGGCGTAATATTATGTTTTTCTTTTTTATTACGAGTAAACGAGCTTTTAAACACATTAGCTTAATAGTGATACTTTCCTTATTTACAGCATGGCTTCTCTTTTTAAAAACATATTCACATGAATCTGCTTTTTCAACTGCGACAGGACCTAAAGTTATTTACAAAGGAGACACCTCTAAAAAACAAGTTGCATTCACGTTTGATATTAGTTGGGGAGACAAAAAAGCAATTCCAATCCTTGATACACTTAAAGAAAGAGACATTAAGAATGCAACCTTCTTCGTTTCTGCTGCATGGGCAGAAAGACATCCTGATGTTGTTGAACGCATCATAAAAGATGGACATGAAATCGGTAGTATGGGCTATAATTACACGTCCTACACTTCTCTAGAGGCAAATGAAATACGAAGAGATCTTTTACGAGCACAAGATGTTTTTACAAAACTTGGTGTGAAACAAGTCAAACTATTACGTCCACCTAGTGGAGACTTTAACAAAGCAACACTTAAAATAGCAGAATCACTCGGATACACCATCGTCCATTGGAGTAATAACTCAAACGACTGGAAAAACCCAGGTGTAAACAATATCGTTTCCAATGTCTCTACTAATTTAAAAGGTGGAGATATCGTCTTATTACATGCATCCGATTCTGCCCTTCAAACAAATAAAGCTTTACCACTGCTTCTGCAAAAATTAAAGAGTGACGGATATGAGCAAATATCGGTATCACAACTTATTTCTAACACAAGTACAAAAAGTAAAGATGTAAGGTAATTCTTTTCCCTCGTGCCTTCACACATAAAAAGCTCTACTACCTATCATTAAGGTAGTAGAGCTTTTTTCATCCCGATATTTATATTCGTACAACCACCCTGCATAAAAACTCAAAAATCTCTCTTACTTAAGCCGACTTACTCGCCTTTCCAATTAAACGATGTAATATAAGTAACTGATATGCATTACATAATAAAAGTGGTATCACCATTAAATACAACCAATCTGTGTCATTAATACGAAGCGCTGGTACCCACTCAAGAATTGTTACAACAACCATAAAGAACAAAGCGGGCACAAATGCCTTTCTATTCGTTTCTTTACTTTTTATGTAAGCAACAATCGCCCCAAACATAAATAATACACCTGCAACAAGTATGTTATTCCCTAACGAAACTTCCCCATTTGCAATCAATATGGATCTTAAATACACGAAATCAAATAAAACGAATGCAATAAAGAAGAGCTGGACTGCATTCCATAAAGAAGGTGACCTAAACATCCCCAGTCCAAAACGATGGATTGTTAAATAGGCAAAGAACCCCATTTGACTTATAACACTAAAAATAAATCCTACACCCATCAACCAGAAGGAAACTGCTAAAATCTCCTTTCCGTCGAAATTTTGAAAAAATTTAACGTACTTGTCCCACTCCAAAACAAATCCAATAATGACCGTGCTAATCCCACCAAGAAACAACGTCGTAAAAAACAGTCGTACCCACTTGCGGCTATTCACAACACATCCCCCATTATCCTTATATTTCTAATTAAATTGTATCAATGACAATTTCAAAAAGCTAGCCATGTTCATGTATAAATTCCTTAAAGATATTTATATTAAAAAGAGAGAACTGTGTTGAAAGGAGTTCCAACTTATGAAACGGATGCTGCTCGTTTTGACTTCTTCTTTTCTATTTCTTGTACTTGTAGCATGTGCACAAGGAAAAGAAGCAAAGTCCGAACTTGATTACGATCAAACGAAGAAAATGATTGTTGATATTTTAAAAACCGATCAAGGTAAGAAAGCCATTCAAGATGTGTTAACTGATGAAAAAATGAAACAAGCACTCATACTAGATGAAACAGTAGTAAAGAAAACGATTGAAGATGCAATGGTATCCGACAAAGGGCAACAATTCTGGGAAAAGCTCTTTAAAGACCCTGAGTTCTCATCGAAATTCGCTAAAAGTATGGGAAAAGAACAAACAACCTTAATGAAAACATTACTAAAAGACCCTGAATACCAAGCAGGCGTTATAGAAATTATGAAAAATCCTGAAGTAGAAAAAATGATGTTACAAACAATGAAGAGCAAAGAATACCGCCAATATTTACAACAAGTACTAACAGAAACTGCTGAAAGCCCACTCTTCCAAGCTAAGATGATTGATATTATTAGTAAAGGTGTACAAAAGGCCGAAAAAAGTGGATCTGATAAAAAAGAAGCAGGCGGTGAAGGTGGTTCCCAAGACGGTAAAAAGGAGCAACAGTAAAAATAATAATTATAATAATGAGTGGACAATATATGTATCGTCCACTCATTATTATTTTATTTTTGTGTGACAGCTATTTTATCAATTACTGTCTCAGCTATCGTACGATAAATAAGACCCGTCGTATGTGTATCTTCATATACTGAAGGCGCAAAGTCATCTTTATTCCAATCAGGTTGTTGAAGCGGGATTCGGCCAAGTACTTCTGTTTGAAGTTCTGTAGCTAATTTATCTCCTCCACCTCTTCCAAACACATATTCTTTTTCACCAGTTGTTTTACTTTCAAAATACGCCATATTTTCAACAACACCAAGAATACTATGTTCTGTACGTAAAGCCATGGCTCCAGCACGCGCTGCCACAAATGCCGCTGTTGGATGTGGCGTTGTTACAATAATCTCTTTACAAGCTGGCAACATTGAATGTAAGTCTAGCGCAACATCACCTGTACCCGGTGGTAAATCTAAAACTAAATAGTCTAAATCGCCCCACTCTACTTCTGTAAAGAAGTGATTTAACATTTTCCCAAGCATAGGGCCTCTCCAAATAACCGGTGCATTATCTTCTACAAAGAATCCCATTGAAATTACCTTTACACCTAGACGCTCCACTGGAATGATTCTATCTCCTCTTACAACAGGACGTTTTTCTATCCCCATCATATCCGGTACGCTAAAACCATAAATATCAGCATCAATGATACCAACCTTTTTACCTAAACGAGCTAAAGCAATGGCAAGGTTAACAGAAACTGTTGATTTTCCGACTCCACCTTTTCCACTCGCCACTGCTAAAAATGTTGTTTTTGAATTTGGTGACAATAAAGATTCAGTTTGCTCTTCTTCCTGTTCCGGTGCAAACTGAGCTAATTCCTCTTCTGTAAATTCTGCAAAGCGAAGCCCTACTGTTGCTGCCCCTAGTTCTTTTACTAACTTTACAATTCCAGATTGCAATTGCATTTGTTCCGCTGTACCGGTTTTTACAATTGCAATTTTAACACTTACATGTTCCTTCTCAGGCTTAACTGTTACCTCTTTAATTGCACCTGTTTCTTTTAACGTTTTATGTAAAAACGGATCTACAATCCCTTCTAACGCTTCCACTACTTGCTCTTTCGTTACCATTGTTAGCCCAGCCCCCTGTATGAAAAATAACGTAATGTTAATTAAATTTATCTCTCTTTATTTTTGAAATAAATGCGTTTACATTTCCAGTATAACATATTTTCGGAAAACTTCGTTAACGAGAGAAACTCAAAAAATCCTCCTTATTCTGGAGGATTCCCTTTTTCCGTGAAATAACGTAATATACCACGATATACTGCAGCCGCTACCTTTTGCTGATATTTCTCCGAATTTAACATATACCTTTCGTTTACATTCGATAAAAAGCCAGCTTCAATTAAAGCACCTGGTGTTTTCGCATACTTTAATAAATACACATGAGAAATTGTTTTAGCAGAACGATTCGTATTCTCTAAACTCGTTCTCAATTCAGCTTGTATAAATTTCGCAGCACGTTCATTTTCAACCGAAGAACGGTAGTAGAACGTTTGTGCGCCTTTCGATCCACTGCTAGTTAAAGCATTTAAATGAATACTCGCAAAAAAGTCTACATCAGGCTTATTAATAATCTCTACACGCTTTTTTAAATCCTCTGCTTTACGTCTACTATATGATTTTGTATCTTTCTGAGCTAAATCATAATCTCCCTCACGTGTTAAAATAACTAGTGCACCTTGTTCTTGTAAATAATCTTGTACCTTCTTTGTAATCTCAAGCGTAATATCTTTTTCTATAATATCTTTTCCACCAACAGCCCCTCCGTCTGGCCCACCATGCCCAGCATCCAATACAATCACTTTCCCCGACAAGGGTAAATTCCAAGCTCGCCACGATTTTGTAATTTGAAATTCTTGTTTAACTAAAAAAAACAAAACAACCGCAGCGAGTGCAAAAGAGATAATTCGAATTCTCTTCATACCTTTCCTCCTCCAGCTAGTCCCTCTAATTACTTATATGGGACAAGAGGAAAGTTTATGCTTGTCTTAATGAAGCTTTAATCGATATCTTCTTTCACCTTTTTCATATCCTTCCTGCCACCATAAGCCGATAAACTGCTGGCAAGATTCAAAAAGTAATTCCTCATCTTGTAACTTAATTTCCCGCATAGTCATGCTCGTTAAAAATTGAAATAGTGTTTCCGTTAATTGTTGCTCTTCTTCTAAGGCTCTATATTTTACATCAAAGAATGATTCACCATAATAACCAAACTTACTGTATCTCGCTCCTAATAAATACGATTCTATCCCTAATTCAATACAGTAATCTTCATACTGACGATGAAGTTCCTGCATCTGAAAGGCATCCCTAATATTTGAACGTAATGTTTTTAATGATAATTCTCGCAGCATCTTCCGTTCATATTTCAACTGCTTTTCTTTTTGTTTTTCTTGTAAGCTGACAATGACATTCATAGCACTTATAAACCTCCCTAATACGTATTAGTCTAAACTTCTAAAGAAGAAGCATACGCGAGAGAATAGCACTAAAATATTCCAAACTACAAAAATTACAAAAGAGGAATGAAACATAAAAAAACCCCAACCAAAATGGTTGGGGTTTGTAGTTCGCAAAAATTAACGTTTTGAGAACTGAGGTGCACGACGTGCGCCTTTAAGACCGTATTTTTTACGCTCTTTCATACGTGCGTCACGAGTTAATAGACCTGCACGTTTTAGTGTTAGACGGTATTCTGGATCAGCTTTTAATAAAGCGCGAGAAATACCGTGACGAATAGCACCAGCTTGACCAGTGTATCCACCACCATTTACGTTTACAAGTACATCGTAGTTACCTAAAGTTTCTGTTGCAACTAGAGGTTGTTTCACTACTTCACGTAATGCAGCAAATGGGATATAGTTTTCAAAATCACGACCGTTAATGATAACGCGTCCTTCGCCTGGAACTAGGCGTACGCGCGCTACTGAACTCTTACGACGTCCAGTGCCATAGTATTGAACCTGTGCCAAAGTAAGCCCTCCTTTAATTGATTATCCGCGAAGTTCGTAAACTTCTGGTTTTTGTGCTTGGTGTGGATGCTCTGCTCCAGCATACACGTTTAATTTCTTAGATACTTGACGTCCTAAACGTCCTTTTGGAAGCATCCCTTTAATTGCAAGCTCTAACATTTGTACAGGGTAGTTTGTACGCATTTCTAGAGCTGTTCTTTGTTTAAGTCCACCTGGGTGGTTAGTGTGACGGTAGTAAATTTTATCGTTTAATTTATTACCTGTTAAATGAATTTTTTCAGCGTTAATAATAATTACATGATCACCCGTGTCAACGTGTGGTGTAAATGTAGGTTTGTTTTTACCGCGTAAAATAGATGCTACTTCAGTAGATAGGCGACCTAAAGTTTGACCTTCAGCATCAACCACATACCATTTACGCTCAACTTCGTTAGCTTTTGCCATAAAAGTCGTACGCATGTGTTTCCCTCCTCGTTATCTTTTCCATAGAAAAAATCTATTGTTTATCTTAAACACGATTTCCTTCCGGGGCTAATCGTGGTTTTAGAAACAATACCATATGTTATGATATACTTTTGAGTTTCTAATGTCAAGCAAATGTTACACCAGGATTAGTTGTTATAGTTTACCTGCCATAAGTAAAGTCCATGACCTGGAGCCATCTTTCCAGCAAACTGACGATTTTGTTTCGCTAAAATCTCTGAAATGCTATCAGGATCAAGCTTTCCTTGCCCTACGCTAAGTAACGTACCAACAATAATTCTGACCATATTATATAAAAATCCATTACCTACAAAACGAAAAATTAATTCATCGCCTTGCTCAATTAACTCAATTTCATAAATCGTTCGCACTTTATCTTTTTTGTCAGTTTTTGCCGAACAAAAAGAAGTGAAATCATGCGTTCCAATAAAATAAGGAATCGCTTTTCTTATAGAGCTTATTTCGAGCGGATATGGATATTGATATACGTAATTTCTACGGAATACATCCGCAGTCTTTGATAATAATACACGATAACGATATTCTTTTCTCTCGACACCGTAACGCGCATGAAATTCTTCTGTTTTTTTCTCTACCTGTCTGATAACAATATCATCTGGCAACATTGTGTTTAATGCATTACTCCATTGCCACTCTTCAAGAGACAACGGTGTATCAAAGTGTATGACTTGTCCTTTAGCGTGAACAGTAGAATCCGTTCTGCCCGATGCCTGAACACGAACAAGTTCTCCTTTATGCAATTTCTGCAAAGCTTTCTCAATCTCTTGTTGAACAGTACGATGCTGCGGCTGAATTTGATAACCACAAAAATGCATGCCATCATATGCAACCGTACATTTTATTCTATCCATTTCTCTATTCTCCATTACGATCGCACCCATGCCAAAATACAAGCTAAACAAAGTAAGCTTATAATCGTTACTGTATCGCTTGTTTTCCAGCGTAGTTGCCTAAATTTAGTACGTCCTTCGCCATTTTGATACCCACGTGCTTCCATAGCAATTGCTAAGTCCTCAGCACGCTTAAAAGCACTGATAAATAGAGGAACGAGTAGTGAGATAATAGCTTTTATCCTATCTTTTATCGGTCCTCCTGCGAAATCAATACCACGTGAAGCTTGTGCCTTCATTATTTTACTTGTTTCATCCATTAATGTCGGAATAAAACGAAGAGAAATTGACATCATTAATGCGATTTCATGAACAGGAACTTTTATACGTTTCAACGGCTTTAATAACGTCTCCAAACCATCTGTAATCTCAATAGGTGTCGTCGTTAACGTTAATAATGTCGTCATTAAAATAATAACGAAGAATCGTATAGAAATGTATATCCCTTGCTCTAATCCTTTTTCATGTATCGAAAACCAACCAAGCTGGAATAGTACTTCCCCTTCTTTATTTGTAAAAATATGCAGGAAAAATGTAAAAAGAAAAATCCATAGAATTGGTTTTAAGCCCGAAAGTACATAACGAATCGGCACTTTTGCAAAAAATAAAGCAATGAGTGCATATAAAAATAAAAATCCATATGAAATCGCATTATTTGCTAAGAAAACAACAAATACATATAAAAAGACAATCAGCAGCTTCGTACGTGGATCAAGTTGATGAATAAGAGACTTCCCTGGAATATATCTTCCAATAATCAACTGCTGCATGATTCATGACCACCTTTTCGTAACACCTGCACAACTTCATGAGTAAGATCCTCTAAAGATAAGGTAGCCTTTGGGATTGAAATGCCAAACTTCTCTTCAATTGCACGTTTATACTTTAAAGACATAGGAAGATCCACGCCAATTTTCTCTAGTTCATCAGCATGTGAAAATACTTCCTCTGCACTTCCTTGCAAAAAGACCGTTCCTTTATGCATGACTACAATCTGCTCCGCATACTTAGCAGCATCCTCCATATTATGTGTTACTAGGATAACTGTAAGACCTTTTTCCTTATGCAGCTTATAAAACATCTCCATAAGTTCATTCTGCCCTTTTGGATCTAGTCCTGCTGTAGGTTCATCTAATACAAGCACTTCGGGTTCCATCGCCAATACACCCGCTATCGCAACACGCCTCATTTGCCCACCACTTAACTCAAACGGTGAACGTGTTAACAGTTCTGGCTCTAACCCTACAAGTTCAATTGCCTCTCTTGCCTTTTGCTTCGCTTCTTCTACAGATACCCCAAAATTAGTAGGGCCGAAACAAATATCCTTCTCCACAGTCTCTTCAAACAACTGATGTTCTGGGAATTGAAAGACAACCCCTACCTTTTTACGTAGTGGCTTTAGCTTTTTTTCTTTCTTTCCTGCCGAAATGAAATGTTCACCAATTTGAACTGTGCCATTCGTCGGCTGCAATAAACCATTTAAATGTTGAATCATCGTCGACTTACCTGAACCAGTATGACCGATAATGGCATAATAGCCCCCACTTGGAAACGACACGTCTACATCATAAAGTGCGCGTCTTTCAAATGGAGTTTTATATTGATAACGATGTTCTACTTTTTGGAATGTAATCTCCAAAGTTCGTTCACCAAGCTTTCCATTGTAAGATGCGTATTTTGCAAGAGAATTTCATTTCTTTTTAATAATTCTGCTATTTTCACTGAAAATGGTACATCTAATCCAATTTCTTGGAGCATATGAGAGGACTTGAATATTTGCTTTGGAGTCCCTTCCTCTAATATTTCTCCCTTATTTAAAATAATGACACGGTCTGATTGCGCCGCTTCTTCTAAATCGTGCGTAATTGATAACACGGTAATACCTTTTTGATTAACAAGTTGTCTAACCGTTTCTACTACTTCACGTCTCCCTTGAGGATCTAGCATTGACGTTGCTTCATCTAATATCAAAATAGATGGCTGAAGTGCTAAAACGCCTGCTATTGCCACTCGCTGCTTTTGCCCACCAGATAACGAATGAGGTTCATCATTAAGAAAATCTTCCATACGGACAAGTTTGAGGGCCTGATCTAATCTTTCTACCATTTTCTCTCTTGGCATTCCGATATTCTCTAAGCCAAAAACAACGTCGTCTTGCACTGTCGTTCCAACAAATTGATTATCTGGATTTTGAAATACCATCCCAATTTGTTTTCGAACATCCCATACCGTTTCCTCTGATAAAACCATTGTATCATTTACTGTAATAGTCCCTGCTTCCGGCAAAAACAAACCATTCAATAATTTTGCAAGTGTAGACTTCCCTGAACCATTTTGTCCAATAACAGATACCCATTCTCCCTCATACAAGGAAAATGAAACATCTTTTAATGCATAAGTGGCTGCCCCAGGATATTGAAATGATATATTCTCTGTCCGAAGTTTCTCTTTTTTCAATACAAGGCACCCTTTCCTTCGCCAAGTTAGCCTATTTTTATATTTAAAAAAAAGGGCCATGACCAGTTTCTTGAAAAGAACTGTCCTGCCCTTTTAATTATCATTATACTAACTCGATAATTACCATTGGTGCTGCGTCTCCGCGACGTGGACCAATTTTTGCAATACGAGTGTATCCGCCTTGGCGCTCAGCATAGCGTGGAGCTACATCAGCGAATAATTTTTGAAGTGCATCTTGACCAGTCTCAGCGTTAGCTACTTCATTGCGAATGAAAGCTGCTGCTTGACGACGAGCGTGAAGATCTCCGCGTTTACCTAAAGTGATCATTTTTTCCACTACAGAACGAAGTTCTTTTGCACGAGTTTCTGTCGTTTGGATGCGCTCGTTGATAATTAAATCAGTAGCTAAATCACGTAACATAGCTTTACGTTGCGCACTTGTACGGCCTAATTTTCTGTATGCCATTCGTAGTTCCCTCCTTTGTTGATGGGTTTAAATCCTCAGTCGTCTTTACGTAAACCTAAACCTAATTCCTCAAGTTTATGTTTAACTTCTTCTAAGGATTTACGTCCTAAGTTACGAACTTTCATCATATCTTCTTCTGTTTTGTTCGCAAGCTCTTGTACAGTATTAATTCCTGCACGTTTTAGGCAATTATAAGAACGAACAGAAAGATCTAGTTCTTCGATAGTCATCTCAAGAACTTTCTCTTTTTGATCTTCTTCCTTCTCGACCATAATCTCAGCATTTTGTGCTTCATCAGTTAAACCAACAAAGATATTTAAATGCTCAGTTAAGATTTTGGCACCTAAAGAGATAGCTTCTTTTGGCCCGATGCTTCCATCCGTCCATACATCAAGCGTAAGCTTATCATAATTAGCCACTTGTCCGACACGTGTCTTTTCCACTTGGTAAGTCACACGTGATACTGGAGTATAAATAGAATCAATAGGAATTACTCCTATTGGTTGATCTTCGCTTTTATTTGCATCAGCTGGCGTATACCCACGGCCACGCTTTGCAGTTAAACGCATGCGGAAATGCGCATTTTTTGCTAACGTTGCAATGTGTAAATCTGGATTTAAGATTTCTACATCACTATCGTGAGTAATATCAGCAGCTGTGACAATACCTTCGCCCTGCACATCAATTTCCAACGTCTTCTCTTCTTCAGAGTAGATTTTAAGAGCTAACTTTTTCAAGTTTAAGATGATCGTCGTAACGTCTTCTACTACGCCCTCAACTGTTGAAAATTCATGTAATACGCCATCGATTTGGATAGCAGTAACAGCGGCACCAGGGAGTGAGGATAAAAGAATACGACGTAAGGAGTTACCCAAAGTAGTACCATATCCACGCTCAAGCGGTTCAATTACGAATTTACCATATTTAGCATCTTCGTTAAGTTCAACCGTTTCGATTTTCGGCTTTTCGATTTCAATCATTAACTAAACCCTCCTTCAAAACGTCGAAACCCCGGTTAAACAAAGGGATACCCCCTGTCTAACCGAAAGTCCCCCTTAGGCAGTTCCCGATTGTGCACAACAAGCGATGTTTCTGTACGAAATTTCTCGATAATGCATCATATCCATTATAGACAAAAGGGAAAATTCTATACAGAAAAATTACACACGACGACGTTTTGGTGGACGACATCCATTATGAGGAACTGGAGTAACATCTCTAATTGCTGTTACTTCTAGACCTGCAGCTTGAAGAGCACGAATTGCAGCTTCACGACCAGCACCAGGACCTTTAACAGTAACCTCTAAAGTTTTTAAACCGTGCTCCATTGCAACTTTAGCAGCAGCTTCAGCAGCCATTTGCGCAGCGAATGGAGTAGACTTACGAGATCCACGGAAACCAAGTGCACCAGCACTAGACCAAGAAAGTGCGTTACCATGAGTATCTGTAAGTGTTACGATTGTGTTGTTGAAAGTAGAACGAATATGAGCTATACCAGCTTCAATATTCTTTTTCACACGTTTTTTACGAGTGTTTGTTTTACGTGCCATTGTTAGTTCAACCTCCTTTACTTATTATTTCTTTTTATTTGCTACTGTACGACGTGGACCTTTACGTGTACGAGCATTGTTTTTAGAGTTTTGACCACGAACTGGTAAACCACGACGGTGACGAAGACCACGGTAAGAACCGATCTCCATTAGACGTTTAATGTTAAGAGATACTTCACGACGAAGGTCTCCCTCAACTTTAATACGATCGATGATATCACGGATACGTCCTAGTTCGTCTTCCGTTAAATCACGAACTCGTGTTTCTGAAGAAATACCAGCTTCAGTTAGAATTTTTTCAGCAGTTGTGCGACCAATGCCGAATACGTAAGTTAAAGAAATAACAACGCGTTTGTCTCGAGGAATATCTACACCTGCGATACGTGCCATTCTGAATGCACCTCCTTCTGATTAACCTTGTTTTTGTTTATGTTTAGGGTTTTCACAAATAACCATTACTTTTCCACGTCTACGAATAACTTTACATTTTTCGCAGATTGGTTTAACTGACGGTCTTACTTTCATGTCTCGAACCTCCTTAAAGATTACGGAGTGCTATATTATTTAAAACGGTACGTAATACGACCACGATTTAAATCGTACGGAGATAATTCTACCGTAACTTTGTCTCCTGGTAAAATACGAATGAAGTTCATACGGATTTTACCAGAAACGTGAGCCAATACGACATGCCCATTCTCTAATTCTACTTTGAACATAGCATTTGGCAACGTTTCAAGAACGGTACCTTCGACTTCAATTACATCATCTTTAGCCATTCAATAGTTCTCCCTTCTTCAAATCAGTAACATTTTACACTGCTCTGAAATCCCGGAGAGCCAGCTACTTATAAAGTGGTAAGGATTTCGTATCCTGCTTCTGTAAGAGCAATCGTGTGCTCAAAGTGTGCACACCATTTACCATCTACCGTTACCACTGTCCAGTCATCAGATAGTGTTTTTACATATCGTCTTCCTTGATTCACCATCGGCTCGACACAGATGACCATTCCCGGCTTTAATCTAGGGCCTCTATTTGGTGGACCATAGTGCGGGATTTGAGGGTCCTCATGTAAGTCTTGCCCGATTCCGTGACCAACATACTCCCTAACGATCGAGAACCCATTCTCTTCAGCATGGGTTTGAACCGCATGTGAGATATTTGATAATCTTTCGCCTGGTTTTACTTGTTCTAGACCAAGATACAACGATTTTTCTGTGACATCAAGTAGCTTTTGAACAGATTCAGAAATGTTTCCAACTGGATACGTCCATGCAGAATCTCCATGGTACCCATTGTATTTCGCACCAATATCGATACTGATGATATCGCCCTCTTCGAGCTTGCGCTTCCCTGGAATTCCGTGTACAAGCTCTTCATTTACAGAAGCACATATGCTCCCCGGAAATCCGTTGTATCCTTTAAAAGATGGCGTAGCACCATATTTTTGAATCGTCTTTTCCGCTATTTGATCGAGCTCTTTCGTTGTAATTCCTGGAGTAATATGCTGTTTCAACTCTTGATGAGTTAAAGCAACGATCCTGCCAGCTTCTCGCATGATTTCTATCTCGCGAGGAGTTTTGCAGATGATCATTACGCTAAGCCTCCGATGAGAACATCGATATCAGCAAATACTTTATTGATATCTTGCTCACCATTAATGCTTTGTAAGTAACCAAGCTCCTCGTAGAAATCAAGCAAAGGTTTTGTTTGCTTAATATTTACATCTAAACGATTTGCCACAGTTTCTTCATTGTCATCAGAGCGTTGATATAATTCGCCACCACATTTATCGCACACATCAGCTTTTGCTGGTGGATTGAATTCTAAGTGGTAAGTCGCACCGCACTCTTTACAAATGCGACGGCCTGTAAGGCGTGTTAATAACAACCCTGAATCCACATTAATGTTTAAAACATAGTCGATTTTTTTACCAAGATCTTTCATAATCTCTTCAAGAGCTGATGCTTGTGCAACAGTTCGTGGGAAACCGTCTAGTAAGAAACCTCTTACGCAGTCTTCTTGACTTAAACGTTCACGAACGATTCCGATTGTAACTTCATCTGGAACAAGTGCACCTTTATCAATAAAAGATTTTGCTTGTAGACCCATTTCAGTTTCAGCCTTCATAGCTGCACGGAACATATCTCCTGTTGAAATGTGAGGGATGTTATACTTGGCAACAATCTGTTCGGCTTGTGTACCTTTACCAGCACCAGGAAGCCCCATTAAAATTAAGTTCATCCTTGTTCCCCCTCAGAGTACATGAGCATGTAGGGAAGACAATTCTTCCCACTTACTCATTGCTTGATAAACCCTTTGTAATGGCGTTTTACCAGTTGACTTTCTAGCTGCTTCATTGTTTCTAAAGCAACGCCGACAACGATTAACATACTCGTTCCACCAATCTGTGCAGATGGAGGAAGATTTCCCAATTTCGTAAAGATAACTGGTAAGATTGCAATCGCTGCTAGGAAAATTGATCCTACAAAGGTCAAACGATACAAGATTTTTGTTAGATATTGTTCCGTATTCTTACCCGGACGAATACCTGGAACATATCCACCTTGTTTGTTTAGATTCTCTGACATTTGCTCTGGATTAACCTGAACAAACGCATAGAAATATGTGAAGGCTACAATGAGCGCAACATATATGATCATTCCCACTGGGTGAGAATAGTTAAAGTTTGCAATGATCCACTGCGATACATCATGATTCGGGAAGAACTGTGCAATAGTTGGAGGCGTAATTAAGAATGAAACAGCAAAAATGACTGGAATAACACCCGCACTATTTACCTTAAGCGGTAAATGTGTGTTTTGTGCTCCAGCATGATTCCCATTCCCTCCTGTTACACGCTTCGCATATTGAATTGGGATCTTTCTAACAGCCTGTTGAATGAAAATAACACCAACAATAACCGCTAGCACAGCTAGTAAGATCAATGCAACTTTAACGATACTCATGAACAATTGATCTCCGATATTTTGAAACTGTTGTTGATACACTTGAGATATAACACTTGGGATCGCTGCGGCAATACCGCCAAAGATAAGGATGGAAATACCATTACCTACACCTTTAGCTGTAATCTGTTCACCTAACCACATTAAAAATGCAGTACCAGCAGTCAGTACCGTAGCAATGTATAAATAAGTGCTCCAACCAGGATTCAAAATTAATTGCCCACCTACCATACCGTTAAAACCGATTGACATACCAAACCCCTGAATAAACGCAAGAACAATTGTAAAGTAACGCGTGAATTGCGTTAGTTTACGACGGCCCATTTCACCTTGCTTCGACCATTCCGAAAATTTAGGAACAACATCCATCTGCAATAATTGCACGATGATGGATGCTGTAATATACGGCATGATTCCCATCGCGAAGATGGAGAAGTTTTTCAAGGCGCCACCGCCAAATGTATTTAGGATACCTAAGGCATTTAATTGATCTTGTGCTTTCAGTACGTCTCCATTTGTAAATGGCACTGGGATAAACGTGCCAATCCTGAATACGATTAACATCGCTAAAGTGAATAATATTTTACGTCTTATCTCAGCAACGCGCATAAAGTTGGAGATTGTACGAAACATTAGATCACCTCAACTGATCCGCCAGCTGCTTCAATTGCTTCTTTAGCACTTGAAGAGAACTTGTGCGCTTTAACAGTTAATTTTTTCTCTACTGCGCCGCTTGCAAGAATTTTAACACCGTCGTTTAACTTGCTGATAACGCCAGTTTCCAGCAATAATTCAGGTGTTACTTCTGTACCATCTTCAAAACGATTTAACGTTGATAAGTTTACAATAGTAAACTCTTTACGGTTAATGTTTGTGAAGCCGCGTTTTGGTAAACGACGGAATAATGGAGTTTGACCACCTTCGAAGCCAAGACGAACACCGCCACCAGAACGTGCGTTTTGTCCTTTATGACCTTTACCAGCAGTTTTACCGTTACCAGAACCGATACCACGACCGACACGGTTACGTACTTTACGAGAACCTTCTGCAGGTTTTAATTCATGAAGTTTCATTCCCAGGCACCTCCTTATATTAATGAGTTATCCTTAAGCTTCTGTTACAGTTATAAGGTGAGAAACTTTGTTGATCATACCAAGAATAGCAGGAGTTTCTTCCTTAACTACAGTTGAATTCAACTTTTTAAGACCTAAAGCTTCTACCGTCGCACGTTGATCTTGTGGACGACCAATTACACTACGAGTGAGGGTAATTTCTAACTTTTTCGCCATTTGTTTTCCCTCCTTAACCTAGTAGCTCTTCTACAGATTTACCGCGTAATTTTGCAACATCTTCAGCGCGCTTAAGTTCGCTTAATCCGTTCACAGTAGCGCGAATCATGTTGATTGGTGTGTTAGAACCAAGAGATTTCGAAAGAATATCTTGTACACCAGCTAATTCAAGTACCGCACGAACAGGTCCACCAGCAATAACACCAGTACCTTCAGCAGCAGGTTTTAAGAATACTTCACCAGCTCCAAAATGACCGTTGATTGTGTGTGGAATTGTTGTACCAACTAATGGTACAGCGATTAAGTTTTTCTTAGCGTCTTCGATAGCTTTGCGGATTGCGTCTGGTACCTCTTGTGCTTTACCAGTACCGAATCCAACATGACCGTTTTTATCGCCAACTACAACTAGTGCAGCAAAGCGGAAACGACGACCACCCTTAACAACTTTCGCGACACGATTTATCGTAACTACACGTTCTTCAAGTTCTAATTTACTTGGGTCAATGCGATGCATCAATTTTCCCTCCTTTGACCATTAAAATTGTAATCCAGCCTCACGAGCAGCCTCAGCTAGAGCTTTAACACGGCCATGGTATAAGTAACCACCGCGATCGAATACTACTTCTTTAACGCCTTTCTCTACAGCACGCTTAGCAACTGATTCTCCTACTTTCGTAGCAGCTTCAGTATTGCTAGTACCGTTAAGAGCAAGGTCTTTATCAAGAGTAGATGCACTTACTAACGTTACACCATTTACATCATCAATAACTTGAGCGTAAATATGTTGGTTAGAACGGAACACGTTTAAACGTGGACGTTCTGCAGTACCAGTAAGTTTAGCACGTACACGTGCATGTCTTTTCTTACGAGTCGCATTTTTATCAGCTTTAGTGATCATTCTTGTCACTCCTTTCTCTCACCTAACGGGTTTACTTAGCAGTTTTACCTTCTTTACGACGAACAACTTCGCCTTCGTAACGAATACCTTTACCTTTATAAGGCTCAGGAGCACGTACAGCACGGATGTTAGCAGCAAATTCGCCAACACGTTGCTTGTCGATACCTTTGATTACGATTTTAGTTGGTACAGGTACTTCAACTTCAAGACCTGCTTCCGGAGTCATTTCTACTGGATGAGAATAACCTACGCTTAATACAAGTTTATCTCCTTGTTTTTGAGCACGGTAACCAACACCGACTAATTCAAGTCCGCGTGCGAAACCTGTAGTTACACCTTCAACCATGTTTCCGATTAAAGCACGAGTTGTACCGTGTAATGCACGGTGTTCCTTCTGTTCAGATGGACGCTCAACTGTTAGTGTATTTTCTTCAATTTTGATAGACATATCAGCATTGAATTTACGAGTTAATTCACCTTTAGGGCCTTTTACTGCTACAGTATTGTCTTCTGCAATTGTAATAGTAACACCTGCAGGGATTTCAAGAATCTTTTTACCAATACGAGACATGTGGTCACACCTCCGTTCGTTTTAAATATATATTACCAAACGTATGCTACTACTTCTCCACCAGTTTGTAATTGACGAGCGTCTTTGTCTGTCATTACTCCCTTAGATGTAGAAACAAGAGCGATACCTAATCCGTTAAGTACACGTGGTACTTCATCAGCTTTAGCGTAAACGCGTAAGCCAGGTTTACTGATACGTTTTAATCCAGTGATTACACGTTCATTGTTTGCACCATATTTCAGGAAAATACGAAGGATACCTTGTTTGTTATCCTCGATGTATTCTACATCACGAATGAAACCTTCACGTTTTAAAAGTTCAGCGATCTCTTTTTTGATTTTAGAAGCAGGAACCTCTAATTTCTCATGACGTACCATGTTCGCATTACGGATGCGAGTAAGCATGTCTGCAATTGGATCTGTCATCACCATGTGTTTTACCTCCTTCCCATTTGTGGGTTTTACCAACTAGCTTTTTTAACACCAGGAATTTGACCTTTATATGCAAGTTCACGGAAACAAATACGGCAAAGCTTAAATTTGCGGTATACAGAATGCGGACGACCGCAGCGTTCGCAACGTGTATACTCTTGTACTTTAAACTTAGGAGTACGCTTTTGTTTCGCTATCATAGATTTTTTAGCCACGTTTTCGCCTCCTCTACTTAGCGTTGGTTTCCATTATTTTTGGAATGGCATACCGAATTGTGTTAAAAGTTCACGAGCTTCTTCATCAGTTTTCGCTGTAGTAACGATTACGATGTCCATACCGCGGACTTTGCTTACTTTATCATAATCAATCTCAGGGAAGATAAGTTGCTCTTTAACACCTAATGTGTAGTTCCCACGACCATCGAATGATTTCTTAGAAACACCACGGAAATCACGTACACGTGGTAAAGAAACTGATACTAATTTGTCGAAGAACTCATACATTTGCTCGCCGCGTAAAGTTACTTTCGCACCGATTGGCATACCTTCACGAAGACGGAAACCAGCGATTGATTTTTTAGCACGAGTTACAACAGGTTTTTGACCTGCGATTTGTGTTAATTCTTCTACTGCATTGTCTAAAGCTTTTGAGTTAGATACCGCGTCACCAACACCAGTGTTGATTACGATCTTTTCGATTTTCGGTACTTCCATCACAGATTTATAGTTAAACTTGCTCACTAGAGCAGGAGTAATTTCCTTTTGGAACTTCTCTTTAAGGCGATTCAATGAAGTGACCTCCTTTCTTAAGAAAATTATTTATCTAATAATTCACCAGATTTTTTTGCAATACGAACTTTTTTACCATCTTCTACTTTGAAGCCTACGCGAGTAGGTTCACCTGTTTTCGGATCTAAAACCATAACGTTAGAAACGTGAATAGGTGCTTCTTTAGTAATAATTCCACCTTGTGGATTTAATTGAGATGGCTTAGAGTGTTTTTTAACGATGTTAACACCCTCAACGATAACACGGTTTTGCTTTGGGAAAGCCACAAGGATAACGCCTTGTTTTCCTTTGTCTTTTCCAGTGATTACCTGTACTTTATCACCTTTTTTTACATGCATCTTAATTCTGCACCTCCTTAGCAAGGCAATACCTTAAATTATAGAACTTCTGGAGCTAAAGAAACGATCTTCATGAAGTTGCTATCACGTAATTCACGAGCTACTGGTCCGAAGATACGAGTACCACGTGGGCTCTTATCGTCTTTGATGATAACCGCTGCGTTTTCATCAAATTTGATATAAGAACCGTCCGGACGACGAGCTCCGCTCTTCGTACGTACCACTACTGCTTTAACAACGTCACCTTTTTTAACAACGCCACCTGGTGTTGCTTGTTTTACCGTAGCAACGATAATGTCACCAATGTTAGCATATTTACGACCAGAGCCGCCTAATACTTTAATTGTTAAAAGTTCACGTGCACCAGAGTTGTCAGCAACTTTCAAACGAGATTCTTGTTGGATCATGTTATGAAACCTCCCTTCGGACTAAAAATTCCGATTCGTCTATTTAGATAATAACCGCTTCTTCAACGATTTCAACTAAACGGAAACGCTTAGTAGCAGAAAGCGGGCGAGTTTCCATGATTTTAACGATATCGCCAAGTTTCGCTTGGTTTTGCTCATCATGGGCTTTGTACTTCTTAGAATACTTAACACGTTTTCCGTACAAGGAATGAGTTTTGTAAGTTTCAACTAAAACTGTAATCGTTTTGTCCATTTTGTCAGACACAACACGACCAGTATAAACTTTGCGTTGGTTACGTTCGCTCACTATGCAAACCTCCCCTCAATTTATCGATTAATTCCGATCTCTCTTTCACGAACTACAGTTTTCATACGAGCAATTGCTTTACGCACTTCACGAATGCGAGTTGGATTCTCTAATTGTCCTGTAGCAAGTTGGAAGCGAAGATTGAACAATTCTTCCTTTAAAGCTTTAACTTTTGTTTCGATTTCGGCAGTGGTTAATTCACGAATATCATTAGTTTTCATTAGATTCACCACCATTTTCTTCACGTTTTACGAATTTACATTTCACAGGTAACTTGTGAGCTGCAAGACGTAATGCTTCGCGTGCTACCTCTTCAGATACACCCGCGATTTCGAACATAATTTTCCCAGGTTTTACTACTGCTACCCAGCCTTCTGGTGCCCCTTTACCGGAACCCATACGTACTTCTAGAGGTTTTGCAGTGTAAGGTTTAGAAGGGAAAATTTTAATCCATACTTTACCGCCACGTTTCATGTAACGAGTCATTGCACGACGAGCAGCTTCGATTTGACGGTTTGTAATCCATGAAGCAGCTTGTGCTTGTAAACCGAATTCACCGAAAGCAATTTCAGTTCCACCTTTTGCACGACCACGCATTTTACCACGATGCTCTCTACGATATTTTACGCGTTTTGGCATTAACATATTATTTTCCTCCTTCCTCAGAAGCTTTCTTTTTTGTAGGAAGGACTTCTCCACGGTAGATCCATACTTTTACGCCTAATTTACCGTATGTTGTATCAGCTTCAACTGCTGCATAGTCAATATCAGCGCGAAGTGTATGAAGTGGAACAGTTCCTTCACTGTAAGATTCTGCACGAGCGATATCAGCTCCGCCAAGACGACCAGAAACCTGTGTTTTAATACCTTTAGCACCTGCACGCATAGCACGTTGAATAACTTGCTTTTGTGCACGACGGAATGATACACGGTTTTCTAATTGACGAGCGATGTTTTCGCCTACTAATTTAGCGTTAAGATCAGCTCTCTTAACTTCTAAAATGTTGATGTGTACACGCTTGCCTGTTAATTGGTTAAGAGCTTTACGAAGTGCTTCAACTTCAGTACCACCTTTACCAATTACCATACCAGGTTTTGCAGTGTGAATTGTAACATTTACACGATTTGCTGCACGTTCGATTTCTACTTTAGCAACAGCAGAATCTTTTAAGCGTACAGTAATGTACTCACGGATTTTGATGTCTTCATGTAGTAATGTAGCATAATCTTTCTCTGCGAACCAACGAGATTCCCAGTCACGGATAACGCCGACACGAAGACCAATTGGATTAACCTTTTGACCCATCGATTATCCCTCCTTCTTTTCTGATACCACAACTGTAATGTGGCTTGTGCGTTTGTTAATTTGGCTTGCACGACCCATTGCACGTGGACGGAAACGTTTCAACGTTGGACCTTCGTCAACGAAAACTTTTTCAACAACTAGGTTGTTAATATCCATCTCATAATTGTGCTCTGCATTTGCGATTGCAGATTTTAAAACTTTCTCTACAACTGGAGAAGCAGTTTTTGGTGTGTGGTTAAGGATAGCAATCGCTTCACCCACTTGCTTACCTCGGATTAAGTCTACTACTAAACGAACTTTACGAGGAGCAATACGAACTGTTCTCGCTACTGCTTTAGCTTGCATTGAAGTGCCTCCTCTCATTATCTTCTAGTTTTCTTATCGTCAGCAAGGTGACCTTTATACGTACGAGTTGGTGCGAATTCACCTAACTTATGGCCAACCATATCCTCAGTGATGTACACAGGTACGTGTTTACGACCATCATATACAGCGATTGTGTGTCCGATGAACTGAGGGAAGATTGTTGAACGGCGAGACCAAGTTTTAACAACTTGTTTTTGCTCAGATGCAACTAATTTTTCCATTTTGCTCATTAAGTGATCATCGACAAATGGTCCTTTTTTTAAGCTACGAGCCATTTTGGTGCCTCCCTTCGTGATTGGCGTACGGTTCTAGAAATGAACCGTACTACAATCCCATTATTTTTTACGACGACGAACGATGAATTTGTCAGACGCTTTGTTTTTCTTACGAGTCTTGAATCCAAGAGTTGGTTTACCCCATGGAGACATTGGAGACTTACGTCCGATTGGAGAACGTCCTTCACCACCACCGTGTGGGTGATCAACCGGGTTCATTACAGAACCACGAACTGTTGGGCGTTTACCTAACCAGCGAGAGCGACCTGCTTTACCGATTTTGATAAGTTCGTGCTGTTCGTTACCTACTTGACCGATTGAAGCGCGACAAGCAGATAATACAAGACGTACTTCACCAGAAGTTAAACGTACAAGTACGTATTTACCTTCTTTACCAAGTACTTGAGCAGAAGTACCAGCAGAACGAACTAATTGTCCGCCACGGCCAGGCTTAAGCTCGATATTATGAACAACAGTACCTACTGGAATGTTGATTAATGGTAATGCGTTACCGATTTTGATGTCAGCTTCTGGGCCAGACATAACTTCCATACCTACTTCTAAAGATTTAGGAGCAAGAATGTAACGTTTTTCACCGTCAACGTAGTTAATTAATGCGATATTCGCAGAGCGGTTTGGATCGTATTCGATCGTAGCAACGCGTCCTGGAATTCCATCTTTGTTACGCTTAAAGTCGATGATACGGTATTGACGCTTATGTCCGCCACCTTGATGACGTACAGTAATTTTACCTTGGTTATTACGACCAGCCTTCTTGCTTAAAGGAGCAAGTAATGACTTTTCTGGTCTGTCAGTCGTGATTTCAGCGAAATCATTCGTAGTCATATTACGACGACCGTTAGTAGTTGGATTATACTTTTTAATTCCCATCTCAATTTCCCTCCTTCTTTAGTAAGAATTAAACACCTTGGAAGATTTCGATTTCTTTGCTGTCAGCAGTTAGCTTAACGATTGCTTTACGACGACGGCTAGTAAAACCAGCGTGACGACCAACGCGTTTTGCTTTCGGCTTGTAGTTCATGATGTTCACTTTTTCTACTTTAACACCAAAGATCGCTTCAAGAGCATCTTTAACTTCTGTTTTATTAGATTTAACGTCCACATCGAACGTGTATTTTTTTTCAGCCATCATTTCCATAGAACGTTCAGTGATAACTGGGCGCTTAATGATATCACGAGGATCTCTCATTATGCAAGCACCTCCTCTACTTTTTCCACTGCCGCTTTTGTCATGATTAGCTTATCATGATGAAGCACGTCTAAAACGTTTACGCCATCAGCAGTGATTACTGTTACTCCAGGGATATTGCGAGCAGATAACTCTACAGATTCGTTTGCATCAGCAGTTACGATAAGAGCTTTCTTCTCAACAGTTAATCCTTTAAGTACTGCTAGCATGTCTTTTGTTTTTGGTGCATTTAACACTAGGTCTTCAAGAACTACAATGTTGTTCTCAACTACTTTAGTAGCTAATGCAGATTTGATTGCTAAACGACGAACCTTCTTAGGAAGTTTGTACGCATAGCTTCTTGGTGTAGGTCCGAATACCGTACCACCACCACGCCATTGAGGAGAGCGGATAGACCCTTGACGAGCACGTCCAGTTCCTTTTTGACGCCATGGTTTACGACCACCACCACGAACTTCAGAACGAGTTTTTACTTTGTGTGTACCTTGACGTAAAGATGCACGTTGCATCATTACAGCTTCGAAAAGTACAGCTTCATTTGGTTCGATACCGAAAATAGCTTCAGCTAATTCGATTTCACCAACCTGTGAACCAGTTTGGTTATATACAGTAACTTTTGGCATTGGAATTCCTCCTTCCTATTGTGAATTATTTGCTAACCTTCACAGCGCCTTGAACAACTACAAGAGATTTCTTAGCACCTGGAACGTTACCTTTTACTAGTAATAAGTTGCGCTCAGCGTCAACTTGAACGATTTCTAAGTTTTGGATAGTAACTTGGTCTCCACCCATACGTCCAGCAAGTTTTTTGCCTTTGAATACACGGTTCGGAGCAACTGGGCCCATTGAACCTGGACGACGGTGATAGCGAGAACCATGAGACATAGGTCCGCGAGATTGTCCGTGGCGTTTGATAACACCTTGGAAACCTTTACCTTTAGAAATTCCTGTTACGTCAACGATTTCACCTGCAGCGAAAACTTCAACTTTTACCTCTTGACCAACCTCTAATCCGTCCACGTCTGCATCGCGGATTTCGCGAATGAAGCGCTTAGGAGTTGTAGATGCTTTAGCAGTGTGGCCTTGTTCAGGTTTGTTAGTTAACTTTTCACGTTTATCTTCAAATCCTAACTGGATTGCATTGTAGCCATCAGTTTCAGTTGTTTTCATTTGAAGAACAACGTTTGGATTAGCAGCGATAACTGTTACTGGGATTAACTCACCGTTCTCAGCAAATACTTGAGTCATACCGATCTTTCTTCCTAAGATTCCTTTGGTCATGAGTTACACCTCCTACATTTTTAAGTTATATGAATTATAGTTTGATTTCGATATCTACACCAGACGGTAAGTCTAAACGCATTAATGAATCTACTGTTTGTGGAGTAGGACTCACGATATCGATTAAACGTTTGTGTGTGCGCATTTCGAATTGCTCACGAGAATCTTTGTACTTATGAACAGCACGAAGAATTGTGTAAATAGTCTTCTCAGTTGGTAATGGGATCGGACCAGAAACTGTTGCCCCAGAACGCTTAGCTGTTTCTACAATTTTCTCAGCTGATTGATCAAGAATACGGTGATCATAAGCTTTTAAACGGATACGAATTTTTTCTTTTGCCATTATTTTCCCTCCTTCGTTCGCCTATTTCTAAAATAGACCTTCTCCATGGAAATTTCCCCACACCATGCCATGGCAAAGCGGCCGGGTGTGTCAGCAACCTTCCACTTCATCGCAGTCAAAGACCAACATTGTCTATTATACAATGTTATTCGTCTAGATGCAAGCATCTTTTTGTTTGCATCTGCTTTTCTCTACTTTTGCTATTATACATGGCACTTTAAAGAATTTCAAGTTTTCATCCCACAGAATTCTTTTTACAGTTTCTGGATTTTAGTTTTATTGATTTTGTATTATTATAGAAGAAACTCGTCAAAATATAAAAAAATCATTTCATTCATCATATAAATACAAACAAAAAACCCAAGGGAAAATCCCTTGGGTTTTTTTATATCAGTTAAGATTACTCAACGATAGTAGCAACTACACCGTAACCTACTGTACGTCCACCTTCACGAATAGAGAATTTAGTTCCCTCTTCGATAGCGATTGGAGCGATAAGTTCGATAGTCATTTCGATGTTGTCACCAGGCATTACCATTTCAGTACCTTCTGGTAATTGGATGATACCAGTTACGTCAGTTGTACGGAAGTAGAACTGAGGACGGTAGTTAGCGAAGAATGGAGTGTGACGTCCACCTTCTTCTTTAGATAATACGAAAACTTCAGCTTTGAATTTAGCGTGAGCTTTTACAGAGCCAGTTTTAGCAAGAACTTGTCCACGTTGGATGTCTTCACGAGCAACCCCACGAAGTAAAGCACCGATGTTGTCTCCAGCTTGAGCTTGGTCAAGAAGTTTACGGAACATCTCTACACCAGTTACAGTTGTAGAAGCATTTTCTTCAGCAAGACCGATGATTTCTACTACGTCACCAACTTTAACGATTCCGCGCTCTACACGACCAGTTGCAACTGTACCACGACCTGTGATAGAGAATACATCCTCGATAGGCATTAAGAATGGTTTGTCAGTTTCACGTTCTGGAGTTGGGATGTAAGCATCAACTTCAGTCATTAATTCAATGATTTTTGCTTCCCAATCAGCTTCTCCTTGAAGAGCTTTAAGAGCAGAACCTTTGATTACAGGAATGTCGTCGCCTGGGAATCCGTATTCAGATAATAGGTCGCGAACTTCCATTTCTACTAATTCTAATAATTCTTCGTCGTCTACCATGTCGCATTTGTTTAAGAATACAACGATGTAAGGAACACCTACTTGACGAGAAAGAAGGATGTGCTCACGTGTTTGAGGCATTGGGCCATCAGCAGCAGATACTACTAAGATACCGCCGTCCATTTGAGCAGCACCAGTGATCATGTTTTTAACATAGTCAGCGTGACCTGGGCAGTCAACGTGTGCATAGTGACGAGTTTCAGTTTCGTACTCAACGTGTGCAGTTGAGATTGTGATTCCGCGCTCTCTTTCTTCTGGAGCAGCGTCGATTTGATCGTATCCGCGTGCTTCAGCACCACCAGCTTTTGCAAGAACTGTAGTGATCGCAGCAGTTAATGTAGTTTTACCATGGTCAACGTGGCCGATTGTACCGATGTTAACATGGGGTTTAGAACGTTCGAATTTAGCTTTAGCCATTCTAAATTCCTCCTTAGTTTATATAGGTTATTTTATATTTAGACTAGAAAGTGAAACTTACGTCCCACTTTCTAAGCTTACATAAGTAGTTATACTTGAACAATCGATAAAAATCAATTATTCACCTTTATTTTTTTTAATAATTTCTTCAGAAACAGACTTCGGTACTTCTTCATAATGATCAAATGTCATTGAGAATGTTCCGCGTCCTTGAGTGTTAGAACGTAATGCCGTTGCATAACCGAACATTTCAGAAAGTGGAACCATAGCGCGAACAACTTGTGCGTTACCGCGAGCTTCCATACCTTCTACACGTCCACGACGAGATGTTACGTCGCCCATAATGTCACCCATGTACTCTTCAGGAATTACAACTTCAACTTTCATCATTGGCTCAAGAATTACTGGGCTACATTTAGAAACCGCAGCTTTAAGTGCCATAGATGCAGCGATTTTGAACGCCATCTCAGATGAATCGACATCATGGTAAGATCCGTCAACTAACGCAGCTTTGATGTCAACTAGTGGATAACCAGCTAGTACACCATTTTTAAGTGAGTCTTCAAGACCCGCTCCAACAGCTGGGATGTATTCACGTGGAACTACACCACCGACGATTTTGTTTTGGAATTCAAAACCTTTACCTTCTTCATTAGGTTCAAACTCAATCCAAACGTGACCGAATTGTCCACGACCACCAGATTGACGAGCGAACTTACCTTCAACTTTCGCAGCAGCGCGGAAAGTCTCACGGTATGCTACCTGAGGAGCACCAACGTTTGCTTCCACTTTGAATTCACGACGCATACGGTCAACGATGATATCAAGGTGAAGTTCACCCATACCAGCGATGATTGTTTGGCCAGTTTCTTGGTCAGTGTGAGCACGGAATGTTGGATCTTCTTCAGAAAGCTTAGATAATGCTGTACCCATTTTATCTTGGTCAGCTTTAGATTTTGGTTCGATAGCTACAGAGATAACTGGCTCTGGGAATTCCATAGACTCAAGGATAACAAGACTCTTCTCATCACAAAGAGTATCACCAGTAGTAGTATCTTTTAAACCTACAGCAGCAGCGATATCACCAGCGTAAACTGTTGAAATCTCTTCACGGCTGTTAGCGTGCATTTGTAGGATACGACCTACACGCTCACGCTTACCTTTAGTTGAGTTTTTCACGTATGATCCAGAGTTTAACACACCAGAATACACACGGAAGAACGTTAACTTACCAACATAAGGGTCAGTCATGATTTTGAATGCTAAAGCTGCGAATGGTTCTTCATCGCTAGACTTACGTTCGATTTCTTCATCTGTATCCGGAAGAGTACCTTTAATAGCTGGTACGTCTAATGGAGATGGTAGGTAGTCGATAACTGCGTCTAACAGAATTTGAACACCTTTATTTTTGAATGCAGAACCACAGATTACTGGGAAGAATTCTACAGAAGTTGTAGCCTTACGGATACCAGCTTTAAGCTCTTCTACAGTGATTTCTTCACCTTCTAGGTACTTCATCATCATTTCTTCATCAAGCTCAGCTACCGCTTCAATAAGTTTTCCACGGTATTCTGCAGCTAATTCTTTGTGCTCTTCAGGAATTTCAACACGCTCGATGTCTGTTCCTAAATCGTTACCGTACATGTAAGCACATTCTTCAACAAGGTCAATGATACCATTGAACTCATCTTCAGCACCGATTGGTAACTGAATTGGGTGTGCGTTTGCTTGTAAACGATCGTGGATTGTTCCTACAGAGTATAAGAAATCTGCACCAATCTTATCCATTTTGTTAACGAATACGATACGAGGTACACCGTAAGTAGTAGCCTGACGCCAAACAGTTTCTGTTTGTGGTTCTACACCAGATTGTGCATCAAGTACTGCTACCGCACCATCAAGTACGCGTAAAGAACGTTCTACTTCTACTGTGAAGTCTACGTGTCCTGGAGTGTCAATGATGTTTACACGGTGACCTTTCCATTGAGCTGTAGTTGCAGCAGAAGTAATTGTGATACCACGCTCTTGCTCTTGCTCCATCCAGTCCATCTGAGATGCACCTTCATGAGTTTCACCGATTTTATGAATACGTCCTGTATAATACAGAATACGCTCAGTTGCTGTTGTTTTACCAGCATCGATGTGAGCCATGATACCAATATTACGAGTGTTTTCTAAAGAGAACTCTCTTGTCATTTGGTGTCTTGCTCCTTCCATATATGGATTGGATTTTTTTATTTTAAGTAGCAAAAAAGCCACTTTATATTGTTACACATGTCAGTATGTCCAGTACCCTCATTATGTAAAACGAGCGCCCAACGAAAGGGAGAGGCATTCTCCCTCTCCACACTTCCATAAGCGACAAATAAAGCGGTTTATGCTTACATTTATTTTACGTTGAATCCTACCAACGGTAATGAGCAAATGCTTTGTTAGCTTCTGCCATTTTATGAGTGTCTTCACGTTTCTTAACAGATGCACCAGCGTTGTTAGCTGCATCTAAGATTTCGTAAGCTAGACGCTCTTCCATAGTTTTTTCACCACGAAGACGAGCATAGTTTACTAACCAGCGAAGACCTAAAGTTGTACGGCGTTCTGGACGAACCTCAACTGGAACTTGGTAGTTAGCACCACCAACACGACGAGCACGTACTTCAAGAACAGGCATGATGTTCTTAAGAGCTTGCTCGAATACTTCCATAGGGTCTTTATCTGAACGTTCACGAACGATATCGAAAGCGTTATAAAGAATTGTTTGAGATTTACCTTTTTTACCGTCAACCATCATTTTGTTGATAAGGCGTGTTACTAGCTTAGACTTGTACATTGGATCTGGTAACACGTCACGTTTCGCAACAGGTCCTTTACGAGGCATATTGAGTTCCTCCTTTCATTATAAGTTTATTATTTTTTAGCAGGTTTTGGTCGCTTAGTACCATATTTAGAACGTCCTTGCATACGTTTGTCAACACCAGCTGTATCAAGCGCACCACGAACGATGTGGTAACGTACCCCTGGTAAATCCTTTACTCGACCACCGCGAATTAATACTACGCTATGCTCTTGTAGGTTATGACCGATACCTGGGATGTAAGCTGTAACCTCGATACCGTTTGTTAAACGTACACGAGCGTATTTACGTAACGCTGAGTTAGGTTTCTTTGGAGTCATTGTACCAACACGAGTACATACACCACGTTTTTGAGGTGCAGAGATATCAGTTGATTTTTTCTTTAAAGAGTTGAACCCTTTGTTTAACGCAGGTGATTTAGATTTCCATACTTTATCAGTACGACCATTTCTCACTAATTGGTTAATAGTAGGCATTTGATTATCCTCCCTTCGCATGTTTGTATGACCACATATCCAGGTGGTTCATTATTAGTTGAAAACAAAGTTTTTGCAAGGAAGAGCAAATGCTCTCTCCTCACAAAAACAGTTTTAACTTATTATTCCTATTGCTGAAGCTCCCACTTGAATCCCCGAAACTTTTCCAAGCTTACGAACTGATTCAACTTTGGTTATGGGTATGTTATGTTGCAAGGCAGTACGAATGATCATATGGGTTAACCGCATATCAGCATCTTCCGCAATAACAACTTCTTTAACTATACCATTTTTGATTGCCTCCAATGTACGTTTATGACCAACGACTACATTTTCAGCATTTGACACTTTTTGATAAGACATATAAATATCCTCCAAAGCATCGTTCAGGAGCAACCTTGATTATAGTAACATTTTGACTCATACAATGTCAACTAGGATTAACTGTTTTTATACAAAATTTACGACGGAAAATTTTACTGTTCCACATAAACTTCATCGTTTTCTACATTCATGTCACCTTGTGTTGTTTTTACAAGATCCACTTTGCGATAACGATTCATACCCGTTCCAGCAGGAACAAGTTTACCGATAATAACATTTTCTTTCAATCCTAGAAGCTCATCGCGTTTACCCTTAATCGCTGCATCAGTTAAGACACGTGTCGTTTCTTGGAACGATGCTGCAGATAAGAATGAATCAGTTTCAAGTGAAGCTTTTGTAATACCAAGCAGAACAGGTCTAGCCGTTGCTGGTTGTTTACCTTTCAGTAACACCTTCGCATTCGCATCAGTAAACTGATGGATATCTAGTAGTGTTCCTGGTAATACATCTGTTTCACCCGCGTCACTTACACGAACTTTACGTAACATTTGACGTACCATTACTTCTACGTGTTTGTCACCAATTTCTACCCCTTGCATACGGTATACTTTTTGAACTTCACGTAGTAAGTATTCTTGAACCGCCGTAATGTCCGTTACTTTTAGTAATTCTTTCGGATCAATAGAACCTTCTGTTAACTCTTTACCGTGGCTAATCGGCTGTCCTAAAGTTACTTTCAGACGCGCACCGTAAGGAATAGCATACGTACGAGCTTCAACTTCACCCTGTACAACTACTTCTTGGCGATCTTTAACATCGTTGATCGCTGCGATAACACCATCGATTTCACTGATAACTGCCTGACCTTTCGGGTTACGAGCTTCGAAGATCTCTTGGATACGAGGTAAACCTTGAGTGATATCATCTCCGGCAACCCCACCTGTATGGAACGTACGCATCGTTAACTGTGTACCTGGCTCACCGATAGATTGAGCTGCGATAATACCTACCGCTTCTCCTACTTCTACGTCTGTACCAGTTGCTAAGTTACGACCGTAACACTTCTTACATACACCGTGGCGAGTGTTACACGTGAACGCTGAACGAATGTTTACAGTTTCAACACCCGAATTTTCAACGATATGAGCGATATCTTCAGTAATTAGTTGGTTTTCACTAACTAATACTTCACCTGTTTCAGGATGTTTTACAGTTTTTCTTGCAAAACGTCCAACAAGACGATCATATAATGACTCAATTACTTCATTACCCTCTTTAATCGCACCAATTAATAGACCACGATCTGTTCCACAATCATCTTCACGGACAATTACATCTTGTGCAACGTCTACAAGACGACGTGTTAAGTAACCAGAATCGGCAGTTTTAAGTGCTGTATCGGCAAGACCTTTACGCGCACCATGCGTAGAGATGAAGTACTCAAGTACTGTTAAACCTTCACGGAAACTTGATTTAATTGGAAGTTCGATAATACGACCAGATGGATTGGCCATCAGACCACGCATACCAGCAAGCTGAGTAAAGTTTGATGCATTACCACGGGCACCGGAATCACTCATCATGAAGATTGGGTTGCGTTTATTCAAGGATTTCATCAGTTTTCCTTGGATAACATCTTTTGCATTACTCCAAATAGAGATAACGCGATCGTAACGTTCTTCTTCCGTGATTAAACCGCGACGGAATTGTTTAATTACATTATCTACTTTTGCTTGTGCTTCATGGAGAATTTCATCTTTTTCGCCTAATACAAGAATGTCAGATACCCCAACTGTAATACCAGCTTTTGTAGAGTACTTAAATCCTAAGTTTTTCATGCGGTCAAGCATGCGAGATGTTTCCGTAATTTGGAAACGTTTGAATACTTCCGCAATGATGTTACCAAGGATCTTCTTGCTAAATGGCGCCACTTCTTCGCGACTAGCAATAATTTCTTTAATGTTCGCACCTTTTTCAACGAAATACTCCGCTGGTGTTTCTTTTTCAAGGTTTGAGTTTGTCGGTTCATTAATATAAGGGAACGACTCTGGTAAAATTTCGTTAAATATTAATTTACCAACTGTTGTTAATAGAAGCTTACCTTTTTGCTCTTCAGTAAATGTTACATTATTTACTGAACTTGCAGCAACTGCAACACGTGTGTGCAGATGTACATATCCATTTTGGTATGCAAGTATTGCTTCGTTTGCATCTTTGAAGACCATACCTTCACCGATTGCGCCTTCACGCTCAAGTGTTAAGTAGTAGTTACCTAATACCATATCCTGAGATGGAGTAACAACTGGTTTTCCGTCTTTTGGATTCAAGATGTTTTGTGCCGCTAACATAAGAATACGAGCTTCTGCTTGTGCCTCTGATGATAACGGTACGTGAACTGCCATTTGGTCACCGTCAAAGTCCGCGTTGTATGCAGTACATACAAGTGGGTGAAGACGAATTGCGCGACCTTCTACTAATGTAGGTTCAAACGCCTGGATACCAAGACGGTGAAGTGTTGGTGCGCGGTTTAGAAGTACTGGATGCTCTTTGATCACAGATTCTAAAACGTCCCAAACTTCAGGTTGTACACGCTCGATTTTACGTTTAGCACTCTTAATGTTGTGTGCTAAACCTTTTCCAACTAACTCTTTCATAACGAAAGGCTTAAACAATTCAAGCGCCATTTCTTTCGGTAATCCACATTGGTACATCTTTAAGTTCGGTCCTACAACGATTACAGAACGGCCAGAGTAGTCAACACGTTTACCTAATAAGTTTTGACGGAAACGTCCTTGTTTACCTTTAAGCATGTGAGATAGTGATTTTAATGGACGGTTACCTGGTCCAGTAACTGGACGGCCACGGCGACCATTATCGATTAATGCGTCTACAGCTTCTTGTAACATACGTTTTTCGTTTTGAACGATGATGCTTGGTGCACCTAAGTCCAATAGACGTTTTAAACGATTATTACGGTTAATTACACGACGGTATAAGTCGTTTAAGTCAGAAGTAGCAAAACGTCCACCATCCAACTGTACCATTGGGCGTAGTTCTGGCGGGATAACTGGAAGAACATCTAGGATCATCCAAGATGGGTGATTTCCAGAGTTACGGAATGCTTCTAATACTTCTAGACGTTTAATAGCACGAGTACGGCGTTGTCCTTGCGCTGTTTTTAATTCTTCTTTTAAGAAGTCTACTTCTTTATCTAAATCGATGTCTTGTAGTAGCTTTTTAATCGCTTCCGCACCCATAGCAGCTTGGAATGTGCTACCATATCGATCACGATATGCACGGTATTCTTTTTCAGAAAGTAATTGCTTCTTATCAAGTGGTGTATCTCCACTTTCTGTTACAACATAAGAAGCGAAATAAATTACTTCTTCAAGCGCGCGAGGGGACATGTCTAAGACAAGTCCCATGCGGCTCGGGATACCTTTGAAATACCAAATATGAGATACAGGAGCAGCTAATTCGATATGACCCATACGTTCACGACGAACTTTTGCACGCGTTACTTCAACGCCACATCGATCACAAACTACACCTTTATAACGTACACGTTTGTATTTTCCGCAATGACATTCCCAGTCCTTTTGTGGTCCGAAAATACGCTCACAGAACAAGCCATCTTTTTCAGGCTTTAACGTACGATAGTTAATTGTTTCTGGTTTCTTAACTTCACCGTATGACCAAGAACGAATCTTGTCAGGTGAAGCAAGTCCAATCTTCATATATTCAAAGTTATTTACATCTATCAAGGGGCCTACCTCCCTTTTAGTCTACAGGTTATCCCAATTATTCTTTAGTTGTCTCAACTTCGACATTCAATTTATCTGCTGATTGATGATCATCGTCATCTTCTGTATCACGCATTTCGATTTCTTTATCGTCGCTAGACATCATTTTAACGTCCATACCTAAACTTTGCAGCTCTTTAATCAATACTTTGAATGATTCAGGAACGCCTGGTTCTGGAACATTTTCGCCTTTAACAATTGCTTCATACGTCTTAACACGTCCAACAACATCATCAGACTTCACTGTTAAGATTTCTTGAAGAGTATAAGCAGCACCGTAAGCTTCAAGTGCCCAAACCTCCATCTCACCGAAACGCTGTCCACCGAACTGAGCTTTACCTCCAAGAGGCTGCTGCGTTACAAGTGAGTATGGTCCAGTAGAACGAGCATGAAGTTTATCGTCAACCATGTGCGCAAGTTTGATCATATACATGACACCAACAGATACGCGGTTATCGAATGGTTCACCAGTACGTCCGTCATACAGGATTGTTTTCGCGTCATTTGCCATACCAGCTTCTTCAATCGTGCCCCAAACATCTTCCTCACGAGCACCATCGAATACTGGTGTTGCAATGTGAATACCAAGGTATCTTGCTGCCATACCAAGATGAAGCTCTAATACCTGACCGATATTCATACGAGATGGTACCCCTAATGGGTTTAACATGATATCGATTGGCGTACCGTCTGGTAAGTAAGGCATATCTTCTTCTGGTAAAATACGAGAGATAACACCTTTGTTACCGTGACGTCCGGCCATCTTATCACCTTCAGAGATTTTACGTTTTTGAACGATATATGCACGTACAAGTTGATTCACGCCTGGTGGCAATTCATCGCCATCTTCACGGTTGAATACTTTTACGTCTAAGATAATACCGCCACCACCGTGTGGTACACGTAGTGATGTATCACGTACTTCACGTGCTTTTTCTCCAAAGATAGCATGTAATAGACGTTCTTCAGCTGTTAATTCTGTTACACCTTTAGGTGTTACTTTACCAACAAGTAAATCTCCATCTTTTACTTCCGCACCAACGCGAATGATACCGCGCTCGTCAAGGTTGCGTAATGCATCTTCCCCAACGTTTGGAATGTCACGTGTAATCTCTTCTGGTCCAAGCTTCGTATCACGAGCTTCTGACTCATATTCTTCAATATGAATAGAAGTGTACACATCATCTTTTACAAGGCGCTCACTCATAATGATCGCATCCTCGTAGTTATAACCGTCCCAAGTCATGAAGCCAACAAGCACGTTACGTCCAAGTGCTAGTTCACCTAATTCCATAGAAGGACCATCCGCAAGAATCTCACCTTTTACAACTTCATTTCCAACACTTACGATTGGACGTTGGTTGTAGCAAGTTCCTTGGTTAGAACGAATGAATTTTTGCATTTTGTAGCGATCTAAGTCGCCTTTTACTGTTTGACCGTCAACTTCTACATAGCGACGTACCCAAACTTCACGTGCTTCTACGCGTTCAACAACACCAGGGTGTTTACAGATTACTGCAGCACCTGAGTCTTTTGCTGATACGTACTCCATACCTGTACCTACAATCGGAGATTCCGGATTCATTAACGGAACCGCCTGACGTTGCATGTTCGCTCCCATAAGTGCGCGGTTAGAGTCATCGTTTTCTAAGAACGGAATACAAGCTGTCGCTGCTGACACTACTTGTTTTGGAGATACATCCATGTAGTCGATGCGTTCTTTATTTGTGACAATGTTTTCACCACGGAAACGAGCTACGATATCTTCGCTAAGGAATTCTCCTTCTTCAGATAATTTCATATTCGCTTGGGCTACAACATAATTATCTTCTTCATCTGCTGTTAAGTAATCAACCTGCCCTGTTACAAGACCAGATTCTGGATCAACACGACGGTATGGTGTTTCAATGAAACCAAACTCATTTACTTTCGCGAACGATGATAATGAGTTAATCAAACCGATGTTTGGTCCCTCTGGTGTTTCAATCGGACACATACGACCATAGTGAGAGTAGTGAACGTCACGTACTTCAAAGCCTGCGCGCTCACGCGTTAAACCACCGGGTCCTAATGCAGATAGTCTTCGTTTGTGAGTTAACTCTGCTAATGGGTTTGTTTGATCCATGAACTGAGATAACTGAGAACTTCCGAAGAACTCTTTAATAGATGCAATAACCGGGCGAATGTTAATTAACGCTTGTGGTGTAATTGCATTTGTATCTTGAATCGACATTCTCTCACGAACAACACGTTCCATACGAGAAAGACCGATACGGAATTGATTTTGTAATAGTTCTCCAACAGAACGCAGACGACGGTTTCCTAAATGGTCGATATCATCTGTATCCCCCACTTTGTATAGTAGGTTGAAGAAGTAACTGATAGAAGCAAGGATATCACCCGGTGTGATGTGTTTTACATCACGAGTAATATTTGCATTACCAATTACATTAATTACGCGTTCGCCTTCTGACTCAGGAGCATAAATCTTAATAGATTGCAGCTCAACATCGCCTTCTACCACTCCACCCATTGGTTTCGCTGTTTTGAATCCAATGTTTTTCTCTAAGTAAGGTAAAATGCGATCAAGTGTACGACGATCTAAGATTGTTCCTTCCGCCGCTAAAATTTCACCAGTTTCTGGATCCACTAATGTTTCAGCTAAACGTTGATTAAACAATCTGTTTTTAATGTGTAACTTCTTGTTGATCTTATAGCGACCTACATTTGCTAAATCGTAGCGCTTTGGATCGAAGAAACGAGACACAAGTAAGCTCTTAGCATTTTCTACTGTTGGTGGTTCACCAGGACGTAGACGCTCATAAATTTCAAGCAATGCTTTTTCTGTGCTATCTGTGTTGTCTTTTTCTAATGTGTTGCTTAAGTATTCGTTATCACCTAAAAGCTCGGTGATTTCTTGATCAGAGCCAAACCCTAATGCGCGTAACAAAACAGTTACAGGAAGTTTACGCGTACGGTCAATACGCACATATACAACATCCTTAGCATCTGTCTCATACTCTAACCAAGCTCCGCGGTTTGGAATTACAGTAGCAGTAAAACCACGTTTTCCGTTTTTATCCACTTTGCCACTATAGTATACGCTTGGAGAGCGAACTAACTGGGAAACGATAACACGTTCTGCACCGTTAATTACGAATGTTCCAGTCTCTGTCATGAGTGGGAAATCTCCCATGAACACATCTTGTTCTTTTACTTCACCAGTTTCCTTGTTGATTAGACGCACTTTTACACGAAGTGGTGCTGCATACGTCACATCACGCTCTTTGCATTCGTCTACAGAGTATTTAGGTTCACCTAAGCTGTAGTCGATAAATTCAAGCGATAGATTTCCCGTAAAGTCTTCGATCGGAGAAATGTCTTGGAACATTTCTCGCAAACCCTCATCAAGAAACCACTGATAAGAAGAGGTTTGAATTTCGATAAGATTTGGTAACTCTAATACTTCACTAATACGGGCATAACTTCTTCGTTGGCGGTGGCGTCCGTATTGAACTAGTTGACCTGTCAACTGCTTCACCCCTCAAATCATGAGTATTATAAATGCACAAAAAAATTTGTGCAAAATCACAAATAAATACAACTACTGCTATTAGCGTAGTTTTTTTCTCTTAAAGATAAATACGTTGAGTCTTTCTACCTGCTCAAAAAAGAAAAATGGCTTCTATAAGAAAACCATCATTCTGTTTCATAATCTGCTGATTTTACTATCTTTTCCAAGAGAAACAAAAATATACATCTTTCTCAACGCAGAAAATCATATATTGGCATTGTATAATGTTAACATAGCCAAAAATAACCGTCAACGTTTTTTTGATTTTATGATATAATATCCTTTTTTCTTTTCTACAACTTCGACTTCAGAAAATACTTCCTCTAGTTTCTTCAGCGCAGATGGTGCACCTTGCTTCTTTTGAATAACAATCCACAACTCTCCACCTGGAACTAAATACTCTACAGCCTTTTCTAAAATCTCATGCACGATATCTTTACCTGCACGAATTGGAGGATTAGATAGAATAGCAGCATACATACCATCTACATTTTCATAGACGCTACTTTGAAAAATGTGTACATTTCCAATTCTATTGTTAGCGGCATTTTCTTTCGCAAGCTCAAGCGCCCTTTCATTCACATCCACCATGTGAACTTTACGGTCTTGAAACTCTTTCGCCAACGATAAACCAATTGGTCCATATCCACAACCTACGTCTAATATATCACCTTTAATATCTGGCACTTGAAACGCTTCAATTAAAAGACGAGAACCAAAGTCCACTTCGTTTTTCGAGAACACCCCACGGTCAGATAAGAAAGTTAATCGAGATCCACGAAGTGTAAATTCCCATCGCTTACGATCACTTTTACTAGAAGGGTCGTTAGAAAAATAATGGTCTGCCATATGGCCACCTCTTTTCTTTACAGTTAAAAAAAAAGCTCGCATGAGAGCGAGCTTTTTTTAAAGCATCAAAAGTTAATTACTTAACTTCTACAGCAGCGCCAACTTCTTCAAGTTTAGCTTTCATTTCTTCAGCTTCCTCTTTAGAAACGCCTTCTTTGATTGCTTTTGGAGTGTTGTCAACTAATTCTTTAGCTTCTTTTAAGCCAAGACCAGTGATTTCACGTACAGCTTTGATAACTTTGATTTTTTGAGCGCCAGCACTTGCAAGTACTACGTCAAATTCAGTTTTCTCAGCAGCAGCTTCACCAGCGCCACCAGCTACAGCTACAGGAGCAGCAGCAGTTACGCCGAATTCTTCCTCGATAGCTTTTACTAAGTCGTTAAGTTCTAATACAGTCATAGATTTAACTGCTTCAATGATTTGTTCTTTAGTCATTGTAAATATCCTCCCTTAAATAGGTTTGTATTGTTTTATAGATAACAAGTAATTATCTTTTAAAAAATTAAGCGCCTTGCTCTTCCTTTTGTTCTGCAACTGCTTTAGTAGCAAGTGCAAGGTTACGGATTGGAGCTTGAAGAACGCTAAGAAGCATAGAAAGTAAGCCTTCACGTGATGGAAGAGTAGCGATAGCTTTAACCTCATCAAGTGTTACAAGTTTACCTTCGATTACACCAGCTTTAATTTCTAAAGCTTCATGTTTTGTAGCGAAGTCATTTAATACTTTCGCAGGAGCAACTACATCCTCGTTACTGAACGCGATTGCGTTTGGTCCTGTTAAGAATTCGTTTAACTCAGCCATTTCAGCAGACTCTGCAGCACGACGAGTTAAAGAGTTTTTGTAAACTTTGAACTCAACGCCAGCTTCACGTAAGTTTTTACGTAATTCTGTTACTTCAGAAACTGTTAAACCACGGTAGTCAACAACGATTGTAGATTTACTTTCGCGAAGTTTGTCCGCGATTTCAGTTACAACTTGTTGTTTAGTTTCGATTACTTTGCTCATGTTATTACACCTCCTGTAGATTATATAGAAGATGTACCGAAAGTGCACTAAAAACCTCCATGCCCAACTTGTAGACATGGAGGCATATAGTCACAGAAAAAATTTCCGTTTCGTATATTAACACCTAGGTAGGAAATTAAGTCTATTGACACCTACTGTCTACGGTACACTAATTAAATTCACAACATAAATGATTATATAAAAACTTCTTTATGAAGTCAACTTCCAAATTTTACGCTAATGTAGAAACGTCTACACGTACGCCAGGTCCCATTGTAGAAGCAACTGTTACGTTCTTCATGTAAGTACCTTTTGCAGCAGCTGGCTTAACTTTTTGTAAAGTGTCAGCAATTGTTCCGAAGTTTTCTACTAATTTAGCATCTTCGAAAGATACTTTACCGATTGGAACGTGGATGTTACCAGCTTTATCAACGCGGTATTCAACTTTACCAGCTTTGATTTCGTTAACAGCTTTAGTTACATCGAAAGTAACTGTTCCAGTTTTAGGGTTTGGCATTAAACCTTTAGGTCCTAATACGCGACCAAGTTTACCAACTTCACCCATCATGTCAGGAGTTGCTACTACTACATCGAAATCGAACCAACCTTGTTGGATTTTACCGATGTAATCAGCATCGCCTACGAAGTCAGCTCCAGCAGCTTCAGCTTCTTTAGCCTTTTCACCTTTAGCGAATACTAATACACGTTGTACTTTACCAGTACCGTGTGGAAGAACAACTGCACCACGGATTTGTTGGTCAGCTTTCTTAGGGTCAACACCTAAACGGAATGCAACTTCTACAGTCGCATCAAATTTAGCTGTGTTTGTTTTCTTTACTAATTCTACTGCTTCTGTTGCAGAGTAAGCAGTTGCACGATCAACAAGCTTTGCAGCTTCTACGTACTTTTTACCTCTTTTAGCCATTTTTATTTCCTCCTCGAATGTGGTTTTAGCGGAATAACCTCCCACGTTTACGCTTATTTTCAGGTATAACCTGAGGATGCGCGCCATCCATTTATTTAAAAACGATAATCATTTACGATAATAAAGGTTGCGAATTGGAATTCCAGACCCGCAACCTTTTTTAAAAACAAATCGAATTAGTCTTCGATAACGATGCCCATACTGCGTGCAGTACCTTCAACCATACGCATTGCAGCTTCTACACTAGCAGCGTTTAGGTCAGGCATTTTAGTTTCAGCGATTTCGCGTACTTTATCACGCTTAACAGTTGCCACTTTATTACGGTTTGGTTCACCAGAACCAGACTCAATACCAGCTACTTTCTTAAGAAGAACAGCAGCAGGAGGAGTTTTAGTAATGAAAGTGAATGAACGGTCCTCAAATACCGTAATTTCAACAGGGATGATAAGACCAGCTTGATCAGCTGTACGAGCGTTAAACTCTTTACAGAAGCCCATGATGTTAACACCTGCTTGTCCTAATGCTGGACCAACTGGTGGAGCTGGGTTAGCTTTACCTGCAGGAATTTGAAGCTTTACCATTTTAATTACCTTTTTAGCCACGAGACACACCTCCTTAAGTCCGTGATGTGGTCAATTGGACAGTGATTTGCCCTCCCACGTCATATTTTATCTGTAAGGATAAAATCTTTCAAAAAACGTCTCCGATAACGAAGACGTACTGACTTAAAAGATATTATCACTTTTTACAATTCATTTCAAGTTTCATTTTATAATTTTTCAATTTGATGGAAGTCAAGCTCAACTGGAGTCTCGCGACCAAACATGTCCACAAGCACGCTAACCTTTTTCTTCTCCACATCAATTTCTTCAATAGCACCTGTATAATCTGCGAATGGCCCCTCATTTACACGCACTGTCTCATGAAGTTCAAAGTCGAAATCAACCACTTCGTTGTCCATTCCCATATGCTTCATAATGGTAACCACTTCTTCTTCTAATAAAGGTGATGGTTTAGATCCAGAACCAGAAGAACCAACGAACCCAGTTACACCTGGCGTGTTACGTACAACATACCAAGAGTCATCAGTCATGATTAACTCTACTAATACATAACCTGGGAACACTTTTCTTTTCATTAATTTTTCTTTACCGTTTTTCATTTCTACTTCTACTTCTTCCGGGACAACAACACGGAAAATTTTATCTTGCATACCCATTGATTCTACACGTTTCTCTAGGTTTGCTTTTACTTTATTTTCATATCCAGAATAAGTATGGACAACATACCAACTTTTTTCCATTCATTTAGGACGAGCGTCCTTCCCTCCCTGACGTACATTTTTTTGCGCAAATGAAAAAACCCGTTCACCGGGCTTTTACACAGTTCTTATAAATAACATTATATCATGGATAAGTGCTTCTTATTCAAGAATTAACCAAGAATTAACCGAATTAAAGAAGAAATGCCCATATCAACCACTGCGAAGAAAATCGCAAAGAAGACAACTGTAGCGATAACAGTCGCTGTTGAACGGAGTAATTCATCTTTTTTAGGCCAACTTACTTTTTTCATTTCGCGACCTACATCGCCGAAAAAGTTCGTTAAACGCATCTACGGGACCTCCAGTTTATTATTTCAATTATTTATTTTGTTTCCTTGTGAACTGTATGCTGATTGCATGTTTTACAAAACTTCTTTATTTCAAGTCGCTCTACTGAGCTCGTATCTTTCATCGTAGAGTAGTTTCGATTTTTACACTCTTCACATGAGAGTACAACTTTTTTTCTCATTAGTTACACCAACCTTGTAACATTATGTCCCTAAAAATGTATCATACAACAAAAGACAATGTCAATGACATGCCTTTTGCACTCTCTACAAAAAGAAAACAGGTGATTTTTTACACCTGTAGCATTTGTTATGAATTTAAAGTGGTACTCTCTCTCATTTCCATATATCGTTCCAATTTCCGCTTCACCCTCTGTAAAGCGTTATCAATAGATTTCACATGTCTATTTAACTGTTCCGAAATCTCTTGATAAGAACGACCATCTAGATATAAAGAAAGCACTTTTCTTTCTAAATCGCTTAATAATTCAGATATTTTAGATTCTATGTCTGTATATTCTTCCTGACTTATAATCATTTCTTCAGGATCCGTTACCTTCGCTTCCGAAATAACATCTAATAATGTCCGATCAGATTCCTCATCATAAATCGGCTTATCTAAAGACACATATGAATTTAACGGAATATGTTTTTGCCTTGTTGCTGTTTTAATAGCGGTAATAATTTGCCGAGTGATACACAGTTCAGCAAATGCTTTGAATGAAGACAGCTTGTCCTCTTTATAATCACGAATCGCTTTAAACAATCCAATCATACCTTCTTGAACAATATCTTCTCGATCGGCACCCACTAAGAAATAAGATCTTGATTTCGCGCGAACAAAGTTCTTATATTTGTGAATCAAATATTCTAGAGCGTCAGTATTACCTTTTCGAACTAACTCAACGATTGCCTCATCCTCTAAATCACGAAATGTAACGTCGCCTACACTTACGAAGCCTGCTTCCACCTTGATCCCTCCGACCGCTATTTATTTAGCAATATTATACAGTAAAAAGATAAAGAGCGTCAATGCTTCAACGCTCTCCTCTTCTTAATTTTTCTAATTTTTCTGTAATATCTTTACTAAATATCTTTCGCATGGCGGGTTGCTTTTCTTTTGTGTCTTGTGTACGCCTTCTTACTTGTTGCTCCATCGCTTGTACTTCCAACTCCAATTCACGTGCAGATTTCCGAAGAGCACCTTGCGCAAATATAACCCATTGTTCCGTATAATCAGAAGTCGCAACATATATTTGCGTATTTATATTTCTAAGCTCAATCGCAAGCTGCTCTATCTTTTCATCTGCAGTTTGATTCTTCCTCGTGAATATGACTTCCACACGCGATTGTTTCATCTTTTTTTCAATACCTTGGACTGTATAAGCATCAAAGACTATCATTACCTTTGTACCTGTGTATCCTTGGTAATCCGCCATCTTATCAATCAGTGCATCTCTTGATGATTGCAAATCTACATCCCGTAGTTTCTTCAAGTCTCCCCAAGCTCCGATAATGTTGTAACCGTCAACGATTAAAATATCGTTCATTTTTTATTTACCAATTTCGTGACGCTTACGATATACCTCATACATTAACAAACTTGCGGCTACTGAAGCATTTAAGGATGTAACTTTACCGACCATCGGTAAAGTAATTAAGAAATCACATTTTTCACCAATAATACGACTCATACCTTTTCCTTCACTTCCAATTACTAATCCAATTGGCATTTTACCATCTAAATTACGGTAATCCGTTTTCCCTTTTGCATCTGTACCAGCAATCCAAAGTCCACGTTCTTTTAATTCATCGATTGTACGAGATAAATTCGTTACACGTGCAACAGGAATATATTCAATTGCTCCAGTCGATGCTTTCGCAACTGATGCAGTAAGTCCCACAGCTCTTCTTTTCGGAATAATAATTCCATGAGCTCCTGTTGCATCCGCAGTACGCATAATAGAACCTAGGTTATGCGGGTCTTCAATTTCATCTAAAATTAAGAAGAACGGATCTTCGTTACGCTTCTCTGCCACTTTAAATAGATCTTCCAGCTCAGCATATTGATATGCAGCCACTTGAGCAATTACACCTTGATGGTTCCCCTCAACTAATTGATCTAATTTCTTCTTTGGTGCATGTTGTAAAATAATCTTATTTTCTTTCGCTAGTGCTAGTACAATTTGTATCTGTCCTTTGGCAGCACCTTCCGCGATCCAAATTTTATTAATATCTCTTCCTGAGCGTAACGCTTCAATTACAGGGTTACGTCCGATAATATATTCACTACTCATGATGATGTGCCCCCTTCCTTTTCTTCTAAAACAGCAATTGCCTTATATACAATTTCGTCTAATCTTTCACGATTATTTAATAAGTGATGATAGCCAATTAGCGCTTCAAAGGCTGTACTATATCGATATGTTTGTACATCAGTATTTTTCGGGACAGTACCTGAATTTGCATTACGCCCTCTTCTTAGTACCGCCTCTTCTTCCTCTGTTAAAAATGCTGTCTCTAATAAATGATAAACAACTTTCGCCTGTGCTTTTGCCGAAACAAAGCTTGTCCCTAATCGATGCAATTGATTAGGACGAACTTTCCCTTTTTGAAGTAGGTGATAGCGGATATATTGTTCATATACCGCATCACCCATATATGCTAACGCTAAGCTGTTTAATTGCTTTGCATCAATCATTCTTATCCTCTTTTCCATCTTGTACCTTGAGCGGTATCTTCTAAAATAATATTACGGTCTTTTAAATCATCGCGAATTTGATCCGATAACGCAAAATCACGATTTTTACGAGCTTCAATGCGCTTTTGAATAAGTACCTCAATTTCTTCATCAAGCAACTCTTCTTGCGCTAATTCTAACCCTAAAATATCAAATAATGTTTCAAGTTGTTTTACGTATGCTTCAATTACAACTGTAGACGTATGTTCTTCCAGTAAATATTGATTTGCATGATTTGCTACATTATATAACTCAGTGATTGCATTAGCAGTGTTGAAGTCATCATTCATTGCTTCTTCAAATGCAGTCTGGAATTTTTCCAGTTCCGCTAACCATTTTTCATTATGATCTGTTAAATCAGTACTACTTTCCATACGGTGTTTTAAATTACCGTAAGCCGTTTTAATTCTTTCCAGTCCATTATTTGTGCTTTGTAGTAAATCTTCACTGAAATTAATTGGGTGACGGTAATGTACCGATAGCATAAAGAATCTAATTAGCTGTGGATCATATTGCTTAATGATATCGTGAACTAAAATGAAGTTCCCCAGTGACTTAGACATCTTCTCATTATTAATATTAATATATCCATTGTGCATCCAATAACGTGCAAATGTTTTTCCTGTTAATGCCTCAGACTGCGCAATTTCATTCTCATGATGAGGAAATGCCAAGTCTTGACCACCAGCATGAATATCGATTGTATCTCCTAAGTATTTACGCGCCATTGCTGAGCATTCAATATGCCAGCCTGGACGACCTTTCCCCCAAGGGCTTTCCCAGAAGATTTCTCCTTCTTTCGCAGCTTTCCATAAAGCAAAATCAAGAGGGTCTTGTTTCTTTTCTCCTACTTCAATGCGCGCACCGTGACGTAAGTCGGCGATTGGTTGATGCGATAATTTACCGTATCCTTCAAATTCCTTCGTTCTAAAGTACACATCACCTTCTGATTCATATGCATATCCTTTATTCACAAGTTCTTGAATAAATTCAATAATGATATCCATATTTTCCGTTACACGCGGATGAACTGTTGCATGTTTGCAACCTAGTGCCGTTACATCTTCAAAATACGCTTCAACGAAACGGTCAGCAATTGTCGGCACATCTTCACCTAATTCATTTGCTGCTTTAATTAATTTATCATCTACGTCAGTAAAGTTAGATACATACTGCACATCATACCCTTTATATTCTAAATAACGGCGTACCGTATCAAATACCATAGGTGGTCTTGCATTCCCAATGTGAATATAGTTATAAACTGTAGGTCCACACACATACATCTTTACCTTATTTTCTTCTAATGGAGTAAACTCTTCCTTTTGACGCGTTAACGTATTATAAATGTGAATAGTCATTTTTATCCTTCCTTTCTACCTTTACTTCAAGTTGTTTTTTCAATTTATCAAGTTCTACTTCCATGACCTTTAACTTATCAAAAATTGGGTCTGGAAGGTCAGAATGATTTAATTCTTGACCGATCTTTACTCCATTTTGAATAACGACTCGGCCAGGTATACCTACAACTGTAGAATGTGCAGGCACTTCTTTTAATACGACAGACCCTGCTCCAATTTTAGAATTCTCCCCAACTGTAATAGAACCTAGTACTTTAGCACCTGTTGCAATTAGTACATTATCCTGAATTGTAGGATGCCTCTTCCCCTTTTCTTTACCCGTACCACCTAATGTAACACCTTGATAGATCGTTACATTATCACCAATTTCGCACGTTTCTCCAATTACAACCCCCATTCCATGGTCTATGAAAAAACGACGACCAATTGTTGCTCCTGGATGAATCTCAATACCAGTAAAGAAACGACTAACTTGTGAGATCCAACGTGCAATAAAGAAGAAATTCTTTTTATAAAAAGCATGTGCAATTCGATGGGCCCAAACTGCATGTAATCCAGAGTAAGTCAAAATGACTTCGAAATAACTTCTTGCCGCTGGATCCTGTTCAAAAACGACTTCAATATCTTCCCGAAGCCTCTTAAACATCGATGTTCCCTCCCCTTTATGGGCTGCTTTTTCGAGTGAACTAACTCCCTTTACTCCCTACTTATCCCCCTAAACCTTTATACACAGGGATAAAACTTATACTCATATCCACTTTTACGGTATAAAAAAAGACGCCTCTGTCATATTGACAGAGACGCCTTATAAGCGCGGTTCCACTCTGTTTAGGCTAAAAAAAGCCTCAAACTCATCTATGATAACGGTGTACACCGCTTCTGCTTACTTTACGCCCTAAGACGTTTCACAAAACAATTCGCTGTTCAGCAGAAGACTCGAAGGGGCATTTCAAAAATCCGCTTATAAACCACTTCCAGCCTAAAGGTGGTTCTCTCTGTAAAAAGCCTGATTTTCTACTTCTCCTTCTCGTCGCTTTTCCTTATTAGGTTTTAAGTATACTTATTATATTTCTAAATCTAGAAAATGTTAACCAATTACTTTTTGAAGACGATTTAAAACTTTTTCTTTTCCAAGAAGTGCAATAGCATTAGGAAGCTCTGGGCCATGTGTTTGACCAGTAGTTGCAACACGGATTGGCATAAATAAGTTTTTACCTTTATGACCTGTTTCCTTTTGCACTGCTTTAATAGCCGCCTTAATTGCTGCTGGTTCCATCGCTTCTAGTGCTTCTACTTGACCCGCAAATGCACGAAGTACTTCTGGTACTTGTTCACCTTTTAATACTTCTTGTCCTTCTTCTTCATAATCAACATGATCTTTGAAGAACATTTCAGAAAGCTCTACAATTTCAGCTCCAAAACTCATTTGTTCATGATATAACGCAATTACATCACGAATCCAAGCTTGTTCTTGTTCACTTAGAGTTTCACCTATACGTCCAGCTTTCACTAGATGCGGTAAACTTAACTCTACCACCATATCTAAGTCTTGCTTTTTCATATATTGGTTGTTCATCCATTTTAGTTTTTGAGAATCAAATAATGCAGGCGATTTTGATAAACGAGCTGCATCGAACATTTTGATAAACTCATCTTGAGAGAAGATTTCCTCTTCTCCTACTGGCGACCAACCTAATAGTGCAATAAAGTTAAAGATTGCTTCTGGAAGATATCCAAGCTCTTTATATTGCTCAATAAATTGAATAATAGATTCATCACGCTTACTTAACTTTTTACGGCTTTCGTTTACAATTAAAGTCATATGACCAAATTGCGGAATATCCCAACCGAAAGCTTCGTAAATCATCATTTGTTTTGGCGTATTTGAAATATGATCATCACCACGAAGTACATGTGTAATCTCCATTAAGTGATCATCTACTGCTACCGCAAAGTTATAAGTTGGAATTCCATCTTTTTTCACGATAACGAAATCACCGAAATCATTTGAATGGAATGCAACTTCATCTTTTACGATATCTTTAAACGTGTAGTCGCGATCAACCGGTACACGGAAACGAATACTCGGAATGCGGCCTTCAGCCTCAAATCCCTTCATTTGCTCCTCAGTTAAATCACGGTGGTTTCCAGCATAACGCGGTGTTTCACCACGAGAGATTTGCCCTTCACGCTCTGCTTCTAGCTCTTCTTCTGTCATATAACATTTGTAAGCTAAACCGCGCTCTAATAAATCTTCATATAATTTTTTATAAATATCTAAACGCTCTGTTTGACGATATGGTCCAAATTCACCACCAACATCAACACCTTCATCCCAGTCCATACCGAGCCATTTCAAGTATTTTAATTGGCTTTCTTCTCCACCAGCAACATTACGTTTCACATCAGTATCTTCAATACGAATAATAAACTTACCATCTTGATGACGAGCAAATAAATAATTAAATAATGCCGTACGCGCATTTCCGATATGTAAGTGTCCTGTTGGACTTGGCGCATAGCGCACTCTCACTTGCTTTTCCATAATTGGTACACCTTCCATTCTTAATGTCAACACATTCTATAATTGTACACCAAAAAAATGTGATTATCCATCTTACGAATTAAAAACCATTATTTTTTCTGTAATAAAACAACTGCTTGAGAAGCGATTCCTTCTTCTCTACCTGTAAATCCTAATTTTTCTGTTGTTGTTGCCTTTACATTGATATTGTCAATAGACGTTTCTAATAGTTCACTAATACGTTTACGCATACTTTCAATATGTGGTGCCATCTTTGGCTTTTGAGCAATAATTGTACAATCTAGATTCCCTAACTCGTAACCTTGTTCACGTACAAATTCCCAAACCTTTTGCAGCAATACAGCTGAATCAGCATCTTTAAAAGCAGGATCTGTATCAGGGAAATGCTTTCCAATATCCCCAGCTGCAATTGCACCTAAACACGCATCCGCAATCGTATGTAACAATACGTCTGCATCTGAATGACCAATTAATCCTTTCTCATGAGGAATTGTAATTCCACCAATAATTAACGGTCTACCTTCCGCAAACTCATGCACATCAAAACCTTGTCCAATTCGAAACATTTTTTACATCCTCCTCAAGCTAAACTACAGTGCTTTATGATTCTATATTATATCGCTATCCTTATAAAGAAAAGCCCGGCTGTTGCCGAGCTTTTTTTCGCTATAATCATCACTGTCATTTCTTTTGAACATGAAGAAAACTTTCAGCAATTAATAAATCCTCTGGAGTCGTCACTTTAATATTATAGTAACTCCCCTCTACTACACCTACTTGCTTCCCGATACGTTCTACGAGGCTTGCATCATCTGTACCAAGGAAACAACCCTGTTTTGCACTTCTGTGAGCTTCTAACAAAAGAGAAACAGCGAACCCTTGTGGTGTTTGTACAGCTTTAAGCTGAGATCTTTCTACCGTTTCGACAACGATACCCTGCTCTACTTTCTTAACTGTATCTTTCACTGGTACCGCACAAATGGACGCTCCATATTTTTCCGCTGCAGTTAATACATCTTGAATTACTTTATTCGTTACAAATGGACGCGCGCCGTCATGTACAAGAACATACTCAACATCACTAGTATACTGAATGGCGTTATATACACTATCTTGTCTTTCGGCTCCGCCCTGAATAAATTGTACTGGCTTTTCAATCGGGTACTTCTGCATTAATTCTTCAAAATACGGACGTTCTTCTTCGTTAATTGCCATAATAATACTTTTGCATGCTTTATCTTTTTCAAAAGCACGTAACGTATGCACAATAATCGGTACTTCATTAATAAGTAAGAACAACTTGTTTTTACCAGCACCCATCCGCTTACCTTGACCAGCTGCTGGAATAATTAATGTATACATATTAATAATCCTCTACTTATAATGCTTTTTCTAATAATTTACGTTTGGCGAAAATCATACGCCCAGCCGATGTTTGTAACACACTAGTAACAAGCACATTGAGTTGTGAACCTACATATTCTCTACCATCTTCTACTACAATCATCGTGCCATCATCTAAATATGCAACACCTTGATTTTGTTCTTTTCCATCTTTGACAACATAAACACTCAGTTCTTCACCTGGGAGTACAACAGGTTTAATTGCATTAGCTAAATCGTTAATATTTAACACCGTTACCCCTTGTAATTCAGAAACTTTGTTTAAGTTGAAATCATTCGTTACTACCGTTCCACCAGTGATTTTCGCCAACTTTACAAGTTTGCTATCCACTTCTTGAATATCATCGAAATCGCCTTCATAAATTTCTACCGGAATTGGCATCTCTTTTTGAATACGATTTAAAATATCTAATCCTCTGCGACCACGATTACGCTTTAAAGCATCAGAAGAATCGGCAATGTGCTGAAGTTCTTCTAACACGAATTGTGGAATCACAATTGTTCCTTCTAAAAACTTTGTTTGGCAAATATCAGCAATACGCCCATCGATAATTACACTCGTATCGAGAATTTTCCAATGAGTTGTAGATTCTTCTACCTCAGTTTCTTCATTCTCACTATTATTATTTTTCTTCTTCCCACGTTGTGGTAATGTAAATAATCCTAGCAATTCATTCCTCTTTTTAAACCCTACTTGGAATCCTAAATATCCAAGTAAAAGAGTAAAGAACACTTGCAACACTGTACTAATAACTGGAATTGTAAATTCACGAATTGGTATTAAAATTAAATATGCAACAATAAGACCAGAGATTAATCCTAATGTACCAAATAAAACATCCGCTACAGGCGCCTTTACAAGAGCCTCTTCAATATGCTTAATAAGTTGAACAATATAATCTACAAGCCAAAATGTTGTTAAAAATAAAATAATTGCACCAATAATTGCACGAACATACGATCCTTCCAATAATGGAACAGCACCGATGTCTAATACATTAATAACTTTTGGGATTAAGTAAATCCCTAACGCTCCGCCAATTACTAGAAAGAAGAGCTGTACAATCCGTTTTAACATCGAACCACCTCCTACTCATTATTAACCATTGTTTCGCTAATCAAAACGCCGAATGCAAAAGCGGACGTGTTTTTTTATAAATAGTTTTATTTACCAATATACCATATCATATACCAAAAATGTTCTAGTGTCGTTATATTATGGAATCAATGTAATATTCTTAATTGTGTCTACTCATATAGAGATGCTCTTGGATTCTTTTTAGGCCTTCTCGTATTTTCTTCGCCCTGACTTCTCCAATTCCTTCCACATCATCCAATTCATTAATAGTTGCTCGACAAACACCTTGCAAGGTCTTAAATCGATTAATTAAATTTTCAATGATAAGTGGCGGAACGCGCGAAATTTTACTTGTGATTCGGTATCCTCTCGGCGTCACACTTTCTTCTAAACTCATTTGTCCTGGGTAGCCAAGCAATTTAACTAAATCGCTATCCTCTAGAAGTTGTGTATTCGCAAGATCTTGTAACTTTTTCAAAATTTGATGATGGTCTTGTGTTTTTTCTTGATAATAATCTTTAATTAATAACGCTGCCTCTGCCTCTAAATCAGCTAGTAGTTCTGTAAGTTGTAAACGAATTAACCTACCTTCTGTTCCTAGCTCATGAATATAGCTCAATATTTCATTTTTAATCCGCAGTACCATTTCAACACTATGTAACACATGAACCACCTCGGACATTGTAACGACTTCTTCAAATTCTAGAATGCCCAAATTCGTAATACCATCATTCCATACAGCCTTATATTTTTCTAACGTTTGAATAGCTTGGTTTGCCTTTGTTAAAATAACACCTATATCCTTTAGTGTATAACGTAAATTCCCTTGATATAGTGTAATTACGTTACGTCTTTGTGAAATAGCCACAACGAGACTACCTGTCTGCTTTGCTACACGCTCTGCCGTCCGGTGGCGCATACCTGTTTCAATAGAATCAATAGATGCCTCTGGAACTAACTGTGCATTTGCAATTAAAATTTTACTTCCAGTTTCATTTAAAATAAGTGCCCCATCCATTTTTGCTAATTCGTATAAACTAGCAGGAGAGAATGCACAATTAATGTGAAATCCCCCATCAACAATACTTTTAATTTGTTCATTATACCCAAGAACAATTAGTCCCCCTGTTTGTGCGCGAAGCACATTATCTATCCCTTCGCGCAGTGGTGTTCCTGGGGCCACGAGCTGTAAAATATTAATCATACTTTTGACACGTTGCTTGTTTTCTTCCATAGCCTAGCCTCCTAATGTCAAACGAAGCGCTTCCCCTAAATTAGATACACCTACTACCTCAATCCCATCCGGAATTGTCCATCCCCCCAAATTTTTTCTAGGAATAATAGCACGTTGGAATCCTAATTTAGCTGCTTCTTGTACACGTTGTTCAATTCTTGATACTCTTCTTATTTCTCCAGTTAATCCTACTTCTCCTATTACTGCATCAGTTGGTGTCGTAGGTTTATCTCTAAAACTTGAAGCAATACTTAAAGCCACAGCTAAATCAATTGCTGGTTCATCTAATTTCAAACCACCTGCTACTTTTAAATATGCGTCTTGGTTTTGCAATAATAAACCTGTTCTTTTTTCTAGCACTGCCATAATAAGCGATACACGGTTATGATCAATTCCCGTCGCCATTCTTCGAGGGTTTCCAAAACTAGTAGGGGAGATTAATGCTTGTATTTCTACTAAAACTGGTCTTGTTCCTTCCATTGAGGCAACTACTGTTGATCCTGCGACTCCAACGGGTCTTTCCTCAAGAAAAATTTCAGAAGGGTTTAAGACTTCCGCAAGACCAAGCTCTTTCATTTCAAAAATACCCATTTCATTCGTGGAACCAAAACGATTCTTCACAGCTCGCAAAATACGATATGTATGATGACGATCTCCTTCAAAGTAAAGAACTGCATCGACCATATGTTCTAACATACGAGGTCCTGCAATTGCCCCCTCTTTTGTTACATGTCCGACGATAAAAATAGGAATTCCTTTCGTTTTTGCAAGTTTCATTAATTCCGCTGTACATTCACGTACTTGCGCTACACTTCCTGGGGCTGACGTCACTTCAGGTAAATGTATCGTTTGAATAGAGTCAATAACAACAAAAGCTGGATTCATCTCTTCAATGTGCGCTGCAATTCGCTGTAGATCCGTTTCTGCTACAACAAATAGATTACTACCCTTTACATGCAAACGATCTGCACGAAGTTTAATCTGCTTTGCTGACTCCTCACCTGATATGTATAGTACATCATATGAAGAATCTGCTAATTGCGATGAAATTTGTAATAACAATGTTGATTTCCCAATCCCAGGATCTCCACCAATAAGTACTAAGGATCCATCTACAATCCCACCACCAAGTACACGGTTAAACTCTTGGAATTTTGTTTCAATACGTGCCTCAGATTTTGTTTCTACTTCTGTTAGGCGTCTTGGTTTTGTTACTTCCGATTGAATTGCATTGGCATAATTAAGGCGTCTTGATGATACAACCGGTTCCATCTCTTCAACAAGCGTATTCCATTGACCACAACCAGGGCATTTCCCCATATATTTTGGTGACTGATAACCACACTCTTGACATGTGAATTTTGTTTTCTTTTTAGCCATATCGTTTTATATTTCACTTCACTTTCATCTATAAACAATTTATCCTTCTCGTACAAGAAAGAGGGCTATCTCGTAGCCCTCTTAGTTTGTCTATACTTATTTTACCTTTTCAGCACTATGAATGACAAATGATTCCCCTTCAACATCAAAGATAACTTTTTGTCCTTTCTCAATAGCACCTTTTAAAAGTTCTTCCGATAGTCTATCTTCTACATGTTTCTGAATTGCTCTACGAAGCGGACGAGCACCGTATTCTCGGTCAAATCCTTTATCAGCAATGGCTGAAATCGCTCCTTCTGTTAAATGCAATTCAATCTCTTGCTCTTTTAAGCGCTTCACTAACTGATTCACCATAAGTGTTACAATCTCTTGAATATGTTTTTTCTCAAGCATATGGAACACGATAATTTCATCAATACGGTTTAAGAATTCTGGACGAAATGCCTTTTTCAGTTCATCCATTACTTTACCTTTCATATCTGAATAATCGCGGCTCTCATCTTGTACGTTAAATCCAAGATGTTTATTACGTTTTAACGCATCTGCACCAACGTTAGATGTCATAATAACAATTGTATTACGGAAATCAACTGTACGCCCTTTAGAATCCGTTAAGCGACCATCTTCTAATACTTGTAGTAAAATGTTAAACACATCAGGATGAGCTTTCTCTACTTCATCTAATAGGACAACTGAATATGGCTTACGGCGAACCTTTTCTGTTAATTGTCCACCTTCTTCATATCCAACATATCCTGGAGGAGATCCAACTAAACGAGAAGTCGAATGCTTCTCCATGTACTCAGACATATCGATGCGAATCATTGCATCCTCATCACCGAACATAGATTCTGCTAATGCTCTTGCTAGTTCTGTTTTACCTACACCTGTTGGTCCTAAGAAAATAAATGAACCAATCGGACGTTTCGGATCTTTCAATCCTGCTCTAGCACGACGAACAGCTTTCGCTACAGCTACTACCGCTTCATCTTGACCAATAACACGGTTGTGAAGAATGGATTCTAAGTTTAATAATTTATCAGTCTCTGTTTGTGCAAGTTTAGAAACCGGTATACGAGTCCACGTAGAAACGACATTTGCAATATCTTCTACTGTCACTTCTGAGTTTTCTTTTCCTTGTTGCTCTTTCCATTGACGCTTCGTATCTTCTAACTTTTCACGTAAGCGTTGTTCCATATCACGTAAGGAAGCAGCTTTTTCAAATTCTTGACTTTGCACAGCTGCATCTTTTTCTTTTCTAATTTCCTCAAGCTTTACTTCAAGCTCTTTTAGATTTGGTGGTGTTGTATAAGAGCGTAAGCGAACCTTTGAAGCGGCTTCATCAATTAAATCAATTGCTTTATCTGGTAAGAAACGATCTGTAATATAGCGGTCTGAAAGCTTTACAGCTGCATCGATTGCATCATCTGTAATAGATACACGGTGATGCGCTTCGTAACGATCACGTAAACCTTTCAAGATTTGAGTTGATTCGTCTAAACTTGGCTCATCAACATGAATTGGTTGGAAACGTCTTTCTAAAGCCGCGTCTTTTTCAATATATTTACGATATTCATCTAAGGTTGTCGCCCCGATACATTGTAACTCTCCGCGTGCTAAAGATGGTTTTAAAATGTTCGATGCATCAATTGCACCTTCTGCTCCACCTGCACCAATTAATGTATGAAGTTCATCAATAAATAGAATAATATTTCCAGCTTGACGGATTTCATCCATAACTTTCTTTAAACGATCTTCAAATTCACCACGATATTTCGTTCCAGCTACAACTGTACCCATATCTAGTGTCATAACACGCTTATCTCTTAATGTTTCAGGAACTTCATTATTTACAATTTGTTGTGCTAATCCTTCTGCAATTGCCGTTTTACCTACACCAGGTTCTCCAATTAATACAGGATTGTTTTTTGTTCTACGGCTTAAAACTTCAATTACACGTTGAATTTCTTTACCACGACCGATAACAGGATCTAGACGATTTTCACGTGCAACAACTGTTAAATCACGTGCTAAGCTATCCAGTGTTGGTGTATTTGCATTCGTTGAAGAACCACCTTGGTGACCTGAACTTGCTTCATTACTTCCGAGAAGTTGCAATACTTGTTGTCTTGCCTTATTTAGGCTAACACCTAAGTTATTTAAAACACGTGCTGCTACACCTTCACCTTCACGGATTAAACCAAGTAAGATATGTTCTGTTCCAACGTAAGAATGACCTAATTTACGAGCTTCATCCATAGACAACTCAATAACCTTTTTAGCACGCGGTGTATAATGTACAGTTTGAGAAGCTTCTGTTCCGCGTCCAATTAACGCTTCTACCTCTTTTTGAACCTTCTCTGGACTTAATCCAAGAGCAATTAACGCTTTTGCTGCAATTCCTTCACCTTCGCGTACAAGCCCAAGTAAAATGTGTTCTGTTCCAATATTATTATGCCCAATACGAATTGCTTCCTCTTGAGATAAAGCTAATACTTTCTGTGCTCTTTCTGTAAATCTTCCAAACATCATAGAAATCGCCTCCTACTTGCGCTTAGTTTTTTTCAATACGTAATCGCTCACGGATTAAGGTTGCTCTTCGATAATCTCTTTCTTCTGGTCCTAAAGGTCCGCCTGCATATTGTTGTAAAATGCCTGGTTGTGTAAGAACCATTAGCTCAGTCAAAATATTTCTCGATACACCTTTTATATATCCTAAATCAATACCAAGTCGTACATCTGATAAGCAAGTGGCCGCTTCTGCAGATTGAATTAAACGACTGTTTGCTAGTATGCCATAAGAGCGATAAACTTTATCTTCAAGCTCAATACTTGAATTTTGTACAATTAATTCTCTAGCCATTTTTTCTTGCTGTATGATTTGTTGAATGACACTCTTTAAATCTGCAATAATATCTTCTTCAGATTTTCCTAGCGTCATTTGATTTGACACTTGAAATATATTACCTAACGCTTCGCTACCTTCACCGTATATTCCTCTTACTACTAACCCTAATTTTTGAATTACTTGTATAATGCGGCTAATTCTTTTCGTTAAAACGAGTCCCGGTAAGTGAAGCATTACGGAAGCCCTCAATCCTGTACCAACGTTAGTAGGGCAGCTCGTTATATATCCAAGTGATTCATCAAAAGCATATTCAACCTCTTCCTCTATCCAATTATCTATTTGATTGGCACTTTGAAGGGCCTCTGATAACTGCAACCCTGAAAATAAGCACTGTATCCTAATGTGGTCTTCTTCATTAAGCATAACACTAATATGTTCGCTTTCTGATAATAGACATGCTCCATATTCTGTGCCTGCAAGGTTAGGACTAATTAAATGCTTTTCAACTAATACTCTCCTTTGAAGAGGCGTTAATTCATTCATTTTTAATAGTTCAAACTCTCCAAAAGGTTCTACCGTTTTATTTATAAATTCCTTTTTAAATAATTCATGAATCTGTTTAGCTTCTTCTTCGTTTTGCATAGTAGAGAATTGATATTTTTTAAAATTACGAGCCAAACGAATTCGACTACTTAAAACAATATCCGAATCAGGGCCATCCCCCTTCATCCATGGACTAATCGCTTCATTCATAATTTTGTCCAGTGACATAGAACTATTCCCCCTCTCTATGCTCACTAAGCTGATTTTCAAGACCTCGAATTTTATCCCTTACTTCAGCAGCTTTCTCAAACTCCTCTTTCTGTACGTATTGTTTCAGAATGAGTTTTAGTTCATCTAATTCTTTCTTTAAGTGAAGATTTCCTTCTATACGTTCCGGAATTTTTCCACAATGATCTGTATGTCCGCCGTGCAGACGTTTTAATAATGGCTTTAAATGTTCCTTAAATGTATCGTAACAAGAAGCACATCCAAAGCGTCCCACCTTTGTAAATTGCTCAGATGTCATCTTACAATCTGGACACCTTAATATACTTGTATTCGAAAGCCCGTTTTGTCCTTCTTCAAACATTGTTGATTCACCGTGTAATAACCCAGCAAATAAATCATGGAATGAAAAGTTAGACTGCGGTGATTGAAAGAAAGACGTATAGCCACTTTGTTCTGCACATTGCTCACAAAGATGAACTTCCGTCTTCTGTTCGTTGATTACTTTTGTATAATGTAAAGTTGCTGGTCTTATATTACAGTTTTGACAAGTCATCACTATCCCCACCTTTACAATAGGAACGATCTATCTGATAGTACTTTTCATACATTACTAGATTGTTCACTTTCCTTTATTTGTTTAAATAAAAGTGCGTGTTCTTGTTTCAAAACCTCTACAATATTTAACTGCCTTATCTCTTAGTTATTATTCTTTTACAAAAGCTATATTTATTTATATTTCAGTGTTCTTAACATTGCGCATAATATTCGAGCCCTAAGTTCATCTCGAGAAGGAACATCCATTGATAATACAGAACGATCTAGTACACTTAACATAAGTTTAGCTTCACGATTTGTTATGATGCCCTCTTCTATTAAACGTATAATCATACTCTCTGCATTCCCTTGCGCAACGCTATGATCAATCATATGAAGCATTTGATCGATCATGTCTATATCGTCATGCAGTTTGACTTTTATAATGCGAATGTAACCTCCTCCACCACGTTTACTTTCTACAACAAATCCTCTTTCTATCGTAAAACGGGTATTGATTACATAATTGATTTGAGATGGTACGCACTCGAATCGATCCGCAATCTCATTTCTTTTGATTTCAATCACATTATTATTACTTAAGTCAATAACTTGCTTTAGATATTGCTCAATGATATCAGATATATTTCTCATTTATCCGCCACCCTTATTGACTTTGACTATCTTTGACTTTAATTATATACGTATTAATAAAATTTGCAACTCTTTTGCTTATTCACTATCCTAGCCACATTCCCCTGTATTTAATCAAAATAATAATTATTTAAACACATTTTTTAATTACTATGGATTATAAAAGAAAACACGAAAAAACACGAGTCATTTGACTCGTGTTTAGTTGCTTGGCGACGTC
>NZ_QOSC01000021.1:0-58102 GCF_008368845.1 Bacillus sp. BB51/4
GTTACTCCCGGTGATCCTGTTAAACCAGTTGGACCCGTCGAACCGGTCATTCCCGTTAAACCAGTTGGGCCCGTTGGAATATAAATTGGGGGAAGAACTGGAAACGTAGGTCCAATGTTTTCAGGTTCTATCATAGCTTTATTTATTGATAATTTATTATCTCGCTTCACTTTAATACCTCGTTCCACATTTTTGTTTACTACTTAACAAAATAATACATTTATCATTTTAGAAAAATTTCATAACTACTTTTTTCATTCTCAAATGATTTTTACATATAGTAAACTTTTTACCGTTGCTATAACTAGTAGTATTAATATAATAAAATGATAGTTCCATTTCAAAATACTAAATCGGTTACGTTCTAATTTAAAAATGAGGTGATTTATATTCAAGATAAGAATGAAAAAATGAAAAAAGAACTATTATCACTGGCTCTTGAAATTATTCTTCCATACAGACTGACAGGTCCTACTGGGCCCACAGGTAATACCGGTCCTACAGGCATTACTGGAACCATTATTACAACAAACTCTATGTTCGCTAATAATACATTAGGTGGTCCCATTTCAGTCATATTAGGTGGAACTAATATTCCACTTTCTAATAACCAAAGTCTCGGTAATTTTACAGTGAACGCTACAAATGATATATATACAATTCCTGTTACTGGAAGATATTATTTAACCTATCAAATTAATACAACAACTTCTCTACTTGCTGGTACAAGGCTACTATTAAACTCTTCGACTCCACTTCCCGGATCTATTTTTTCACCCGCAATATCAACTTCAAACTATAATAATAATTTAATAACCAATTTAATTGCTGGTAATACAATTTCCCTTCAAATATTCGGCGTATTATCCATAGTTAATTTAGTTGGAGGTGGTTCAACAGGTGCCTCTTTAACAATTATACGAATCGATTAATAAATGATTCATTCTTTTTTATAATAAACATTCTTAGCTGCTAAAGTAGTAACTATTACGTCATTCCTAAAGCTAATAATATTTCAATAATTTCACGACAGTGATTAAGCAATAAAAACAATTTGTACTATATTCATAGTAGTAACCATCTATACTAAATTTTCCGTATATACATTATCAATTTACACTTCTCCCTGCCAATGTTACATTGAATAAGAAGACAGTTTCCCAAATGCGAACCATCTCAAAACGTATTTGAGAAACATACTCCAATCCTATACGCGAGAGCAATACTATGTTGACACTCAAACGAGTGTCTTTTTTTATGAATTAATAAAATAAAACCATCTCTTATAGATGGTTTATCAACACACATTTCTTTATACTCTTAAAATAATTATAAGTTTATGCAGCTGGATAATAAATGGTCATACTTAACCGAGTTAGCGTACTTCCGGAATTATGATAAGAGTGCGGTCTATCCGCCTTAAAGCGAATTGCATCTCCGCTATTTAATGTATATTGACAATCATTTATTTCAATTATCAATTTCCCTTCAAACACCGTTATAAATTCTTCGGTCCCTTCTTTATGGCCTTCCGAACTTAATTTTCCTTCTGTTTCAATTTCAACCGTATAGATTTCAAAGTTCCTATCATCTTGAAAAGGAAAGGAAGGATACACTTTATATCTCCCATTGTCTTCTGATAATACTTGTACATCATTTCGTAAAACAACTTTCGTATCTGGTTGCGGATTATTGATTAAAGAAGTAAAAGACACTTTCAAACCATTAGCGATTTTCCATATCGTTGTTAATGTTGGACTTGACTCTCCTCGTTCAATTTGTCCAATCATCGTTTTACTCACACCTGTTAATTGAGAGACCTTTTCTAAACTCATTTTCTCTTTTTCACGTATTGTTTTTAAATTTTTTGCTAAAATAAGTTGAATTTCTTCCATAAGAAACACCCCTACACTATATACAATATAACGACCGTTATGTATAATAAAAAGCACACGTTATATTGTTCTTTTCGGTCATTATAACACACACTAAATAATTAGGGGGTATTAAAATGCCTATATTTTCTTTTTTGTTATTTGTTTTTATAAGTAGCTTCACACCCGGACCTAACAATTTTTTAGCTATGACATACGCCAATCAACACGGTTTAAAAAGGAGTATGCAATTTTGTTTTGGAGTAGCTTTCGGGTTTTTCATCCTCACTTCCTTATGTAGCTTCTTTAATATTGTACTAATTAATATCCTACCCATAATAGAATTCCCTTTAAAAATTTTAGGTGTAGCATATATGCTATATTTAGCTTTTAAAATACTCACTAGTAAAACTAGTACCGATCCCGATGAAAAACATAATAAAAACTTATTCACAGTGGGGATTTTTCTTCAATTTGTTAATCCTAAAGGGATACTATTCGGGCTGACGGTAGTGTCAACTTTTATTCTCCCTTACTATAATTCATATTCAAGTTTTCTACTTTTCTCATTATTTCTAGGTGTAGTCGGGTTAATGAGTACATTTAGTTGGAGCTTATTTGGTTCCATGTTCCAAAAGCTTTTATTAAAGCATACGAAATCATTTAACATCATTATGGCTGTTTTATTAGTTTTCAGTGCTATTTCAATTGTAATCAATTAAATTCAAGTTCTAAATTTCTTTTCTTTTTAAAAGTATGTTTTAAAAATATTGCTAAGATGCCCAATGAATCTCCCCCTTACATGCATTACTTATTTAATTTTAAGGCGGTAATCTTCTATATCTACTCTTATTCATACGAGATAAAATAAAAAGAGGATTACTCATTATAAGTAATCCTCTTTTTTGACTATTGATTTTTAAATATTCTGTTCCACTAAACTAAAATCGTTACTTAACTTCATACCAACAGCCTTTACGATCAAGGTAATCCGTCATTCCTTTAAGTTGCGCATCTGAAGTTGGTTCAGAGATAAAATATGTTAGACCATCAGATTGTAAGATGAAGTTAGCTGTTATTTTTAGTGACGTTAATGCCCCCATTACATCGTCTTCTGTGTTATAAACACAGATCGTTCTTTCCTTGAACTCCATCCCTAACATTCCATCATCACCTAAAAGCTTTACGTTACCCTCCATTCTTTTAACCTCACTTTCTTTTCAAAGGATTATTTTGTTCAGTTCCTTATAAAGTGTTAATATTCTTCATAAAGGAGGTCTACTAATGAAAAATTCCTGGAAGAAAGTTTCTTTAATTGCTTTCATAGTAATTGTCCTTTTAATAATTTTATATTTTGGCGGTATGTCACTTTTTTGGAATCAGCCCTGAATAAAACTCAATATTCCGTCAATACTGTAGACAACCCATTAAGTTACTTTCTCCTTGTTCCCCCTTGGAGAACCAGCCGGGCAGTTAGCTTTTGCTAGCTGCTCTTTTATTCTGTAATCCTCCAAATAATGTTCCTTCTTCAATTTGCTTGAGAAATTCATCATCAACAGCATTTTCTACATCTCTCATAAGTTTAATTAACACCTTATCATCTTCTTTACGGGCTATTTTATCTAAAGTGTCCCAATAAGCACCTTTTATTGAGCTATACATCTTGTACCATCTCCGTTTCAACTTTCCGTTTACAATTCTCAATCACTTTCTCTCTTAAATGCTCCGGTATGTCTTCAATCAACACATTCACATAACATCTCTTTTTGTGGATTTCCAAACTCTTATACAATTTCTCAATATTTTTACGCACCATATATTGCGCTTTAAGAAATGCTCTATTTGAACTAACTGGTGAATGAGAAACGATTTTACCAGTTACCATTTCAGTGATGACAAACATTCTCTTTGAAACGCTGTATCGCGAGAACAGATAAACACCTTCAATATTTCCGCAATACTCTTGTATCTCCACAAACACACCATCAACTGCCCCGAAAACAGCTTTATTAATAATCACACCAACCTCATACTTTTCACCTACATTCAATGGTCCTTGAATTGCATTAAAGTAACGATCTTCCTCATTAAACATATTTGCTACTATTCCTATGAATCTCATATCCATTCCCCTTTTCTACAAAATGAAATTTTTATACAAAAAACACTCAATTAAACAAACGTAACTTCAGATGATATATTGCATTCTTTTTAGGGTGGATAGTCGCTACAGAAGGGCGCTTTCCGAAGCGCTCTTTTTAATATCCCCTGCACTGAATAATTGTTGAATCATATATTAATTTCGAGAACACTCACAAGTCATAGGTTTACAATAGGTCTTGGTCAGAAGAGCACTTATATATGGTGCTCTTTTTGGTATGGAATGTGAAATAGAGACTTGCTCTTAAAACCTTTCATGTGATTTTTATGGTTTTTCCTTACACCCGTATGTCTGCTTGCTCATAAGTTGTTAAAGTATAAATAAAAATTGGCTAGTTATTTATAACGGAGGTGTAAAAATGAGTAAATTTAAAAAGAAATGTCACATCCCATTTCCATGCGCCTTTCCTTTGCCTCAAATCGGGTCTACTGGACCTTCGGGACCTACTGGAGCTACTGGACCTTCAGGTGGACCTCGGGGGCCTACCGGACCTACTGGAATTCAAGGTAACCCGGGACCTACTGGTCCTCAAGGGATTTCTGGACCTCAAGGGATTCCTGGGATTTCTGGATCTATTGGTCCAACTGGACCTTCTGGAATTCAAGGTATCCAAGGCATCCAAGGCATTCCTGGCATTCAAGGTCCTATTGGACCCACTGGAATAACAGGGGTCACTGGAATTCAAGGGATTCAAGGCATTCAAGGGATTCCTGGCATTCCTGGCATTCAAGGGATTCCTGGCCCGACCGGCCCTCAAGGGATTCCTGGCATTCCTGGTTCTGTAGGTCCAACTGGACCTTCTGGAGCTATTGGACCTATCGGCCCTTCCGGGGGACCGCCAGGACCAACGGGCCCGACTGGACCTTCCGGGGGACCACCAGGACCAACCGGAGTGACTGGTCCCACTGGACCAACTGGGTCACCAGGACCAACCGGACTTCAAGGTATCCAAGGCATCCAAGGCATTCCTGGCCCCACTGGACCTCAAGGAAGTCAAGGGATTCAGGGGATTCAAGGTAATCCAGGGCCTATTGGTCCTATTGGACCCACTGGAATAACTGGGGCGACTGGAATTCAGGGTATCCAAGGTATTCAAGGTAATCCAGGACTTATTGGACCTATCGGCCCGACTGGACCAACTGGGCTTCAAGGTATCCAAGGCATTCCTGGGCCTACTGGATTACCAGGAACCGCTGGAGCTACCGGACCTACTGGGCCTGCCGGTCTTACAGTATCTGGTTTATCTCAGTATGCTTATGTTTTCAATACAGCAGCTCAAGTTGTTGCCTTAGAAGCACCTATTCTTTTTAATTCACACGGTAGAATCACATCCGGTTTTACTCATACTCTTGGAACTTCTCAGATGACAGTTATTAATGCTGGAGATTATAAAATTTCTTTTTCTGTATCAGGAGTTGAACCTAATCAATTTGCCCTCTTTTTAAATGGGGCTCCCGTTACCAACTCCATTTATGGATCAGGTGCGGGTACTCAACAAAACAATGGGCAAACAATTCTCACTTTAGCAGCAGGTGATATTCTTACCCTTAATAATCATACTTCCGCTGCTGCGGTTACTTTGCAGACTTTGGCAGGTGGAACACAAACAAATGTAAATGCTTCAATTGTAATTGAAAAGTTAGATTAATTTAATCATTTGTTTCCTGAAACTCTGTCAGTAAATAACTTGGGTTGGATTCTTTTTTCAACAAACAGTTAGCATTTGCTAGCTTCTTTTTGTATGGAGTGGAAAATAAATTTTAAGTCTTATTTCTTTTCTACGTCATATATTTTTAACCTAAACATCCAGCTCAAAGTGTTACCTCCTAATTTAAAGAGCACTTATGCATGGTGCTCTTTTTTATTTTGTTTTCTTTCATTTCTCAACACTTCAGTTATGGAAATTAATTACCTTTTATGGTAATATATTGGTAATTTTACAAACTTCTATTGTTCCATTAAAAGGACCCGCACCCCTAATCAGGTCCTTTTTAATGTTTTCTACTTAAATAGCGTTTTTATATTAAATCTCGAACATTCCTAAAAAACATACAGTATCATGAGGTATTCTTTTTTATTTTTATTAAGGAGCGCTTTAAAAAGCGCTCTTTAGTTTTTAAATAAAGATTTTGTTTTACTTTTGCTAGCTACCCTTCCCTTGTATAAATGCACCTTTTTTTACATACCATATTAAAATCTAAATAATTCTCTTTTAGGACGGTACAAATATGAACAAGGCAGTAAAATACATTTTAATCTTCTTTTGTACGGTGTTTTATATTGTAATTATTGGCGGTATTGTCTATCAAAACTTTGTTCAAGAGCATTTTATTCCTCCAAGCAAGAAATCTAAGATTGAACATAAACATTCATAATTAGCTATAAGAAGCGCTCTACAAGGCGCTCTTTAACTTTAAAATAAGAATTTTGTTTAATTACTATTAACATTTTAGATTTCTTTGAATACATTAATATCAAAAGAAATTCTATATGGTGCTCTGGTCCAGTTACCTTGAATTTCTTGCAGACCTTGTGTGAAGAATCCGTTTATAACAAACGGGTTCTTTTATTTTGGGTTATAAAATAACTATTTTGTTTAAATTTATCTTAATTCACATCAGATTTTCTTAACATTCGAATTAACAACTATATAATTAAACTATTTGTATGAGGGGTGATTATTATGAACTGGAAACAAAAATACAATCCAAAGTATCTCTTTTACCGCATGTATAGTTATATTTATAAAGCCCTTGATGATATATCATGGTCCTTAAAATAATTTAGATTGTTATGAGTACACATTTTTTGTGTGCTCTTTTCATATTCCTATAAAATAACGCTCTCATTTTAAAGTTATATTGTTATTAAATTATCTATTCTACTCCTCTTCTCTTGTTCATATGCCAGGTTCTTTATTCATGAACTAAAAATAATTGACATTACTGAATGGAGGCTAACTAATGTCTTTTGCAAATATTATTAAATACGGACGCGTTCCTCACTTTAATTCTAACTTTCCTTTGATTTTATTTTGGAGTCAGAAAAGTGGCTGTACTTCTCTTGCACATTGGTTTTTTTATCAAATAAATTTATTTAAACAAGCCATAAAATACGATTCCTTCATCCATAATTATGAAAATGAAATATACAAAAACTCCTCGGACTACTTTATTGAACTAGCTGCGGCTTTATATACAAACGGAAAAGATACCTATAAATTAGTGAGAAACCCCTATACAAGAGCTGTAAGTTCATTCTTTTCACTAATTGCTCCCCCTTACATAGAAAACCCAGCATGGAATCCTATTCGGAATTTTTATTATGGTAATGAATTTTGTAATAAGCCTATTTCATTTAAAATCTTTCTCTACTATTTAAAAGCGCAAATGAAAGATTTAGAACAAGTAGATCCACATTTAATGCAGCAATATGAACCAGCTGAGGAAGAATTTGTTACAAAGTATATCTACCTTGAAAATTTCTCTACTGAAATTGCGCACTTAGAACAAACATATCAATTAAAAACTTCTCCTTTACACATACTAACCAAATCATGGCATCATCAGAAGAACAGAGCGATTTTTAGAGGTGATTTTGCAGATGCTGATATTACCGATCCTTTATTCCCACGCCTCCCAACATACGATAGTTTTTATGACCATGAAACTATCCAATTAGTACAGGATATTTTTAATAAAGATTTTAGCACGTACAATTACCCATTAACTCCTTTAAAAAATAAGTGATTTTCTAATTGTAGTCTCATATATTATAGAGAAACTTAAATTCACCTATTTAAGTTTCCTCATAAAACTCTCGTAGTAAGTCGGGGCACTGGAAACAGTGTCTTTTTTAATAAAATTCAAATTGTATTATTTATTAAATCATTAAAACGTATAAATATAACGTGAAACACTCATTAAGGTTGTCTTCGTTCGCTCTATTTGTTCCACTGCCGTTGTATAATCAAAGTTCAATTATTTCACTATTAAATACAAAAAATTCGATTTCATAGTTTACGTCATACTCATGCAACACTTTTTCGGAACAATTTGTACATCCAAAAATTACAAGTAAAAGATTGGGTCATAAAGTTTTTTTCATAACTTTACGCATGTTTTACCTTGGATGCAAGAATACGCAGTTAAAACATTTAGTAAACAACTATTTGAATAATAATGTTTATAAATATAAAAATGCGGTTTCTCCTCCCTGGAGAAACCGCACCATATTAAAGTTTTTATTAAATTTTAAACTGACTCGTATACAGATCAAAGTAAAACCCTCTATCTTCCATAAGAGATTCATGATTCCCTCTTTCCAAAATACTTCCATCTTTTATAACAAGGATTTGATCTGCTTTTTCAATCGTTTTCAGTCGATGAGCAATTACAAAACTTGTTCGACCTTTCATTAAATTATTTAGTCCTTTTTGAATTTGCAATTCTGTTCTCGTATCAATATTAGATGTTGCTTCGTCGAGAATTAATATATCTGTATCTGCTAAAATTGCTCGTGCAATCGCAAGAAGTTGTTTTTGTCCTTGACTTAAATTCGATCCTTCTGAAGCAATTTTTGTTTCATATTGATTCGGTAAATGTTTAATAAAAGAATGCGCAGATGCTGCCTTAGCTGCATTGATTACTTCATCATCACTAGCATCTAATCGACCATAACGAATATTATCCATAATCGTCCCAGCAAATAAGTACGTATCTTGTAAAACTACTCCTATTTTACTTCGTAACGAATTAATATCATAATCTTTTATATCTTTTCCATCGATATGAATTTGCCCTTGCTGTATATCGTAAAAGCGAGTTAGCAAATTAATGATTGTTGTTTTGCCCGATCCAGTTGGACCAACTAAAGCAATTGTCTCCCCTGGCTGTGCCTTAAGACTCACTTCTTTTAAAATCGTTTTATTTTCCTCATAACCAAATGAAACATTCTCGAGTGCAACATGCCCTTGTAAATTTTGTACAATGCATGCATCTTTTTTATTTTGAATTTCTGGTACTTCATCCATAATTTCAAAGACACGTTCTCCACCAGCAACTGCCGATTGAATTGTATTCATTAAAGTTGCGAATTGACTTAGTGGTCTTGAGAATTGACGAGAATAATTAATAAAAGCCGCAATGACACCTACTGTTGTCATTCCATTTAAAACCATAACTGAACCTGTCCCAATTACAAGCCCCATACCTAAGTTATTTATAAAGTTCATACTTGGAAAAATAAAAGCTGAAAATGTATCCGCCTTCGTAGCAGACATTCTGAGTTGTTCATTAATTTTATTAAAATTTTGTACGGTTTCTTTTTCTTTCCCGTATAACGTTGTAACATCCGCCCCAGTTATAGCTTCTTCAATAAAACCATTTAATTCTCCTAAATCTTTTTGACGCTTTGCAAAGTTTTTACCACTATAAGTAACTAGTTTTTTTGTAACGAAAAACATAATAGGTACTGTAATTAAAGTAACAATCGCTAAAATCCAATCTAATGCGAACATCGCAATCGTTACACCTATAAAGGTTAATGCTGATGAAATAATTTGTACAACACTTTGCGTCAACGCTTGATTCAAATTATCTATATCATTTGTAACACGGCTCATTAAATCCCCTTGAGAACGTACATCAAAGAACCGTAAAGAAAGCGTTTGGATTTTCTCAAAAATATCTTGTCGTATTTTTTGTATTGTTTTTAATGCAACGTTAACCATGACAAATGTTTGTAGCCAAGTTAACAATACTGTTACACCGTAAATCGCGATAAGTAACAAACACATTCTCGCCGTACCGCTTAAATCTTTCGGTACAATATATTGATCGATAATTACTCCCATTAAATAAGGACCTAATAACCCAAGTAATGTCGTAACAAATACTAAAAATATAACGAACGTAAGAGCAACCTTTTGATACCCCATATAGTTCCATACTCGCAATACAGTTCCTTTAGTGTTTCTAGCTTCACCCATTTTAGGCGCGTTACGCCCACCTTTATTAGCAAATTGCCCTTGAAAATTACGCATGTTCTTTCCCACCTTCTTTATGTAAATTGCCACCTTGGGAAAGATAGATTTCTTGATATACCTCACATCGTTCTAACAATTCTTCATGTGTACCATCATCAACTAATTCACCGTTATCTAAAACAAGAATTTTATCAGCATCTATTATAGATGAGATTTTAGAGGCAATTAATAATGTTGTTGTTCCTTTATATTCTGTTCTTAATGCCGATTGAATGTTAGATTCTGATTTCGCATCAACTGCTGATGTAGAATCATCTAATATAAGAATGGATGGCCTTCTCACAAGTGCCCTTGCAATTGATACACGTTGTTTTTGTCCACCTGATAAATTCGTCGCACCTTGTGTTAAATGATATTGATATGAATCTTCCAACTTGTTAATAAACTCAGTCGCACAAGCTGATGAAGCCGCTACTTCCAGTTCGTCATTCGTTGCATCTTCTTTACCATAACGTAAGTTCTCTTCTATGCTACCTGAAAACAATAATGCCTTTTGAGGTACAAACCCGATTGAAGCACGAAGTTTTTGTAAATCGTATGCTCTAACATTTATTCCATCAATGCATACTTCCCCTTGATCAACATCGTATAAACGCGGTAACAGTTTTGCTAAAGTAGATTTACCACTTCCTGTAGAACCGATAATTCCTACTTTTTCACCTTTACATATGTTAAATGAAATATCTTTTAAAACATATTCATTATTTTTCGTGTAACTATAACTAACATTTTTAAAGTCAATTTGTCCCTCGATTTGCTTAGGTGCAACCGCATTTGTTTCCGTCGTAATATCAACTTCAGTATTTAAAACTTGCTGTACACGATCCGCAGATGGAAATGCTCGCGCGATTTGCATAAATACCATACTTATAGACATAAGTGACATTAAAATAATATTCAAATAGTTTATAAACGCTAAAATAGCTCCTACTTGAAGCGTTCCATCAAATACTTTTTCTCCACCAATCCATAATGTTGCGACAATCCCGCCGCTTACAACTAACATAATGATTGGCATCATTATGGAAATAAGCTGCACCGCTCGAATATTTATCTTTGTTAAATTTGTATTAACATTTCCAAACTGAGTAATTTCATATTTTTGTCTTACATACGCTTTAATAACACGTACTCCAGATAAATTTTCTTGTAGCTTTGTATTCACTTTATCTAATGCTTCTTGCACTTTTTTGAACGTTCCGCTCGCTTTACTTGCAATGAATATAATCGCAAGTAATAAAATTGGAACAACTACAAGTAATATAGGAAATAACTCGCGTGCTGTTACAAAAACAATTATTATACTTCCGATAAATAACAAAGGACCACGAACAAGTACACGTAATGTCATCGTCATCGCCGATTGAATAGAAGTAATATCATTTGTCACAATCGTTAATAATTTCCCAGTTCCAAATGAATCACGATTTTCACTAGAAAATGTTTCTACTTTCGCAAATACATCTTTTCGTATGTCTGTAGCGAAATTAACAGCTGCTTTTGTAGAATACATCATACACCCAAGTCCTCCAACTAAACCGAGTGCTGCAGCTCCTATCATAAGAAGCCCCATTTTTATTACATAATTCAAATCACGATTTGCTATCCCAACATCAATAATATGTTGCATAATAGTTGGTTGAATTAAGTCCATCGCAACCTCAAGTACCATAAATAGTGGTCCAATAATCGCGAAGAACATGTATGGTTTTAAATAATGTAATAATTTGCGAAATGATTTCATACTTAATCTCCTTTTTCCTATGAAATTACCATTTAATAATTCATACCCTCCTTACTTAAGCCATATAATTTTTGATTTTCCCAGTATTTCTATTATATTATGCAAATTAATATTTAACATTATTAAATGATAAGCATTAATGACTTTCCGGTCAATAAATGTGCTTTATATTACGCAAATAGAAAAACCGTATTCTTAAGTAGAAAGAATACGGTTTTTAATCTATATCTCTTCAATTGTAAAATCTAAAAACTCAGTCTCAAATCCATTGTTTTTAGAAGGACTACACGTATAAAAACCTATTTTAACAGGCGCATTCCCTATATCCTCCATCAAATGAGCAATTCTTATTTGTTCCCATTGACAGCTATTTTTTACATATATTATATAATTGCCACGTTTACGAACAATTCGAAAATGAAGTTGTTGGGTAGCTAATTCTGTTGGAAAGTCTTGTGTTGACCAATCAGAATATCCATTATTCGTTACGACAGCTCCTAAATGAGAAGGGCCATCTGGAATATACTCTAATGAAGTTTTCAACCAACATTTTTCCGAAATCATAACAAAAAGACCTGCTTGATCGTATTTTGAATTTGGATCCATACACAATTGAACTTCAGCTTGAAAGTCTGTCATCATTTCATTATAAAATACATGACCATTCATTACTTCAAAACCATAATGTGTTTTAAGCCAGAAATCTGTTTCTGCTTTCGAACGGACAATAAACGACCGGTTGTCATTAATTTTATAATATTCAGGGACATTCATTATAGTGAGCTGCTCAACATGTTTAGGTATATACGATATATTCATAGTTCCTCCATAATAAAGCCTTTATACAAACCTTTAAAACTCCGCTAATACAGGGAATTTATAACCTTTAAAATCTAACTCTTTATTACTTCGAACCATTAAATACTTATTAGACTGTAATTCTGTAAATTGTACATCCTCAATCCCTAATTGATCTGGTGAGAAGTAAAATTCGATTTCTGTAAATCTTTCAGCGATTTCTCCGCATATTTCATCTAAAACTGGAATTACTGGTGCAAATACTCCATATAATTTCAACTTTTCATTATCTACTTCATACACAATTAGAGCATCTAGTTTCTCTGAATAATACAATTTCTCATTCCATCCCGAATCATACATATTCAAATAAAACGAAGGACTGAAGTTTAATGTTGAAAAATTATTTGAAAGTCTTTGGCTACTATCAATAGTTTCATGTATTAACTTTCTATCCTCTTCCATATAATAATCTAACTTTCTAAGTAAGGAGTCATTATTATTCTTTTTATCATATAGAATAGTCATCAAATACTCCTGCACAACTTTAAACCCAAATGATGCATATAGTTCAGGTTTTTCCGTAAATAATAATGTACATTCACATTTCTTATCAATTTCTTCTATCATTTTACTTATTAATTGTGTCATGAGTCCTTGTCTACGAAAATCAGGGTGAGTCATTACCGTTTGAATGCCGGCTGCATTTATTCTTTCACCATTTACTAGCAATGGTAGCGAAAATACCGCAACATTTGCAATCGCTTTATCGTCATGTAAAAATGATAAAGCTTTGTATGTATCATCCCAATAACCTCTTTCTGAAAAATCATTCAATGTTTGAATTGTAATTCCAAACACTTCTTCAAATAAAGGAAATAACTTCTCTCTTTTCGGTTCTTCTAAAAGAAATTTTTCAAAAATTTCAACATTCCCCATGTTGTCCCTCCATACGTTAATTCCATCAAATTAGATTTAGTTATATAACCTGCTCTTAATGTAATAGGTCTTACCAATCAATATACTATCATAAAATATAAAAAAAGAGTCTAATTAATTTTATGTTTTGACTATTCGAAAATAAGTCGAATAAAACGATATTAAGATTTTTGAATATTAATAAGTTTATTATATAAAAATAGTGCTTTCTACTTCGTTTTTACTCATAGAAATGCACCATTTATAAAAAAATATTTTTTATTATTTTTTTCCTTCTAGTCTCTCCCTCGTATTAATTTCTTCTCCTCTCATTCGCTTTTCAAATGTATTTCTCCAACTTGTAGAAAGTGCATGTACTTCTAAGATCCTTTTTAGCCCTTCCATATTTTGTTTTTCCTTATGCATAATACGATTAGCAAATGCTACTGTAACACCTTTTGGATCAGACTTTATTAACTTTAACGTATCAACAGGTGATACCCATCCTTCTTTTAATACACGAAAATAAAATCCTGTATATCCTGTTTCTTGAAAATAAAGTGGTAACTTTGGAATATTGTATTTCTTAGCTAATTTAAAACAAGGTTGTCTTGGCTGTGTTACTTGTACAATTGCTTCTCCAATTTGAAATGTATCACCAATACAAACATCCTCTTCACACAGACAATTAATTGTTATATTTTCTCCGAATGCTCCATATACAAGGGCCTGATTCAACTCTTTTTCCCAGTATCTATAATGTTCTCCAGAATACACACAAACTGCTTTATCTACTCCACCATGATGAACTAAGTCCGCTTGCCCATCTCCATTAAATTTTAAAAAGGATAAAAACACCGGTTCCCTTACTCGCTTCTTATTTATACCTGTATGAATTACCTTTCCGCCGTATGTAACCTCTTTTGGTAACCCTATATTTAAAGATAGTACCTCATATACTTTATTCATCTTAATCGCTCCTCTTACTTACCCCACAATTTTTCAATAGATTAATTTATACTTTCAAACTCTCTGTCTATTTTTCATTTAAAATGACAAAAGGTCAGCAAATGTAATAACCACTCAAATATCCTTGCTCCGATACTTATCTATCCTTACTTCAAAAACTTTTCAATCCCTCTCTAATAAAGTGATTATAAGCTCAACAAAATCATTGTTCAATCCAATTATTTATATAATAATGATAGGTATAACCTATCATTAAACTTGAGGTGATTCCAATCGAATTAAGACAACTTGAATATTTTTTAGCTGTTTCAAAAGAATTGCATTTCACAAAAGCAGCTGAGAAACTAAATATTTCACAACCTTCTCTAAGTCAGCAAATACGTGCATTAGAACATGAAGTAGGAATGCCGCTTTTCGATCGCATTGGTAAAAAAATATCTTTAACTGATGCAGGAAGGATTTTATTATTACATAGTAAAACCATTTTTCATGAAGTCGAACAAGCTCGTTCTGCAATTCAAGATCTAAACGGATTACAGCAAGGTTCCTTAACAATAGGCTCTTTGTTAACCGTCGTAAATTATTTACTACCACCAGCTATATTAAATTTTAATCATTCATATCCCAATATAGAGCTTTCTGTATTAGGGCTTCGTACAGGAAATATTCGTGAAAAATTATTACAAAACGAACTAGATATTGGCATTACATTTCTCCCGGTGCAAGATAAGGAGATTATTTCTATCCCTCTATACAAAAGTGAACTTACATTAGTCGTACCAACCGATCATCCATTAGCTGAACGTAATCATGTATCTATTGCTGAATTACAGAACTACCCTTTAATTCTTTTACCTAAAAATTTCTTTTTAACCGAACTAATTACATCTCATTGTCAAAAATTTAACTTTAAACCAAAACCAATTTTAGAAATTAGTACGATGGAATCTTTAATCCAAATGGTTTCAAAAGGAATGGGAATTACAGTGTTACCAAAACCGTATATAGACTTTTTACAAAATAAAAACATTCAAGCAATTAAAATAGAAAATCCTACCCCAACAATAGAAATTGGGCTTATTTATAGAAAAGATAAATATATGTGTGCTGCAACTCGAGAATTTATTGAACAACTAAAAAGAACAGTACGTTCTTTACAAAGCTAAACGAACAAAAGAGATTATCCTATAAAACCGTTTCACAACGCTCTAGTAGAATAATCTCTTTTCAAAACAAAATACAACATAACTTTTAAACTCAAATAAATTTCAATGTACCTTTTTAGATATTGGAATATATTTCGTAAAATATGCCCCCACTAGTAATAAAACAATTGAAATTAACCAAATAAAAATACCGCCAAAGTTAAACCAATATGCAAGCAAATTTAAGATTGCTAGTGTAAAGAAACAAATTGAAGTTAACGCACTCTTCAATCCTTTTACCCCTGCTTTTTTCTTTTTTCATAAGTAATATACATTGAAACGGCAACAAATAAGATAAGAACAATCGGTAACATTACTTTTAGCAATGGCAATCCCTCTCGTATATACACCTTACTATTACCATTTTATCTCATTTATTCTTCTTGAATCAATTAATAGCATTCTTCTCTCCAAAAGTCAGTATACGTTTTATTATTAAATTTCACATTTACCTGAGAAAATGAAAGACTTCCTCCAACTTTCAATGAGTACCAGTCGTTGAATAGTGGAGATCCGAAGCAAATATTCATTGTACGATTATGCAAATCAAATAAGACAGAATGCAAAGTTCCAAACCATTCTTCATAATTATGTACTGTCAGCCCAGTAGGATACTCTCTTTCTACTAATTCTTTTAAAGAATCCATGCTCACTTGTTCATTTCGATTTAAATGTTCATACAATGTGTAATATCTGTTTGTAGATTGTTCTAATCTTCTATTATTCAATTTTTGAACAGATAAACTAATCGCATGATTTGTTGATACGATAAAATTTTGGTTTTCCTCATCAATTGTGGTTATTGATTTAAAACCGTCAAATATTTCAATACGTGCTGCGTCTAAAGGATCTGCTACAATTAGATTAATATTACTTGCAATTGGCACTTCATCAACTAGTGATATCGCCTCCTGCACATTTTTACATTTCTCCAATAATACTCGAATTACCGCAAAGCATTGTAAACCACTTAACACTGGCTTTCGTAAGCCTTCAATATTTCCTACTGGTTGACCACATGCTGAAAATGTAACAGATAACCCATGCTCGTTAACTCCTTCTGTTCGACCGAAATAAAAAGTAGAAAAGCCACTATGCACATATTCACCTTCAACATGTGTTGAGCAAAAACGCATATCATCTATTTTTGGTGACAAATCATAATTTCTTAAAACATATGTGTGCTTTGAATCTGTCTTTTTAGGTAATACGACACAATGACTACATCCTGCTTTTAATAGTGTTTGATAATAATACATCAGATTTCTAGCAGGAATTTTCAACACTTCACAAAACCCTTCAATTTCTTCATTAATTCCTGGACAATATTGATTTAATATATTTCTAGATTCTGTCCAATAATTATCTGATACTAAATGTTCTTGCTGTATAAATTGTGGAATGAGATACGGATGATTTTTCACAAACTCCCCTTGTTGCTTTCCAATATCATAATGACTTCCTTTTAATGATGAAAAGTACCCCTTTACTTGGTACATCTAAATCCCCCCTTACATCTAATTTATCCATATCATACCAAATAAATTTTATTCATTCTTGATGTTTTTTACTGTCTTTCAAATCAAATTTGGCTGGAATAAAGAAAACAATTATAAAATAAAAATTAGGAAACTGTAATCATTAACAGTTTCCTAATTTACCTATACTATATTATCCCCTCTTCCACCAACGTTTCTGCAATTTGAACCGAGTTCCAAGCGGCCCCTTTTAATAAATTATCGGAAACAATCCAAAGATGGAATCCTTTTGGTGTATCGGGGTCTTTTCTAATTCTCCCGACAAATGTATCTATTTTCCCTTCTGCATATAATGGCATTGGGTACAACTGTTCACTAGGATTATCTTGCAGTACAACACCTGGTGCATCCAGCAACACTTCTCTTATTTCTGCAACAGTCGCTTCTTTTTCAAGTTCTATATAAACCGATTCTGAGTGCCCGGATACGACCGGAACACGCACACAAGTAGCTGCCATTTTCAAGTTTTGGTCCTCCAAAATTTTCTTCGTTTCTTGAATCATTTTTACTTCTTCAAATGTAAAATCATTATCTGTGAATATATCTACTTGCGGAAGTACATTAAACGCAATTGGATAATGTTTTTTATCTTTTTTCGCTGGTAATATAGTACTCTTTACTTCTTCACCTGTAAGCATAGACTCAGCCTGTTCTTTTAATTCATGAATCGCGTGAATTCCAGATCCTGATACAGCTTGATACGTTGAAACTATAATTCGTTCTATACCAAATGATTTTCGTATTGGCTGAAGAGCCGTTACCATCTGTAATGCTGAACAATTCGGAACTGCTATGATACCGTTATGCTCCTTTAAAGTGTGCGCATTTACTTCTGGAACAACGAGCGGTACATCGTGCGCCATTCGGTATTCACTTGTGTTATCAATTACGATGGCACCACTAGTGACTGCGTGATTAACAAATTGTCTAGACACTTCTCCTCCAGCGCTAAAAAAGGCAATATCAACACCTTCAAAACTAGTTATTTTTGCCTCTTGTATAATTATCTCTCGTCCTTTAAATTGTACTACCTTACCAGCGGATCGTTTTGACGAAAGCAATGTAACTTCAACTATATTAAACTTCATTTCATTTTCTAACAGTTCAATAACTTTCTGCCCTACTGCACCTGTAGCCCCAACTACAGCTATATGATAGCCCTTTTTGATCATCTTTTCTCCTCCAATATCACTTAAATGAATATTCCTACAATTTCATTTTATAAAGGATTTAATCATTTGGAAAATTGAAATACGTGATATAATCATTCACAAATCATGATAATAAAAGAGGGATTGCTTATGGAAATGAGACATGTTAAAACATTTTGTGCGATTATTAAGTATGGTGGTTTTTCTAAAGCTGCTCATGCGTTAGGTTATGCGCAATCTACTGTGACAGCGCATATAAAAGCATTAGAAAACGATTTACGTCTCCCTCTATTCGATCGATTAGGGAAAAAAGTACTTCTTACAAAAGCAGGTCATCAATTTCATCCTTATGCCCTAGAATTACTAGCTATTTATGAAAAAGCGCAAGAAATCCCTCAAAATAGTGATGATTTAGAGGGAACATTAACGATTACATCTAACGAATCATTAGCAGTGTACCGATTACCACAATTATTACGTATGTACAAACAGGAGAATCCGAAAGTAAATATCGTACTGGAAACAACTACAAACGAACAAGCAATGAATAAGCTACGTGAAGGAGAATCAGATATTATTTTCATAATTGGAGAAAGTATGGAACATAATGATTTTATTACGCGTACTTTTTGTAATGAAGCATTTGGATGGATTTTACCTCCCCATTACTCTACACACTCTAATCCATTTTGTTTACTAAATGATACTCAATTTATCTTTACAGAACAAAGCTGCGGCTATAGACCGATGGTAGATCGGTTTTTACGTCAAAGCGGAAATATTCCAGCTAAAACATTTGAAACTTCCAACGTTGAAGTCATTAAACAATCTGTGATGTGTGAGTTAGGAATTTCAATTCTTCCTTACATTGTTGTACAAGAAAGTTGTCAAAAAGAACAACTCTGTTTTCAGCCTATCGAAACTTCAACAGTTATTCAAAGCCATGTAATCTATCATAAATCTAGATGGATTTCACCCGTTTTACAATCGTTTCTTTCCTTACTAGAGCGGGACTAAAAGGTGCACAAAAAAAGAGTAACTGCCTAATAAGCACTTACTCTCTTCCAATAGTATCTTATTTATTAGTCTGTCCCCCATCTGCAATTAATTTACTGCCTGAATAAGTACCTTTTTGCATAAACACTTGATTAATTAACTCTTTTTGTTCCGCTTCTGACATTAATCCTTTTCCTTCGCCTAAATTCCCGCTTTGTAATTTCCAAATCTTGTTGTGATCCGCATCCATCTTTTCATATTTTCCTTGTTTCCATCTCTCTAATATATCTGCATATGTATTTCCTTGTACTAGATCATTACTCTTTACAATATCAAGTAAACTTTCAATTCGTTCTTGTGTGATAAAAATATAGCCCCACTTTTGATCAGCCTTCGTTTTTTGATGTGCCATTTCATGTAATGCTGTCTGTATGTTTTCATCTGTCCACTTAAAATTTTTATTAAAACCACTATTCGGTAATGAATGATTACCATTTTCTAAAAGCTTTGCATCTTCAGCTTTTACATTACTATCAGCTAGTACTTCTGCTGCCGGAGCAGCTGGTGATGCCTTTTTCGCAGCTGGTTTACTATTATTTAGATAATACAGCATACCATATGTTACACCTACGCCAATTACCGCCATACCAGCTAAAATACCTATTATTTTAAAAAATGTTTTCATCTTGCTTGTTTCCTCCCACACATCCCATTTCGTATTTTCTATTTCTTGAACCATATATACATTTCCTTATATTATATTTCTTTTCTTTATAAATTGAAAGATTATTCCGTCAAAATACCCATCTTTTTCAAATGCAGATCCATCTCTAAGCATTTCGTTTTAATTTTATAAAAATATATGCTAGCCTACATATAAAGGAGATGAATAAATATGAGTTTATTGTATAGCGGTTTAACTTTTTTAAACTTTGACGATACATATTTATTACAAAATAAACTTCATTCTTATTCACATGAAGATATTGATTTTAGTCATTTAGAGCACTCAAACCTGTATTGCGAGACTCCTTCTTTAAAGCGAATAAAACGGGAGTTATATCGTAGAAAGCAAAGAGGAATCACCTTTATCGGTTCTGGAAATTATCATTATGTATCTTATTTGCTACTAAAAGAAATAGATGAACCATTTAGCCTTATTTTATTTGATCATCACACTGACATGAACTTAAAAGAAGAAAATGAACATACTCTTATTTCTTGCGGTTCATGGGTATCATTCGCACTTCAAAATAACCCGAAATTAAAGAAAGTAATTATTATCGGACCTTCTTCTTTAACCATTCATTCTAATGATTATTCATGCGTAGAAGTATTCCCGATAGATACAACTTATGAAGTATCTACACATACGATACTTTCGCATATTCATACAGATACTATATATGTAAGCATTGATAAAGATGTTTTAGATTCAAAAGTAACTATTACAAATTGGGATCAAGGACATATGAAACTTTCTACACTATTAAAATGTTTACATTCTCTTATTAGGAATAAAAATGTTTATGGTATCGACATTTGTGGTGAACTACCGGTTTATCCTTCTCAGCTCTTTCTAGCTAAATATGCAAATGCTATTAAAAAAAATGAAAAAGCGAACTTACAAATTTTAAAATCAATATATAATACATAAAAAAACAACGAGTACCTTATAAGGCACTCGTTGTTTTTATGCACGATGCTCTTTTAACCACTTCGTAATCGCATCTAACTTCGAAACATCAAAACGTCTCTCTTCACACACATTTAAACTGTTTAAACTTTTCACAATTTCTAATTCATTCGATTTTACACTTTTCGCATCAATCATTTTGCAATACCCATCTGTAACAGCATTTAAATTTTCATAATAACGTTGAAACGATTTTGATATATGTAAATGTTTTTCAAAGTTTCTTCTTCTTTTTGTCTCGTCAAATTCTTTCCGTTTTCTAAGTTCTTCATCATTCGTATATAAATAAAAATATTGATCAGGAAAACCAATTTCCTTATTGATCAGCTTTTCTTTATAAAAGTTTTCTATTAAAGATAATGGCTGATTAAATATATCAAAATGGAAACACCAATTATAACTAAGTGGCTGATAAATATCACCATCAAGTATTACTAATTCATATTGCTCTGACTTTTGCACTGCTATTTTCCAGCGCTCTACTTGTTTTTCAAAATACCATGTTCTATGTTCGTTTTTTGGTCTTTCAAATAAAAAATTCACTTCAGGTATAATGTATGCACCATAATTTTTTTCTAATTCATGACACGTGCTGCTCTTACCAACCGCACTCGCTCCCTCAAACGCTATAATCCCCATAGTTTCTCCCACTTTCATTAACTTAAATCTCGTTGTTTCTCTTTTCTACCCCATAACTGTCTCCATAAAACAATTGAAGCGATAGAAAGCATGATTGTCGTGATAATTATACTAAGGCTCAATTCAATATAAAGCAAACAAAAAGCCCGTTGTTGCGGCCTTTTCTCTATTTCAAGTTATTTCCTTCAATAAGCCTGTGCATATTATTGATTTCAATCATAGCATCATCAGTGTGTTTTACAAGGTCAGTCAGTAGTGTTGTGATTGTCCCGTGATTACGCTGAAATTCAAAGATTAAATCCTCATGCTCTTCAATTTTCTTCATTATGTCCAAGTAAGCATTTGGCCTTTTCAATTTTTTGAATCTGTTCTGTCATCGGTTCTCGCTTTCTTTACTATTAAATCCATTGTATAATAAAAAATTGTCTATACAAATCAATATGCAAATAAAGCTTATAAAAAAGAATTGAAAGATATTCGAGTGATTTTATTTTCTGAATTAAATCCTTGAATCTAAAACTCCTTTCTATTATTGGCACCGACTATTTTTTAAATTAAATCCTAATTGATTGAGAATAACGAGAAATCGACAGAAATAAAAATAATTTCAACGTAACTTCCAAATTTCAGGGAATCCCTTTTTTTGTTTTGCTATAATAATTTCTATGGGTGTACAGCTCGCTACTTTGAAACTCCTGATAAGTTTATAGAGTAAATACTGGAACAATTTCACAATTTTTTAAGCCCTATCAAGCGGTAGGAATGGCGTTTCTTTTCGCTTTTTGAGTGGGTTAGAAAGATTAAATAACAAAGACTACATTATAAGAAAAAGCTGTGCATGAATTTATTTAACTACATAGATTATAATAATTTTAGGGAAAATCACCAACAAAAAACTCAACAAATGTAAAATATATTCTACAAAACAACATAAAAAAACCACCCTTAAGGTGGCATAATGAACTCAGCTATTAGCTCAAAAATACTTATTCAAATATTTTATTCAATGAGCATTTTGAAACATCGACAAAATTCCCCTTTGAATCTAGCAACCTAACAATAATATGCGTCGGAAAATCATCTTTATTCAAATCAAAACTTATTTGATAATCAGATTCTTTAAATTGATTCCCATCAATTTCAATTCCTTCATTCTTTAATTCTTGCACAATAGCATCATTTACTATATATCCCCAAAAATTTAGGTTTGATGTTCTCTGCATTAACAAAAATGGTACGGTTGACGGATACCATTTTTTAACATATAAACCCTTATTTGCTGTGAAAGATTCATACATTTCATTAAAAAGATTATTTACTCCACTAGTATTTGAGAAGCGGATGCCAATTAAATCAAAAAGTTCTTTTGCAATATCGACCTTGTGGGAATTTATATAGTTTTCCAGTTTTTGATTTTTTAATACTCCTTTTTCTTGAGTGAAAATCTGTTGCCAACCTCCCGCGTTTCCTGAATATCCTATACAATTTTTATAATCAGGATCGAATGGAAGACCATCCTTCAGGGAAGTATGTTTAGCGTACATAGCGCGAGTGGCATTAGAGCAAGAACTATTATTTGCTCCATTTGTAATGCTCACAACACTTCCACAAAATTCACAACAAGCATATTTGCTTCCTTTTTGGTAATAAGGAAATTCTTTATTTGTTATATTTTCAAATTCAGTTACTGAATGTGGTTTATCATTGTTCTCTTTTGATTCATTTATCTTATAGAACTTCTTCATTAATCCGTTCCCTCCAGTATTTTTAATAAGTTAGTAAAATTATACAATGAATTTCCTCATAATACTTAAAATATGGCTCTTCGTTAGTTTCTGTGGAAGAAAAATTGAATAAAGGCAGCTACACCAACTAAAATTACATTAGATATTGAAAGAATTGTAATACCTGGATTTAGCAATTGAAGAAAACCAAATAAAAAGGACGTGACAAAAATCCCAAGAAAAATGTTCTCAGTTTAGCATAAACCTAAATTTGGAATAATATATAAATAAAAGAGATGACTTTGTGCGTTTTACTATTATCACCAAGATTATTCACTGGTATTACCAGCACTTGCTATTTCCCACCATTTGTTGTAAGATAGTAATTAAGGTCAATTTAACACCATATTTCCTTTGCATATTATCAAGTATCAATCAGGATTATTTTGTACTCCTTATGGGTGTTTGATAATATGTGAACTTTTATTTTTCATTCAAATAAGGCCGATCATATTGTAATCTTTTTAAATTTTAGGAGGCATTACCATGACATTAACAGGTAAAGTAAAATGGTTTAACAGCGAAAAAGGTTTCGGTTTCATCGAAGTTGCAGACGGTAACGACGTATTCGTTCACTTCTCAGCTATCACTGGCGACGGCTTCAAATCTCTTGACGAAGGTCAAGAAGTTAGCTTCGAAGTTGAAGACGGTAACCGTGGACCTCAAGCTAAAAACGTTGTAAAGCTATAATTCAAACAATAAAAAGGTTGTTACCAGCTCGGTTAACAACCTTTTTAATATATAACTAAAATTTTTTACATAAAAGGAGTGGTTATATGTATCGCAATCGAAAGAACGATGTAGCTGAAGTACCACCAGAACAAACCCCTGTCTGGGAATGTGAATCAGAGGATTGTTTAGGATGGATGAGAAAGAATTTTTCATTTGAAGAAGAGCCTAAATGCCCTTTATGTAAAAGTAGCATGAAAAGCGGAGAACGTTTATTACCTAAAATAGGTTAATTTTCACTTAACCCCTCTTTTATAAGAGGGTTTTTTTATTATAAATTTATCCCGCTTTAATGGGCAGTAAGACCCCCACCTCAAAATTCAGCGAAAGCAAAGAATTTAGGTGGGGGATCAACTGCCCATAAAAGTCCGATTGGTTCAACTAATAATCAGTGGGGGATGAAGAAAACCCCCACTGATTAAAGTTTCACTTTATATCCTCTACATCCGTTCGAACTATAGAATACAATAGTGCATCATGTTGCTTATTTCCTTGATGAATATATCCACGTAATAACCCTTCCTTATGAAAGCCTATTTTAGATAACATTTTACAAGAAGTAACATTTTCAGGGTATGTAATAGCTCCAATTCTAAATAAGCCTAAATCTCGAAATCCATAATGAATAATTTCTCGAGCCGCTTCTGACGCATAACCATTCCCCCAATAACGAGGATGTAAGTCATATCCAATTTCAGATCGTTTACTCCATAGTTGTAAATTATTTAATCCAATTGTACCCACTAAAGTATTTGTTTCTTTTAATACAATCCCCCATCGTATTGCCTTTTTCTCAAAGTAATTTTTTGAAAAAGATTCAATCATACGTGAAGCTTGTCCAAACTCCGTAAAAGAATTCATACCGTAATAACACGTTACTTCATCCAATGAAAAGATTTCATATATTTTTTGACAATAAGATTGTTCTATTTCAACTAAACGCAAACGTTCTGTTTCTAATATAGGAAACGCCACAGGATCACTCCTTTCTTTCTACTCATTTATTATAGCAGAAAAAGTATTTATAATTAGGAAAGTCCTCAATGTCCCATTTATCAAATATTTCTAGAGAAGCTTATCCTCTTAATTCAATACGAACTAAAAATAACCCTTCTTGCTTTTGCATGATTAGAAAAAATAAAGAGGTGATCAAAATACTATGATCATCTCTTTACACTCTAGTTTTAAAATTAATTGTATTATTTTCATTTCCATCACTCCGCTCGTAATAAGATGTCTTATACTTTCGATTCCTTGCTCACTTTTCCCTGCTAAAACAACACCCTCCCCCATACATTCATGGTAAAATATAGTTAAAATATGTTTTTTATGGAGGTGTATATTTTCTATGTATATATTCATCAGTTTATCCCTCTTACTCATATTACTCATATTTTTATTTGCAAAAAAGTTCGCCCCAAATTCATTCATGATGACTAGTTTTAAAGGTAATAGCTTTATGACATTTTCAATCGGCATGTTAATCGCTTCCACTCTTTCGCTTTCATATGGAATCTATCACGCAGCAACCTATCAACCTAAACATTTAGATATCACATTACAAAATCAAAACTTTACTGTTTTCGGTAATGTCGGAGAGCTTGGATATTTCTCAGAAGTATTACTAAAGAAAGATACAGAAGTTGAACTACATTTTGCCTCTTGGGAAGTAATGCAATTAAATAATCCAGAAATAATAGTTAACTATCCTTCGGGTAAACAGGAAACATGGAAACCGAACATAACATCACTTCCAGCCAATAAATTAAAAGAGAAACATGGCATAAAAGAGCTTTATCAACTCTCATCATATTCATTTAAAGAATCTGGGAACATAGCATTAACGATTACTGAGAATAATACAACTAATAAAAAAATTTCAATTCAAGTGAAATAAATAAAACGTCCCTCCAATATACTGGAGGGACATTTTATTTATTTATTTATTTATTTATTTATTTATTTTTTTATACTATGTTAGTTTGACGATTCATTTAATGTTGCAATTATTTCATTTGCAGTGTTCTTCCCATTTCCAATACACGCACCAATTCCGACACCGTAATATGAAGCTCCAGCTAAGTATACATTAGGATAAAGATCCGTCATTTTTTCTTGTAATATTTGAACAGCTTGATTATGTTCTAAATGATATTTCGGCATTAAATCTTTCCAATTTGTAACTTCAACTACTTCTGGTTTCCCTTTAACCCCCAGGCTCTTTTCAATATCATATAAAGCGACTTGTACCAATTCTTCTTCACTATAATTTTTAATCGTTGCATATACTGGATTTGTACTCTTATAAAACATTCTTACTAATAGCTTTTGTTTTCCCGATGTATGCTTCCACTTCCGGCTTGTCCATGTACACGCATCACAATGTAAATCACTGTTTTCCGTTACGATAAATCCTGTGCCGTCCGCCGGTAATTGTTCATCAAGTATATCAAATCCTAAGTAAATACTTATAAGAGATGAGTTTTTAAATGTATGAAACTGCTCGTTTAACTCATTAGACTGTAATAAAGTTTCTGCGATATCATGCGGAGCTGCTAAAACAACATAATCAGCTTGGATTGATTCATGATTTGCAAAGGAGATTTCATAGCGATCACCTTGTTTCCTTACAGCAGTCGTTACAGCGCCTTTCTTAACGACTGTCTCAGTCAGCATTTCTTCTAAACGATCAATAATCGTAGATAGTCCACCTTTAAATGATACGAACTTTTTGTTTCCTGCTGATTGAAACTGTTTTTTATTCTCTTCAAAACCTTTAATAATACTTCCATATTTATTTTTATAATTCAGTAAATACGGTAATGTCGATGCCATAGTAAGTTCATTCAATTTACCGGAATATACTCCTGAAAGCACCGGAGCAATTTGTCTTTCCACTAACTCTTTCCCTAAAAAGCTTTCTAAAAATACAGCAAGTGAAGTATCTTTTGTAAACTCTTTATTTTTCGTTATAAAATCTTTTAAAGCAACAATTTTCCCTTTCGTTGATACTAGCGTACTGCTAAACAAAGACTCCACACTCATCGGTATCCCAAATATAGTGTCAGATGGAATTGGGTGTAAAGTATTATCAGAATGTATGTAAGAAATACCCGTTTCGTTATATACCATTTCTTCTTCTAAATTCAAATCTTTTACAAGCGGCATAACATGTTCATTACGAGCAACGATAGAATCCGCTCCTGATTCCATAATAAAATCCTTTTCTTCTACACTATGGATTTTACCACCTAAGTACTCTTCTTTTTCTACAAGGATTAAATTTAAATCGATATTATTATCCTTTTTTAATTTTTCTAAATAAAACATAGTAGAAAGTCCCGTTATACCTCCACCGATAACAACAACTGTTTTCATATGTGCTGCGCTCCTAACCGATACAATTAATAATTCCTTTATTATTATACCCAAAAGTCCTTATATTCGACTAGCAGCTTGTGCATTCTGTAAGAAATTAGACAATATATTCGAATATATTTCTGGTTGATCGTTATGCACTAAATGACCAGCAAACGGAATAACAGCAATATAAATATTATCGTTTAATTGTTTGAACATTGTAGTAGCTGTAACTTCATCTTCTGCATCTCCCCCAGCAATACAAAGTGTAGGTATTTGAAGATTAGCTACATCACCTGTTTCATCAAATGGGTACCAATCTTTAACTTGCCACGATTCAAGTAATGCTTTCCAGTCACTTTTCTCATGAATTTCATTCATATACGTTACAACTTCTTCATTTTCCATCAATTGCTGATGGCACTTCGCTTCATACTCCTGGGACTCTTCCCAATTCTCTTTCTTAACCGGAAAGATACCTGAAAAAGTTAATGTTCTCACTTTATCTGGATACTTTTTTGCAAATAATAAAGCGACTAATCCTCCTAGGGAAACACCAACTATATGACATCTATCAATTTGTAAATGTACTAACGTATCATGTAGATCCTTTACAGAACGTAGGAAATAATTCTCCAATGTCCCCCCTGATCTTCCATGTCCTCTTAAATCAGGACGAATTACTTGATAGTTTTTTTCTTGAAAAAATGCTACCTGCTCTTCATACTCTACTAAACCCGTCATACCACCAGAGTGTAAAAGCATAATTGGTTCCCCTTCGCCTGAAATGTGCGTATGTAATATCATATATCCCTCTCCTACAAAACAGAATATTCTATCTATTGCTAGTATATAGAATATACATCTGAATTTCCAAATAAAAAAGAACTATAACATTTTCAAATCATGCCATAGTTCTTTTTATTTTAAAAACATAAAGTAATTAATCAATTTGTCTATTTCTTGACTTAATGCCAATACTTTTTCATGTTGAATTCCGTAATCTGATACTAAATATAAAAGTTCTTCTTTCTTTATTTCAATAGCTTTTTCCAATTTTACTAATTCCATGTCGTTTTACTTCTCTCTCCAATACTAAAATATATGTATTTTAGTATAGCCTATTTACATAATTAGTAAAAGTAAAATAAGCATGTAAAATCTTACAAATATAAAAATAATATACTATCAACAAAAAATTTTAAATTTAACCCTTTATACAGATCATTAGACTTCATTACGTATTAATAACAAATCGAAATTTCTCTAATGTAATATCTTTATATTCTGGGGCTCTCTTTATATGATCAAAATAACTATATGAGAATTTAAAAACATGCCCGAAATCCCAATCAAACGCACTATAGTCTTTTAGCCAAAATTGATTTTCTGTTGGTAATACATAAGCACGTTTTGATTCGATTAAAGGTAAACGATCTATAGGTGAGTGCAAGTTAATTTCAGTATTCGGCATAAGATATTGACTAGCACGTAACACGTATACTAGTTTTAACAGTGGACGTATCCCTCGTTGGAATATATCTCTATGCCCTAAATCATACATAATATTAATTGCATGAGAAAAAGTAAGCAAATGACCAATTAAATCATGATGCGCTTCCGCTCTATAAATAATATTAAATTGCGAGAGCTCCTTTAAAATAAACTTAGATAATTGTTTCGGATTTTTGAATTCACTTTCTATCTCATCGTTTATACTTAATTGTTTTACTTCCTTCGTCGTAAAACCAATCCACGATCTACCAGGAATTGTTTTTCGAAACGATAATATAAGGTTAGTAATCCCTTCAATTGCTTGATTATTCCCCCATTTTTGTAACTCTTTTATAGCTAATAAACTTAATGCAGCATAAATGACATTATGCCCCACCCAATGAAGTTCATCAATTGTATGCTCCAATGATTTTATAATCCGTTTTTCAGCACTTTGAAAATCAATTTCTTCTTTACTATCGATGATTTCACCTAAGTTTTGATTGTTCAACATCATTTTTGATTGGGAATACATACTATGAGTGATCTCTTCTTCCATATTGTTATCTTTCATGAAAAAATAACTAGCAATTGCAGCTGCTCCGAAATGCGCATGCCAAATATCATTTGTTTGTTTTTTACACTGAGAAATAATTGAAAGACCATCTCTTAAAACAGTTTTATTTTCCATCTATTTTTCCCCCGTAATAAAAATCACTTAATACTCATCCTAAAGATGGTGTCAATACAAATAAAATATGATTGGATTCATCACTTTTATTCAAAAAGCGATGTTTCACATTTGGCGGAATACGTACAACATCGCCTTCTTCTAAAAAATATTCTTTTCCTTCTAACTCCACATACACTTCTCCTTTCATAACAACAGCAATCTCTTCTTTATCTTCATGTGAATAGTGACTTTCCGTTGTGTTTGCTTGTTTATTTAAATCCATCATTAGCATTTCAATACGTGCTTTCATAAAATCCGGTGTTAATACATCATATACAATGTGATCATTATTTTCTCGATATACTTTTTTTCGATCTTTTTTCTTAGAAATGAGTGAATCTGTATCAATCTCATTAATAAAAAGTGTAAATAGCGGTACATTTAATGCTTTCGCAATTAATTCCAATACACTTAAAGAAGGATTCGCATATCCTCGTTCAATTTGACTAATTAGTGAAGTACTAATTCCTACATAATTAGCAAATTCACGAATTGTCATATTATTTTTCTTACGATAACTTAATACAGTTTGTCCGAGTCTATCATGTATCATAGTAAAACCTTCCTTTCGTTCATCATATTGCATATTTCGTTGTCTTTGTGCTGACATAGTAAACAAAGGCAAATAATCCTTTCCTATCGCCTTAAGGACTTATATACTTACCTTTGTACATTATATCGTATTAATTTTATTATAATAAACATTGTATCGGAGGGACAAACTGTGAAATCGCCTATTCTTTCATATTGCATCTTATTTTTCGGCGTATTCGCCCTATCAACTTCAGCAATTTTCGTAAAATTGGCAGATGCTCCTGCGGCTATCATTGCTTTTTATCGATTATTCTTTGCTGCACTGATTCTATTACCGTTATTACTATTTAATAAAAATAATCGAAACGAGCTAAAAACAGTAACAAGAAGACAATGGGGATTCGGATTCATATCCGGGCTATTTTTAGCTGCACATTATGTACTATGGTTTGAATCATTACAATATACTTCTGTAGCGAGTTCTACAGTTATCGTAACGTTACAACCTTTATTTTCAATGATTGGTGGTTACTTTCTATTTAAAGAGAGATTTACGAAAGGAGCGGTTATTGGTTGCCTCATCGCTATTTCAGGAAGTATCGTCATCGGATGGCAAGACTTCCAAATTAGCAGAGAAGCATTATACGGAGATATTTTAGCCTTTATTGCGGCCGGAATTATTACCGCTTACTTTTTCATTAGCCAACATGTTCGTAAAGATTTATCACTTATACCGTATTCGGTAATTAGTTATGGAAGTAGCGCCTGTTTTCTCGGTATATTTGCCTACATGCAGCAAGAATCTTTCATCCATTACTCTACACAAACTTGGTTGTGCTTTATCGGCTTAGCTTTCATTGCTACGATTTTAGGTCAAACAATATTCAATTGGTTATTAAAATGGATGAGTGCTACAGTTATCTCTATGAGCATTTTAGGAGAAACGATTGGAACTTGTATACTAGCGTACTTTATATTAAATGAGACTATTTCTTTACAACAAGGACTAGGCATTACAGTTATTTTTATTGGCTTAGCATTATTTTTAGTGCAACCAAAACTGCCTAACAACAACTAACAAATAAAAAGCATGACAGTATAATGTCATGCTTTTCACTATCCATTATGTATGATTAAACCATCAGGTCTAAAACGACTCATCATAATTTCATTAATAAACTTTCCGTGAGCCTTCAAATTCCCTACTTTTATTCCCTCTTCTACAAATCCAAATTTTTCATATAGCGATTTCGCTTTCGGATTCGTTGCTAAAACACCAAGCTCTACTCGCTCTAACATTAACCAATTATCAGCCAAATCAAGCATTTTTGTAAGAAGTGCTTTCCCAATGCCTTTATTATGATATTCACTATCTACCCCCATAAACAAATCCCCCGAATGAGATCTACGTCCTGGGCTTTGGGTTAATCCAACAAATCCGACAACTTTTCCATCATACTCTGCAACAAATTCAAATTGATTTGGCGCTAAATTACGAATTCTATTTTCCATCGCATCTACACGCATACTAGGTAAGAAAACCATATAAGGTAAAACATCATCTTGTATGCATATACGATGAATTGCTCTAGCATCTTGTATTTCTACCGCTCTTAGTTTGATCTCCATATTTTCTCCCCTCCATATTCATAACAATACATATTCATTCTAGACCCCTGGGTGAAACCCCTTCTCTTCTATATTTCTTTATGTTATTTTTACATAATCATTTCAGTATAACATCCAATTTATGAACAGCTTATCTACATTAATGCAGGTTAACTTTTTACTTTATTATATAACTCCAGCAGCTTTTCAATTGGAACACCATCTATTGTCATACCGGTTATATCACAATTTTCTATTTCCATATTTTTTAGATTACTATTACATATCGTACTACCTTCCAAATCACATCTATTAAATGAAATAGGATGTTTACCTTCTCCAAGGTTTGTATCTTTAAAATGAACTCCACCTAAAGTCACAAAAGAAAATTTACTACCGGAAAGATTTAAATCGGCATATAAAGAACTTTTAAAATTTATATTTCTAAACTTTGATTGACTCACATTACAATTACTCATATTCATATGCATTATATTACTACCAACAAATGCACTATTTTTTAAATTTACTTGATAATATTCTGTATTTGTTAGATTACAGTTTTCATATTGGTTATTTTTCATATCATTATTTTTAATCAGGTTCTCTTTAGCTGACTCTACAGTTATTCTTTTTACATAACAATACTCATCTTCAGATTTGAAAATTATTTCATAGCCCATTTTTTTATAAAAATGATGATTATTAATTTGTCTACTAGATGTTTCGAGATCCCAAATCCTTATGTTCGGATATTCCGCCTCTATTAATTTAATAACATGTGATCCAATCCCTTTTCCTTGATAATTAGGATCAACAAAAATACGATCAATTCGACCGTATGACTTACCAGAGATCGTAACTATAATACCCCCGATTATTTCTTTATCCATTATCACATTAAAAGAATCGAGTTCTTCAATCGAATATTTCATCATTTCAACTGAAGAATAACCTGGTGGTTGAATGTTATAGTCAATTACATCACCTTGATCGCTTAGCCAATGTTTTGCTTCTTCATTAAATGTTCGTGTCATTATTTCTGTTAACTTTTCAGCATCTAAAATTGTAGCTTTTTCTATACAGATTATCGTCATTTTTGTTTTCCCCTTCATTGTTACAAAATAATAAGTTTTATGAACGGTATAGTTATAAAATAAAGAAAATTAAAATCAATTATCTTATTTACTATTAAACTACAAATCAACCTATATTTTCCACTGTAACTCAATATTAATGAATAAAATAGAGAACATGCAATATAAACATGTTCTCTTCTTTTATTTATTTTTAATTGTATATTATTAAAAATTAGATATTACTTTAGCCACTCGTTGCAACTATTACTTAACTCCTGTAAATCCTCTAGGAATCGACTCGCATGATACCCATCACAAACCGAATGATGGACTTGTAATGAAACTGGTAGTATAACCTTATTCTCTTCATTAAAATATTTCCCACAAGTTATTATCGGTAATAGAAAATCACCATCATTATTAATATTTAGATTAAATCCAGTAAAACTAGCCCAAGGTATACTAGAAATAGGAAAAGTATTTGGCGGAATATTCTCTTTCGTGAAGAGACCATGAACATTAGCATAGCATCTCATATCTTCTTCATAATTTTTATAGAAAATGTGGAAATCACTAGAATAATCCGTCCATATACTTGAAAAAGATTTATCATCTTTATGGAAGATTGTATAACTTGGTGTCATTTCCTCCCAATAACCTAAAACTCCTTCATCATTAAAACATGTTCGAAATTCTTTATGATTATTTAATACTCTAGAAATTAAATATATAAAAACGGGATAAAATTTTATTCCCTTTTGATGTAATTCCTTTAATAACCTCGTAATATCAACATTCACAGTCATACTAAACGTACATTTCAACTTTAAATAATGTTCAAAATACTGCTCTCTATTCCAATTTTCTCTGTCAATTATATGAAACCTCATTGTAATAGCCTCCTAAAATTTCATTTTATTTTAGAAGGCTAACTTTCTTGTTCTCACCACAACTTTTCACTCCTTACAATTTAAATTTATCCTCAAGTTTTTATTTAATTATATAACATCTGCAAAAATCCATTCACATATTTCTTGGAATCCAACCACATACTATTAATAAATCAACTGACGTTTGGAGGATTCAAACATGAATGACAAAAATGTAAATAAAAAAGATAATGCTATCGCAAACAATACACCTATTCAAAATAATAATACTGTAAACCTTAATGTAGAAGAACAAGCAATGAATGGCTTATACGGAATGCCAGAAACTGCTATTGAAGATGCTGATCATGCTGTAACTGATGATTTGACTTCAAAAAATTAATAAACTACATAGAAGAAAGCCAAGGAAAGTATCCTTGGCTTTCTTAACTATGCATCCACCTTTTGTACTTCTTCACTTTTTCTTGAAAGTTTTCCTGGCCAAAAAGCAAAGCGTCCTAAAACGACCGTAATCGCAGGTACAAGTAATGGTCTAACAATAAAGGTATCTAGTAGTACACCAATTGCAGTTACGATACCAAATTGAACAAGAACTTGAATTGGAAGTGTACCTAACACTGCAAAAGTTCCTGCTAAAATTAAACCTGCTGATGTAATGACACTACCTGTTTGTATAACGCCATTTTTTACTGCATCCAAGTGATTTTGTGTCTTTCTGTTTTTCCATATTTCAGAAACCATAAAGATATTATAATCTTCACCTAAAGCAACTAGAAATACGAATGCATACAACGGTATCGCACCTTGAATGGCTGGCGCTCCCATACCATAATGAAGTAATAGCCATCCTGCTCCTAGTGCCGAGAAGAACGATAATACAACAGTTACAATTAAATAAATCATCGCGACAATAGATCGTAAGTAAACAAGTAATAATAAAGCTATAATACTAATCATTACTGGAATGATAACTGCTTCATCACGTTCCGTAATTTGTTTTGTGTCATATAGTGACGCTGTTTCTCCACCAATCCACAATTGATCTTCAACATTATTAATCCCAGCATCTTTTAATACTTTTTCTACACTACTTTTCAATTTAGGGATTTGATCTAACGCTTCAATTGAGTATGGATTTTCAGCTAAAGAAACCTCATACATTTGTATTTGCTTATTTTCTTTACCCTCTTTTGGGTCTTTTACTGTATTTACAAAAGAAAATTTCTCTAGTTCTTCTTTAATAGGAAGCTCTTTTCTTTTCGTATCAACAACAACTTTTACTTGTGCTAGTTCCCCAGCTGAAAAATGATCACTAATTAACGTAAACCCTTCACGTGAAGGCATATCTTTCGGAAACGATTCTAATAAGTCATATGTGTATTGAATACGTGGTACAAATGAAGCCAATCCACTTAAAACAAATACAGTGAGCATAATTATTGTCCACGGTCTTCGTACTACAACATCTCCAAGTTTTTCACTAAAGGCACCTTTTGATTTTTTAACTTTTACGACTTTCTTTTTCTTTCTTGCAAATTCCTCATTCATTGAAGTTGTTCTCGGTATAAATGGGAAGAATGCAGTTCTACCGAAAATTAATAATAACGCTGGTAAAATTGTTAAAGCAGCAATTCCCATTATGAATACAGCAACACTAAATGGTACCGCAAATCGATGAAAGGCACCGTAATGAGCGAGTAATAATGTTCCTAATCCAAGTACAACAGTTAACGCACTCATTATAATTGCTCCGCCAGAAGCTTTAATTGCAAGTTGCAATGCTTTATATTTACTTTCTTCCTCTAGCAAGTACTCTCTATATCTCGAAATTAAAAATAGACAATAGTCCGTTCCAGCACCAAACAATAATACTGTCATAATTGATATCGCTTGGGCATCTACTTTAATCCATCCGTGATCAGCTAAAAAACCGAGTGTAGGACTAATAATACCGTATGCAAAGCCCACAACAAGTAAAGGTAAAATTGCTAAAATTGGTGAACGGTACAGTAAAATTAATAGGACTAATACGAGTAGTACAGTGGCAATTAATAATTTCACATCTGCTTGACTAAATAAACTAACTGCATCTGTTTGAATGCCTACAGGTCCAGATAATCGAACATGTAAACCAGAATCACTTATTTTTTGTTTAAATGGATCTTCATCGACCTTACTATTCACTATGTTTCTTAAATCATCAAGATTTCCTTTTAATATATCTGTTCCAGCAGCCTTGTTAAAGAATACTGGTGTAACAAATGATGTACCATCTTTTGATGCACTTTTTGATAATACTTGTTCCGGAATTGTATCAAATGGTGGTAACGTTGATTGTTCCTTTAAAGGACTGGCCTTTAATTCTTTATAAACGTCTTGTATGAGTTTATAATCCTGTGACTGTAATCCACCATCTCTATACCATACTACTAACAAAGGATTTCCTGCATTATTCGGAAACTCTTTTTTCATAAGTGCTTCCGCTTGCTGCGACATAGCTGTTTCAGGTAAATTTTTCGGATTCGGTTCTTTCGTACTGTTTACTTGTGGCAATGTAAATGAAAGTAATAATGTAATAAGAATCCAAACCGATAAAGTTATCCACTGTGTATGCTTCCCTGCTACAAGCCTCCCTAACATATGTAACGGGTGCTTTTTCATAAAAACCCACCTTCCTTTTTTCCTCTAACATTAATTATATATACTGGTTGGTTAATTAATCAAGAATGAATAAAACTTTGTGTTATAATTATCTCAACAATACATGTCAGGAGCGAATGGATTTGGAACAAAAACAACGTCCTCTCGGAAGGCCTCGTCAAAATAAAAATACAAAGTCTACAAAAGAAACCATTTTGGAAGTTGCAACTCGGCTATTTCTTACTCAAAATTATCAAGTCGTTTCCATGGATGAAGTTGCAAAAGTTTGTGGTGTGACGAAAGCAACCGTCTACTATTACTATTCAACAAAAGCAGATTTATTTACCGCTACTATGATTCAAATGATGGTACGTATACGCGAGAATATGTCTCAAATCCTTTCTACAAATAAGACTTTAAAAGAAAGATTATTGGACTTCGCTAAAGTCTACTTACACGCAACGATGGATATTGATATGAAGAATTTTATGAAAGATGCAAAACTATCATTATCTGAAGAACAATTGAAAGAATTAAAAGACGCTGAAGACAACATGTATGAAGTATTAGAAAAAGCACTCGATAACGCGATGCAACTTGGAGAAATCCCGAAAGGAAATGCTACATTTGCTGCTTACGCTTTCGTTTCTTTATTATCAATGGGGCATTTTAAGGATGAGAGCCATAATGATTTCCCTTCAAATATAGATAAATTAGCAAAAGAAATCGTTTCTTTTTATTGTTGAGACATGGTTAGGTCATTCATATTAAATAGATTATACTTCAGCACAGTTTAACAAAAAATTCCTCTTCAACTTTTACAAATTTTGAATTTGAATCTTTATATTCTCCTTACTTAATCCCCCATGGTAACAAACTACCGATTCAATATCTAGATTTAAATACTTCTTCAAAGACTGTTGTGCTTCCTTAACATTTAAAGTTGTTGGGGCGTGAATTCCTCCTAACTTTCCATTCACGCTATACATCGAGTCTCCTGCAATAAGGGTTTTACTTTGTTTCAAATATAAACTAATATGACCTGGAGTGTGTCCTGGGGTATGTAGAATTTGTATCCCGCCGCAATACGGAAGTTCTTGCCCATCTATCACCGTATTACTAACTTTTCCTTTTGGTGGATTCTCTACATTTCCATCTTTCAATAAAGGTAACTCTCCCTCAATATATGGCTTATCTAGCTCGTGCGCATAAACTTTAATATCGCTTACACCATTCTTCAACAAATCAGGAAGGCTACCTATATGATCTATATCCTGATGCGTTAAAATCAAAACATTTAGCTTATCAACGGGTATCCCTACTCTTTCCATCTCTACTTGTATGTCTTCAAATTGTCCAGGGAAACCAGTATCTATTAACACTGCCATTTCATCATCCCATAAAAGAATTGGGTGAATAATAAATTCTTGAAACTCAAGTTGTAACATTTCTACCCCTTTAGCAATCTCCATATAGTCAGTCTCCTTTATTGAAAATATGCACAAGTACACTGAAAATATAAAGCCACACTATCTTTTAATATGTTTTGTCATCCCAATAGAGAATGTCTCAAACCCAATAGATTCGTAATAAGATTGCAATTTTTCCACACACATAAGTTGGGGAATAACCTTGTTTTGTTCACAGTGCTGGATTAATCGTTCTACGATTTCTTTTCCAATACCAATGGACTGAAACTTTGGCGATACACATACACCACAAATAACGCCTGTTATTACACCATCTGATATAATACGCCCCATCCCCACTAACTCTTTATCATCAAAAGCATAAATTACATACCAACTTTGTTTACACATTTGTTCCAATTCATTCAGCGTTAAATTAAGAGAATTCCATTCTAAAGATTCATATAAGCTTAATAATCCATTGAAATCTGATGGGTGTTTAATTGTGTAATTTATTCTATTATTCATGTAAATACCCCTTATTCCTTCGTTTGTTTGTATTTTATAAAATTACCCTTATTAATATGAAATTAATTTAAATAAACTTCCATAAAAATAATAAAATTCCTACTCAACATAAAATAAAAAGAAGTTAACCTCACCTCAGTTAACTTCTTTTATAAAAATCTATTATTATATTATCAACCAAAAATCATACAGCTACAGACGATAAGAACAAACAAAACTAATAAACCATTTGAGAAATAACCCATAGAACACTACCCCTTTATTTCATTATGTAAAAGATTTTATCATAAAATTATTTACAACATAATAACTGAAAAAGACATTGCATTCATTACTTATATATATTTAGTAATATTTTATTTTTGGCCATATTCGTCTTTTCTAAAATCACTTCTCATCCTCCTCTTCTTTAGTTCACATAATCTCAAAATAACAAATTAGTAAATGTTAATTTACTATAATAAGTTTAAACATTTGATTTATAGCTAAATTAGTAATAAAATAATGACTAAATCCAAAAAGGAAGCGAAAATAATGTCCCATAAAGAATTATTAAACGAATACATGAATTTATTATTAAATATGTCAGGTACTTTCAAATTACTATCAGAAAAATCCTCTGAATTTACACATTTAGAACAACACGTAGTAGAGTATATCGCCCAGCAAAAAGTACCTGTAAATTCAAAGATGATTGCTAGTTATTTAAACATTCCTAAGCAACAATTAAGTATAACTGTACGTAACTTAGAACAAAACGGATATATTGTAAAAAAGCAAGATACGGTAGATAAAAGAGCTGTATTAATTTCTCTGACAGAAAAAGCTGAAAAGGTACATTATGAGAGATGGAAACAAATTTATAAAAATTTCACAGTAAACCTCGAACAATTATCCGAAGAAGATAGGCGGGATTTAACTTACGGACTATATAAAACAAATACAATGCTCTCAAAAATGTTAAATAACGACTAAATATATTGTTTTATTATGCAACGGAGGATGTTTCATGGTTAAAGAGTTAGATTTACAATCAGTACAAGGTACGATGCTTATTCCCCTATGGGGACGAGCATATGGCAGTGAGAAAAATAAGGATATTTTAGATGATACAGAGGCTATTCGAATAATTAAAGAATGCGATTTTGACTTCTCAACAATAGCAAATACATTTGGCGAATACGGATGTATCACATACATTACTCGTGCACGAAAAATTGATGATACGATAAAACAATTTATAGGAAAACACCCGAACGCCACTATAGTAAATATCGGTTCAGGACTAGATACTACTTTTTCAAGAATTGATAACGGTACAATACATTGGTATAACCTTGATTTACCCGATGCAATCTCTTTTCGCAAGACTTTAATTGAAGATACACCAAGGAATATTAGTATCGCTAAATCATTTTTTGATACTTCTTGGTTTGACGATATAAGATATGATCCAAACGACGGTATTCTTTTTATATCAGCAGGTGTATTTTATTACTTTAAAGAAGAAGATTTAAAAGAGATCATAGTTGCTATGTCAAAACGTTTTCCTGGAGGAGAGCTATATTTTGATGCTGAATCAAAATTCGCACTGAACCTTTCGAATGCAACTGTAAAAAAATCTGGCAATAACGGCGCGATGATGTATTTTTATGTAAACAATCCAAAATCAATAGAAAAATGGTCTTCAAACATAAAAATATTAAGCTGCTCCCCTTTCTTTAAAGGTATACCTACAAATAAAGATTGGGATGGTAGTACACGTATTATGATGCGAGTTGTAAACGTAATAAAGATGTTGAAGTTTGTTCATTTGCGGTTTAAAAAATAATAAATAAAGAAGACCTCAATACATTTATATTTAGGTTATACATGTTAAACTTAAAAAAAGGCAGGAACATATTTGATATGTTCCTGCCTTTTTCTTATGGGGTACCGATACATAGTCATCTAGCTATGAAAAGCAACTACCCCAAAATGAGAAATTTGGCATCTTAACACCCCTCAAGTGGCTTCTGTATATAATACAGTTTAAATTTAATTTTTCTTGATAAATCAAAGATTTCCTGGCATACTCTTAAAATTATTTATGCACGAATAAAATCTCTTCGTAAACGTCCAATTGCACTAAAATATACAAAAATTGAGAAATATGAAAAAGACACTCTTATGAGTGCCCTTCTTAGCAACTAAGTCCGCTGTAGCTTTTACCATAACCCATATGAATTTCGCCTGTAAGAGGAAATTTTAAGTTCATATTTAATTATTAAAATAAACCGCACCAAAGTTTTCATTAAATCTTTTACACCAAACAGAAACCGAACCATATTCACTTACATCTATCCCTTCAGGAATTTCGTAGTTTTGGTCTCCTTTATTTCCCTTTAATTTTCCTAATTCAATATACTGATAGTTTTTTACGTCTTCATTATTTTTCAAACGATTTGTAGGAACTAATACAACTCGTACATCTGGCCCATTTGATGTTGCAAAATTAGAAAGTCGTAAAACACGTTTTCCATCCGCTAATTGGTGAATTTTTGCCGTTCCAGTTGTTTCATGGACACCGTTTTGAAACTGACCTTCCCTTATTACTCGATCACTTTGTTGCCTTACTTCAGTTGATTGTATCTCTGCTTGTGGCAATGATTCATTTACACGCTTATCAATAAATAATTTCTCTGGTCGGAACAATGACCATAAAATCCCCAATACAATTATTAAACCACCTATAAGCCATACATATTTTCTTTTCATAAAGTAAAAAACCTCCTGTAACATACTGTGTAGTAGTATGTTAACAAGAAGGTCTTTCATTTTTCTAACGTAAATGTTACAAAAGTCTTTCAGCATCTTATTTTTTTACTGATGTGATGGGAAGAGTGAACCAAAATTCACTTCCCTGCTTACCATCTGCGCGATTCCTTACGCCAATTTCCCCTTTGTGCATTTCAATCAATGATTTTGCAATAGCTAATCCAAGTCCGGAACCTCCAGATTGTGAACTTCTTGATCGATCTGTTCTAAAAAAACGTTCAAATACACGTAATTGATCATTTGGAGAAATTCCCATTCCTTCATCCCGCATAGTGAATTGGACCTGTTGAGTTGGTTTATTTTCCACTACAGTCAATTCAATTGTTCCAGAGATAGGAGAATATCGAATTGCATTATGTAATAAATTACCTATGACCCTTTCAATTTTACAGGGCATAATCAAAAGCCGAGGTAATGTATCAGGGACATCCAATTGCACATGGATTTGTTTGTCTCCTAATAAGACAGAATGTGACTCTAATACATCTAATAGAACTTTATCTAAATGTGTGAAACTTGGGTGAAAATCTACTTGCTCAAACTCTAACTTTGAAAGATCAAATAAGTCGTTAATTAATCCATTTAATCTTTCTATTTCTTTTAAAACCGTTGCTAAGTATTGCTTTTTCATTTCAGGATCTTCAATCAGGTTATCTTGTAATGCTTCTATCATCATTTGCATACTAGCCATAGGTGTTCGTAAGTCGTGTGAGATATTGGTAATTAGCTCCTTACGAGAGTTTTCTTGTTCCTCTAACTTAGTAAACCCTTCTTCTAATTTTTTTGCCATCTGTTGAAAGGCTGTTGCCAATTCTTTAAACTCACGTGGTTCTTGCCCAATTATATACATCGTTTCAAAGTGTCTATCACTAAATTGTTTCGTCAATTTTATTAAATTTTGTATAGATCTCATGATAGGACGTGTCATTAACCAATAAATAAACGTTGAAATAATGAATGCCACAAATGCAATTACTGTTAATAACCGCGTTTGTTCCGGTTCAAGTAACATTTTGGTCTCACTATACCATATAGCAATTACCATAATACTGGTACTTAATAGATTCATGAGTAACAATTGAATACGTAATCTCATGTTTCATTTCCTCCATTTGGCTCAAAGCGATATCCTATACCCCAAACCGTATGAATCCAACGATTCTTTATCGTATGCTTTTCGAGCTTTTCACGTAAACGACTCACTAACACGGTAACTGTGTTTGATGCCCCTTCATGTCCAAAATCCCAAATTAATTCAAGAAGCTGCGAGCGAGAAAATACTTGTTTTGGATGCTTTGCCATGAGATAAAGTACCTCAAACTCTTTCACCGTTAACTCCACTTCCTTATCACAAACAAGTACATATCTTGTCTTTGGATATATTTTTAAATCTGGAAACTCTATCACTTCCAATAGAGACTCTTTCGCTTGTATTGGTACATGGCTTCCTCTTCTTAGTATAATTTGAACCCTTAATACTAATTCACGGGGGGAAAATGGCTTTGTTAAATAATCATCAGCCCCCATTGTTAAGCCTAAAATTCGATCCCTTTCCTCTCCCTTAGCAGTTAACATAATAATAGGGACATTTGACTGTTGACGAATTTCCTCGCATAATTCCCATCCATCTTTTTTTGGCATCATCAAATCTAATATAATTAAATCTGGTTGATGTGTAAGAAATAAATCCCAACCTTCTTTACCATTTACAGCGGTATAAACTTCATATTCTTCTCTTTCTAAATACCGTTTGCATACTTCTCGAATATTTTCTTCATCTTCTACGATTAAAATTCTTTTCTTCATATACTATCCTCGCTTCTTTTTCACCAATAACACAAAATTTTTTTTTCTATTATCCAATGAAAATTCAGAAAATAAATTTTGTAATACAGATAGTAATCTTAACATTTGATTACTTATATGACTAGATAGGTATTTAAAATAGTAGTTACTAAATTATATAAATTAAAAGGAATGAGTCCGATTCAACATCGAACTCATTCCTTATTAGTAACCTAAATTATTGTATCTAACTTTTCGGATTCAATTCATTTCCGGTCCTCTTTTCAAACTTAGTAACAGAACTGTTACCTATTACTGAACTCTTGATAGATTCCATGCTATAGTATCAGTCCCATTCTCTCCATTACCATATTTCATATAATCGATTAAATATCCTACCTTTAACTTGTTACCATTAGATAGTATGTTCCATTGCTTATGGTATCCAGTGAAATTCTTTGGATATGCATGATTAAATTTAAAAGTACTTGCGTTCTGTTTTTGATCTAAATGGATATAACTATCTTGAAGTTTTAAATATGCATAATCTGAATAAATAGGATTTCGAAATTTAATTAATACCTCTTCATCCTTTTTAATTGGTTTTCCAGGTTTAGGTTGACCTACTCTTTCAATAATTACATTCACTTTTTCATCGCTAGATTTTTCAGCCCAAAGATACTCCCATTTATTCCCGGCATGATGACTTCCCCAATAAGCTGTATTTCCATATGAAGCTACGGTATAAGGAACCCCTTCTGTAACAAATTCACCTGAATTATCTACTACATAATCTTCAAATTCTTTATTAGCTTTAATTTCAGTATCAATCTTTTGTGTAGGGGTTAGATTGTGTGCGTCATTGATTTCAAATGTAACTTTTCTGTGCGCAGCAATTTCAGATTTAATAGGGTGTATATTTTCTCTAGACTCATATGTAAATCCATTCTCACGTTTAACTAGTGTTACTGTTTGTGACGGAGCATTCCATTTCTTACTATAAATAGTAGGAATCTCTTTACTCACATCAAATAAACCAGGTAAAATTGTTGCCCTAATCTTTTGCGTCACAGAATCATAACTACCTTCTACTAATGTTGGTTGCTGTAGTTTTGCAAAAGCACCGTGTACAGAGTCTTTATATAAATAACCGCGATCTCCCTGTCCCGCTTTTAAATCGTTCAATGCATCAGTTCCATTATTAGCTGAAACCACTGATACGTTATTAGTACTTTTAGCCTTGTTTACAATATGATTTACTTTTTTCGTATCTATATTTACATGTTGAAAAACTTCGTTATAGGATAAAACTGGCTTATCAGCAATGGATTTGTCTTTAGGAGTATATACCCTAAACTTTGGTATATTTCCTATATCTGTTTCTAATTGTTCAGTAGCTGCATTTACTCTAGACTCATATCTCCCTGAATCCCCCAAATGCATAATTTCTTCACCTTTTTCAATAGATAAATCCATTGTACTTGTAGGTAAAACTTCAATCGAAAGAAGTTCCCCTTGTTCAACAGCTTTCAATTCATCCAAAGATAAGACAATATTCGCATCTGCTTGTCCTTCTAAACTGTCAATTACTACTTCTGTTTTATTCCGTCCACCTTTTTCTGTACTTAAATAGTTTGCTTTATAACGATCTTGTGTTGCCTTTACAGTATTAATAATTTTGTTTCCTAAACGAATATTAAAATGAGGCGAAACATTTTCAGCGGATGCTGTTCCTACATTCTTATATTCCAAATGTACCCGTAATTTTGCTGCGTTCGCTGTATCCACAGTTGTTGCAGTAGACCAATCAAAATTATTTGTATAACTCTCCGTTTCCGTAGTTGTTTTTGAATATCCGTATCCCACATTTGCTGAAACACTTCCGGAAGGAACAGGACCGGCTGCTGAGCCTTCTACACCACCTGAACCACTTAAACCTACATTAAATGAATGTTGTGTAGATACACTTTTTTCCCATCCTCTGCTAACTGATCCGCCATTATTATCCGTAATGGTTGCAATAGGAATTACTTCAATTCGTTTGACACCAATTTGCAAATTCGGCATGTTGGCAACTATCGGATTGAAATTAGTATCAGAATCGTTGTTATAATTCTCAACCTCATACATATCAGTAAAAGGATCACCATCCGTATTTGCATTCATAGGATTCGATATAAATTTTGGTTTCCCTTTATCCTTCTCGGGATCCCATGCTTTCGCTTCATTTTTTCCAGTTTGTGAATTGAATTCAATTTTATATCCATTCATCTCTAAGTCGTTAGAAATACCATCTTTATCCCAATCGTTGTTTGCCATTTCAATGTTTTGTGTAATGAGTGAACCTATTTCCCCATCAGATCCGAGCGTGAAATTCTTATCTTCTTTTTTTACATTTGCATTCTCTTTGAATATTTCAACTGTACCTCCTGGATTCGGTTGTTTTACATCTGCTAAAGCAGGAGATGCTAAAGTCAGTGCCATCGATACACTACCTAATACACTAATTGCTGGCTTCAATTGTTTCATTGTTATTTTTCCTCCTTGGTTTCTAGGTCAATTAGAACACCTACTAGTAAGATTAATTTCATCATATATAACAAATCTTTCTTTTCTCTCTCATAACTGTTAAAAAAGTCTCTCGTAAATGTTACAAAACACTTACAGAGTTTTTAAAATCTATATATGAAACATTAAAAAGCCGTAATATGAAGAATCGATTACAATATATACAAAAAAGCAGCTAGCCAAAGCTAACTGCTTACTAATTTATAAAATTTCAGTAAAAGAATATATTAATTTTGAAGTGTGCAAATTGGAAGAGTGACTTCAACTATAGTTCCCTTATTCACTTCACTCTCAATAAATACCTTCCCCTGGTGTGTTTCAATAATTTTATAACATACCATTAATCCTAAGCCGATTCCCTCTTCCTTAATACTGTAAAAAGGTTCTCCTAAATATGGTATACGTTCTTTTGGAATCCCACATCCTTGATCGATAAAGCGAATCCTTATTTGATTATTATCAAGTTTATCAAATTGAATCAAAATTTCTCCTCCTGTTGGCATGGATTCAATTGCATTTTTTATAATATTAACAAATACTTGTTTTAATTGATTTCCTTCACATGGAATCAATGGAATACCAGGTGTAAAATCAATTCTAATTTTTATATTATTCATCATTGCTTGAGGTTGCAGTAGCATTAAAACTTGATCCATTAGCACACTAATATCATTAGGTTGTATCTTTAACACCTGTGGTTTGGCTACCGCCATAAATTCATTAGTAATACTTTCTATACGCTCAATCTCTGATGATACTATATTTATATACCCCTGATTATTCTCAGTTTCCGTTGATTTTAGTAATTGCATAAACCCTTTCATTGCGGTTAATGGATTATTAATTTCATGAGCCATTGCAGTCGCTAATTGTCCTACGACAGCAAGTTTTTCAGATTTCCGTAGTAATTCTTCTGTTTTTAGCCGTTCAGTGATATCACGAGAAATACTCAGGAAAACCTTTTTACCATTTAAGTTAAAAACACGGACACTAAACTCAGTTGTTATTATTTTTCCTGTTGGAAAAGCATATTCATCTTGCAAAGTGAAGGAAGTTTGTCCCTCTCTAATTTTTTCTAACAACCTTACAATCATTTTAGAATCTTGTGGTACTACATTTGGAAATGGTAACGAGAGCAGCTCATCTCTACTATATCCAAATCTTTTACAACCAACAGGGTTTACCTCAATGAATCGACTGGGAACATAATTTTCATTCAGCTCTACTACATATACTGCATCAGTTGCTTGTTCGATTAGTGCACGGTACTTCATTTCACTATCTTTTAATTGTTGATGTAATCGATGTCGCTCTCTTTCTGCTTGTTTTCTTTCAGAGATGTCTCTACATATTGCAGATAAAGCTATCATATTTCCTCTTACGTCTAATATAGGAGAAACTGTCAGACTGACATCAAGAAGACTTCCATCGTTACGTCGTCTAACAGTTTCTAATCTAGTAACTACGGATTCTCCTGTTAGAATTTTCTGGATATTTTTGAGTGATTCTTCCATTAAGAAATCTGGTACACAGGGTAATCTCTTACCTATGATTTCTTCTAATGACCATCCAAATATCTTTTCATAAGCTTTATTTGCTTGTAAAATATGCCCTTCTCGATCAGAAATGGTAATAGCATCTACATTATGCTTTATAAATGATTCTAGTAATTCTTTGGTAGCTCTTAATTCTGATTCTACCTTTTTTCTTTCGGTTATATCGACTGTAGAACCAACAACTTCAATAACTTGTCCATTTCGTTTAATCGGCCTAAGTGCAATAAGAATAATTGTTTTATCATCTGGCCAGGGTAATTCGAATATAATTTCTTTCCCTTCCCATGCCTGAAGATAATACTTCATCAATTGTGAAACTAAATGTGGTGGAACAATAGAGGCATCAATAGTCCGTAAGCTTTTCCCTACCACCTGTTCAGAGTAAAATCCTTTTTGATAATAAAACTGTCCATCACATAAAGTGTGTATAAAGTGCTTACCCACTTTTTTAAATTTAAAAATCCCTCCTTGAAGCTCATGTACGGTATCTGTAAGTTCTTGCTTTGATTTTTTTAATTCCCGATTCATTTTAGATAAGTCCTGTGTTAAATAATATAATCTCTGGTAGGCTTCCATAAGAAATAGCCCAATTAAAAGTCCTAACGCTATATATAATAAACCTCCAGAGTAAAGTAACGTAGTATTAAAGAATACACCAACTAACCACTTTATTCCGACAAAAACAGAAAAATATAAAGATGCACTTTTAAAAGGCTGAAGGTTTTTAGAATATGTTTTAATAGTAGAAAATAGAACACTCATACTTAAATATGCAATCACAGGTGGCTCCCAATACCCACCAATGAAAAAGATACGCATTATAATTATGCTAATTAGTGTAATCAAGCCAGCAATGCGACCAAAGTAAATAAAAGATAGAATAAGAGGAACAACTCGAAGATCGTAGGAAAATCCCATGTATGGAAAAGAAAAGAGCATCAAAGTAACTGCAATAATCCCTCCATAGAATTTTTCGAAATATCGCCTGGAATGAATCAAAAACACTTGAATAAATATCGCTGCGCTAACTAATAAAGAAAAAATAGAAAGATTGATGAAATAGTCTTTAATAATCATGTAATGTCCCTCCTTGCATTAAAGATATATTCGACAAAAAAACAGAAAATCCTACAATTATTACAAACAGTTTAGGTGCAAAAAATATAATTCCCTACATGACAGTACATGTAAATAGTATCATATTGATTCAAATCGAAAACCAGGAAATCTTCCATTAGAACCTTCAAATCCCCCAAAAATAAGGTGTTTTTTTAAATGTTATGTACAAAAAACGTAGGAATATTTTATTCCTACGTTTTTTATAAATTAATCAATTCCTTCACTATTACAATTCTTCTAATTCCTCAATTTCGGCTTTTCGCTTTAAAAATATTGCAATATCCTTATTCTCCCTTTCTATTAAACCAAGAGCATGTCTATAATTTAAAGCTAATTCTTTATAACCCCATATATATTCTATTGTTGTCGCTTTACTATGTTTATGATCCGCAAAATACCATTCTAAAGGTTGTAAAGGGTTCGATACTTCAAACAATTCTGCTGGCTACCATGAAGACAAGTTTTCATTTTCACCCAGTCGCCTTCTTTGGGCCAACGAGGATCTGTCATTGGTATTCTCGTTAGAACTATACTTTATGGATTTGAATTAACTTTTTTATTACTTGTTGCTCTTTTAATGTATTTGCAGTGCTTCCACCTGCAGAGCCTCTTCCTAATATTTCAACTTCATATTTTGTATCCTTTGTAGCCTCTTCTAGTCCTTTTCTTTCTTTTCAAGTTCGCCTATATTTCATGTCAAATTACAAGAGTGAGTCAGGCCACTCTAAATCGTAGATTAGAAAAACATGAATAATATTCTTTTTTGAATTGTAATTAAACCTCAGAGTGGCACCTCATACTCAGAACCATTTCCTTACCCAACAGAAGTTAATAAAACATAGTTAATTATTGCTTCACCGCTTTGGCTACAAGTGCTGCGTATGCTTCTGCACCTACTTTGGTTAAATGCACACCGTCAGGTGCAAAGTAGTCTTTCTTTCCAGCACTTGCTGCATACCAATCAACTAGAGTTACATTCGGATATTCAGATGCCGTTACTTTCAGTCTCTCATTCACGATTGATTCCCACGGACGTGGTACTCTCGTATTAATAAATATGATTTTACGTTCGTTTCCAATTACTTTTATTAATGAAACAAGTTGCTCAGTAGTAAAGGCTCCATTTGTACCTAATCCAATAATGACATAGTTTCCTAAATTCCCTTCATATTTTAACTGTTCAACTACCGGAATCGCTTTTGACAGCTGGCGACCAATTTGCGCATCAATCCTAATATCAGAAAAAGTATTTTTTAAATACGGAGTAATATCAATCATAACGGAATCGCCTATCGCAGTAACTGTGAGTGAACTTTTAGGTTGCGCAGAATTTACTTCTCTTGATTCCCCTTGTTTTTGAGGCGTCTCTTGATTTGGATTTTCCCAAACTGCAACTGGATGTGGCGCCGGTTGTGTTTGTGCTACTTCCACCTTATCTTGTTGAGAATTCTCCTTAGCCTTACTAGCTTTTGATAATCCTACGACTGCTATCGACGAAACGAATAATGTACAAATTAAAGCTAATTTAACACCTAAAGTGACATTTTGAATTCTTAAATTCTTAAACTGAATGTTCCGGAGCGTTCCTTCTCGGATTGGTTTTTCAATAAACTTCCATGAAATTTGCGCAATCAATATAATCAAAAGAAATTGAAGGATTGCTCTTATTAGTGAAAAATCCCCAGCATTTACCTTTGGAGTCGTCAATGTAAGAATTGGATAATGCCAGAGGTATATGCCATACGATCTTATCCCTATCCAACGTAAAGGTCTAAATCGTAAAAATTGAGCAATACGACTAGCTGGATGAGCTAGATTTGCCACTAACAATGCTGTTGCAATTGATAAGAGAACCATTCCTCCCTTGTATAGAAATGGATCATATTGATTGGTTTTCCAAAACATAACCAAAATAATAATAAGGGCAATGCCCCCCACTACATCAAGAATGAAACGCGCCTTTGGGATAATTTTATTTGCAAGCCTATTGCTTGGCCAAACTAAGGCAAGTACCGCTCCGATAAGTAAGGAAAAGGCCCTCGTATCTGTACCATAATATATTCTGCTCGGATCAGCTCCAGGTTCATACAAAATTGCCATCGCTAAAGCTGAAGCAACGGCTGCCAGACAAATTAATAAAATCATACGGGATTGTTTTTTTATGTAGTAAAGCCCTAAACTAATAATAAACGGCCAAACAACGTAGAATTGTTCCTCAACTGCTAACGACCAAAAATGATTCAATGGAGAAAGCTGGTTAAAATTATCAAAGTACGATAATTTATGATAAATATACCACCAGTTACTAACATAAAATAATGCCGCTAATGAATCTCCGCGCATTTTTTCAAGTAAAGAGCTATGAAAAACCGTAATCCATGCCAACGTTATAACGAGCATAACAAGCATTCCTGGAAGCAATCTCCTTGCCCTACTAAGCCAGAATTTTTTTAAATCAATTCTCTTATTTCTCTTCCACTCTATGGCTAGAATATCTGTAATTAAATAACCTGAAAGTACAAAAAATACAGTAACTCCTAAAAATCCTCCAGGCATCCAATTAAAATTAATATGATACAAAATAACACCTAGTATAGCTAGGCCCCTTAGACTGTCCAATCCAACCATATAACGACTATTTTTTTTAAAAGGTTTAGTCATCCTACATTCACCTCTTTTTCTTGGAAATTAGGTTAATAATAACGGCACAAAATGCTATTAATCCCCTAAAATCGTATAAGCTAAACTATTACAAACATCTTTTTGTAAGGCTCTTTTTTATCTTTACATGCACAGTAATTAATACTTTAACACGTTATCTGGCTCTGTTGTGAAAATTTTTAAGCTAGATGTTCTTGTTGCTCTTCCGAAAAAGAGGAATATGATATATAACGTATATTTGAACATTTCCCTGCAAAATAACGTTATAAAGAAGGGCTACTGATTATGAGCAGCCCCTCTTTTACCTTACTTCACATATACATATGTTTCTTTTGAAATCACATTTTATGTCTTGCCCTTACTGTCGTGTATTTTATATTGCAGCGAACCTTGCATCAGAACAATATGTGTTCTGATGCAAGGTTTTTTTAACTAGAATAAATTCTGGGAAAGCAAATAAGGAACATGACAGATGTGATATTTTAAAGAAAAATAGTTTAAGAAAAATAATAGTAGCCATTTGCTACTATTATTTTTTTCTTTAAGTTATCGTAATATGCCTGAAATTCTAAAGGGACGTGGTATGTCAATTCATCTAACAACCATTATGTGCTGAGTTCGTGAATACGGAAATTTCATTCGTGATTTTTGAAAAATAAAACAAAAAAGAAAAACTATCTTTGAAAATGGATGAAACCTACATAAATGTCAACTAATCTATGTACGAATTCCTTTGCTTTAGCTAGGTGTTCTAGGAAATAAGGAGCCATATGCCGGTCAATTTTTCAATTAACTTGGTGTCTAGTTTAGTGTACCATCTCCAATTAATGCATTTTTTCGGGTTCAGTTCATTATATTTTCTACTTTGTCTTTATATACAACATATTCTTTTCCATCCACTACTGCTACCACCGCAAATTCATCATTTGGATTGAATGAAAGCCAGTCAGCCCACATGTTTGTATTAGCACCTCCACTCCACATATGATGAACAGTGTTTTTAGTTAAATTCATAACTTTATAAGACGCATTTGGTGCATTTGTTCCAGTCTTTATTTCAAAAGTGTATGCGTTATGGATTTTTTTATAAAAGTAAAAAACGTTTGATGGACGAAGTAGATTCATAAAATCTTGTTCTTTCTTCTCTGCAATTTTTATGCCTTCTAGTAATGTGACAACATCTGTTCTTAATATTTTCCAACTATCTTTAGCTGAATTCAAGTTAGGCTTTAAAAATTTATATCTATTTTGATCAGCTTTTTCATCTGCTTTATCAATATGCCCCAGTACACCCGAATATTGAGAGTCTAAATCATCCCATTGTGTGGACATATAAGTAAGAGCAGTAATAGCACTATCAATCGTACTATGCATATCACTAATATTATGAAATGCAACTCCGACTACACGATTTAATGTAATTTTATAATCTACAGTTTTACGTAATTCTGCTAAAGCAGGCTCTAATCGACCTAAATTATCTCTAGCAGTACCTATCATTATGCCACCAGAAATAAGCGTGGGGATAAAAGGTATTTTCACCATTATTAATCCATCAGATTCTAATTTCTTATAATAGTTTACTTGTCCTAAAACTTCATCTAAACGCTTTTGATCAGTCTCCACATCAGCTCCTTGGTTTTTTAAAATCGATTGCAAGGTCTCTTTATGGCTTCCAAATACTCTAACATCTTCTCCAATAGCGTTTTTAAATTTAGTTAATTCTTCTATTAATGCTTTTGCAGACTTTTGGTTTTGTTGAATTCCCCCCCTTAAATCAGTAATCCCCTTTTTTAAAGTATCCCCATTTCCATTATTGATCGCCTCTACTAATGTTTCATAATAATTTTCAAACTTTGTATCGTATTCAATAATGCCGGTCAATGTATCTAAAAGCTGTTTTTTTAATTTTGTATTCCATATAACAGCATGTGCTCTTGCATTCTTTTGATCCTGTACAATTTTACTAGGTAAATCTGCATACCCATTAATAGAAATTCCTTCAAAACTCACATCCGGATTATTAATTAGCAAATAAGAATATTCATTCATAGCTTTTGCAAATAACCCAGCATCTTGTACAGTTTTTTTCATCTTTTCTTCATTTGCTGAAAGAGACATATCTCCAGTGTTCGTTTGTTCAGTTTCAATTGCAAAGGTTGCTACTGGTGTGACTGCATAGGTAGTTGTCATAATTAAAAATGCTGATACAGCCAGTATTTTATAAGGTTTTTTTTTCATCTTTTCTTATTCCTCCTGTATAGAGTTTGATTTCAAGTCCTATTCTTATTAAAAGACGATGTAGTTGCATAGATTCAATATTATTAAGCAAATCTATATAACCTGTCCTCTATTAATCGATTCTGTTACAAATTTTTTAAAACAAGTAAACTACATGGCTATCTTTTTATTTGGATATAACTTATATATAAGTGAAAGGCGAAGTCTTTAATGAGACTCCGCCTTTTTAATATATAAGGATTTATTAATTAACGCTTTACTGTTTAACAGTGTAATCATAGACTCTCTATGTTATGGTTCACTTTGCAACAGAATTAATATTTCCCTATTTTTGTGGAGTAACAGTTTCCACTTTTAATTCCTTTATCCCTTCTTTTAATGTAACAGCATCTGTTCTTAATGTTTTCCAACTGTCTTTCGCTGCATTTAAATTAGGTTTTAAGAATTTAAATTTATTTTGATCCGCTTTTTGAGCTGCATTCTCAATATGCCCTAGAACGCCCGAATATTGAGAATCTAGATCATGCCACTGCGTGGACATATAAGTAAGAGCGTTAATAGCATCATCAAGTGCCTTGTGCATTTCATTAATATTACTATAAGCAACTCCAACTACACGATTTAATGTTACTTTATAATCCACGGTCTGACGTAATTCTGCTAATAAAGGCTCTAACTTACCTAAATTATCTCTTGCTACTCCTACTATAATACCGCCAATTATCGGTAGACCCAAAATAGCACCCTTCATTACATTAAACCCATCAGATTCTAATTGTTTATAATAGTTTACTGATCCTAATACTTCTTCTAGACGCTTTTGATCGGCTTCAACATCTGCACCTTGGTTTTTTAAAATCGACTGCAAGAGATCTTTATTGCTTCCAAATGCTCTAACATCTTGTCCAATAGAGTCTCTTAATTTAGTTAATTCTTCTATTAGTTGTTGTGCAACCTTTTGATTTTGTTGAATTTCACCTCGTAAATCTGTAATCCCTTCTTTTAAAGTTTCTCCATCCCCTGTATTAATCGCCTCTACCATTGTTTCATAATAATTGTCAAATGTTGTATCATATTCAACAATACCAGTCAATGTATCTAAAAGCTGTTTTTTTACTTTTGTATCCCAAGTAACAGCATGTGCTCTTGCATTCTTTTGATCTTGTACAATTCTACCAGGTAAATCCACATATCCATTAATAGTAATTCCTTCAAAGTTCACATCTGGATTTTTAATTAACATATAAGAATAGGCATTCATAGATTTTGCAAATAAACCGGCCTTTTGCAAGGTCTCTTTCATTCTTGCTTCATTTGCAGAAAGAGCCGTATCTCCATTGTTCGTTTGTTCAATTTCACTTGCAAAAGTTGTTACTGGTGAAACTACATTAGCGGTTGTAATAGTTAATAACGTCGATACAGCGAGTAATTTGTAAGGGATTTTTTTTATCATTTCATTTTCCTCCAATTTAGGTTTTAATTTTCAGTTCTATTCCTGTTTAAAAGCAATATCTTTTGAAATGAATTCTGCATCTTTATGAATATCATTCCAACTTTCTTTAGCGGCTTTTAAATCATCCGGTATTAAAGAGAATTTGTGGTCTTGCATAGAATCGATATTATCCAGTAAATCTGTATAATTTGCGCCCATTGTATTCCATTGCTTTTGAATATTTGTTAGAGACAAGATCGCTTGATCTACAGTCTGATATAGATATGCCAATGTTTCTTTCGCGTTAGTAAGCGAAAGAACTGCTTGATTAGCACGATCTGCTTTCATACTTAACTCTCCGATTTTGTTAGAAATTTCGTTATAGGAGTCCATATGCTTAGATGCCGTGACACCCGCCGCAGTTCCTAGACCGATACCAGCTGCTCCAAGAGCTGAAAGTCCACCAATAACAGCTGGTGTTGCTGTACCACCAGTTACAACAATTACAACTGCTCCTCCAATAGCTGCAATAACTAAAATAGCTGCTCCCAATCCACCACCAATTGACCATGCTAATACATCATCAAAATGTTTTTTCTGAGTAGAACGAAGTTGCTCAATTTCAGCTTGAAGTTGTGGAATCGTTGCCTGTTGACCTGCTAATATTGCAGTTAATCCACCTTTCCCATCTGGACCACCAACATTATTTTTAAAATCTGTAGAATTTTGATATAGTTTCCCTTTGAAGTCTTGTAGCATCTTAATTACATCTGTAACCTCTTTTGAATTTGTATTAATTGTAGTAATTAAATCATTTATGCCCTCTTTTAGACCTGCCTTATCTTTCTTTTGTACAGTATCTACTAAAGTGTCGTAATAATTTTGAAATTGTTCATCGTAATTTACAATATTACGAGCTGTTTTTTGAATCTGTGGCTTCGCTTTATCTAACCAATAATTCGCATTGATTCGTGACAGTTCTTGATTAAGGTGAATATTTTTGAGCAACTCCCCTCCTTCTGATCCTAAATCGATATTAGATAAATTTACATTCGGTTGCTTAATCATTGTTTTTGCGTACAAATCCATTACAAGAATATGAGACCCTGTTTCAGCCAATGCTTTCTTCAGTCCCTCGGGACCTAAAGCATAATTGCCTACTTTTTGTTCTTGAGCGGTCGTTTCTTGTGCAAATGCATGAATAGTGTTACCAGTAGTAGCAGTTATAACCGTTGCCAGAGTGGCTAAAGTTAGCACTTTGAATGGGAATTTTTTCATAACTATTCTCCTTCTTTCGCTAGATTCTTATAATCTTTATAGTTTTTTCAAAAACGTAATATCAAAATTTATATACCTGTTCTTCAAGGTAACTTATTACATTTTTTAATTGTCTTAATGTATCTTTTTGAGACTGCTCGTTAGTTGCATCAACATTAGTAGATAATTTTGTAATGTTATTTTTTATTAGATCCAAATCTTCTTTATAGCGCTTTAGTAGGTCAAGTTCTACATCTACTTGATTTGCAAACGTATGCAAATCATTTTGTGAAATAAGAAGCATTGATTTTTGTAAATCTGCTATTGATAGTTTCGTTGTTAAATCATATATTTTTTGGTTTTGTTTCTCTAAGTCATCTAAATATGCTCGCTGCTCTGCTGTTAGTTTATTTACTTCTGCGAAGACACCAAATGTTTTCTTAATCTTTTCAGTATCAATGGCTTTCATCAGGTCATATTCTTGCGTTTTTGCGGCTGCAGCTGCAGCTATTTCACCTTGTTTGCTTTTCTCAATTGCTTCACGAGCTGCTTTTTTGGCCGATTCAATCTCTAGAGCAGTTTTACCTTGCTCTGTCGCTTCTTGCGCCGCTTTTTTCTCCGCTTCTAGAATAGAGTTGTTAATTTCTTTTCCTTTGTTATACGCTGCCATCCCTGCTTGAGCAGCCGGTTCAATAATTTCTTTTGAAAGACTATAAACTTCTTTGAATATAGCAAATCCCTGCTCATTTAAAGCTCCTGGTATTAATGCAATTTGTTGTAAATCATTTTGAATTGCTTTTTTGGTATTTAATATTTCATTTTTTAACTGATCTATTTTTCCTGTTCCATCTGTACCTAATATGCCTTGCGCAGTTGCCACATTAGTATCGAAATCTTTTAATTTTTTATCAAGCTGTAATTTAAGATCTGTTAATTCATTAATTTGTCGTTGCGCATTTTCTTGATTCATCATAGCCATTTCTTGAAGAACTTCAAGTCTATCCGAAAACCCTTCTCTATCTTCTTTATTGTCTACATACGATTTTAATGTCGGGTAATAGCTATTAAATTTCGTTACAAATCCTTTACTTTTTGAATTTAATAGAATTAACTGTGGATAGAGTTCCGATGACCATTCCTTCATATCTTGTTTGATTAGGAATTGATTGTTATTTAAAGCTGGGACTTCCTCTAGCTGTACATTAGGACTCATTAAAGATTGATCAATATACGTTTGGATTAATTTAGATTGCGCACCTAATTTTCGTAATGATGAAGAAATATCCATGTTTTCCTGTTGAGTTTCTGCTTGAACGATTGGTGTTGCGAGAGTATTGATAGGAATATTCGCTCCAGTTACAATGGATGTTATTAAAAATCCTGTCATTATTTTATTCTTCATTCCGTACACTCCTTTACCATTTTTTTCTATAACTTGATTCATATAACTTGTACGACCTAGCGCTAGGCTCTCTCTTTGTACACGGATGAGGAAAGAGAAGTCTTTCAGTTAGGGTGTTATCCTTATTTTTTACTTCTAATAGGATGTAAGAATTTTACTCATCTCTCATTTAGATACTCTATTTTTCAAAAATAAACAATAAAAATTCATCAGCTATATTTGAATTAGACACCCAATGGGTAGTAAAATATTAATTCTCCCATAGAGTTGCGGTTTAACTTACAGAGCCGCGAGGATAGATAAACCAACGCTTACAGTTAATCCTGTTTTGACCTTGTTTAATATCAATTACATAATATGTCTCTTAGTTTTGTCAGCAAGAGCCTTACAAGACTACAAAAGATGAACTTATACTGTACATTGCTTATACTTTTATTGCGGAATAAATTCACTTTTGTTATGCAAAAACTTAGAACACTTTTATTACAAACTTGATCCTTTTGAGATTCTAGGTCTCTCATTAATTAACTGATTATTAGGAAAATTATTTTCGACATAATGTTACTTACAACTTCGCTATACTCCTATTAGCGTAATCTTCTCCTTTCTCTCTGGTCATACCAGTTATGTTGTTCATTAAAACATTAAATTTTTAATGCGTAAATAGCAAAATTTTGTCGATTGTACTCGATAATTTAACTGTTAAGTAAAAACACGAGTCAAAAACATTATACAAATATA
>NZ_QOSC01000022.1:0-19891 GCF_008368845.1 Bacillus sp. BB51/4
AAGCTGAAGTTCTCTTATTTCTTAACAAAAAACACCCACAAAAACTCCTCTTACAGTTCCTTACATCTATTTCCTTACTAATTCATTTAGAGCTTTTCACATAACTAATCGCCTGACTCCCCATTTGCATCCATGCCTTTTCAAATGTTCCTCTCGGCACTTTTACATCTAGGCTATCCTCGAGAGGATCCCGAATATATACAAATTCTTCATCGTATCCAATCAGTACTACACAATGTTCATTATACGTAATAGAAACATCTCCGCTATTTGTTTCCCATGTAGTAAATTCATCTTCATCTAATGGCGCAAATGTTGCATTCGTAATCATAACTACCGGTTGTCCTGATTTTACACTCTTATAAAGTTCTTCTATACTCTTCCCTGTTAAGTCCACAGCTTTATTAGGTAAATACTTTTTCGCTAATTGAAAAAGTGGTCCGTGATATACACCATATCCAGATTCAGAAAAGGTATAAATATTCCCTACAAATCCTTCATTCGGATTCCCACGTACACCATCTTTCATAAAATCAACTTTCTTTATTTCATTTGCTAATTTCATCTTATCCACTGTAATGCCTGCATATTGTAACATCATCGCTAAGCTAGTCACTTCACAGCCTCTATCTAGCTCTGGTAATTGCTGAATTAAAGGTACATTCGATAAGATGACCTTTTCATCATTATTACTAAAATCTGCTTCTTTTCCGCTTTGTATATTGAAGAATGTTAACTTCTCCACATACTTTGTAATGCCATTTGTATATACATTCCATACTGCTATAGCTAGTAAAGCCATACATATATACCACTTCCATCTCCTTATCACTCTCACGCCCTTTTTAGTTCGTTAAATAAGAATAAAACGCGTCAGCATCCGTGCGAATCACCGGTACAAAATTTAGTTCTTTTCCTTTTTCAGGCTGATTTTTTTTAATTTTTTCTGCTAATTCTTGAACGTTCATATTCGTTTTATCCATATTAAGCTCATCTGCCATTTGTAACACTTTTTGTTCATTAATTTCGCTTAATACTTGATATATATCTTTACCATACAAATCAATATGATATTTTTTTGCTTCTTCCTGCACTTTTTGTTCGTACACTTCTTGCACTAACGTTTCTATCTCTTTTCCTTTTTGGGAAATACCTAACTTCCCTGCTTCCTCTCTTACTTTCGTTCCATAGATTTCTTCCTCAATGTCTTCTATTTCTTTTCCATTTGTCGAAATGCCTAATTTATCCGCTTCATCATTAATTTTAATCGTATTAATTTGATTAATTAAATTTACAATCGTTGTATTCTCTATAGATATGCCTAGCTTTAACGCTTCTTGCTTCACTTTTGTTTCATAGATTTCTTCTGAAAGGGTTCCAACGTCTTTTCCTTCAATCGAAATTCCTAACTGTTCAGCTTCTCTTCCTACTTCCGTCTCATGAATTTCTTTTTCTAGCGTAATTTGTTCTTTCCCTTCCGTTTCAATACCTAGATTCTCCGCCTTTTCTTCTGTATGCACCGCATGTATCTTCCCATTATTTAATTGTTCTTTACTGCGCTGCGTGTAATTTGTCTTTCCTTTTGATGTTTCAAAAGGAGAGGCCCCCCCTAATATGCTTAAGCTCATTACTCCAATAGTGAATACCGTCATCATTTTCTTTTTCAAAATTAATTCCTCCCTCTTACACTTTCTTTTCCATCATTCCCTATACATAATCGAAATAACATTATGATCGATATAATCTGCTCAAATACCTTTTTATAATCACTTCTTCATAGGGCGAACTTTCTGTATATCATACATGTTATAAATAGTTTCTTAACTTTCCCTTAAAAAAAGACGACCTTGCAAAAACAAGATCGTCTTCTCACTTATATTCTTTGGTTTTTAGGGAAATTCACTTCAAAACAAGCACCCTCTCCCCATTTGCTCTCTACTAATATTTTCCCATAATGCTTTTCTACAATCCAATTTGCGATTGAAAGGCCTAATCCCGCTCCTTCTGACGCACTTCTCGCTTTATCACCTTGATAAAAACGATCAAATAATTTTGGGATGTCCTCATCTTTAACCCCTATCCCGTCATCTTTCACCCGTATACGAATTGAATTGCTCGTTTGCGTACAATCGATTTGAATATGCCCGCCCCCATTTGTATACTTCATCGCATTATCTAACAATATGACCATCATTTGATGAATTCTCTCTCTATCACCCATAAATGATATGTCATGTTCTACTTTCAATATCATCTCTTTTTCTTGATATGAAGCAATTTCCTTATATGGATCTACTATTTCTTCTAACAATTTATCCATTTCAAATGTTTTCTTATCCATCTCAATTTGATTAGAATCCGAGCGTGCTAACAATAATAAATTAGTTACAAGCTTAGATAATCGTCGACACTCCTTTGAAATCGTAGAAATATCCATCGCTTTTTCTTCTATTGTCGCAGATGGTGACTGGAATAACACATCCGTTTTTGATTGAATAACCGCAAGTGGTGTCCTTAATTCATGCGATGCATCCGAAACGAACTGCTGCTGTTTTTCCCACGAATTTTGAATGGGTATGAGTGCCCTGCCGGCTAAGAAAAAGCCGATGCCTATTGCACATAAACTTCCTACACTACAACCAATAACAAGAATTAAAAATAAAGTATTTAACATTTCTTTTTCAGCTGTTATATCTCGTACAATTTGAACTATTTTTGTATCTTGTTGAAATGCAAACGTTCTAAAATATTGCCCTTGCACTTCTATATCTTGCAAAGTTCCTAATTTCTTTGGAGAAAACTTTTCCAAATTATCTTCAAAGATAAAACGGCGTTTGCCGTTTTCAATACCTATCTCCACTGTGTTTCCAAGCCAAGTTAACTCCATTATCCTTGGATCCCCAATCGGAGGATATCCCCTGATTTTTTTAGGTAGTTTTTTATCATCTGAATTCTTTCTATGCTGAACGGATTTTCCTATCGATTTATCTACTTCATTATAAATACGATTATATGTGTATGAATAAATGATACTGCCTAATACACCTATCAAGATAATAAATACTAATGAATTCAATATAGTCAATCGAATACGTGTTTTCTGAAACATGCTTCCCTTTTTCATTGTTCTTTTAATATATATCCAATACCTCGAACAGTTTGAATATCTTTCTGATAACCGAATGGCTCTAATTTTTTACGTAAATGATGTACATATACTTCTACAATTGCTACTGTCGTATCTGAATCAAATCCCCAAACACGATCAAAAATTTGTTCACGCATTAAAATCTTTCCGCTATTTTGAACAAGGTACTCTAGAAGCTCATATTGTTTTAATGTTAACTTCATACTTTGTCCATCTACTTGAACGTCTTTATCTTTTCCGAACAGTTCAATCCCTTTATAACGAATAGTCTGCTTTGTTGTTAAACTACCACTTCTTCGTAACAACGCACGAATTCTTGCTTTTAATTCTGGAGCCTGAAACGGCTTAACAATATAGTCATCTCCACCAAAATCTAAGCCTTTCACTCGATCTTCTAGAGAGTCTCTCGCTGTCAAAAATAGGACTGGTGTTTCAATTTTTTCATCACGTATTTTTTGAATCACTTCAAAACCGTCCATTTCTGGCATCATCACATCAAGCAAAATGGCATCATATATATTTTGTAACGCTAGAAATAATCCATCTTCTCCATTCAATGCTGTATCTACTTCAAATTCATCGCGTAATATTTGGACAATAGACTCTACTAAAGAAGCATTATCTTCTACTACGAGTAAGCGCATATTCTCACCTTCCACCATATCGTTCAATCCTATTTATAATTATATTTTAACGTTTTTCTCAATATAAAATTTGAAAGATTTATTATAAAAATTCTTTCTTAAATTTTTCTTAATAAAAAATTGAAAGAAATAAGACTCCCTTATCTCTTTCAACTTTTTACTACGTACACCTTTTTACTCGGCAATTCTAAACAATTTAACTGGCCACCATATACAGCACCGCCATCAATCCCTATAATACGATTACTCCCAAAATACACGCCACAATTCTCACTACCATGAAACGTTTTTGTTTCCGTATGACCAAATACAACAACCTTTTCACCACTATACCCACTATGAAACTCATTACGTATCCACATTAACGTATACGGTTCACATTCCGAAACTCGCTTCAATGGCTCAACACCGGCATGTACAAATATATACTCTTCTGTTTCAATGTAATGATCTAATTCTTGAATAAATTTTACATGTTCCTCTAAAATATGCGATTGTAAAATTGGTTTTTGGAAGGCTTCTTCATTAACCACAATATCTTCTTCTACAAAGCCATAGCTGTATAAAGTCTTATCTCCACCATTCCTTTTTACCCAATGGTTCCATGAACGTTCTTCATCAGTCGTTAACGCTTTAATCATCATATCTTCATGATTACCCTTTAGAACGAGGGCTCCCTCTTCTTTTAACGCTTTTACCTTTTCAATTACAGCACGCGCATTTGGACCACGATCTACATAATCTCCCAGTAAAATTAATTGATCCTGTCTTACATCATATTGAGCTTCTTCCAATAACCGTTCGAACTTTTCTATTTCTCCATGAATATCACTAATAACAAGAATTCTTTTCATATTATTCCCTTCTTTCTAAGCCACTCTCTTTCTAATTATAGTTCAAAACAACAGAAATTTCTGAATCCACATTCAAAATCACATTTATTACAAATAAAACGATTGTCCTTACAACAATGTAAGTCTCTTGTCATCCAATTCGATAGTTGCAAGTGCTATATTTCCTTATACTAAAAGTAAGAAATGAAACAAAAAACAAGGAGAGATGAGACATGAAAAAAGTGATGGAAGTTGTAGTAGCGGTGGCAGAGGTTTTCGTAAATGGCAAACAAGTTGCAATGGAGTTAAACAAATAATGAAAAGGACAAGATTCATTCTAGACCCTTTACTCATATAAAAGAGATAAGACTTCTTCATTTTTTTGATCCCTTATCTCCTTGAAAAAGCCGTATCCTTTTTCGGATACGGCTTTTTCTTATTTTTGACTCGTACGAGCTGAAATACTAATTTGCTTTTAAAGTTTCATCTAACGCTTTTTTCCTTGCAGACATCGTTTTAAGCTTCGTTATAGACTCTTTGTATTTCCATTAGAACCCTGCCTTTATCTCATATTCATTCTGCAGCATATAGAAACTATTTGTTCATTTTCAACAAAAAAATCCCATTCAAATACACATTACTGAATCCATCATACTAAATGACTTCTTCATTCTGTCTATCTAAATGAGATTATTTCGTACTTTTTATTTCTTTATCTTGTTATTCCACCGGTTGTGGCTGTACGACTTCATTCGCTCCAGCTAACCTCAACATATTTGCAATATCTTTAAAACCTCTTTTTTCAGCATATTGCAGTGGCGTAATATTTTCCTTATTGGCCATATTTACATCTGCCCCGTGGTCAATAAGCATTTGAATTACTTTCTTATGATTTTCACTACCATTTCCTAATACGATTGTTTCTACTACAGCTGTTCCACCACGATCATTTCTATAGTTCACATCAATATCTGTATGCTCTAATAACTCTTTTACGACCTCTACATGGCCACGTTCAGATGCAGAAATGAGTGCTGTTCCACCTGATTTAGTAGTTTCTTTCGTATTAACCCCTGCATTAATTAGTAGCTTTACAATGTCTGTATACCCTTCTCTACTTGCATAAAGAAATGGATTACTTTGTTTCTCATCTTTCCTTTCAATATTAGCACCTGCACCAATTAACGCTTTAACTGTCTCTACATGATTTTGATACGTTGCTGCAAGGATAGGAGTTTCTCCGTTGTCACCTTCTACGTTTATATTGGCTCCATCTTGAATCAGCTTCATAGCTGTTTCCGTGTCTCCAAGAGTCGCAGAAAGTAGCAACTGTTTGTCCATTAAATTTATACTTTTTTCTTCTTTAGGTTCTTCCTGTTCTTTATGCTTTTCTTTTTTCTTTTCGTTTTTCACATGAACCGGTTTCGATTCTGGCTCCTCTTGCTTATCGCAAGCCACTACCGTCATTAAAAGTCCTAATAACATACATAATAAAATTTTTTGTTTTCTCACAACTACAGCTCCTATGAAAGATAATGTTTTCTTAACCATTCCTCCATCACATACAATAACTCTTCTTGAGTACATTTATCCATAAGCCCTTTATATTCCTTCTTTAATCGGATTATCTTAAAACCTATACTATGTTTCTCAACCTATTGGAATGATGTGCCTGATGGCCTCATCATTAACATTATGAAGCAATTAGTTTAGCACGATTTTACCGCATTTGTATACATTTCTAAAAAGTACATAAAGTGAAACTTTAATCAGTGGGAGGGTTCACCTCACTGATTATTAGTTGAACCAATCGGGCATTTACGGGCTGTTGATCTCCCACCTAACTTCTTTGCTCCTGCCTAATTTTAAGGTGGGAGTTTTACTGCCCGTTAATACGGGGTAAATGATTGCTTTAGGTTACTATATTCCATTGTAACCGTTCTTCTAAAATTTTTACACCTTTTCTATATTTGCACCTGAGTAATACTAAAAAAAGACAACTTATGTAGTTGTCTTTTTTAGTATTAATGATGACCACCGTGATTTCCCTTTTTCGGGTTCCCCATCATCTCTTTATTCATTTCCCATTTATGCTCTGCTAGCTCTTTATATGAAAGAACTTTCCCTTTATAGTTAGACACAAAACTCTCTGCATCCTTTTTATTTTCAAATGAAATGATATTATAAGCCATCGGTGTCGTTATTGTTTTATCATATACGTAAGTCGCATCTTCTAACGAAATCCATTCTTTCGAATCATAATCTCGAACAAATTTTTCTTTCGTCTTTTCACCTGGATTAATCTCCATCCATTTATACATACAACCGATATCATCAAACTTTAACGCTTTTCCATTTTCTAAAATGACTTCTGTTGCAAATTGATTATCCATTACCCCAATTTGGCAAATATCACACTTATCATGTTTCTCATCAATTGCTACAGCCTCTGCTTGTTTCTTACCACAGCCTACTATTGTAAAGACAAAGAATAAGCATATAGCAAGTGTCACATACTTTGTTCTCATTTTACTTCCTCCCTAACCGTATCTTCCACAAGGAGCATATCAAAAAGTTGTGTGAGATTTGTGAAAAAATAATGTACTTTTTGTAATATAAAGACCAAAAAAGATGTGTAGCCATTTCTACACATCTCTCATCATTCACAACCTGTAATTAATAAATCGTCTTCTAACTTAACTAATAATGTATCTGTATTAATTTGCTGCCCAGCAACTACATTTACTAATCTTATATTTCCACTAATACCGACCGCAACTTTTTCAAGCTCACCGTTATTTTTTCGGATCATCATTAAATTTTCCCACTCATATACGTAAGAAGATTCATTAACAAAAATCTCTTCTACTTTTCCTTCATAAGAACTATAAATCTCTTCCATTCTCGTTTTCATATAAAATCTACTCCCTATTTCACACTTCAATATTTTCATCTTATTCTACCATTCTTACGGAGAGCAGCTTACTTTTTAAAAATTCAAATTAACTACCGTGAACAAAATGACCAAAATAAAAATTATGCTTCTAATGATGTTATTTTTCAAATTATTTACCATTTGAATGAATGCTTTTATGATAAATAAAAAACAATTTTTCTGAATTTTCATCACTTTTTTTGAAAGCGCAATCATTTTTGAGGGGGAGATTACATGTTAGCACTACTTGGATTTGCGATGGTATTTGTCTTTATGTTTTTAATTATGACGAAACGTATGTCAGCACTAGTAGCATTAATATTAATTCCAATTACTTTCGCATTAATTGGCGGTTTTTATGCAAATATGGGACCTATGATGTTAGAAGGAATTCAAAAACTAGCACCTACTGGTATTATGCTTATGTTTGCTATTTTGTATTTTGGAATTATGATTGATAGCGGTTTATTCGATCCTGTCATTAGTAGGATTTTGAAATTTGTAAAAGGAGATCCTTTAAAAATTGTTGTTGGTACAGCGATTCTTACTATTATCGTTTCATTAGATGGGGATGGAACAACAACGTATATGATTACGGTTTCCGCAATGTACCCATTATATAAACGCCTTGGAATGAATCCACTTATACTAGCTGGGGTTGTTATGTTAGGAGCAGGAGTGACAAATCTTACACCGTGGGGCGGACCGACAGCTCGGGTTATGAGTGCTCTTGGACTAGACGCATCAGAGCTCTTTACACCACTTATACCAGGAATGATCGCTGGTGCAATTTGGGTCGTTTTCGTTGCTTACTATCTTGGAACAAAGGAAAGAAAACGATTAGGAATTATGGATGTACAATATTTAAAACAAATGCAAACGATGGATGAGCAAGCTGCAACAGTAGAAGCTGCCGTTCATAAACGTCCTAAACTTCTATGGATTAACTTTTTATTAACTGTTACCTTACTTGTCTGTCTCATACTAGAAGTTATGCCGTTACCTGTTTTATTTACAATCGCTTTCGCTATTGCTGTTATGCTTAACTATCCGAACTTAGAACAACAGAAAGAACGTATTGCTTCTCACGCAGGAAACGTATTAGCCGTTGTTTCTCTCGTATTTGCCGCTGGAATTTTCACTGGTATTTTATCAGGAACAAAAATGGTAGATGCAATGGCTCAAAGTGTAGTTACTCTTATACCAGACGCTCTTGGACCACAACTACCGATTATTACAGCTCTTCTTAGTATGCCGTTCACATTTTTCATGTCCAATGATGCATTTTACTTCGGAGTATTACCTATTTTAACGAAAGCTGCCGCTGCTTACGGAATTAGTGCAGCTGAAATGGGACGCGCTTCATTACTCGGGCAACCTGTTCACTTATTAAGTCCTCTTGTCGCTTCCACTTATTTATTAGTCGGAATGGCCAAAGTTGATTTTGGTGAACATCAACGCTTTACGTTACTTTGGGCTGTTGGAACGACAATGGTGATGTTAATTACGGGAATTGTAATCGGAATTATTCCAATATAAGACGTAAAAAAACAGTAGAAGAAATGTAATTCTCTACTGTTTTTTTGTTATGAAGAAACAAGAAAATACCTTCTTTCTGGTCTCCCTACACTCCCATATATAAGCTCCGCATGAACTTTCTTTCCAGATATTAAATACTCTAAATAGCGCCTCGCTGTTGATCGGCTTACCCCAACCATTGAGCTTAACACTTCTGCCGTAATACCTTCTTCCTCAACTGTTAACATATGCTTTTTTATTTTTGCTAAAGTTAAAGGATCTATCCCTTTCGGGGCATATTCTATTTCATTTCCCTTTACGCCTCTTTGAGACCATAAATGTTCAATTTGCTCTATAGATAATTGATTAGTTTTCTTTAACTGCACAATCTTTTTTTGGTAACTTTCCAAACTCGCCCTAAATCGATCAAACATAAGTGGCTTTACGATATAATCTGTTACCCCGCCTCGTAGAGCGTGCCTCACTACATCTGTTTCCGATGCAGCTGTAATCATAATAATATCTGTATCATGCAAATTATGCCTAATATATGTGACAAGTTCCGTTCCTTGCATATCAGGTAAGTACACGTCTAATAAAACGAGCTGTGGCTTCACAAGCTCTAGCCATTCTTTCGCTTGTTCTCCAGTCGTTGCTGTTCCAATTACTTTAAATCCCTCAATCTTTTCAGTAAAACGACGATGAATGTCCGCAATTCGAATATCATCTTCTACAATCAATACTTCAATCTCCTCACCCATTACAATTCGCCTCTCTCTTTTGGTAATGCAATAATAAATAATGCACCACCTAAATCCCCTTTTTCGATTGCAATACTTCCATTTAAATCTTCTACTAACTCTTTCACTTTTGCTAATCCATATCCTCGTTTCCCGCCTTCTTTCGTAGAGAAGCCTTTATAAAATATGCTAGTAATGACTTCATCATGAATCCCTTGTCCTGAATCTTCCACTTCAATTACTATCTCTTCTCCAATATCAGTTACAAACATCCTTACCTTCTTATCATTCTCTTCATTTCTTTCAATTGCTTCAAATGCATTCGTAATTAAATTTCCTAAAATAGAAACGACGTAATTACTCTCAATATGCGGGCTTAATTTATCTAAGCTACTTTCTCGATCTAGCATAAAATCAATCTTTAACTCTCGCGCTCTATTATAGAATCCAATTAAAATTCCACCTAACCATGGATTTTGAATTCGCTTCATAATAAATTGAACAAAATCTTGATATACCGCTGTTTCCTTATGAATAAGCTCTAAAGCATCTTCATATGATTCTAACTGGATAAGCCCCGAAAGCGTATACAACAAATTGTTATATTCGTGCGTTTGCGCTCGTAAGGCCTCTGTATATTGCTTCGTCTGAGATAACTCTGCTGTTAACTGATCCATTTCAGATTTCAAACGTAAGCTCGATACAACGCCAGTTACTTTATTTTTCACTTTAATAGGTAGACGGTTCGCAATAACAGCCTGCCCTTTTATATTTAATTGACGATCAAACTGTTCTTCACCAGTTTGAAGTACATCTAGTATCGTTGAATTAGGAATTACATTTAAAATAAATTCTCCAATAATATTACGCTGTTCATCTAACGAAAGAATATCATAAGCCGCTTGATTGACTAAACTAATCATGCCATTGTGATCAATGACAATAATCCCTTCACGTACAGATTGAATCACTGTACTATGCTCTTCATATAAAGATGAAATTTCTTCTGGCTCCATCCCAAACATCATTCTTTTTATACTTCCGGCTAAATATATAGAACCAATTATCCCGATTAAAAGACCTATTACTGTAATCCAAAATACACGCTTTCCATATACTTCTACCGCTCCATGAATATCATCTATTGAAAATCCAACAGACACCACGCCTATAATTTCATTTTCCTGATTACGGATTGGAACTTTGCCGCGTAATGAAGGACCTAATGATCCAGTTGCTTTCGAAATATAAGATTTTCCTTCTAATAGAACTCCTTTATTATCTCCACCAACCATTGCTTCTCCTATTTTATCTCGCTTAGGATGTGCATATCGAATCCCCTCTTTGTTTCCAACTACAATAAAATCAGCATCTGTATCAATTCGAATTTTTTCTGCAATTGGCTGAATGATAGAAGCTGGGTTTTCTTTTTGAAAAGCTTCCGTTATTTCAGGTATAGCAGCAACTGTTTTCGCAACATGCAAAGCCCGTTTCCCAATTTGCTCTTCTACCGTTTCAGACAATATGTAATAAAATAAATAACTTGTTAATAGAAGTACGACTAGAATAAGTGTACTAATTGTTATTGTAATTCTCGGTTGTAGTTTTAACTTTTTAAATTTCAAAACCATTCCCCTAACATAATTAAAGATAGAATTTAATGAATTTACAGTCTTTTGTAATTACAACTAATCATAACACGGTTACTCTATATTTCTTTATTTTTATCTTCACAAAAAAAGAAACGAAGTACAATTACTACCTCGTTTCTTAACATTTTTTTATTACACTTTAAATTTCCCAATCATCTCTTGTAATTCTTCTGCCATTTGCGATAAATGAACTGCTGCTGCATTGATTTCATCTACCGAAGCTAATTGTTCTTCTGAAGAACCAGCAATATTTTGAACGCTTGCTGCATTTTCTTCAATTGTAGCTGCAATTTCATTAATAGATGCACTAACTTGTTTTGCATCTACTGTCATTTGTTCCGCTACTTCTACCATACTATCAATTTGTACAACTGTATCATCTGTAGACTTCAATATTTCAGCGAAGCTTTGCTTCGTTTCATTTGCAACTACAAGTCCTGATTGTACTTCTGTCCCAACTTGCTTCATAGAGCTTACTGTTTCTTTTATGTCAAATTGTATCTCTTTTACTAGTTTTCCAATTTCCGTAGAAGACTGTCCTGATTGTTCTGCTAACTTTCGCACTTCATCTGCTACAATGGCAAATCCTCTTCCTTGTTCTCCAGCTCTCGCAGCCTCAATTGCAGCATTTAATGCTAATAAATTTGTCTGCTCTGCAATATGTTGAATTACCTCAAGGATTGCTCCAATTTGTTTCGACTTATCATCTAGCAAAACAATAACTTTATCTGATTGTGAAACAGACTCATGGATTAATTGCATTTGATTCACCGTCTGTTCAACTAACTTTCCACCATCTTCAGCCTTTTTCTTCGTATACATAGATGCTGTGGATACTAATGAAGAACTGTCTGCCACACGTTGAATTCCTTCTGTAACTTCTTCTAATAATGTTGCGCCTTCTTCGACTTCTTTCGTTTGTATTTCCGCTCCACTCGACACTTGCTCTATCGCTTGTGTAATTTGTTCAGTTGCTTCACTCGTCTGCTTCATACTAGCTGTTAATTCTTCTGAAGATGCCGCTACATGACCTGCTGAAGTATTTATATTGGAAATGACATTCTGTAATGATGCTGCCATCTCGTTAAAGCTTTCTCCTAGCTGTCCAATTTCATCTTTAGAATGAACTGTAATGGATTCTGTTAAATCGCCTTCACTAATCTTTTTCGACGATATAACAAGTTGTTTTAACGGATTAATAATAGAAGCAATTATGAAGTAAATTAAAATCCCGCCAATTATTAATGAAATACCAATAACAGTTATCGTTTTATAGAAAATAGGTTCAGCAGCTTCAATAATTTCTTTTGCAGGCATAATTCCTGCTATTTTCCATCCAGTTATCTTATTTGTTTTAAAAGTGATATGACGATCTTCACCATCTAATCTGAAATTAAAATCACCTGTTTCTTGTTTGTACAACTCTTTTTCAAGTTTCTCTTCTACCTTATCACCTGGCTTCATCGTTGGATGCGCTACCACATTTTTATCTTGATCAAAAATTGCTACATATCCACTTTTACCGATATTAACCATCTTTGAAGTGTTTACGATATCATTAATAATTAAATCAATACCAAGAACACCGCTCTTATCCTCATTTTGTTTTGCTATTGTAATAACAATATTTCCTGTCGTTTTTGATTTATATGGAGCTGTAATAATTACTTCTCCACTTTTTTTCACTGCCTCTTTATACCAATCTCTTTCTGTAGGATTATATCCTTCTGGCATTTGAATAGACGGTGATTGAATAAACTGCCCATTGCTGGATCCAGTATAGATGGCTTCCAGTTCTGGATGTAACTTATTATATTCTTCTAGTTTATTTTGGATATTTTGTATTTGATCCGTTTGGTAACTTGATTGTGTAAATAGTTTCGTAAAATAAACTGCATCTACTTTTTTACTATCCAATTCTTTATTAATTACATTATCCAAAATTTTTATATTGTCTTTCGCCGATTGTGAAATCGTCTCATTAAAGTTTGTCTTCGCTTGCTGATAAGAAGTCCAACCAATTACAATACTTGGAAGAATCAAAATGATAACAAATGACACAAGTAACTTTGCTTTTAAACTACTACTCCTTAATTTCCCTTGAAACATATTTCTACCCCTCCATACCGTTTTAAATGTAATTGTTTTACATTTAATTTCTTTATATAAATCATACGATTTAAATGTATCAATGCGACTCTCTATCTCTTTCTCTATTGAAGAGTTGATACATACCTTTTTCATTCTATATAAATTAAATAATTAAAACAATATATAAAAATGTATATTATTCGAAATATTATAATTCACAGAAGAACCTCTAGTATCTCACTTACTAGAGGTTCCTCCCGCTTTACTATTCTTTATCTTTTTCTACTTCTTTTTTCGCATCTTCTACTACAGATACAACAGGTTTATCGTTTGATAATTGTTGTACTGCTCCTTTTCCAGCAAATCCTTCTAATAACTCTTTTAAATCAATGCCAGAAGAAGCTTTTAATGTTTCTTGCATCGTTGCCATTAAATCAGTCGCATAACCTGCAACTTTTCCGGCACCGCTATTTTTACCACCGCCACCTGTATCGACAACTGTAATTTTATCAATGTTGCTAAGTGGGCTTGCAACTTCCTTCGCATAACTTGGAAGCATGTTAAGAACCATATCCATAATCGCCGCTTGGCCATATAACTCAAATGCCTCTGCAATTTTTTGTTTCGCTTCCGCTTCTGCTAAACCTTTTAATCTGATAACATCTGCTTCCGCTGTACCTTGTGCTTTTTGTACTTCTGCTTTTGCTTGACCTTGCGCTTTTTCGATTTCCGCCTTCGCTAAACCTTCTACACGAACTTCTTCTGCACGTGCTCTTGCTTCCGCTTCAATTTTATATTGATCTGCATCTGCTTTTTTCATTTGTTTTACTTTTTCCGCTTCTGCTGATTGTTCAACAGCATAGCGATCTGCATCTGCCTTTTTCTTTACTTCTGCATCATATTGCTTTTCACGACGCGCAATCTCTTTTTCTTCTAATTCAATTTGCTTTTCACGCTCAATGATTTTAACGCGCATTTGCTCTTCTGTAACACCTTGTTGCGCTTTTGCTTGTTGTAATTCATAGGAAAGATCTGCATCTGCGCGAGCTTGTTCTTGGTCTCTCTTATAAGATTGTACTTTTAACTCTTTATGTTTTTCAGCTTCAGCGATTTGTGCATCACGTTGATACTCAGCTTCTTTCGCTTCTTTCTCAGCACGAGCTTTTTCAATTCGCGCCTCTTTTTCACGCTCTGCATTTGCAACTGTTGCATCACGCTTAACCATCGCAATTTGTGGCTGACCAAGTGCATCTAAGTAACCGTTCTTATCCATAATTTCTTTAATTGTAAAGGAAACGATGCGAAGTCCCATCTTCTTTAAATCTGTAGAAGCTACTTCATGTACCTTCTGAGCAAATTGCTCTCTATTACTATAGGCATCTTCTACTGTCATAGAAGATAAAATAGCACGTAGATGCCCTTCTAAAACTTCTTTTGCTTCTATTTTTAACTCTTCTGTTTCTTTTCCTAAATATTGTTCAGCTGCTGTAGAAACTTCTTCAATGGTAGACCCTACTTTAATAATAGAAACACCATTTACTGTAATCGGAACACCTTGTTTCGTATACGTATCACGTGTTCCCACTTCTAATTTGTAGTTTAATAGACTTAAAGGCTCTGCTCTTTGCATAATCGGAACTACGAAAGTACCGCCGCCACGAATAATCTTAATCTTCTTTCCATCATCAGTGGTAACTACATTTTTCCCGCCACCAAGCCAGTTTCCAGTAACAATTAATGCTTCATCTGGTCCAACTGTTCGATACTTTGTAATGAATACTAAAATGAGTAGAATTAAAATTGCGAGTAATACTCCACCGATAATTAATGGAATCGTCATGTAAATTCCCCCTTATAATTTTGGTTTCTTTAAAGAATAAGCAATGTTCTGTACAAGCAGAACACCATCTTGGACTCCCTCGATAATAACTTCAGTTCCTTGTGAAATATCTTTCTTTCCAACTGTTTTAGCTAGGATTGCATTGTTTCCAAATTGGGAGGAAATTAATACTTCACCAAACCCTTCTGTAGGAATAGTCGTAATGACCTCTCCCTTACAACCAATAAATTCATCCATACGCTGCACAGTGTTTTGTTCTGCTTCTGCAATCGGCTTTAAAATTAATATTTTCATTATGAAAACACCAATAAAGGATATAGCAAATGCAGACCCGAAAATAAGAATGCTATTAAAGGAGAATAAATATTCTCCTATATAACTAAGTCCACATAACATGGCGAAAAAACTAAGTAATAAAGTAACAACGGATACAGATCCGCCTCCAAAACTAAATATGGATTCAAATATATCTCCAAAAAAGATATAAATAACAGTGAGTATAGTAGCAATAATAAATCCGTATAAATAAATTGTTTCAAGTGGATAACCAAACAAATCCATTTCTTATCCCCCTCTCTTAAACAATCCCTTTTTTGTTATGTGTATGCCCCACCTCTTTCAAAGATTATAGTTCTTAATTTTCAGTTATTTCCCCTTTAAAGAAAAGCCTGTATGACAGGCCCCTAAAAAAGAACAGGAGAAACCTATTGTGACAGGCTCCTCCTAGTAAATAACCGATATATTATATATCTATATAATATACTATTTTCCACAAAAAGTAAAGTTAAACATACATTGGAAAAGCACTTATTTTACTGATAATTCGTACGTTCCATCGCCATTATCATATTTATATACATACAAATAATACTTACCTGGTTTTGCATTAAATTTTGCCTCTATATGATTTCCATTAGCTTGACCGTAAGCGGCATAATTTTGCATATCTGATTCATGGTGAAGCACCCATGTCATCCCGATTCCATACTCATTTAAAACGGAAATATCGATATTTTTCGTTGATGCTACATTAAATGTATAAACATCGGTGTGATCTCCGCCGATAAGGCTACCTTTTATAGTAGTGTTTAGCCCGATACGATTTGCTTCCTCTGGACGATTATTTGGTTCTAATTCTGTTAAACTTCCATCTTTAATCGTAACAGTGGTTTCGTTTCTGCTCTCTTTACCTTTATCATCTTTTACTCTTAACGCTAATTTATAAATTCCTTCTCTTTCATATGCATGTATTGGATTAACTTCTGCACTTGTGCTGCCATCTCCAAATTCCCATAAATAAGAAACAATTTTTCCATCTTCATCATTTGAGCCATCACTTTTAAATTGAATTCCTTCTTTTACAAGCCCATTATAAGGTCCATTTATATTAACCGTTGGAGCTTTATTTTCTCCATCATCTTTTGCGATACCGTGGAAGACTACATCATATTCAAATTCATTTGAACTATTGACACGATAATTGACGAAGTATGCTGTAACAGTTTTGTAGCCACTCCATTCTTTTTGCGCCAGTTGTTCTAGTGCCTCATTTACTCGTTTACTCATTTCGTTCCAATCTTCGGATTCACCTTTTGTTACACTACCTGTAAATGTACCTTCTAATGTAAATGTATTAAAGAATTGGGAGCTATGTTTTGTCATTTTTGCCTCTTTCATCGGCAACGTATCACTAATTTCTTTCTCTACTGCTGTTAACGATTTTGGTGCATGTTCAGCTAAATAATCATCTGCTACTTCCGGTACATTATATTTATCTTGATTATCAATTAGCTGTTGCATATACTCTTGATACTCTTTATTTAGTTTAGAATCTTTACTTAAATTCTCACGATAGGCATCATAATTTTTCACGTCATTTGCACGAATTAAATCTTGAATTTTATCAAATGTTTCAAATTGATGTGTATATAAATAAGATTGCAATGCGAACGAGTAATTATAGAAATCCCAAGAACCATATTTAGCAAATAATGTGCGCTCTGCTGTATAACGGCTTGCAGGATCAGATGATAATCCACTAATGATGCTCTTTCTCGGTACTACATTATTTGTACGAGTAGATCCTGCGAAAAATTCTGCATTTCCTTCTTGGAACCAAGTTAATCTTTCATTTTGATACATATCTCCTCTTCCAAATAAACCTGGCACTTCAAATCTACCTTGAAGATAATGAGTAAACTCATGACGGAATAACTCTTCTAAGCTATAAATACTTTGTTCTGGCGTACGCTCATATGTAAAGAATGTACCTGTTTCTTCTATATAAATGCCACCGTTGTTTGTTTCATATCCATACAGTTGTCTGTTTAACTGATATTCGTCTGGAGTATTATAGATTACTATCGTTAATACGTCGTCTGCATTACCTGGCTCTAATGCTTTGTCATTCCCAATTACACGATGATACTGTGCTTTTACTTCCTTTGCAGCCCAGTATAGTCTCTTAATTTTTTCTTCTGATACTTTATCTCCTGTTTTAAATACGATAGATCCATCGTCGAATGTATACGTTTTTGGTAAGTACTGTTCTTTTCCTTCTTTACGTATCGTCTCTAAATCTACCGTATTACCGCTATAATCTTTTCCGTTATAATTTGTCGTAATTTGTTCTACTGCAACAAAATACGGCTCACTTAAACGCGGATACATATGCATTGCTTGTGTAACAACCTCTAAACCTTTATTTGGATTACTATGAAACTTCCCTAAACGACTAGCAAAATAAATTCCATTATTAACGAGCCACTTATTTTCTGGTGTTACTTCATTTAAAAGAGCAATACGATTTATTTCATTAATAAATCCATCTATTTTCCCGTACCACATTGTATCTTTTGCTTCTTTACGAGTTTCAAATAAATAAGATTGCATATCATAATCAATACCTTGCATCATATCGTATACAGCTTGTCCTTTCATACGATCGTCTACATACGTATGAAGATTATCATTGTATTGTTTTAAAATATTCGATGCGTATTGAACCGTTTCCACATCACTTGAAGCATTACTAATTAATTTACCGTATGCAGATACGACTGCATCTTGCTCATATGTACCAAGCTTAAAGTTTGGATTGGTTGCAATTGCTTTTAAAGCAGGTAAACATTTATCCTGGAAGCTTCTCTCATTTAAATCGCTTAATTCATTATTGTAAAATGCGAGATAAAAAGCTGAACGTAACACTTCCGTAAACGTTTGAATTCCTTTTGAATCATCTTTCGTAAACGTACTACCTCGGTGAGCTAATTCATCTATAACCGCTTGCATTTTCCCTTTGTCTTTATAAAAAGCCTTTGCATCTTCATTGAACTGGAATAAGTCTGTAATTTGATTCCATTTAATACTTCCTAGCGTTTCAACCAATTCTTGATTATTCATTTTGTTTAAATCAGCCATTGAATAGCTTTCTTTAATTTGCTTTACTTCTGAGCTCTTCATAATAGATGCTGGTCGCTGTGAAAAGTCTCCTACTTTTAAACGTTCTTGAAACGATAATGTTTCCACTGCTTTAGAAACGTGTCCAATCTCATCTACTGGTTTTTCAATTCCAACCGGTTTCGTTTTCAGCACATTATATGGTACTTTTTCTTCTGCTGATACAGAAGCTTGAAGCGCCCCTAACGATAGAGCCATTGTACTAATACTAAGCATCACTTTATTGATCTTTGATTTCTTGTTCATATCCTTGCCCCCTATTTAAATATTCCATTCAAGAATTTAACATAAAATCTGGATACAACAATATAAAATGCAATATTTCATATTATTTCTTCCTATAATTTGTACATATCGTGAACAAATCACCCTTTATCTCCCGACAATAATCTACTTTCTTCCATTTCTAATACACCTAGACAATCCCCAGTAATATCCTTCTCTCATAAAAAAAGACATCATCATACGCATGTTTCTAATGAAACTGCCATGATAATGTCTTCTCAAAAAAGCAAAAATTAATTATATATAATAATAAGATTAAACGTTATTTATTTCTTAAATAATCTCTTTCTAAATACGAACATACTTAGTGCGGAAAGAACAAGTGTTATTCCAGAAAGTAAAGTCGATGTGCTAGCTTCACCGCCTGTTGATGGTAAAGATTTCTTATCTTCCTCAAACTTATTAGCATGTTGTTTATTTAAAGTATCTGCTTTTCTTCCCTCTTTTTCAACAACTTGATTATTCCCTTTTGGCTCTTGATCCAATCCTGTTGCTGATTCTTTTACTTCTTCAACTTTTTTCGTTGGCTCTTTTACTTCCTCTTTCGCTTCTTCAACTTTTTTCGTTGGCTCTTTTACTTCCTCTTTCGCTTCTTCAACTTATTTCGTTGGCTCTTTTACTTCCTCTTTCACTTCTTTTACCGGTTCTTTCACTTCTTCTTTTGTTTCTTCAACTTCTTTTACGGGCTCTTTTACTTCTTCTTTCGATCCTTCAACTTCTTTTGCCGGCTCTTTTACTTCTTCTTT
>NZ_QOSC01000023.1:0-75329 GCF_008368845.1 Bacillus sp. BB51/4
TGCCGGGCTTCCTCCACTTGATACTGGTCTTGATGTTTGATTTCCTTCACTTACTCCTTGTCTTACTGTTCCTGGTGTTTGACTTCCTTCACTTACTCCCTGTCTTACTCCTCCTGGTGTTTGACTTCCTTCACTTGCTCCTTGCCTTACCGCTCCGGCTGTTGGATTTCCTTCACTTGTTCCTTGTCTTACTGTTCCCGGTGTTTGACTTCCTTCACTTGCTCCTTGTCTTACTCCTCCTTGTGTTTGGCTTCCTTCACTCGCTCCTTGTCTCACTGTTCCTGGCGTTTGGCTTCCTTCACTTGCTCCCTGTCTTACTCCTCCTGGTGTTTGGCTTCCTTCACTTGCTCCCTGTCTTACTCCTCCTGCTGCTTGATTTCCTTCACTTGCTCCACTTACTTTTCCAGCCTCCTTCATTTCATCTTGAAGACTTGTTGTTCCTGATTCTTGCCCACTTGCTACCTCTGGTTTTTCATTCCCTTCTTTTTTCATATCTTCTTGAATAGATGGATTACCACCATTCTTTTTATCTTCTTCCTTATTTAAGTTACCTTTTTCCTTTTCTTTATTTGCTACATCATTGCCTTGTGTTTTTTTTTGATCCGCTTTTTTCATTTGATCTTGCAAGGACTCTTTCCTTTCCGACTCATTCCCTTTTTTCAAACCACTTACGAGACCAGCCATACCACCTGTTGCCATCGCTGCCGCACTTGCTGTTTTGGCTGCTGCAACACCAGTTCCTTCTGCTGCACCTTTCGCCCCTTTTCCAATCATATTTCCTAGACCCTTCATTGGTTTTGAATTTGCAAGAGCGCCAATTCCTTTACCAAGTGCGAAACCACCTGCTAACATGCCCCAACTGCTCTTTAATCCAATATCTATTCCAAATAATCTTTCTACGACTGCCGGGCCATCTAGAACTGCCATACTAAATGCCGCTAATGCAATCAGATACGGTACACCATTTAATTTGTCATGGAGAAACGCCGTTCCCATTATATATAGCTTCAAAGACAGGAATATCATAATTGTTGCTATAAATATATTGAGGATATTGGATAACACAGCTTTTAACTTTTGACCATTCGCAACATCGGCTGGTGCTATTATGTTCACCAACAAGTAGTTAAATGCCAATTCATAAAATAATCTAGCTAATTTAATACTTACCAATAACAACGTTGCGCCAGTTATCAGTAAAGTAAAGAATATATTCCAGAAATTCCAATGCCAGCGATAATACTTTTCGGGAAAGAAATCAAACCATCCATCTTTTAATTCTGCTAAAGATGCGACTCCCATCCCATCCATTACCCTTTTATTTTTGAGGATATCTTGCCCACCTTCAGATAACTCCTTATCCTTTGCAAACTCAAAATCCGAATCAATCTTTTCTGTAATATCTATCTGTCTAATATTTTTTTCAGGAATATTGTTTTTCGGATTCATATCCTCTTTCTTTTTCCATCCATTTTGATCTATTACTGCAACATCCGTTATGTTCTTCTTAATAATTTCATCACTTAAAGAGCCTTTTTGCTCTGATTTTACAACCGCAATTGCATCATCGGTGAACTTATCGACCTTTGTCATGCCAGTGCTTAATAAACAAAGTACACTCAATGTTACGAAAATATTGATGATAATTTGAGAACGATTCATTTGTTTGTTCATAATAAACATGTAGCCAATATATAAAAACGAAATGGCTAAAAGAACGACAAACAATGGATATAACATATCAACAAAATTTTGTATTTCCGGTGAATTAAAGAATCCTTTAATCCCCAGTATGGCATCTGTCACACCTTCTAAAGCATCTACAACTAAAGATAAGCCTACAATTAGGAACCATCCTAACCAACGCAATACATAATTCACGATGTCTCCTACTTGAAGATAATCCGAGAACGTTTCTAAAACCTTTAAAATCTCTTCATCTTTCACTATTTATCCTCCTCTCATGCTTACTACTGCCCTAATACTTCTTTTGCTGTCCAATTCACTCTTTCATTCAGTCTGTCAATACGAATAATCAATTTTCCTTTTTGTTCCCGATCTACTGAAAGGAAAAGAACCGCATCTTCCAGACCAAGAATGACCTCATTTTCTTCTGTTACAAATGGCGAGTAACTATCTAAAATCAATTGCATTTTATCCGTTATTGTCGGTACACCCATTACCTCTTCCCCCTTTATATTTGGATTCAAAAAAGCACTCAATCATTTGAGTGCTTTCTAACTTGTTACTTGTTCTTTTTCTTCTAAATCACGCAAGATTCGATTAATCTTGTTTTCGACTGCTTGATAAACACTTTTGTCGATGTGGTCATTGTGAGCTAACATTTGAAATTCACTGTAAAACTCGCCCATTTCTTGATTTTCAACTTCATCTATTGATTTACCTAATTGCGCTAAAAAGAACTTATCAACCAGTTTCAAAACTGCTAAATCAGATTCGAAAAATTCATTAACCGTTTTTTCTTTCCAATTTTCAATGGAGAGGGAATTAAACGGGCTATCTTCCTGCTGAAACGCCTCTTCCGGAATCTCTTCATCAATTCCCATCATTGTTGGTTCTTCTACTGGCTGCGGTGTCTCTATTTGGGAAGAAGCTTCTTGTTCTTGTACTTGTTCTGGTTCTGATGTTTTTTTCTCAATTTGTTCTGCTTTTCTCTCTCCTAGAAAATCTACAATAAGTGATTTTGGATTTACATCATCATGTAGAGAATCAATATCTATATCTAAAATAGATTTATCTGTATCGAACTCTACTCCTAAGTACTCCCATCTGTATTTTAAGGCTGTTTCCCCCGTATTATAAATCGGGCGAGGTCTGATCCGTTTTCTGTTATTATCCTGACGTTTTATGACACGAATAACGGCACTTTCTCCTTCTTTAAAATTCATAAGTTCATTTGCTGTTAACAATGGTCGTTGATCTAGACCTTCCGTTTTATTTTTATCAGTAGAAAGACCTTTTCCACTTCGGGAAGGTAGGTTAATTGTCTGATTCCCTAGTTTTTTGGACACTTTTTCGGCGGTTTCTTGATCGTTAGTTAGAATGTAGATGGTATTCCCACAGTTTCCATCAATCGTATCTGCATCCTCACCATACTTATTTTTTAATTGTGCATATGCCTGGATTACAAGGTTAAAGCGAACATTTCTACCAAGACAAACCGTGATAATATTTGCCATTCCTTCAATACTCGGCATATTGTAGGGTAAGAACCCGGCGCCTTAAGACCTCTCGGTCTTAGGTTTCCGAGAACTCCCCCCCGAACCGTACGTACCCCTCTCAAGGTATACGGCTCTCCGTCTCTTCAGTCTAGCTTCCCGTTATGCAGGTCACGATGACACTTTCGACAAAGTATCATTGTTTTACGGTTCCTTGCTATCATCTGTCTTTCCCATTTCTTTTTCCCTTTAAGGTTCTTTAACTTTCGAACATGATGAACTTCCATTGAGCCTTCTTCAGCCTTACACCATTCACATTGATTAGCCATCAACCTTTGAATAAGCGATGTTCGGGATTGGTAGGATACTTCCGAAGGAAGTTTTTCTATATCCTTTTTAGTTATAGGAGCTTTATTCCTACGAAATCCCTTATCATAAAGCACTTCCGTTTTCTTGCCGGACTTTGTCTTATAACTGACTTGGAATATTCCATTCACCATAAATTTTTGTTTAGCTTTGCCTAAGGTAGTACGGTACTTATTTGCTAAGGTTTTATACATAGAGTATTCCAGGAGATACTTATAACTGTTTAAATGGCACACATTCACCGCCAGTTGATAATATTGATAGGTTCCACGTATTTGAGCGTTATAGTTCCTTAAAATCTCAAGAGGCACTAATTTAATTAACTCTGGACGGTGAATTGGTTTCCATTGACCTGTCTTTTGGTTGACTTTTATTGCCCCTTTTTTAAATAGGCGACTATAGACAAGATCAGCAGGCATATATAGTTCACACTTTAACGAGAATGCTCTTGTTTTTATTCCATCGCTTCGCCGTTTGGAGTGGAAATCTCGTCCAACTTTAACGTCGTAACCTAAAAATCGAGCCTTATTTCTTGTGTTTGTTATAAGTGTTTTCTCCTCAGATAATGTTAGCTTAAGTTCAGATTTCAAGAAATTAGCGATGTCTTTCTTTGTTCTATTCGCATCTTCCTTACTCCCAATAACCCCAATTAGAAAGTCATCGGCGTATCTCACATATTGAATTCGTTTATAATTCTCATCCATTGGATACCGTTGAGGAGTGCGTTCTCTTTCAGCTAATAACTCACGTATCTTATTGGTCAACTCTTTTTCCCGTACTTCATCTTTTTCTTTAGCTTCCCTTAGTTTTTTCTTAGCCCTACTTATCTGATGTTGTATTTTAGAATAAACTGGATTTGTCCTTTTAGTCTTTCCTACATCAAAAGTTGACTTATAACGATTCATAAAATTATCTAATTCATTTAAATAAATATTTGCTAATAAGGGGCTAAGGATACCACCTTGTGGTGTACCACTAAACGTCTTATGGAACTTCCAGTCTTCTAAATAACCGGCTCTAAGAAACTTCCATATAAGCGCAATAAATTGTTCATCATCTATCCTTTTCCTTAGAGTATAGATAAGGATATGATGATTAATATTGTCAAAAAAGCCTTCAATATCACCTTCGATGAACCATCTACTCCCAGTAAACGTGCCTTTAACCTGTATTAGAGCTGTATGGCAGCTCTTTTCAGGGCGGAACCCATGAGAAAACTTACTAAAAGTTGGTTCATAGATAGATTCTAGTAGGGTTTTTATGACTTCTTGGACTAACTTATCTTCTACGGAAGGTATGCCTAACGGACGCTTTTTTCCATTTTTCTTTGGAATATAAACTCTTCTTACTGGTTTTGGCTGATAAGAATAATCTCGCAATTTATCAATTAATCCTGAGATTCTTCTCTTAGACATTCCGTCAATGGTCTTTCCATCTGTTCCAGCAGTCATATTTCCTTCGCTAGCGTATATGTTTTGATAAGCTTCAAGGAAAAATAATGGATTGTACAGATTTCGATATAATTTCTTGTATTTGTACCCTGCTTTCTTACTGTGAGATGCTAGATTTTCTAATACGATTTTTGGGCTTCGCAAGAGCCTCACGCCCCTTCCCAATTTAATATTAGTCGAAAAGACTGTTCTCCTTCGCCTTGTACGAGGCTTTCCCTCGCTCTGACTACTACGAGAACTCCGTTGCCATATTGGATTTTCATGAGCCACATACCTTGCTTTTTACACTTGGTATCATCCTCAATAGCCTCCTTACGAGGCACTCCAAGTTAGGCAATCCCCATTTAGTACATATAGAGACTAGACTAATTATGATGTCGGATGCCACTTTCGTCCGTTACTTGTTATTCAAGTTAGTCAGTCTTTGGTCTGCCATACGTAACACGTATGTTCAATGGAAACTTCGGCAATATTTCCATTCTTAGACTGCGAAGCGTTTCAATGACCCTTCACTTCGGGCGACGATACTCCACTTTGGACTATGGTTCAAGCAGTTTGGCCTTCATCCTTATTCATAACATTTTTACCTTGCCCCTCAGTCGTACCTAGGTCATTTAGGTAACTTAGGGCTTTCCTTGCATGCTCTGGTCCCCTCCGGGTTTCCCCTTCTAGGTAAGCAAGGTGGTAAATGGGTTAAGCACAGACTCCCATCTCTTGTCTAAGGAGATTCTCTACATGCCCGTATGGGCGCACTCCAAACTCATCTAGGCAAAAAACCACTTCACGGTGACATTTCCCTCCACGAGCGAGGGATGCACCCTTTGCCAATATAAAATAAAGCTGCCTTACAAAAATAGAAGCAATCACATGATTCGAAGAATCAAAGTCTGGTGTAATCATAAAAATAGCTACTGGCTTATCGAAATAATCCACTTTTGTTATTTTTATATCTTTATTTTCTTCTACTACTTTAAATTCTGTATGACCTGTTTTTTCATCTATTTTTGTAATAGAAATAGATGTTTTCGTTTGAGGATCTTCCTTTTCATTACATTGAATGGTATCTCCAACTTGTATTACTTGTTTGAAATCTAATGCAAAACGTCCTGTAATATCTGCCTTAATAGACTCCTTTGAGCCATCTGGAAATACAATTTCTACTCGTTTTCTAGATGTTACTTTTCCTTTTATCGTTTTTCCAAAACCGACACGTTTTAAATCCACACTATTTTTTGCGGTCATTTTAGCGATTTCATCAAATGTAAAAATAGAAAGTCCATTCATTGTTTGGGTAAAAATCCCGCCTCGTGTCGTTCCTTTTGAGAAGTTTGAGGTTGCATATTGCATCTTCGCAACACTATCCGCCGGTAAACCTTCAAAGTATAAATCTAATGCATTTTGTGGATCTGCTTCCGGATCTACGATTACTTCTTTTGAACCAAGTTCTGATAACATATTTGCAACTGCATACATTGTGATTTTTTCTTCTGTACCTTCCGCAATACATTTATCTGTAACTGCTAATATCATGGCGTTACACAAGCTCATAGCGCACTGTTGCCAAAAAGGATCTTTTACAGTTGGGTTGTAATACAAAGTGTGTGAGAGTGTTTTACATAATGCCTGTGCCGTTGAATAATCTCCATCTTTATAGGCATCTTTGACAAGCTGCAATAAGTTATAACTCATAGAATCAAGTGGAGTTAACAGGTTCAAAACTTCAATGTGATACCCTCGTTCTTCCAACGTTTCTTTCGATGCACTGAATAATTCACCCTTTGGATCGTTAAAAATTAAAGATGGTTTATGTTCCGCTCTAGAATAGACATCAATTGTAGGAAATACAAAGGTTTCCCCTTTACCAGAGCGTGTTGTACCAATAATTAAATTGTTTACCGGGCTATCATCAATAAATACCTTATCACCTAGTCGAGAAATAACAACACCACCGCCACCTTTAAATGATTCTTCTCGATCTGGTACCGCTCGGTATTGCTTTTTCAACTCTTCAACTGTTGTAAAACGACTAGATCCTTTCTGATGATTATTTAAGTTTTTAAAGGAAGATTTCAGCTTATACACCGTTCTTGCAATGGTTCCAATCACTACAAGGAAAACAAGCATGTAGTATATCGGATGCTCTGCAATCGGCATCTGAAAAAGAAATCCTACCTCCATATGAAATGGTTTGGGGTGTAATAAATCACTAAATGTTGTTTCTATCAGCTCTAAAGATAAGTTGAGTAAAAAATTAGCGATTAAAACCATTCCAACAAACAAAAAAGCACTCAATGGAATGAGTACTTCTTTTTCAGCTAATTTATATTTGATTGATATCTTTTCACTATACATATCAAAGCATCACCTCTGTTCAATCTAGCCACACGTATTACTTTTTCAAACCAAATCCGGAATCATAATTATATTTTTCATACTCTGTTATCTTATCGAAATCATTCGTTACATCTAAAGATATGATGTATCGAAATTTCTTAGTAATTTGAGCATCTGTTGGCATTTGTTGAAAACTCGCTATTACTTTTATATCGGAATCCTTCATTTGTTGAAGAAAATATATAAAATCTTCCTGACATAAATAATTGGTTTCATCTACAATTACATATTCAAATTGTTTAGCTATATTTATCACATCTTCTGTAATTTTAAAATTCCTATATCCCTCATTTGATTCACAATCTAAATATTGTAAAGTCACATGCCCCTCTGTTTGCTTCTCAAATTCTTCGTCTTCGTATTCCCTCAGTGGATCTAACACTAAAACTTTTGATAAACTTAAAGCCATTTTCTTCAATTCCCTCGTTTTCCCTGTCCCTACTCGACCTACCACCATTAAACTTTTATCTAGATTTGAAATTTGTACTAAATTTGCACTATTAACAAACATCTATATGACTCCTTTCAGTAAAAAAATTAGATTACATGTATTTTCAAATAAAAAAGGTACTCTTTTTATGAGTACCTTTTTGACAATATCAGTTGGTTTTTTCTTTATTTACTCGCTACCATCTTTTCATTTTGTTTCAGAACTGGCTTTTCTTGATTCGTTGTTTTCTCTGGTTCTGTCGGCTTCTCTGGATTTGTTGGCTTTTCTGGTTCTGTCGGCTTCTCTGGATTTGTTGGCTTTTCTGGTTCTGTTGGTTTCTCTGGATTTGTTGGTTTCTCTGGTTCTGTTGGTTTCTCTGGATTTGTTGGTTTCTCTGGTTCTGTTGGTTTCTCTGGTTCTGTTGGTTTCTCTGGATCTGTCGGTTTCTCTGGATTTGTTGGTTTTTCTGGCTCTGTCGGTTTCTCTGGATTTGTTGGTTTTTCCGGCTCTATTGGTGGCTCTATAGGTGGGTTTGGTTTTTCTGTCCCTGTATTTTCCGTATTACCATTCTCACCCTCCATTATAATTGGTGGGTTCACAATTGCATCTGGTTTCTTCTCTGGTGGAAGAATATCTCCTATACTCGCTACTGAAGAATCAATATTTTGATCGCCAAATGCAAAGTGATCTCCATTCACGGTGACTTGTGGCTTATTATCTGTAATAGCTGCTATCACATTATCTTTTGTTGTATCTTGAAGTGATTTATCTGTCGTTTCTTTATCAAAGAGTGCTAGAACACGAGAAGTGGTGTCATCCCCATTTTGAAGATTACTTACAATAGATTTTTCTTTAAAATTAATTTTTGATTTATCCAGCTCTTCAAGTACATAAGCAACTTCATTATCCTTACTTTGAATTGCATTCTCTGTAATTGCTTCGAAATCTTGTTTGTTCAGATTTTCTTTCTTTTCCTCCGGCTTATTCTTATCTACCTTTTTTGTAATGGCTGTTTTACTTTTTGATGATTCCTTACTTCCAAACCAACTGCACCCTGTCGTACTCAATATCAATGAACCACCAAGAAAAACAATTCCCATTTTTTTGTACAGATTCTCATAATTTAAAGGCATGTTATTCTCTCCCCCTTAGATGTTCTGTAGATCTTTATCGATTTTTTCAATCTTAGATTTCTTTTCCTCTTCACTTATCGTAGATTGTTGGACATCTCGTTTCTCTAATTCTTTAACCTCTTTCATTAAGTTTTTATTTCCTTGCGTTTTGGCAAAAGAATAACAATCTTCATATTTTTTTAGATTTATAAAAGCTTCAGCAATCAGTTTCTCACGTCTACCATCCATATTGACTTTCCCCTTAAGCTTAATTACCTCCTCATATTTCTTATTAAGCGCTGCCTTTTCAAAGTCGATTACATCATTTTTGACATCAATTTCATTGATTTTATTCATGTTGTCTATCCCAATAAAATAAGCAACCACACTTTCTGCAAATTTAGGCTCATATTGTAGTGCCTTATTTGCCTTTCCATTTAATAAATAAGTAAATAAAACTGCCTTCTGACTATCTTTATCTAATTCTGTGTAATTGACCTTATCGAAGTATTTGACAGCTTCTCCATATTGTTGAATGGCTGCCTGTTGTAATCCTTTTACTACATATTGTTCAGAACCAGCATTTGCACTCGAAACTGGCTCGGAAGAGAATAACTTAAAGGCAAATATGGCACCAGCTCCAATTAACACCACACTTCCTATAACACTCGCAATAATCTTGAATCCTTTTCTATTTTCCTTTCCAGGCTTTACTTGTGTTTTTACTTCAGCCGATGGACTATAAGAGGGTTCTTCCTTCCTTTCTGGTGATTCTTCTTGATATTCATATTCTTCATGAAAAGGAGAATCATTGATTTCTCTTTCTAATGTTTCTAACAGCTCCTTCTTTTGTTCCTCTTGTTCCGGATCTAATTGCATCACATTCATTTTTTTAGAAATGTGATCAAAAATGTGATCTGCATATCTCGAACCAAGTGATAATGTACCGTTATAAATTTCATTGGAATGACCATCTAACAAATCAAAATCAATATGTTCTTGCCGCCCTGCCTCTCTATAAACTCGTTCTAATCGCTTCGTTAAGATATAAGCTTCATGAAACGAATATTGCTTACCCAACTCAATTTCTGTTCCATTGCTACTCTTAAAAATGACAAACATGGCTTCTCCTTTCTTCCGTTTAATTTAAATTCACTTCGAATGATCTCTTGAATTATTATTTTCAGCTTTATTGGTTGCGTACTTATGATAGATACAAAAAACAGAAATCAATACCCAAATAACTATGAAGAATATCACAGCTCTTAACAATGCTTCTGGTTTTAGCATTGAGATAATTGGTTGTATATCACCAATAACCAGAGCACTTTCAAATACACTTGGCACCCCCATAATTCCCCTCCTAATTTCTTAATAAAACTCAAATTCCATAAAAAAAGGCAACAAAAAAAGCCATACCCTTTGCATAGCCTCCTCATTGCCTTAATTATATTTTTTCACTATTTCATCCAGAAAAACGGGAATAAAATTTGACCAAATTTCACATTGCTATTTACGCTCTCTGCTAAGTATTGGCATCCCATTACGATAACAAGTCCGACTGCCCCACCAATAAACCACCAAACACATTTATGTCTCCCTCGTTCACCACCCCATATTAAGAGGTAAGCGCCAAAACAAAAAACAATTGCTGTACTAACTATTGCTCCTCTTTGCATCCATGTAATAAATGAAGTACCCGTATTAATTAGACCATCCATCGCATCACCTAACACTAACATTTGAGATAATGTTTCCAACATTGACATATACATTCACTCCCTTTTCATTTTTAAATGCTTATACGTTACTAAGCTGACTTGTTTCATTCGCCTTGCTGTCTTCCTTTACTTCTGTTGATGTTGCTTTATAAGCTTGTAAAGCTTTCATTACTAAATCTTGATTTTCTTCAATGTATTTCTGATGATGTAAATGAAGCCAATGGTTATAATCCTGACCATTGGCTCTTAATAGGTTTGCTACCATATCTTTTTCTTTTTTTAATTCCCTCTGTGTAATCGCCACTATATCACCACCTTTCAATGATTATGTGATTACTTCTGATATTGTTCTTTGCAATTTTGAATAAAGAACCCCACTTCTTTTTCAAATTCAGATGGTTTAATTTTTTCAAACTTAATTGCTTTCTTCAACTCTCCTTTTTCATAGTAGGCAAGGGTATCACGTTTTTGTGACAAACCAAAGTCGTGCTGATTACTTGTTCTTGGTACATCTTCTCTACCTCCAAATAATTCTTTCACCTGGACGTTGTTTTGTTTTGCTAATTTTCCAACATTAAAGAGGATATCTTCTCTTGTTTTTTTATCATTATTCAACATAACAAAACCTGTGCCATCCTCACTCATGAACTTCTTCATTTCTAACGGACTAAGTTCCATTACTTCCCCTTTTCCCGAACTAAAGACAAATGTTGAACCAATACCAATTGCAATTAACAGTCCAACTACAGCGGAAATGATCCACCCTTTACGACTCATACATGTTCCTCCCTATGTCATATTTTTATAAGCGATTTTGAAGTGTGATGAGACACATCTAAACTTCAACATCTGTCTTTATTTTATAACATTTAAAGGAAAGTGGGATAGAAAATGGAAATATCATTTATGGCTGGAATGACGAACCCTGTATTGGTATGCGTATAGAAACTAACCCCGACCTAGCTTCTATAGGCCCAATACCGCACTACGTATTTTGGCGCGAACGTAGAACCTTATGTATCTACTGTTTGTATGGTTCATCGCTTCTTCAGAATGTCAAAATGGGATATTCCTCACGATCACTAGCGCAAACAGATTTTTGATACAATGCATTTCCAATGGTCACAGATATGAGTTTTACGTACGCACTCTTCTAACGATAATCGTATACCTAACCCCTCTAGTGACCGTTTCAAGGGAGGCACGCATATATATTGAAAGCCGTATATCATCCTTCTACATCATTACTGAAAGGAAGATATACGCAATATACATCTAAATTGTCAAAGAGCAAATTACTTTGTGCTCTGTTCTCAGCACACTTCAAAATCGCTTTTTTTATTTACACTTTTGTTTTACGGCTACTAGTTCCGCTTGTTTATGTTTCCTTTTTGCGATCAAGTTTTGATGTTCGTCTCTGACAGAACGCACTTGATAATAAATTTGAGCTACATTTTCAATGCTTCCTGTGTTATTTTCAATTGCGATGGTGCCTTTCAGTTCGTATGTTTTTCCATCAAAAGTTTTGACACTATGAGCTTGTGATGCGGCAATATCATAGAATGTGAGCCTTTGTTCTTTTCCCATATGAACGCCTCCTATTTTTGATAAAGAAGGGAGAAAAACGCTTCTCCCTTGTATAGTTTTCTAGCCATCTAGATAGGATAAAATAGTGAACGAGTGCTTGATATCATGCTAGGATTGTTGTGTTGTACGAAGTGATAATGCGTTGTGCTGCCTCTTTTCCGTATATGTGCTGTAATGCGGATTGAGATTCAACTACGATTGAATGCTGAATGTGGTATGTTGCGCTTTCTTTTAAAAACTGCTCCATATGAGGGATTGGGTACAAATCATATTGATGAAATACCAGGTGAATCGGTCTTATATTCTTGCATTCTGTTAGATATTGAAGAAAATTTGATAATGCTTCCCCTCTCTCTTGATACGTACTCGTTTCCGTTTCTACACTGATGTACACAACGGATTTTTGTTTTAGATCCATTTGTAGTGTTTCATAACCAGTTAGTAAATCATGTTTGATGATTTGATATCCTTGTTTTCGTTTTTCTTGATGGGTATCTTCATAAAAGATGCCTTTCGGATCAAAAATGAAAATAAAATCATCTGTTGTTTTCTTCACACCTTCTATGACCGTTTTATAAGCTCCAAAACGAGCTTTTATGACACCTGCAACCTTTTCCCCTTCATTCAGTTCTTTCAACGCTCTAATCACCTTTGTATACTTCTTAGCTACGCCTAACATGTATTGCACTCCTTTCTATTTCATTTCCCTCTTCTGACTACTACTGAAACCAAAAATACTCTTTTTGTTCCTCTTGCTTTTCACGTTGATGTTTTTCAAGAATGTATAGCAAAGTGATAGTTATCGCATCCCTTGTTTCTTTTGAATAAAGACCTAGCTCATGGAAGATATGATAAGCTGGATGCTCATTCTCAAGCGAATTTACTACCTCTACCAAGTTCGCTTCACTCTCATACATTTTTTCCGTGAACTCAATAACTTTTTTCACATCTAGGTAATATAGGTTTTTATGCCGTTGATCCAGATACAAAATACTTCCTGCCAATAATTTTGTAGCGGATTCTATCCAATAATCATGTTGCTTTAATGGTTTAATTACAGTTTGAGCGATTGAAACTGCTTGCATCAATTCTTCAGACAACCAAGCACTCTTGCGCCGCATAACGTCTTCCCCAAGTTTCCCTAAATTTTTTATTTTACCGACGTAGATTTCTGACATCTCATATCATCTCCCTCTCGGTTTCTTATATCTTGCTCCCTATCAAAAAAACAACCGTCCAAATGGGCATTACGAGTATACATGCATTCCGACATCCAATAGCAAAGCCTAACGGATTTTCATCTACTTCACTAAAATGAGCTTCATACTCTTTCATATCACGATTGAGCTTTCTTACGGTTTCTTACTGCAAATACGGCTCCAATTAAGCCAAGTACGACACATGCAAGACCAATCCATTTTATGTATGGATTTTCGGCTTTACCGCCTGTTGTCGGAAGATACGTTTCGATTTTCTTTGGTGTTTGTTCTAGTTGTGGTTTCATAATAATCTGTTGTGGTGTCTCTAGTTGTGGAATAACAGGTTTTTCGGTTACTTTTGGTTGTTCCGGTACCTGTGATTGTGGTACTTCTGGTTTTTGTGGTTGTTCTGTAGGTGGTGTCGGTTTCTTCTGATCCTTCACCGTGTGCTTAATAATTTGACCATCCTCTTTAATTTCAAAAGAGAATATTTCTTCATTCAGTAGATATCCGTCTGGTGCGAACGTTTCTTTATACGTGTACTTTCCATATGGAATCTTGAATTTTGCAATGCCGTTTTCATCTGTTTTTCCTTTTGCAACTTCTTTTCCTTGCTCGTTAAAGATAGTAAATTCAGCGTTTGGAAGTTTATTGTTGCCATCCGCAATATCTACCTTACTAATCTCCAACTCTCCTATGATTCGCTTATTTTGCGCTGTTAGCATGATTGTCTTTCCTTGTTCCGAGATACTAAAAGGAATAGATTCTTTCGTTAAAACATAACCAGTTGGTGCTTGCTTCTCAATAAAAGAGTATGCTCCAAATGGTAAGTCCTTCACTTCAATCAACCCGTTTTTATCACTTTTGTGTTCACTAATTTTCTTCCCTTTACTATCTTGAAGAACGAACACCGCACCTTCTAATTTTTTATCTGGATTCTCTACATCTACTTTTAGAAGTTGCACGTTTCCTTTTACTTCTTTATTTTCGACTGTGAATGTTAGCGTTTTTCCTTGCTCTTTAATCTCGAATGGATATTTAGTTTGATTAAGAAGGTATCCTTCTACCCCTTTTATCTCAACAAAATAATACTTTCCATACGGAAGATCCTTTACTTGTGCAATCCCTTGCTCGTTTGTAGTTGTTTTTGTGATTTCTTTTCCCTCTGCTGTATACACTGTGAACTCTACTTTTGGAAGAGTTTTTCCGCTATCACTTAATTTCTTAATCTCAATGTTTCCTTTTACTTTTACGTTTTGTACTGTAATCGTAGCAACCTCGCCTGTTTTAACTTCAATCTGTTGTGGCTGCCCATTCAATACATAACCAGTAGGTGATTTTACCTCTTTAAGAGTATAAGTTCCAATTTCTAAACCAGAAAGGCTTGCTGAACCTTGCTCATTTGTAGTCATTGTGCCTAATTTTTCATTTGCACTGTTCATGACTTCAAATACTGCACCTTGTAGCAATTCTTTTTGTTCTCCCACTTTTACAACTTTCAATCCACCAAGGGATTTCCAGTTTACTTGTAGATCGGCACTCACTTTTTCCGCATTTTTTTCTAAAAGGACTGTTGCATCTTGGACCTTATCAGTTCCTTGATAAGCTACTGCCTGCAAATTAGAAAGATTAGATGTTACTTTTAAGGAAAAGTTACCTGTTTGAGAGGATTTCGGTATTAAAATACGGAATTGTTCTCCTAAATTGAATTGTTGTTTCGCTTCACCTTTTGTAGAAACAACTTTCGTTCCATTCGGTGCATTAGCTAGTTGAACTGTAAACACACCGCTCTTAGCGTTACTTTCAATTTGATACACTGTCGTTTCAAAGTACTCACCGTTTAACTTTGCTTCTTGATTGTCTGTTGGTGTTACATTCATGTACATGTCTTGTGTTTCCTGGCTTGCATTTGCACCATCAATAATGGTTTTTACGGCTTTTGCAACATTTCCATTGCGATGCTGAACCTCGCTAATGTCAATTTGACCTAACGCTGCCCAAACACTAAGCTGTGTCGCGTAATGCGCCTCTTTCCAGTCAGAAACTCCTAATTCTTCTGGACTCTTTTGCGGATATCCATTTAGAAGAACTCGGTATACAACATCATCTGTGCGCCCCATCTCTGGAAGGTCATTACCGTTGGGACTTAATTTTCCATAAGTTAAACAATACGCAATTTGCCCATTCGCATTCTTCAATAGTTCTGTCCGTAGGTCTTTCCCGTACATGGGACTAAAACTCCAATTCATTTCATATTTCTCACGATTAATGACTTCAGCACTCGTTTTCGTCAGTGGAAATACAAAATTCAAGACAATTAGAAGCATACTCGTGACTATGAGTAACGTTTGATACGATCGTTTCAACATACTAACAGCTCCCTCAAATGATATGCAGTTTTCATAGAACAAGAAACTAAATATTCAATCTATCGTTCGAAAAATTCACTTAAAATTATATTATTCAAAGTTTATCTTTAGATACTTTTTGCTTTACAATGTAAATACAAAGTTTTTTTAATCCCTATAGGATTTTTAACATTAGTTTACTCTAGTTTTGCTCGATAATATGTTGGAGTAAATAACTTTTCAATTGGTTCCATATAGTAATCAGCAATTTTTTGAGCACGTTGAGCAATTGTTCCTTTTCTACCGATTTCAATTTCTTGTAACACACTTTTAGGCACTCTCAAGTCACCTGCAACTTGCTTAATTGTCAATCCTTTGGCCTCACGTGTTGCTCTTATCGGAGTTAAAATTACTAAATTAGAACTATTATGCATTTTATCACCCCCCTATTTGCATTTTAAAACGCTTATAGCGTTTTGTCAATCCCGTAAGGATTAAAAAAATCCCAAACGGATTAGAAAGGTGAAGATTATGGAAAAAAGTAATTTTGGAACTAACCTAAAAAAGTTAAGGATATTTAAAAATATGGAGAGAAAAGAACTCGCAGAGTCTTTAAACGTAGCATATAGTACATTAACAAACTGGGAAAACGGTGTAAAAGAACCTGATTTAAAAAATTTTAAAAAGATCGCATCATATTTTGGTGTAAGTACAGATTATCTTTTAAATCATGAAATAGCTGATAATGAATTATTAAGAGAAGGAGAAAACAAACAACAATTAATCGCCAATTTCTCACAGAAACTATATGAGCAATACATGAGTATTCCAGACCAACATAAACCTAAAATTGAGGAAGAACTACTTGAGTATGTAAATTACTTAAGATTTAAAACAAGAGCGAATTCTGATTCAAATTGAGAGAGCGTACTTATGAAGACGCTCTCTCTTCTTCTAAGTACTCCCTATTAGTAAAAATCTCAGAGATATCGCTATAAATTACATACAAACTACTATCTTCATCATCGAATATTTTTTCAAACCATTCTTTATCAAATTTATTCATAAATTATTCCTCCTTCAACAATCTTACAGATGATTTATTTGTGAAAAACATCACTATAGTCCTATTTTTGGTTAACTAAAAAAAAAACGGACATCTCTAAAAAACACGAAAGACGCTACAAAAGTAGCGTCTAAAAGATAAAAATGATGTCTATATTATTTAATGTCCTCCAGGATCAGAAATCATATAATGCATTCGTTCTTTTGAATTAACAGGTTTATTGTCGTCAATACTGAAAAATAAAGTTGAAATACTTAAAAGACATATCATAGCAAACAATCTTTTTTTCATGCTATTTCACTCCTTCTTTTATTAAAGCATCTTTTACAAGTTGAACATAATATAAATTCCCATTTTTTTCGAATTTTTCCAAAGACTCTTTCATCAAATGTATATCATCCTTTATCTTTGAAAGGTAATATGATCTAATCGCAGTTAATTTACCTTCTTCTTGTAGTTTATGAAACATCTCAAGTCCTCTATTTTTATCTCCAAACTTACTTTCATAGTAAGCTAGTTCACCAATATCAATATAATCAAAATCAATCTCAACAAGGTTATATCCATATTCTATATATAAAAATGCTAAAGTCGTCTTAAAAGCAAAATACTTTTTACTATCCTTTGATACATCCGAATCCTCTAAAACTTTAATGGCTTCCTTTAAATATTTTTCGGCCTTCAAAATATTATAACCATTCCCTAGAATATAAGATTCTCCTAAACAGCATAATGCTGATGCTTTAATGATCGGAAAATCAAATTTCGATTCCAATATTTCTTTACATACATTCCTACAATTTTTAATATCATTTTCTAACAATTTAAGATATGCCGTTCTTTCCTTATACTGCATTTCCAAACAGATTTTAATAAACTCATTATCAACTTCCTTCAAATGGCTTTCTATTTTTGATGAAAATACAGTCATAGCTCTATAATTTGGGATGTCATACATTGCAAGTCCATATAATATGTTCAAAATCACTTGGCATTCTTGGTTATTAGAAAATTTTTTAGCATCTAACTCATCTAACAATTCTTGACCCGTTAATTTTCTATTATTTCTTTTATTATATAAATCATAGATACTTAAATATTTACTTATCTTTTTATAATTTTCTTTCCCATCCGAATCACCCAATTTTTCCTCTTGTATATTGCCCAACTTCTTATCAATAACTTTTTGCATAATGGAGTATTCACCAGTACACTGGCAATAGCCCAAAGCTTTTCGGATATTTAAATCTTTTTCACATAATAGAATAAATTCATTTATTTTTTGTTTTCTTTCATTTCTATTTTCATAGACCTTTTCAATAATAACTAAAAAGGATTCTAACTTCATTTCAGTTTTTCCAGTTAACCCGTCACAAAGTGCAGATTTACTTACTCCTGTTTCTTTTGCCAAACTTCGAATACTTAAGTTTTTAGCATTTATTACGTTGTATAATTCATTCATAAATTTTCTCAACATTTACTCCCCCTTATCAGCACACAAATAACATTATCGAAATTTTTTGAAAAATACTTATATGTGTTTCTAAGAAGTCTTTTTAACATAATATGTATATGAAGTGGGCGTAATCCCCTATTAATATAGATCATATATCCCGTTACTTATAACCAAATCTATACATGCATTCTATATTTATACTAGTTTAACATGACATTATTGATTTTCTGGTTTCTATTCAGATAACAAATGTTGAGAAAGTTTCTTCGAACAATATTAATTATTAAAACTCATATTCTGATGAGATTTTTGTTGTACTTTGTAAAAAAAATACTTTTAGGATAATATTAATCCTACTGGGATTGATATTTATGTAAAAAGGCTATAAAATATGTTTCAACAACAAATTTTATAAATGATAATTTAAATAAAAAAACCCACCGCATCATAATTTCCAATTGATCGACAGTTTGGCCGCTGAAATCAATTGGAAATTCCCGAATTGGTAAGGTTTTAATTTACTTTATATTGTATTTACTTCTTAATCAATCATAACATAAGGTGAATACAATGTGAATATAAAACCTCTGTTTTCCTGTTTATTTGTGGTGGGGAAATTAGGAGGTTTTTTCTGTGTTATTGCACAACTTTTTGCTCAGTCGAGCAAAAGCGGAACTAAGTCCCCACATCAATCATTTATCCAAAACTCCTGGGGCTATAAATCAATCAATTAAGAAAGTTACTACTTATATTGATAGTATTGTCCTAGAATGCGAAGGTGTTACCACAAAAGATTACCTTACCAAAAGAAAATATGAAGCTTTAGAAACAGTTTTATCGTACCTAGTACAAGAAGGATATTCCCAAGTAAGGCAAGATCATATCAGCAAAAAATCAGGTATTTCAAAACCTGTCATTAACTACGTGTTAACATGGCTGCAAGATCTGGGAGTATGCCAACAAATTAGAGTGCGAAGACACGGTAAGATTGCCCCTTCAATTTACATTTTAACCATACATAACAACTATTTAAAAATTATTGAATACTTCAAGATAAAATGGGCTGTAGCAATTGATGTATGCTCTACTTTCACTGAATTTCTAAGTAAAAAGCTCTTTAAGAAGACTGTTGTAGCCAATCACGAAGATATAAAGAATGATATACAAGTCTCGTCTAATTCTGTAGATATTTTCAGCGCAAACAAACAAGCAAAATCAAATACGTATTGTGAATTAAAAGAAAAGAATAACAGATCACAAGATTTAGACGACTATCTAAGTGAGGATCAGAGAAAGGCTTATTACTACATTTTAAGTCAAGAACTAAATCACCTTAGTGAAAAGGATGCATACACAATTGCTTTAAGGATGCCACCTTATATCGACCGCTATGCTAGATGGGATGTTGAAGAATGTGTGCAATGGTTCCAATACAATGAAGCTCAAAATAGCAATCCCGCACATTTTATAAAAATGTTTGGACAAAGATCTAAACAAAATTGGGAACGAAGAAATCATAACGCAATAGAAAAGAACTCTCTACATGGCACAAATAAAAAAAGAGAATTTGTTTTCTATAATTTCTTAGAAGAAAATAATTAAATTTAAAAAATCATACTAGTATGTAGCCTTGCTTAAAAATTTCAAATATAGCAAGGCTATTTGTCATATCCTCTTATAAAAAATCATAAACTTGTTATTTTTCGACACAAGAAACTTCAAAATACAAATCATTTTATAGAATCTTTTTATGAAGTTCCAGGCAATTTACATATGAGATTAACGGTAACTTATTTCTGGATAATTCGTCATTTACTATCGAATTAATTTTGAAATTTACTAAGAGAAAATCCCGAATAGCTTGTCAGAGTATGTTTAAAGGCATCATAATTTATTCTAATGTTTTTATTGGTTTTACTTTTTAAAACAAGATTTATTTAATATAGCATTCTGAAAATCTTTCTGTTTTGTCTAATTTTAGGGAATCCGATTAAACTTGCAAAATATATAAATAATTATTCAGATTCCTATTATTGGCTTCCCTAAAATCTGATGAAATTCTATTTGTTTCAAATTAAGCACATTAATATGCTCCCCTTCTTCCCCCACTTCTAATATCATTAGCAATTGAATGCATTCTGAAAAGATCGTCCATACTAATAAATGTGAACTCCTAAATAGAGATTTGTAAAATCATTTCGATCTAAGACTAAACACCTCTAATGCCCTGCAGATTTTGTAAAGGTCTAAGACACTCCCATAAGCCATTTTTGGCGAAGATTAAGCCGTTTTAGGAGCCAGGAATATTACTAGTAATATCTAGAATTATCCCTTTTGCCCCTCAATAAAGGACTTATAATTGTTATATATAAGAAACTCAAAATAATTATTTAAGATTTAAATAATACGTACCTTTTAAATCGAGAATTATTATTCACTAGTAAAACGCTACGTAAACGGATAGCGTTCAAATAGATTTCCTTATTAACTTTTCATGTATTTTAAATTAAAAGAATATTAACTAGATACTAATTCTATTAATGAAAGCTTTGATTCTTGCACATATATCTAGTAAAATTCTTATATTGGAAACAAACTTCTAATAATAAAATTTCAAGTAATTCTTTAATTATTGTATTATCTAATAAATATTCACTTATTTTCAAAGGTGAACGTTATGAAAACGGATAGCGTTTATAATTTAATTACCTCAATACTAGATACATAGACAAATCTAATACACAAGTATCTACACAGGATACCTTTTGAAAGTAATAAAAAATCTTACCTTGTAGCCCTATAAAGATTTCTATTTTTAGAGGAATGATCCTCCTAATAAAGAAAGAATATCTAACACACAAATAATGGAGGTGTGAAATTTGGAATATGGATATTTTGCACAAGAAGTAGCAAAGCAACTAGATATTAATACTAATACACTTCGTAGATGGTCAATTGAACTAGAAAAAATGGAGTACATATTTGAAAGAAATGAACGTAACCAACGAATTTATTATGAAAATGATATAGATATTTTAAAACAAATGAAGGAATACCTAAATCAAAACTGGAAATTAGAAGAGGCCGCTACACGAAGCATGGATATAGTCGGAGAAAACGCTGAAAAAACGGATAGCGTTCAAGAAGAACCTGATACTGAAGTAACACTTCAGAAACGTTCAGAAACGGATATTTCAATAATTCAAGATAAGTTTTCCTATATGTTTAACCAACAAGAAAAAATTGTACAACAAAACCAAGATATTATTAATTTACTATTACAGGAACGCTCAGAAAAGGAAGAAAAAGATTTACAAATTCAGTTACTACAAGAAAAACTGGATAAAACAATTCAATTGTTAAATGAAGATCGCCAAGAGCAACAAGATAACACTAAGAAAACGTTCATTCAACGTTTGTTCAATCGAAACTAATTCGGATATGCATTTTCTATCAAATACATATCCAAATTAGTAAAAAAATAAAAAAAGCGGTAATTTCCGCTTTTTTTATTTTTTTTACTCATCTTCACAATGCTGAGTGTACATTTTTCAAAAGGAGTTCCTCTTATATCTTTTTTTTATAGCTATTTAACTTTGAAAGTAAAACATTTTTTTATAATATACATCTAACTAACACTCATCAAACGTTCATATAGCTATACATTTTTACTTAGCTTCATACATACCGCCTTTGTACATTGAAGAGAAGGTAAAGTGATTTAATTTATAATATTATTAATTGAAAAAACCTCAAGAATTCCTGTCTTTTATCATTCTTATCCAAAATACTTTTCTAAATTTAAACGAATCAAAAACATCTTAATCCCTTGATATCAAAAGGCCGAACGCGCCATGAACGCCTAGCGTTCATGCTAAATCCCAGTGTGTATATACTTAAATTCTATATAGTTGTTCCTCAACTCAAATTTTAATTCGATCTTGTATGAAATTTGAAGTATCGGTTGCAATTTTATTTCGTTTTAAGGAAATTCCAGCATGATCACAGCTATATACATATCTCTTTTGCCCTTCCTGTAAACTCCAAATATCCTCAGTATCGTTAATATCAACATATTCATCATACTTTGCAGAAATCAGCAAATTCTTTTATCGATTTTTGGGGAAGATTGACTAGGTTCTATAATTTCCCAACATTTTAATAAAGCTCCATGTTTTTGCAAGTCTTCTTTAATATTTTTACCAGATCGTGTCTTGCATATTGAGTGCGACATTCGATTGCATACAATAATGTTACTAATTAAAGCTTTCATTATCGCTAAATCATTGAGCTTTATGAACGCTATTAATAAATTTACATTATACAACCAAAGCAAGGATATCTTAACACCTTATGGTAATGGATTTAATAGCTTATTAACGCATAACGTTCACGTTTTGTAAAGCGTTAATTTAACGCTTTACAAGCGCTCATACTATATTTTTTCAATCTTGTTGTAATGAAATTATTTATTTAATAATTAAAAGATTATCTTCTATATTTTATTATTAAAATAGCTCTTTGTAACACTAGTTTTACAAAGAGCTAAGATATGTTGAAGAGAATTTACTATATTTAAATTTGGTTGTCATTAAGTACTAATCGTTATTATAGCGTTCAGTATATGTTGCAATGAATCTTTTAACCTTATATATAATGATCCAGCTTTAATATTAGCAACTAATATATGTAGTTATAGCTCAGATCTATCTTATCCAGACTTCATTGATATGCCGTCATAACTATATTAATTTGTAGATTAATTCTCGGGATGTTCCTTAAATTATGCTTATTTATTACAAATATAGAATGATAAATTCATTTGTATCATTTAAATAAAACTACAAGGGCAAAATAATGTCCCCCTAAATTTAACAAACAAAGCCTTCTTGATCATCAGCTTGTACATCTTTTATCAAACTTTATAAACTATTTTAGTATCAGTCGCATTTCTCTCAAAAAACTCATAAACGTTGATATAAAAAGGAAAGTCGCTACAAAAACGGACAGCGTTCACGTAATGTTAAACACTAAAATAACACTTCGATAACGTTTATACGGTAGAGAATTCAGATACATTCTCTAAAACATCTAATCCTCTTGAAAGTATTAAACTTTCAAATCCAACTACTTTATTTGCAAAAAATGAATTTCAACTTAAATAATTGAGTAGGATCATATACAAAATACTCACTCTAATCGATGCTTTCATTATTACTCTAGACCTAGAGAGCAATACCAAACTTTATTATGTAAACTGTGAACTCGCATTATATACATGGATCAAAGAAAGCAAAACGCCCTAAATTAGTTTACTCGCTCTATGGAATGACACCTACAATGAAACAGGAACAGGATTAACTTATAATTCTTGCTCTGCAGAGCTCACTCAACTAAAAAGGCAAACTGATACGGGAAGCAAGTTGTGGTTACCAAAATACAGACGTTAAAAATCTAAAACTTCGTGAGTGGGATTGCTCTTCTTGTAGCCCATCTCACGATAAAGATGTTAACGCAGGACCTAAATCTTAGAAACGAAGCTATTCGTCTCTTAATCGTAGGAATCTCCCACTTCAAACTTAAAGACATATCATAACAAAGTTACATTATACAACCGAAGCAAAGATATCTTAGCCTTATATATCGATACGATTTAGACATAATAATGCAATTTTAATACCAGCAACTAATTTATGTGTCGCTATAGCACAGATCTATATTATCCAGGTTTCATTGATATGTCGTTATAGATATATTAATTTACAGATTGATTCTTGGGATGTTCCTTAAAGCATGTTTATTCATTAAAATTATAGAATAAACAGCTCGTTTGTATCATTCGCATCCCCCTCAAAAAAACTTATAAACGTTGATATTAAAGGGATAATCGCTACAAAAACGGATAGCGTTCACGTAATGTTAAACACTAAAATAACACTTCGATAACGTTTGTGCTATTAGGGGATTCGGATACACCCTCTAAAACATCAAATTCTCTTAAGAATATTACAATTTAAACTTTTAAGTCTAACCTTAATCTCTAAAAATATATTAAAGGAATCCTATCAACGAATATAGAAAACTTCTCCAGGACCTATACAAATGAAGTACCAAACATACTATTAACTTAAAAAAGCAAATCTATCCAATACGCTGAAATAAAATATAAAATTAATATAAAATTAATATCTATTATATATTCATTTTATATTTATCGGGTGGCATTCCTAACACACCAACTCACGAAACAACATTAACTCTATTAATATTTAAAATATATCAAAAATATATTTATTTTATATTTTATTGATATCAATTCCTTCTGAACTCTTGATTTCATTCTGATTTTAAGTTATAATATAGTTAATAAATATAAATAAGAAATAAAAATTATAGAGGTGATGTATAATGACAGATTTAAAAGGGAAGAATCTTCATATAGACATTGAAGGTGATATTGGAAACGATTCTTTTAAAGGTTACATCAATGGTGAATACATAAAAATGAAAAACGTATATCAAAGCGTTTACTCAATGCCCAATGTAACTGAAACAAACACACAAAAAAATGTAATCAATTTAGTAGACAACATGTTTGTAAATATTGCTAGTAAATCAATTAGAAGATCCGGGATGTATTTTATTGGTAATCGAGCGATGCTAACAGGGAAGAACCCAAAAAACATGAACATTAAAGTAGGCCAAAAATATAATGATGATTTACCTCTAATTAATATGCTAGGACTAATTGCAAATAAATCAGTTCAGCTTGAGTGGGAAAGAACTGAACAACTACCACAATCAATTAATGTGACTGTTGATCTTATTTCAGCTATTCCAGCAAGCCAATGGACACCTGTAAATGCTAAGCACCTAGAGCAACGTTTTACTAATTCAAATCATGTTGTAGTTGTTTATGTAGGGGAAGAACAAGTAACGGTCAGTTTAGCATTTAACAGTGCAAACATTACTCAAGAAGGTGTTCCTCCTTTATATGCAATCCTTGAAGGCGAAGAAGATATGTTTAGTGATTTCATTAAACTATATAAAGACAAACTTGAGGTAGAGACTGTAAAAAAATCATTCTTTAAGAACAAAAAAATCTTGCATAGTGACATTGGAGATGGAACAACTGAGTATATATACACAGTTGGCGTAAATCCAGTAATTGATGCTTGTAGTGGAGAAAGACGTGGAGTTGGGCACGCTACAGAAGAAGCTGTTAAGCTATTAAACCAAGAGCGTGGAACAAACATTAAACGCCAACAATTTTCACAAATCCTTCAAGATCCAGACCATAAATATCATGAAGAAGCAACTGGGTACTTTAATATCACAAAAGTGGAACAGGCTGAACTTATCTTAGAAGATACAGGTGAAAAATATGTAAGTAACACAGCTAGTGAAGCTGAAATTTTATGTGTATATGGTGGGGGAAGTGTTACTTTTAAAGATGAATTATATGAACAATTATTAGAGTACTGTGAGCGAGTGGGTATGTACTTATTATGGATTCCAGAAAAATATGCTGTAGATATGAATGCTAGAGGGATGCAAGTAATCAAGAAAATTCTTACTCGAAAAAAGGTGAGATAATATGTCTGACAAGAAAAGAGAATCTTTCTTTTGGAATCTCAAAAAAATTGAGAACGAGGAATTCTTTAAATGGTTTGAATCTCAAGGGAATATAGCAGATTCATTATATAAACTTGTCTGTTACTTTATTGATAAACATGGCTTACAAGATGTTGGTGATTATAAGATTCAACAACAAATGCAAAGAGAAATCTTACTTCAAGATAAAGATTTTTTAAATGAGGTTAAACGGTTCCTATTGAATGATTCAAATCTCATTATCAAAAATGAAGACCCAAGCATCCATAATGAGAGAAAATCTCCTAATGAAGAAATTGAGACTTCTGAAGAGCAATCCGATAATGAAGATGTAAAAAAAGAAGACGTTTCTAAATCTGAAACAAAAACTTTGAATGATGAATATGAGGATCTTGATACAGCAAGTTTATTTGGCAATTAGTATATAAATACTCTAAAAAAAAGAGTCCTAGAAATAGGACTCTTTTTTTTACTAATTTTTAGCTTTAACTTACATTTTATCGATGATGATTTGTCTTTTATACCATTGGTTTAATTTGCTTCTCGCCGTACTAGAGAGACGCTTTGTTTTTTTATTATAAAATCTAGAAAGAGTAGGCTGTGATATACCTATCTCTATTGATAGTTCTCGCATAGTTATATTCTTCTTCATATGAATAAACTCTATTTTCTCCCTGATAAGTTGTTCATTTTCATTCGTATCTAATGGTTTTTCTACAATTTTTACTGGATGACTTTCCTCATCTATTGTATCAATTGTTTTCTTTTTCGCTAAGTTTTCCATTGAACTAATTAGTTCTTTGGGTGGCAATATTACTATTCCTAACTGTGAATAATAATTTTTAAACCAATTCTTCTTTGTCAGTTTTTCTTCTTCTAAAGCATTATGATATTCCCAATGAGAAATTACTTCTTCTTTTTCTAAATCACTAAGAACATTTTCTAATTGTTCGCGGATACGGTTAGGTTTTTGTTTTTGATTTATACCCATAACTGCTAACAAACCTTTATCTCCACCTATAGAATAAGGTCTTTGTAAGCTAGAAAACATTTGACGTATTCTCCATTGCCATGTCAAATATCGAATTAATCTTTTATGATATTTGTGTCTATAACTATTATATTCAAGTGCCTTTTTTGATAATAATGCTGTAGTACTATTAGATCCATATAGATATCCGGATAAGAAACTTCCCGGTTTGATTCGACACGATTCTATCCCCATGTATTCGTTTGTGTTTTTATCTCTCCATAGAACTACGGAATCTAATACAAATAGTCTTTTAATTACCTCGCGTTTTACTTCATAATGCTTACCTGTTTCAGCGCGATCATTTAATACGACTACTTCATTGTCATCATTTAGATATATAAAAATACTCGCTAGGGCCGCAATCCGCTTCGCAACTTTAATTTTATCTTCTACCCTATAATATTCGACACCATTTGCCTTAGCCTTTGAAATACTGCACATTTCTAAAACTTGTTCATATGAAAAATCAATAAATTCATCAGGCGATTTTGCTTCATTCAACCATTGAATCGTGATGGTATCTAAACAATCTGCAGTTAGATCATCCATATTACTCATTACACCATCTACTAATGTATTCCATCTTGCTGTCTCTTCAATGTTCGTTAACTTTAGATCTTCATCTTTATGAGAGGAAAGCTGTGCCACTCCATTACTATCCTTTGTTTCAATAGGATAAGATTTTAACCGTGTGTTTTCATCTTCCTCAAATTGATTTTTAGCTATTCCATCTCTTAACTTATAATAGACCGCGGAGTTATTTACTTCTACATAGTTTTCATTCAATATGTTCGCATCTGATTCACTTGTTGCTGTATGCACTATAGTACTAGCTGTCTGATTTTTACGAAACTCTTGTTCAATAAAGACACCTATGGTCTCATGAATAATTAATCTGTAAGCATCTATATTTTTAAATATATCTAGAGGAGAAACACCTTTTCTTTGTTGTTGCTCTAACCACTGTACAAGCATTGAAAATGATGGAGAAAGGTATTCTGAAGTCACAATTTTACTATTATCTGCTTCAACATCAACATAATAGGAAACCCATTTATGCCACAATTGCTCATCTTGTTTATACAGTTGTTCAGTTATTGATAGTGCGTCTCTAAACAATTGTAGAACGTCTTCCATTTAAATTCGGCTCCTTATATACATTTAGTTATTATTGATCTTAACTTGAAAATAATTAGCTATATGATGTTCCTTTTTATAAAACTAGAAATAAAGTCAGAATATTCAATTCTTTTATTTCACCCTTAACATGTTAAGGGCTCTAGTTTGCATACTTATAGCACACTCTGTAACTGATTATACAAGACTGAATCGATTTGTAAAATCCAAATAGCAATTATACAAGTACTTATACAATAACCTATCTTTCACCCATTAGCTCTTTTTCTATTAGATTTTTAGTAATATTATTTATAAACATAAAAACTATCATACGTTATATATAGATAATTGGATTTAAATGCCGATACAAAGCATAATTTATCGAATTTACCGAAAGAATTCTCCTTCCTCAAGCGTGTGAAGGGCGATAGCCCAACGGTAGGTGGGAGATGAATTTCGGTTTGGCATAGCCAAAAACGTTTGATAAACTAGCTATATGAAGTTCTTTGATAACTTGATATATGAGGTTACAGGAAGAAAATAGAGTGCGAAAACCAAGCCATTCGGTTCCTGCGTAAAATATCAACCGTACCAAAAGAGCATCCAAGCGTTGGACATCTAGGGGTGGAACACCCCGAAGTAACGCTCAGGGAGACGAAAGGTTACTTTCGTCGTGGAACTGAGAAGCTCCCACTTCAAGCTTAGCTAAGTGGCGAGTAGTTCACAATATCTTATCCTTCTTAAACAAACACCATACATTTTCATAGCAAAGGAATGCAAGTATACTGATCTATACTGCATTCCTTTATTGTAATTGTATGTCCACTATATTTTTATTCTTCCTTTTCTAAAATTAAAAAACTAACATCCAAATTTCTTATTTTTCACCTCTTTCTGGATCCACTCCATTGTAATAAAAACTCTTCATTAAATGTCCAAACTATTAGCTATCCCCCCTAAACAACAATAATTTTTAAAATAGAAGTTCCAACTGTTATAAAAAACAAAGAAAGAGTGGAAAAGCAATACACAAACGTGTAAATCACATGGAGTAAACCGATAAAAAGAATGAAAATTCTGATAATTTATTCGCTAAGGGTTTTCGTTTACTCTTTCTTTGTTATTATGAGTTTAACATTAAAAATAGCATAAATCAACAAAAAAAACAAAAAATTCTTATATTTTCGACATTTTATTCACCTCGCTCTAATTTCACCTTAAAAACATAGTTACAGTAGCTTTAAAATAAAGTTTAATCGAAATAATACAAATAACCTTAATAAACGAGCAAAAGAAAAGAGCGTATTTTAAAAAAAATCGTGACTTTATTTCAAATCCACACTCTCTCTAAAGCACCTCTTACATTTAAAAGAGAAGTGAAAGTAAAAAAATGTAAGGATTAAAATATTAATGTTACTTCGAACACCCCAAATTCATCAAAATGAAAATTTATAGCCATATCATTCCCCTTTCCATCAAAACATGAAACAAAAATGATATTATGTAACTCTTTTTACTAACTCGAAATTTTTTTCTAAAAGTGCTTAAAGCTTGATATATAAGCTTTTCTACTACACCTATACTATTAGTTATGAAAATTTATAGCTATATGATGTCCCTTTTTTTTAGATGAAAAACCCCTTAAACCTTTTTATATTAAGGCTTTACATGTTTATAACCCTATTTTCATGTATTTATGCAACATGAAAATCCATAGCTGTATGATGTCCCCTTTTTTACCCAAACATGAAAACTCTCCTAGCCACTTCATGTTCCTTTTGTAATTATAAAATTACAGATAAACCGCATTAATATCACTGTTTAAAAGGGTTTATCTGTTTAATTCACAATTATAAACATGAAAATCCATAGCCATATCATGTCCCTTTTATTTTTTTGAAAATCGATATAACTGTTGATTTAATCATGTTTACAAGGTTTTTTTTCTATTTCCCTCCTTTTCTACCAATATGAAAATCCATAGCCATATCATGTCCATAAAAAAAATTCCAAAAATCCTGAAACCCCTTGATACGCAAGGGATTAAAGGGCGTTTCATCTTTTTATTTTTTCTCTTAAAGGGACGCATTTCAGCAAATTTCGATTTGGTATAATCAAAATTGGTATATTTTATAGTGTTTTGACATTTATTTCTGATTTTATAGGTAGGAGGTGAAAAAGATGGGAAAATCATTTATTATTCGTAATCAACGTAGTCTAAGTGGACAATCTACAAATGCAGTTTTAGTAACACTGAAATCTTGGCAAAAACTTGTTGAAACTTTCGAAGAGAAATACTACAGCTATAAAGATACATACCTTGAGGATATTGTTGATCATATGACATATGAGGAGCGTATTGCCGATGTGGATGGCTTCGTAGCACAGGCTAAACCATCTTTTTCACGTCGTACACTATCTGCTATTTCGGAAACAATGGGAAGAAAGCATAAATTATATGGCCTTACAAACGCAGATTTGGAAGTCTTCTTATATCTACATAAAAAATGTTACACGAATGGAATCATTCCAAATGTAACAATACATATGATGTGGGAAGATTACAAACTATATAAAGAAGAATTTGCTTACATACAGCATTCTCAATTCTATATTGCATTAAAGAAATTAAGTATACATAACATTATTACGATTGAAAATGAATTAGATGGTCGATATACAATTAAATTAACTCATTTTATGAATGAAGAAACTGAAAAGGCCAATGCATATGTTTATATTAGCCCGGTTGTATTTACGAAAGCTTTCTTTGAGCTATCAGTTGCATCTAAAAAGCTATTCTTAGATATTGCTATGCAACAGCACAGTGAAACTACACTAAAACGTTCCTTAGACAAACAAGATGAAAAAGGGAATAAAACTCATTTTGGTGGGATGTACCGCTTTTTACATAAAAAATATCCACATCAAATCCGCGCAGTTATGACAGAATTAACAACTGCATTACCATGTACAGGGACTCCACTATTCAAAATTTGTAAATTACAAAAAGGGGTTAAGAATAAAAAAAGATATACGACTCTATATCTATCCTTACATACGGATTTCTTATGTGCAAAAGAAACAGGAGAAGTACAGTATCGCGATCCATTCACACCAAAGCTTACTTATGCTCGTAAAGCTCGTTTTATCGAATCCGTACTACAAGAAATGAATATTGGTGAATTTACACAAGACATGAACAAATTTATCCATGTACTTAAATATACATGCCATCGACAAATTCGAAGCGTAATTCATAGCTTACGTGACATGATAGATCGTAATGAAGAATATCCAAGAAAGTTAGTATATACACTGAAGAAATTATTAAATCAAACATCACAATATCAAATTCTTGATACAGCGGCTAAAGAGGGTATTTATCCTCTGATTACACAACATGTTCCAAAAGAACATAAAGAACAAGCTGTATTTGATTTCGGATTGCATTTCTCTATGTACTCTCTGCGAAACATCAAAAAGCTGTTCCGCAAAACGTATGAGTTACTAAACTACAAATTTGCTGTACCTGTTACAGAGGAATCATATCACCGCAACTATCTAAAGTATCAAGAAGAAACGTTGTTTAGAAAGTACGCTTATGAACAAGGTACAAACCTAAACGCTTATATGGCTTTAGAAATAGAAATACGTGAACTCTTAAAGACAAGAGGACATAAAGAGCGCTCTATTCCTAGTGATGTTCGGGAATTGTTCATTGAAAAGATAGATAGATTACCGAAAGAAAAGCTTCGCGTTATTGAAGTACCAGATAACTTTAATTTAATTACATTTATGCGTGCCTTTGAACAGTTAATACGCGCTGGTACCCCAGTAACAACAGCTGAGCAAGTACTGACAGCAATGAAAACGAACTAATCATAATCAGCTCTCTATTTTTGAAAAAAATTCAAGATAGAGGGCTATTCGTGTTGATACGTTTATTGTGAAGAATGTTACTCATTCTTCACAATAAGTAAACTTACTCGATTCTATTCATAATAGAGTCTTTTTTTATGCAATCATATACAAAAATAGTGTGATACCTATCTCAATTTCCACACATACTTTCATAAAAACATGTTATGAGTTGTCTAAATACATTCAAATATCTACAAGAAATCATAAGAAAAAAATTAAATTTCGTGGATAAGTAGATAAATAACACATAATGTGAGTAATTAAGTGCAATTATCATTGCTATATATAGCTTAAACGCCTTCATCTATCAAAAATCATCAATATTAATGTGAGTTATGTGCTAGATCTTAATAATGTTGATTAATTAACACATAATGTGAATCTTTTGTGGGTAAATACAATAAGATTGTTGAGATTCAGTGAATTCACATGAAATTTTACGATTGAATAAATATGTTTAACAATGTATCAATTTGTTTCATTTTTTATGTAGGAATACTAAATTTCATTTATGATTATTTGTAGACTTTAGATCATAATATTGCCTATTTTTCCGTTGTAAGATTCTACCATTTATGATTTTTTACGTATTGAGATGTTAAAAGTCTATGTTACAGTAAGGATATACATACATTTGCCGGTCCTATATAAGTTTTATCTTTATATTTTTAATATATATAAGATATATATTTATATTAGATTTTATTAACTACTCTTCAATTCCATTGTTACTAAAATAACTGAAAAGATTAAGTTACAATTTTTGATTTTACTTTCGAACCACTTATAAAAGGAATAAATTAGGAACCAATATTTTTTTAATCTGGTATATAACTGATTAAAAAAATATTACAATAAAAAAGAGAGCAACATGCTACCAACATGTGCTCCTCTTTTGATAACTGCTACCGTCAAGTGGTCTCTATCAATTATCATTTATTTTTAAGAAAACCACCCTTTTTTCTGCTTGCAACGGCGGAAGAAAGGGTGGTTTTCTTATTATTAGCACAGTTTCAAAGAATTTAAGATTTTTGTCGAATGTCATTCCAAAATAGGAATGACGTATTTTTTTTGGGACAAATTCGAAAATCCGTATCATTATCATATGTATTTAGTGTATCTAGAAATCTATATGGATGGTGAAGACATATGAGTCAATATCAAATGCTGTATAGTACACCTTATCTGTATTCTTCTCGAACATTGAATCAAATGTACAAAGCTAATAAAAATGAAGAAAACATATGCGCTATACAAGAGCATATGTTACGTCACGAAGTATACCTGGACCAACAATACCGAGGTTACTATTATTTAAGTCAAAAAATTGAGGAGGAGTTATACGGCGAAGAACATGCATTGTCATGGAATGAGCTACTGGATGATTATCAACTTTATAGAGATCGGAAGGGGAATTTATCTATCAAACAGAAAGGATGAGATAAACATGACAATCATTGGAGAGCTAGGGATTGTATATGGCGTGACCGGAGCTTCAGTTTTAGGAATAAAATTGCTGAAGAAGAAAGGTCTTTATCTTCCAGGTTGGTTGCTACGTGCGGGTCTTAAATGCTTGTTGATTGGGAGTGTTTGGTACGTTCTAATGGATATACTAGATGTGTTTCTGCGTTAGTATTACATCTGGTAGTTGAAGGTGATTATAATAGCGCATCTTAAACCACTTTTTCTAAGCTTCCATACAGGCTCAACTACCTTAAGGAGGTATGGAGGGAATGTTGTCACTTTTATTAATCCCAGCAACCTTTATAACTGTAGCTTATTTTTACCAAAGTAATGGACCGAGTGATAAGAAAAAAATTGCAACGTTTTTTGAAATTACAAAGGTATGTGTTCAACATAAAGGTGAATTACAATACCCCATTTTTATAAAAGAAATTAAAGATGATATAAGTATGAATTATGTTTACAAGTTACCACTTGGTGTACCTAGTCAACTAATCCAAAAGTTAGCGGAAGTATTAGAAGAAGGTCTATATAAACCTGTTAAAATATCGTTCCATCAAAGAGAGCTTTATATTCGCGTATTTAAGCGACAAATCCCTGAAATGTGGAATTGGTCTAGGGATCTGTTAAAAGAGCATACATGGAGAGTTATGATGGGGAAAGCGTTAGATAAACATGTGTATCATGATTTCGAGAAAACACCGCATATGTGCGTGTCGGGTATGACACGGTTTGGAAAAACAGTATTTTTAAAAAATGTGATGACTAGTTTAATTTTGCAACAATCTCAACACGTAAAATTTTATATTATCGACTTGAAAGAAGGGCTAGAATTTAGTCCTTATAAAGATCTATCCCAAGTTGTAGAAGTGGCTGAAAACCCGGAACGGGCGTTAGAGATGTTGGGGAGAGTACGCGAAAAGATGATAAAACAGATTGAAATGATGAAGAAGTCCTATTTTACCAATATCATAGACACATCAATTAGAGAACGTTGCTTCATCATAGTAGATGAAGGAGCAAATCTTTGTCCGACACAAGGATTACCTAAGAAACAACGTGATGTATTATTCATGTGTCAGGAGATGCTATCTGAAATCGCAAGAATCGGAGGTGGTTTAGGATTCCGGCTCATATTTTGTACGCAATATCCAACCTCTGATACATTGCCAAGACAAATTAAACAAAATGCTGATGCGAAAATAGGCTTTCGATTACCAACGACGGTCGCTTCACAAGTTGCTTTGGATGAATCAGGACTCGAGGATTTGCCGTCTCTTCCAGGAAGAGCATTGTTTAAAACAGATCGTACAGAGGAAATCCAGGTACCTTATTTAAAGGATACAGACATGTGGAAGTTACTGAAGAAATACAAGGTGGTGAAACAAAATGAGGCATCAAACGCTCAAACAGAAAGCGAGACAAATCGAGATTTTATCTACTTTGAGTAAGTTAGATTTTGCAACCAGGAGGCAATTGCAAGCCATCCACTGCCTAGGAAGTATTCGAAATGCAAATCGTGTATTAAAGGATCTGACGCTGTATTGTCATATTACTAAAATAGCTCGTGAGCATGTATATTATTTAAATAAAAAAGGGCGTGATTTATTAGGAATTACAAGGGAAGTAAAGAAAAGCAGTCAATTACAACACATATTAATGAGAAACGAAGGCTGGATGTGGCTAGGATTTCCAGAATGGAAAACAGAAAGAGCTATAGAGTTTTCAATCAATGGTCAACGGTATCAGATTATTCCTGACGCAACGTATTTTGAAAATAATGTTCCCCATTTCGTTGAAATAGATCGATTGCAACATATGAAGGCAAACGAACATAAAATACAGTTATATGGCCATATAACAGATATCTACAAAAGACAGAATGCTATTGTTCCAGTAATTATCTTTTTCACATTATCAGACTATCGGCAATCCAAATTAGAACAATACGCTATAAAGCAAAATGTATTTATGAGAACATTTGTGATGGAAGATGTTTTTAGTTAATTCACGCCCAAAAATCAGTAGAATCTACACTTTTTCCGGTTAAGTTCCTTAAAGCTTTTATAATGCGATTTGAATTCTTAGTTGTCGGTGATACGCTGTCCAAACTACACAATCGACTGACAGTAGAACGAGTTACACCACTTTTTGAAGAGAGTTCTTCTTGTGTAATTTTGTGTCTATCTAAAAAACGCCCTAAAGCTGATCTAGGTTTAGAATACCAATTCATCAAATTCACTTCCTTATGTTTTTTACTTACAGTTTGTCCAATAATCCCATTTTTTAAAAGTCACTGAAAATAGGAATTTTATTAATAGTTGAGCATATTATTGAATAAGAAATAAAAATAAAAAAATATGTAATAATTTTGAGGAATCTAGCATTCATATAAGTAGCTACAAGTTGCTGATATACTATTCTAATGGCAACTTGTTGCAAAGGGTATTCCTATAAAATTAAAAGCTTGAACCTATTGATACACAAGGGTTTAGGCTTTTTTTAATTTATGGAGCAATGAAAACAAGTTTAATAAATTAAGAGATATCATATTGTTGAGTCGTCGAAGATTGAAGAATCATATATATAATTTCACGTACCATATTGATAATAAAAAAATATTTTCTAAATGGTTGTATAAGGCAAAACAATAGGTTTATAATGAGAACAAACGTTCTGTTCTTGGAGGCTAAAACGATGTTTGATTATTCAAAGTGTATGAATCGAATGATTTACTGCATTGATCTGTGTTCATTTTTTGCTAGTTGTGCGTGTGTCATGAGAGGATTAGATCCATTAAAAGTAAAATTGGCTGTTGTTGGTGATGTAAATAGAAAAGGATCTATCGTGCTTGCTGCCACTCCCGAACTTAAAAAAATGGGCATTTCTACAGCAACCAGATTATATGAAATGCCAAAAGATCCAAATATAATTATCGTAAATGCAACAATGAGAAGATTTGTTGAAATTTCAAATCAAATCACAGAAATTTATACAAAGTATGTAGCATTAGAGGATCTACACGTTTATTCAATAGATGTTCTGTTATATTAAAGTTAACTATAGGGAATGGTTAACTTTTTTTGCATTATCTTTATAAAATAAATGGATTAGAATCGTTTACTTTTTAGGTGTTTGTAAACTATAAATAGTATTTTAGAATATAGGTGGTTATTGAGAGGGTGGTTGAAGAAGGATGTATGGGCTAAAAGTAAAGAAAGCCTAAAATGGAAAAAATTTAAGGTATTTAATTGTGGAGGATGGAATACCTATTCCAGATGTTTGTTTATGGCTTGATTTGTTGTAAATCAATAGTTACTTAACTGGAGAAAGATATGCTTATTCTATGCTAAGGTACTTACGATACTTAAAAGAAATTGGAATACTCCATGGTACCGGTGACTTACTTAAAAAAGCAGTACCCAAATCTGTAGGAAGTGTCTTTGCTTAAACAGCTAGGTGCCATCGGCAGCCACTCGCGCAAAGGAAAATGCGATGTCGATGTTTGTATTGAATCATTCTTCGCTCATTTTAAATTTGAAATGTTTTCTTTCAATTATTATCAAACAAATGGAGAGCTGATTCAAGCAATTGAAACATACATCTCTCAATATAACTACAAAGGATTCCAAAAAAGACTAAGCAACCATCGGGATCCGATTGAATATCGAGTCTCGATGGCTGCTTAGTCTTTTTTATAGCTGTCTAGTTGATGGGGGTAAGACATATCCATCAACTTAAGAAAACCAGTTACTTCAAAATGTTAACTTGATGTCGATGTGGTACTACCTATTTAATGCAAAGTGGTACTAAACCTATTGATATAGTGGCACCCGCGAATGAAATTGTTATAGAATTTTTTCCTTTCTTGATTCAACCAATATTGATCTCGTCTACATAGGTGATACAGATACATTATCACCACAATTTGCTTCTGAATCACATGCACAAAGTTTTAATTCTACTGTTATTACAAGAGAGGAACGGTCAAAAAGACTACTTTCTGCATTACTGATATGAAAATCATGTCCTTCATTATTGTATATATCATAGATAAACTCCAGAAACGCTACGTTTTGAACTGCTAAAGAAATTAGTGAAACATAAGAAGATAAGAACCAATCTATTGCCCACCCCAGCGCTTGATCAAGGCGGTCGTCTAAATCGGTATCTGGTGTTACATGAACATTTTCAGGTTCAATAATTACTTTTGGACTAAGTACAGCACTAGTGACTCCGGTTTTTGTAAAATCAGAAATAATATCAAATTTCCACTCAGTTTGAATATGCTCTACTGAAATATCTAACCCTACTGTTTGACGTATAATATCAAATTTATGACCTAAGATTTTCCCACGTAACCCTGCAGAAAAGTGACCACCTGCAAATATATCGACTGGTGCGATTATTTTATCATCTTTAATTTGAATCTCTTTGATTTCTGAACTGAAATAGGAATCGACTTCCCAATATAATGAGCCTCCAGAGGACGTTCCACTTCGATCTCCAGAACTTCGGTGTGGATTAGTAATTTCATTAAGAGCATCCTCACTAAACGCTAACGAGCACCATCTTCGTGGATCAGATTGACTAACTAAGTTATGAGGATTTACTATATTTAAGTTCTCTTTGCACACACACCTTGGTGGTTGGTTTAAACTGAGTAGGGTAAATATAGGGAAAATATACCCCACGTCCTCTGAGTTTCTCCCTATCTTAACTGTAACATTTTCAAAGGAGAAACCTAGGAATAGAAGTACGTATTCACGTGCACGGTTCCAACTATCAGGTAGTGTAGCATCCATTATTAATGCAGAAAAATACAATGCAATTCCAGGTTCTGTTCCGTTAACTAATGTATTGATTGTTTCCTCTATAAATTGATTTAGGTTAGAATCACTACCAAATTCTCCAAGTATCACAGCCAAATCAAAAATTACTGTTCCTGAATTAGAATTTAACGTGGAACCATCAAAATCAAGTTGGAGGCGCTGAGCAACATTCCTCCGACTTACAACAATAGAAGGCTCTGCTAATATTGTAAAAGATGCACGGGTCCTGCTTATACGATATGAAGAATTGTTATCATCTTTTTTAGCATAAATATCAATATAAAGTGGTAGATTAATGCGTATTTTTTCTAAATCCTGGTCAATAAGTACTTCTAACGGTTGCATATGTGATGTTGTTATACCAAGTAGTAAGTTAGGATATCCAGGTACTTGATACCTCACATTAAGTTTATTCTGAAGTCCTAAAACAATCCCATCAGCGATATTCCATACACTAATACCTGCACAGACAGGAGCAGGTTCTACAACAGATTCTAGAACTGTATTTGTAATTTCGTCCAAATCTGAAGAGATAGCCCGAGATCTTTGTGTGAATGAATCCAAACTATTAAATTGTGACGGACTCTCATGCTTCTTTTCATTTCTTATATTTTCTGGATATATTTGAGTTGCTACTACAAGAGTTTGTCCATTTGTGGAAATATGAGATTGGTCTCCCCGCGATTCAGCTGAAGGCGAAACATAGTGTTTGATAAGAGCAGTGTTCCAATCCCAAATCAATATCCCTGTAGAATTAGAACAGGTCGAAACAGCTAAATTATTTGTAACATTAGAAAACCACATGTCATTAGATGAGCCTATGTGGTTTCCTTCTCTGCCCTCAAAAGTACGTCCTATTTGATTTCCGTTATTAGTAGACCATCTTACAATATCTAATTGTTGCTCACCAGAAGGTAAACATCCTAGCATTGGCATACCTGAATAAGATGCAATAATTTCTTCTCCATTAGGATTGAAATTCATACTAATTAATTTTCCATATTCATAAGTAATTGGTGATGTTGCAGGTACACCAGTATCAACTATTACAAGATGAATTTTATTTGACTCCACGAATGCGAGTTTGTTTCCATCAAACGAGAGTACGGGATCTGCGAAACCATATTCGTCATGTTTATATTCCGGACCAATCGGAGCACCTGAAATTGAATCCCAAACCTGTACTGTGTTGTTACTATCATAAGACAATAAACGAGATCCAGAATTTCGGTCGAATTGGAGTGAACTAAAGGATGTATAGTGTGTCTGCCAACTCTTAATTACTAAGCCAGTATCAATATCTCTTATGTCAATTATGCCATCATATGTACCAATTGCTAATAGGTTTTTATCTGCAGAATAGACGTCGATAGAAGAGACACTAGATGAATAATGTATATCATTTATGATTCTCCCATTGATATCATAAATGATGACATGATCTCCGAAATTCACAGCAGTTCGACCATCATTAGTAATTGCAACATGTTTAAATAACTCATCATTACTTTCGTGAAATTGCAATTTAATACTACCTGTTTCAACATCAATTACATTTATTAGAGTACTATACGGGTCATAGTGTCTTTCAAAATCCATGTTATACCTCCTGGTTTATAGAAATAAATGAATGTTATTTTATTGTATCCAATTATTCATTATTATATTTTTGATGAGGAGGGGAGCACCACATTGCCATTAAGCTAAGAAATACAAATACCTCCAAAATAAGAGAATTGATATCTCCAGAAAATATACACTTTTGTTTTGGTGCAACTAGTTTGATTAGCTTGATGGGCTAATCCACCCTTATGAACTGTTCTCTCTATTACATTGTAGGATGCATATTTATTATAGAAAGAATTCTATCCAAAATTCCTATTCACAAACGTCACATGGAGCAGTAGAACCACCATTACCAGGTTCAAAACTTTCTAGTATTCCTTTTACTTCTTCTGTGATACGTGTAAATCCATTAGGGTTAGAGCAATTCGTATATTCGTGAGAAACAATACCTGGTACCCTAACATCATCATCCAACACCAAAGGTCCTCCACTATTACCAGGTATAAGGTCTTGGGAACCTCCCAATATATATTCTCCTATATTTTCTAATTGCTCATATGCTGAATGAAATTGACCTAGATCTGGAGGGTTACTGTCAATATTAAAAACGGGATACCCCCAAACAGAAAAATTTTGATTTCTAAGTTCATCATTATTTGCTGCCCACAACTCTAACGATGGCCTACCTGCACGATTATATAAATCTTCTGTTGAAAGTGTAATTAAGCCCCAATCATAATCAAAATTGTTTTCTTCACGATTACACCATTCTTTTGGAACTCTTATTTGCTCTGCAAAGTCCCCACGGAAAGGAAAGTGTAGGGTTCCATTTTCCTCTCTATATAATCCAGGTCGAACAAGAATTGATTCTGCCCAAGTATCATAGAACAAACAGTGTGCGGCAGTAACTACCTTACGTGGTTCGATAAAGAATCCGGTGCCTAAGGACACTTTTCTTCCATCACAACTAGTGATTGCAAGGCTACAAGTTGCCCTATTAATATTCGGACTGTTAATATCGATTGTTCTTGTCTCAGTACGGTCATCTTCTCCGCAAATTGATGATATATTTATATACGGAACACCTGGTTTCGTATTCTTATCTCCATTTTTCTTTTTTTGTTGTTTTATATAGTTTGATAAAAAAATACGAAAATTCGTATCATGTTCTTCATTGGACCATGATAAAGGGTGTTTTTGTTGTTTTTTTAATTGTTTTCCAATTAAATCATTCATAACTGTGAACACCGCCTAGTTATTTTTTATTTTTCAAAACATAGTCTTATCTTTGTTCTTTAATTCCATACAGATTATCAATAACATTGCAAAAATAAAGACATATTCTATTTTGGCCAACTTATAAATTTAAGGTGAAAGTCAGATTTTATAAAAACAACATCTGCTGTGGATTTGAAACATAGTTTAACTTTTTATAAAAAAATAGCGAAATACTTCACATAGGAGGAACTATATGAGGATCTTCATACTGTGCAGTGTAATATTCATATATTTTTGTCACGTTTGATATTTCCCTTGAATTTTTTACAATCTCAATTATAATTGACACTGTATGAGTTTAGGCTTGATAGCGATGGGGAACAAATTACATACCCATCCACTTAAGAAATTGTTTGTGCCCCAAAAAGAAAAAAATACTGTTCAGTGACAATAAAGTTGTTTAATTTTAGTCTAAGAAATGTAATAACCACCTACTAAAATTAACTTGTAGGTGGTTTTAAAGTTATTTAAAACTAAATTTAATTGTTGTAGCCTGTAATTTATAAAAATAATAAAGTTGGTTAATTCTTCTTCAACTAATGCCCCTTATTGAAAAAAGTAGCTTGCTCCATTTACTAAACTTTCATCCTATTTTACATAGCTTAATCTGCCTCAACATCTTTTTCACCTAAATTTTGAACAAATCTTAATAGATAACCATCAGGGTCCATAATTAAAAATTCTTTTTGTCCCTTTAATTTAGTATCAGCTCTATACCAATTCTCTTGAATATCAAATTTAATTGGATACTCGTTCTTTTTCAAACTATCATATAGTGGATCAATATCATTTATGATAATTTGAAAATTAATTCCTCTTCCGTAGGGATAAGATAACTCCCCAGTACTCCAATGACCATTTACTTCTTCAATCATAATCTGGCAGTCATTTAAAGACAGTAAAGCAAACTTATCCTCTGGTCTTTGATATTCAATTTTAAACAGGAGAATTTCCGAATAGAAATTTAAACTTTGCTCTATATCTGAAACTGATAGCTCTGGTATTAATGCATTGAGTTTGTGCAAAAATGCTTCCCCCTTTGTTTAAGTTATTGATTATTATAACACTTACTATAAATTCTTCTTCCATTAAACTACTTCGTTAGTCCTATAAGAAGTAAACAACTTAATTATTTTTTAAAGGACTTTATTATAAATTAAACAACTTTATTATCTCTACACAAATGCAATAAATTCTTAAAAATAACTGTGGTAGTGATATGAAATTTTCATTTTAGAGATATCTGAAATGTTTTTGAGAATTATAGAATTTATGCAATTGAATGGTTTACAAATTCTAATTAAATATTGACAACAGAATTAATGAATGCTTTTTAGACATGCAACAAACAGCGCACCTTTTCGGACGTGATCCAATTGTAATTGCTAAAAGAATTCAAAAAGAGATATATGACACAACGGGTATAACTGCATCTATTGGAATTGCACCTAACCTATTTCTCTCGAAGGTTGCTCTAGATGTGGAAAGTAAGCATTCAAGCTCTAGGATTGCCATGTGGTCATACGAGGATGTTTCGAAAAAATTATGGGAAATCAAGCCTCTACACAAAGTATGGGGAATCGGAACAGCTACTGAAGAGGCATTACACGGTATGGGGCTATTTTCCTTAAAGGATGTTGCAAAAACGCCTAAAGAGCATTTAATTAAGCGGTTTGGCAAAGTAAAAGGGGAAGAGTTATATCGCTTCTCATATGGTATTGATGAGAGTCGGATTGCAAATAAATACATTCCTAAAAGTACCTCTATAACAAAAGGACAAATATTGTTAGAAGACTGTTTTAGCCCCAAAAAATTAAAAATGCTTCTTCTAGAACAAATAGAAGAAACCTGTTTTCGCTTACGATCTATAGATAAATGCTGTCGTACTGTTGAGCTTTCTATAGGCTATAGCAAATACATCGGTGGAGGTTTTAAACGAGCGATTACCTTAGATCAACCGACATGTTTAACGGAAGATGTCTACGCTGCTTGTTTAAGCTTATTAAAAAAGTTTCACTCTGGTCATCCGGTGCGCCAAATACACATCACACTAAAAAATTTGACCAGGGACGATGCAATTCAAATGTCACTGTTCGAAGATACTTCCCAAAAAGATACTAAAAGGAAATTAGCAAAGACAATGGACGGAATCCGGCATAGATATGGTAAAAATTCAATTATGCGTGGAATTAGCTATATTAAAGGGGCTACACAAAGAGAAAGAAACGGAAAAATAGGTGGACATAAAGCATAAGGAGGAATACAGATTATGATTGATAGAGGTATGATGCGATGGGTTCCATTTTCCGCAATAAAGGAACAATTTGAGGGATTGGATGAATTATATGAAAAACAAAATCATGTTCCAATGCCAATTTTAGATGAACAACAATTAGAAGCTATAAATGCTGTTGTGTATCATGCATTATCTGAAATTTTAGAAGTAAGTATTTCCTATTATAAACAGAAAAAAATACAAATGGAAACTGGTTATATTCATTATTATGATATATCTAAAAATGAGTTAAGAGTTATTAATAAAGATAATAAGGTATTACACATATCTACAGATTATATTACAAATATAAAATATATATAATTTGAAAAATAGGGTGGTAGTATATTAAAACGTACAAGTGAAGATACAGTGGGACTTATTCTATTTTATTTCTAGGGAGCCAATATGGGACACCTAGAAGAAGTTGAAAAAGCTCTTACATTGAATGTATGAAAGTGTTTTTCTATTTTGAAGTTTTTGATTTATAAAAACCAAGAATTGAGCCCTTTAATTTAGTGAAATATGTATGAGGTGTCTTATATTAATAGATTACATCTAAGTAGTTTCCTCAATTTTTCAGAAAGAACGAGACTTATTTTCCGTTCATAAGTACTCAGTAAAATGTAAAATACGATGTGTTATCTCATTATACAAGGCTAGTAATAAAATTAATTCCTTTTTATAATGAAATTAATCGATATCATTATAAGGAAGGTAAAAAATAAATGGACGCATTGAATAAAATATTTTCCACTAAACCACCTGAAAATAGTGGTTCTCGATCGGCAAATCGTTTTAGTTTCCAAAAAAATTGGACTTTAATAAAAATTCTCGAATTACATAAAAATAAATTAGATTATTCAATTGTTCTTGATTATCATGATGATGTACTTGTGCTGGATTCAGAGATCGAACCCAAGAAAATTGAATTTTATCAAATAAAAACCAAGAGTGTGGGTAGCTCAAATTGGACACTCCCAGCATTAATTAAATTTACGGAAGGGAAAAATAAAGAAATTTTGAACTCTATGTTGGGAAAACTTTATAAAAATAAATTGAATTTCCCAAAGGAAACTAAATCATTAAATTTTGTTTCCAACAAAGCATACAGCATTAAACTAGAAGATGAAAAAAATACCAAGGATTCCTCAGCTATACAAATTCCTTTTTCAACAATATGTCCTAAAGAAAAGGAAAAGGTCGAAAATAGCTTAAAAAAAGAGATGAATATAACAGAATGCAGTGATGTTTTTGATCACACTTTCTTATACATTACGCCTTTAAGCCTTACAGAAAGTAAAGAACATGCGGTTGGGAAATCATCTCAAGTACTAAAAGAAATGGGATATCATAAAATAAATCCTGATTTGTTTTATAAATTTTTATATGGTGAAATTGAGTTACGGAATGATTGCGAAATGGAATTTCATTCTTTAGAAGATTTCATAAGCCATAAGTCTTTAGCAAAGAGTAAGGTCCAGTCCATCATAAATCAGTTAAATCCCAAAGATGATTTAACTGCTGCATGGAAAACAATCAATGAAGAACTAAGTGCAACTAAAAAGTTGACACTGTATGATTTAAAACAACTAGAAAGTAAATGGGAAGAATGGGAAGTGCGAATTTTGGCAAATGAATTAGCACTAGTTTCAACCCTGCAAGACGAAATTAATGAATTATTAAAAACAAATTTAAAAAAATGTTCTAGTGTTTATGAACTGCTTATTAATGTGTATGAGGAATATTCATTATTAGATAAAGAATATCCTGATGAATTATTTAATAAATATGATATACAAGCATTAATATTGATGCAATATACAACACTTAAAATATAAATTAATAACCTTTACGGAGGATAACATGAAAAAATTAATTTTTAAAGAACTTAAATTGATATCTTTTAAAGAAAAAAAAGCAAAAAAAATAGTATTTAATTCTGAAGTAACGGTTTTATATAGTGATAATCTAAATAAAACTGGTAAATCAAGCATTGTTAAGAGCCTTTATAATACTTTAGGCGCGGAAGTACGGTTCCACAACTCATGGAAGAATCTTGAGGTCGTAAACGTTCTCACCTTTATATTAGAAAACGTAGAATACACGATGGTCAAAAATAAAAATAAATATTCATTATTTAATGATTCCAAACAGTTAATTGGGTCCTGGAATAAAGTAACAGAAGAATTGGCACCTGAGATGGCGAAATTGTTGGGTTACAGATTAACTTTGCCAAACAGAAACAAAAAAGAAATAATTCCACCCCCTGCTTATTTTTTCTTACCGTTTTACATAGATCAAGATAAAAGTTGGAATCAAGAGTGGTCTTCTTTTGAAAATTTAGCACAGTTTGCTAATTGGCAAGACATCGTAATTCAGTATCATTCTGGTATCCTTACAGATGAATTTTTTGAAGTGTCTAACAAGATGTCCTTAAAGCAATCTCAAAAGAATGAGACCAAAAAAAAATATGAGTCCTTAAAATATGCTCTTCACAGATTTGATAAAGAATTAAGAGATAGCCAAACATTTAACATTGAAGCAGATAACTTTCAAAAAGAAATTAACTCTCTTATTAAAGAAATAGAGAAATTACAATTACTAGAAGATGAGTGGAGAGCACAACTTACAGAACTTTATAATGATAGATTAATCTTAAAGCAGAGAAAAAAATCTATTGAGAAAACGTTAAAGGGAGTCCAAGTTGACTATAGTAAAATAAATAGTAAATGTAAAACATGCGGTTTACAACATGAAGATAATTTTGCGGCACGCTTAAAAGCTGCTGAAACAGAAGCTAAGTGTCACCAATTATTGAATGAAATTGCTATTAAATTAGAACTTGTAGATGAAAATATTACAAAAACAAATCAAATTTTTACAGAAAAAGCTAAAGAAAAAGAAGTTTTAAATAATGTCTTGATTTCAAAAAGAGGAGCTTTAACATTAAAAGATATAATAAGTCTAGAAGGTTCTTACCAATTTAAAACTAAAATTCAAGAAGACTTAAATAAGGAATTAGAACAAATAAAAATGCTGGAAGAAGAATTGGATGATCTAAAAAAACAAAAAAGGAAAATCCAATCCACAAAACGTAAAACAGAAATTACCACAGAATATATAAATTACATGAATTATTTTCTTGAGAAACTCAATGTGAAAAATATTTCATCAAATTCTTATGATAATTTAAAGACTAAAATTAAAGAACAAGGGAGTCATCAACCGCGTGCTCTACTTTCTTATTATTTAAGTATATTAAAATTAATTGAGAAATATTCAACATCAACTTTTTGTCCTATCGTAATCGATTCTCCAAATCAACAAGATCAAAGTGAAGAAAATTTAAATAAAATGTTAAACGCTATTATTAATGAACGACCAAAAGGTTCACAATTAATATTAGCTGTTGTAGATAAACCTAGTGTCGATATTAAAGGTAGTTATGAAATGATTAACTTTACCCAAGAACATCAGTTATTAGAAGCAGAAGAATACAATGCCGTGTTAGAAGAAATAAAAGATATACTTGCCTATTCTTCATTATCCAATTCATAAGGTGAAATTAAAAAATACAAAAAGATCCTGTAAGAGGTTCTTTTTGTATTTTATTATTATAAAATCTTTTAAAAAATTTGATTTTTAAAGGACTATAGAAGAGCATGTATACTTTAAGTTATTTTAAATTTGATATACTAAAAGAAAAAATTAGGATGATAAGGTTATGCCAACAAAAGAGTTCCAAGACACAGTACAGCATTTTTCTTCTTTCTTATTAGATAAAGGAAGAAAACCTTCTACAATTAAACGCTATGCCTATGATATTGAAGATTTTGGTCAGTGGTTGCAAAAATCTAAAAAGCTTCCATTCCACAATATATGGATGATACTTAATACAGAGGATTATGAAGAGTATTTTAATAATTTAAAGAAGCAACGAAATTACTCGGATAAAACGATACATCGTGTTTATATTGTTTTAAGTAGACTTTATCAATATTTAGACATACCCAATCCAATGGAAGATATGAATCTTGTAGTTCAGCCTAATCGTGCGTTACGTGATGAAGACTTTATTTCTAAAGCGGAAGAAAAAAGGTTAAAGTACATTTTAACCTCATTAGAAGGATTAACAGAAAAACAACGATCCGTTCGTCCAGTACTTATGGAGCGTAACATTGCTGTTGTGCATTTACTCATTAATAATGGATTGTCCTTACAAGAACTTGTAGGTTTACAGATGAAGCACGTCCATTTTGAAAACAACACGATCTTAGTACCAGGAATAGTGGGTATAGAGAGAGCAATTCTTTTAACTGAAGATGATAAAAAGATATTATTTAACTATTATAGAACTATTCCTGAACCTGTTCGTCCAAAATATCATAGCAATGATCCACTATTCGTAGCATTCGATTTTATTCGAAAAACTTATCATTGGTCATATGACAACGATGCTCCCAAGGCTTTAACAGAAATTGCTGTTCAAAAAATGATCCGACTTGAAGTTGAAAGAGCGAATTTACGAAAAGGAATTTCAGCACAACATCTACGGAATACCTTCATCCTACGGCTAATTGAAAATGAAGTTTTAGAGGGAGAAATAATAAAACAGGTAGGTTTTAAGTCTAAGCTTTCGTTAAAAAGATACTATGATTACATCAATTAATAATAACAGGAGAAGGTTGTATGAAGAAAAACATAAAACAAAAGTCATATTATATAAGAGAATATACTTTGCGGGATAAAAGTATAAAATCTATTAAAGTGGAACCCTGGCGTTCATTTAAAGAGGAAATGAAGGTGCTTGGTATTAATGACAGTGATATTTTTCAAATTCAACTGATTGAAAAGCGTGTGTGAATTAAAAACCTTGATAATATCAAATAACCATAAAAAGAAGAGTATTTGATTATTAGGACTCTTTTTTTATGGTCTAATTGCAAACTTTTAGTCATTTCGAATAAATAACTTTAAATTATTATCTACATTAATTCAGATTAATATGTAGGAGAAATCAATTGAGAATAAAGAATCCGTATGAGAAAGTATTTTCCTTTCCGTTACATTCGTTTAGATATAAATCTTCTTTTTATATTTTAGTTATTTCCTTTTGATTGTCTTCTAGCAATTCTAGTAATTCAATGTTTATTTCGTTGCGTTTTTCCTCATCTTTTATATATGGTAAGAGTTCAAATATACATATGTTTGTCATCTTATCGTTAATGTATTCTGGTTTTTCATGTCCTCTTAAATAGATAAAGACTAACTTTTCACAATGGTCTTTGTATTTGTTATGTGTGTTTGATGTAAACCATGTCCAATAGGATAATTTTGAATCTACCCATAATTCTTGATTAGGTGAAGACTTAAATAAATTGTGTAAGTTATTGTCCATTTCGTTTATTTTAAAGTCTGGTATAATCCAAACATCATTATTTATATGTGTTCTTTCTTGTGTTATATAGGTAACTGATAAACAATCAAAAACTTTTTCTATAATCTTTTCTAGTATCAGACCTTTGTTTCTTTCAAGTGGGTTGTCCATAATGATTGATGTATAATCTATACCAAATTCATTTAAAGCGTTATAGTATGAACCAAAATAATTCACACAAGATTTATATACTTCACTGTGATTGTTAATTAAATACATAGGCGTTAAACGGATTCCTTCATTATGAAGGTCTAATAATTTATTTTTCACTTTTTCTTTAGACCATACTTTTCTTTTTGTAATATTGTAATAGTCAATTCCAGCCTGTTTAACCGCTTCTTCATAAGAATTAAAATACCATTTACATGCGTGATGTAATTCATTGTATTTTTCGGAAACGTATTTGGAGGTTAAATCTTCACCTTTATCGTGTAGTGATTTAATTTCATTTAAAATTGTTTCTTTTGACCATGTTTTTGTTTTTCTGATTTCATCATAGTTTAAATTTATTGATTCGATAGCAATTTTATAAGAACCAAAAACGCGTTGGCAACTTGCATGCAAATTTCTATATTTTTGTTGCATGTTTTGAGATGATATATCTTCACCCTTTTCATATAGATTTCTTAACTCGTTTTGTATGTCTACGGGAGTGAGTTTTTTAACTTGTGATATATCGTTATAATTAATACCCAAATGTTCAATTGTATTTTTATATGAGCCGAAAATATTTACACATGCATGATACAAACTACCGTTTTTATTTATTATATTTGTTGAATTTAATTTTTCACCACTATCAATGAATTTTTTCATTTCTAAAATAACTTCTTCTTTAGTCCATTTTCTTTTTGTTCTTTTAATTCCTTCCCTTTTCACTACTGTTTTTATCCCTAATTGTTTTAATGTTTCTGTTAAGCCTTCCATGTTATTTCTAATGTGACTATATTGTGTTTTGTAATTTTTAATTAGATAACGGGAATTTATGTTTATTCCTTCTGAGTCTAATTTTTTTAATAGTGTATAAATTTCATCATCATTGTGTAATTTAGTTGATTTTTTCACATATCCGATTTCTTTTTTTGCTTTTGTTAAACCTCCCATATATCTTGAAATGTAATTCAAATAACTATGGTATCCATTTTCTTGTAAGAATCTTTGAGTTATACGTATGTCTTTATCCATTAAATCTTTAAGGAATTTAATTGTTTCTTCATGTGTTAATTTTGTTCTAATTTCTGATGTTGTCATTATTGGTTCAGTCCCTTTACAAATTTCTGTTGTGAACTTAATTTCCACGCTTGCCTTTGCTCCCATTGGCAAGGGATCAGTGATAGTTGAGTATCTTACATCTTCTAAAACATCTAAAGAGATGATTCCTTGTTGCTTTATGCAATAAAAAAGAGAGGTGTAATCCACCTCTTTCTTTATTTGTCTCCAAAATATTCTTTGAGTAGTTTGTTAGCCTGTTTATTTAGCTCTACAATTTCAAGACCCCGCTCTTTAGGGATACGCTCACCATTAACTATATGCTGTAAAACATACTTGTGAATTTCAGTATATTTAAGCCACAAATCATCATATTTCCCTGTAAAAACCTTCAAGTCTATCGTAGTAGAGACTTCATTAATTAAATCTTTTATGGAATCCAGTTTAAATTTTACCGCCGCTAGCATTGCATCTACTTGCTGACGTGAATCTAAAAGGGAAGTAAATTTTTTCAGTTCTTTTTGTGCGTTTTCTAATTCATCTAACTTTTCTTGAGCGCTATCAGCTATCTTTTGTGCTTGGGATACAGCTTGATTTGCTTCAGATATTTTTGACTCTAAATCACTAATCTTCTTTTCAGCATCTTTTAATTTTTCAGTAGCATCCGACATCTTCGTATTTGCATCTTCCATTTTTTTTTGTGCTTTACTATTTGTAACCCCGATAAACGTAAGAGCAATTGCCACTAATATCCCTGTACCAGCTGCCCATATGGCTATCGTACCATTTAAAAATGATATCTCATGATCCTGTATTGAAATAACCTTGTCTTGTAAATCTCTCACAACATCATTAGATACCGTAGCTGTAAATAGTATCCCCAACATTAATAGTTCCCCCTAATTATAAAAGTTCAGACAAATACTATTATCCAGTATTTCTCTATTAAGGTAAATTAATATTTTTGTTACTAGGGGGAGGATGCATATTTTAACGTGTTTATATGCTAAGAGATTCTCAAAACTCCATAACACGAGTTGAATTGAGAATTTAATTTAAAGATGAGCTTTGAGACACTATTTAAGCTCTTTTCAGCAACTTTTACATTAAAGTGCATTTGTCTCAAATACCTACTGGTGATAACGTTTAGAGTAGTAAAGTCAACGTTTTTTCATATCGAATTTTGCTTAGCGTATATTTTCGTTAAAATGTTGGCGGTACGCCTTCTATAAATTTTACTGCTGTAATCCCTCAGTTGAGGGTTAAATTAGATTCGGAATGTATCAAGTACATTATCTTTTTCTTCTTTATTAATACCGATGTATCTTAGCGTAATTTGTGGTGTACTATGATTCAATATTTCTTGTAACATAGCAATATCCTTTGTCTGCTTGTAAAACCAATACCCAAACGTTTTACGCATTGTATGAGTGCCTAAAGATTCGACTCCGGCAAAATCCCCGGCTTTTTGTAACTGTCGATAGGCTTGAATTTTACTAATAGGTTTATCACCTTTTCGAGAAGGAAATAACCAGGTACTTTTTAGATCTTCAGCGTATGGCAATACTTCCTCAAAAATGGATGTAATATTTATGATACGTTCCTTTTTTGTCTTTCCTTCTTTTACTTTAAATTCTTTTCGTTTTTTTCGCTTCAGTTTTAAAATTTCACTCGTTTCCATTTTAAGTAAATCACTTACACGTAACCCCGTATTAATACCAATTAGAAATAAAATGTAATCACGATCTGAACAATGACGTTTGAGCGACCATTTCATATCATTAAGCTGTTCTATGCTCCGAATTGGTTGTACATCAATTAAATGTTGCTTTTTATCCATCTGCTTTTCAATCCCTTTATTTTCAATGATTTGAATGTATACTTTTTTATATATTTTTATAATATCAATGAAATTAGATAAAAGTCAATGTTTAAGGTGAAATGAATGTAAACTTTTATTGAAAAGTTTACATTGGAACTTATAATTGAAATCCAACATACAATGCTACGAGCATCTACATCTTAGTTTTAGTCGGTCAATAAGAAAGTAAACTTCTATCTAAATGTTTACTTTCAGAAATGATAACAACAGTCTAATTATTTAAGGTAAATTTAAGATTGTTTTCATATATATTTCTAATTTATATATTATAATTACAATATTAATTTGTGTTTATGGAGGATGTTATAGGATGAACTATAAAAAAGGTATTATGATAGGCTTATTATGTGTATTTGTTTTTTCATTAGGTGGTTGTGATTTTTTTGATGGATTTAAAAGTGGATTCAGTTCTAAAACTGAAAAAGTAGAAAATCAGGAAAAATAATAAAATTTTTATAGATGTTTTGAAGCCAAAAGATTACTTATTCAATGTCATCTTTTGGCTTTTTTCTAGTGAAATTAAAAGTAAACTTCTAATAAAAAGTGTACCTTTTGATGCGGAAGTTATTCCTATGAAATTATTGTAAATTTATATTAATTTGTTTTAATATTATGTTTATAATTGGATGATTAAGTGATGTAGTGATGGGCAGGATGATTGCACGAATAAAAAGCCGTCCATTCTTATAATCTATTCATAGAAAACAAAAGAACCACCCGGAAATAGATCCGTAGAGGTTCTCTTTACAAATACTTGGTACAATACTTTACTGAACTAGATAAGGTATGGGATTCACTGCATTTGTTTTTTCAAAATTCCACTCGCCGTTATGTAATTCAAAATGAAGATGTTGCCCGGTTGAATGTCCTGTATTCCCCATGTGTCCTATTATTTGTCCGGTTTCAACCCGATCACCCGCTTGTACTGTACGATCCTTCAAATGTGCATAAACGGTTGTATATAATTTCCCATCTATCGTATGAGCAATAAACACAACATTTCCATAGGAATTAGAGTAGTAGGATTTTATTACTTTTCCGCTTGTTGCTGCCAGGATTGGAACTTCACCTGGAGCTGTGAAATCTACTCCGTAATGCATTTCTCCCCAACGAACATCAAATGTAGAGCTGACTATCCCTTTCGTTGGGTACTTGAAAACAGCTGGAATAGAAGGAGTTTCTTGTGGTTTGTTTTGTAATACATAATGTTTAGCTACATATCCAAAACCTGAACCGAAACGTATTTTATACCAAGAACCTACTGTTTCTACAACTTGTAATTGGGTACCATTTTTTAAAGATCCAATTATAGAAGTGTTAGTTCCCGCTCCGCTTCGCACTCTTAATACAGGAGTTGCAACATAATAAGATGAATTTCCTTGTACGGTGGTTCCTTTAACCATTGAATGGGAACCATCAGAGACAAATTCTTTTTTCACATATCCTGTTTTTCCATTATAAGAAATTTTATACCATTCACCACATTCTTCTAAAATGGAGATGTATTTTCCATTTGGTAGTACACCGAGAATAGTAGATTCTGCATTTGGCTCTATACGAACATTTAATGCAATCGCATTTACAATATATTGATTTTTTGGTTGTGTTTGTTTTGTGGGAGAAAGAAAAGATTTTTGCATGTAACCAATTTTATTTTGTACATCTACTTTATACCAGTCAGGTGTTGTTTCTAATATTTTAACTGGAGTATTGAATGTAATACTTTCAATAGAGTTGCTATTTGTAGTAGCGCCCTGATACAGATGTACTTTGTCAAAATTAACAAATCCGATTTTCACTTGGTCATTTTGTTGTATTGATACAGCATGAGAATCAGCTGCTACTACTGAAGGGAGAAGTGTAGCAATTGCAGCAGTTGTTAATGAAAAAGTGGTAGTGATCATCTTCATATAATAATAAGCCTCCTTGGGGAATGTATTACAACATTAAAATGAAAACAATATTAAAGTGAAAGATATATAAAAAGAATAGCAGATTTTTAAAAGTTGTGGTAAAAAATATCAAAAAATGTCGAATTAAACAGAATTTTTAGATTTTTTGTTGATTCGTGTTATTTTTTATGTTAAACTCATAACAACAAAGAAAGAGTCACCGAAAACCCTTATCGGTTAAAATTTTTAGAATTTTTAGTCTTATTTATCGGTTTACTCCATGTGATTTACACTTTTGTGTATTGCTTTTCCACTCTTTCTTTGTTCTACCCTATAAAAGAAAACAACCTGTTTTTATCCAAGTTGTTTTCTTTTATAAAAATTTAATTTGTTGTTTAACAGTTGGGATTACTATTTTAAAAGTTATTATGGTTTATAGGGGGGCGATAGCTAATAGATTGGATATTTAATGAGGAGTTTGCATTACAATAGAGTGAATCTAGAAAGAGGTGAAAACTAAGAAATTCGGATGTTAGTTTTTTAATTTTGGAAAAGGAAGAATAAAAATATAGTGGATATACAATTACAATAAGGGAATGCAGTATAGATTAGTATACTTGCATTCCCTTATTATATTTATTTATTTTTTTCTTTCTATATTTTTTTGTTCATAGATACCAGCAGCCATCTCAGCTTGGGATCAAATAAATGCTCTATTATTACTTAAATATATTTTAATCTTATTAAAAATGATCCTAAATCATATCCTACATTTATTATTGCAATGGCTGAAATTATAGTTAATGGATATTTCACAAATGGATTATTTAAGATTTTTTTTATCTTTTTCATATTGTAGTCCTCCATTAGATTAATCATCTTATTTTTAATGTTATCATGAACATAGATATAATGATTTGTTTTTTATTAGATATAAAATCCTGTTTGCATGTTTACTTTCATTTTATGTACAATAAGGGAAAGAAATAGTATAAGGCAGGGGGAGGAAGCCCATGTCCAATCAACAACTAGTGAATTTACGTATTGATTTTGCATTTAAACAATTATTTGGTACAAGTGGGAACGAGGATATTTTGATTGCCTTTTTAAATGCTATGTTACATGATTCTTTAGAATCACCCATTATATCCTTGCAGTTAGAAGATCCACATTTGCATGGAGAACATGAAGAAGATAAATTATCGATTTTAGATATCTCAGCGACATTAGATACGGGGACAAAGATAAATGTAGAAATACAGCTGAATAACAATCACGATATGATCAAACGAAGCTTGTATTATTGGGGAAGGTTATACACTTCTCAATTAAAAAAAGGAATGCCATATAGCTCACTTCATAAAACAATTACCATCAATTTGTTAAACTTTGTGATGTTTCCAGAATATGAAGCGTTTCATACAACAGGAATCTTGTGGAATCAGCAACAACAAAAGGTATTGAGTGATGCTATAGAAGTGCATATTATTGAAATTCCGAAGTTAATGCAACAATGGCGTAATGAACAAGTAAATCCCTGGGAAGATTCGTTTGTTCGTTGGTTATTATTACTTCCAGCGAATGAAGATGAACACTTAACCCAAACATTGGAGGATATTGCGATGAACCAAGATCCAATTTTACAAAAGGCAATGAATAAGTGGGAACGTATGAGTCAAGATTCTTCTTTCCGTCAAGCCTATGAAGCAAGGGAAAAGGCATTAATGGATGAGGCTGCAAAGTTTGCTCATGCAGAACAACAAGGGATAAAAAAAGGAAGAGAAGAAGGAAAGCTTGCTGAACGTATTCAATTAGTTAGTGGTATGCATAAAAATGGAATGTCAGTAGAGGACATTGCAAAGTTCACGAAGTTAAGTATAGAAGAAATACGAGAAATTTTACAATCCTAAATAAATCAAAAGGTTCTGTTGCAAAATTTTTTACATATAGAGACATTAGAAGTTTGTGGTCAAATTTTATGAAACCTTTAATAAATTCCGCAATTCGTTAGGATCTGGTGCAAATATATAATGAAAAACAAGAATAACAATAGATTCCTAAAGGAATCTTCCTTTATGCTATAAGATTAAATACTTGATGAATGAACTTTTTCTGATTTTGGACAGGCTGGTTTTCTAAATTAATCTGTCTCTTTTTAATCATATGTATAGCTTCAATTCCACTCAATATGGAGATAGCTGTTTGATAAGACTTAAATCCCAACATACAACGTACACGCCTCTTAATAAAATGATGATCCTGCTCCACGATGTTGTTCAGATATTTTATTTGTCTTACTCGGGTGCCTTCCGGCATCTTTTTTTGTTTTTCAATTGTTGAATCGATACTGGATAGGCCGGATTTTTATCTACTGTTATTACATGAGTTCTGGCAACACGTGAAAAATCCAAGGCTTTTTTCAAGAAGCGCTTGGCTGCTTTGGCATCTCTCGTTTTACTAAGGAAAAAGTCAATGGTATTCCCATCTGAATCGACTGCACGATACAGATACACCCATTGTCCTTTTGCTTTGGTGTACGTTTCGTCCACTCTCCATGAGTCATTCGTTGGTTTGAGGTGATGCCGAATTCGCTTATCCAGCTCAGGACCATACTGATGAACCCAACGCATAATCGTTGTATGAGAAATAGGTAAGCCTCGTTCTTCCATCATTTTCACTAAATCACGGAGACTTAGGTTGTACCGTAGGTACCATCTCACGGTTAATAAAATAATACCCGGTTGATAATGTTTCCACTTAAATAGATTTTGCTTTTCCACACTGATTACGTCCTTTTTAGAGTACTAGTATCAGTATATCCAAGTTTTATAGATTACTTGCACCAGAACCATCACAACAAAAGGAGCTAAACTTTATATCTTAGCTCCTCTTATTTTCAAACTATTTAATTATAAAGGATACAATTCCTAAAATGATACACAGAATTCCGCTCAATAATTGTCCGATTCCAGAAGCTTGTCCAAGAATCAATAAATTAAAAAGATTTTTTCTTTTTTGGGTTTTCCCCACAAAAGCATCATCCGTTTTCATTCTATATATACCCCATGCTACTAAGACTACTCCTAAAAGTATAAATAATAGTTTTAAAATCATAATATATTTACCTCAATTCATTGTTTGTATTTTTCTATACTGTTTACATCTTTCTGGTCAATTATATTTGTATACTACTATTAGTCATATTCTTCGAATATAAAAGCTTCTTCAATTGATAGGTTAAAAACCACAGATATTCTATATGCTAGTAAAACAGATGGATTATATTGTTGTTTTTCTAACGAAATAATCGTTCTTGAGGATACAAATACTTTATCAGCTAACTCTTGTTGGGTTATTCCATGTTTTAAACGCAACTCTTTTATCCTATTTTTCATAGAAATCACCTATTTAAAGAAAATAATTATAATATTTTTTAGCTAACATGTTAGTAATTAGACAACATATTAGTATAAGAAATAGCCCAGTATTTGCTGGGATTATAACCCATTTTGAAATGAACATCATAAGAATAATTATAATCATTAGAATTCTCATGGTGAATTGTGCAACTTTCCCTTCTATTAAATCATCCCTTTCATCATATTCTTTTGATAGCTCTTTTTCTAACTGTTTGTGATTAGATTTGTATTTAGTTTGAGAAACTAACGCGAAAATTAAAAGTATTACTCCTGTAAGTATCTTTAAATTCCCCCAATAAAAACCTTCACTAAAATTAGCTGCAGTGTAATCAAAAAATATTTCAAAAAAACCCATTGCAATTATTGCAAACGAACATAAATAAAGCTCTTTAAATCTATTTTTCAAACAACTCACTCCTAACACAGCTCTACATGAAGTTTATTTCATGTGAAGTGAACTTCATATTACACTGCCTTGAAGAGAATGTCTAGTATTAATTTGTTTTAGAATCTCGTTAATATTAAATTTAGTTTCACTAATAATAATCATGTTTTCAGTTCCATTTATTTATCCATATCCGTATAAATGCTTTAGAATTTGCGCTAAACAGTGACTGTGCAATCATGTTTTTCACGTTTTGAGAGCGTTATAAAATTCTTAAGTTAATGGATGTGGCCAAACCTCATCGCCATCAATTTAAGAAATTCGGTTCTGGTGCAAAATTCTTGCAATTAATCTCCTAAACTTGGGCATATTGATATTACTACTCTACAAAAGGTGTGTGATCAGTATGGAAAAGGAAAATTTGTTCAAATGGAAGCATTATCAGCCTGAACTAATCTTATTAATAGTAAGGTGGTACCTACGCTACAATTTGAGTTTTCGTAACCTGGTGGAAATGATGGCGGAAAGAGGATTATCAATTGCTCACACAACGATTATGCGCTGGGTTCATCAATATGGACCTCAATTAGAAGAGAAAGGAAAGTACGACATCATCTTAAGCCAACAAATGACTCGTGGAGAGTCGATGAAACATATATCAAAATAAAAGGTCAATGGATGTACTTATATCGTGGAGTCGATTCAGAAGGGTATACAATTAATTTTTATCTAAATCAATTAAGAGATAAACAAGCAGTCAAGCGCTTTTTCAAGAAAACCTTGGCTTTTTCGTACGTGTCTAAACCTCGCGTGATAACAGTAGATAAGAATCCTGCCTATCCTGTAGCGATTCAAGATTTAAAAGAAGGCATACAACTAAGGCAAGTTAGATATCTCAATAATATAGTGGAACAAGATCATCGTTTTATTAAGAAACGCGTGTGTTCTATGTTGGGATTCAAGTCATTTAAAACAGCAACTTCTATATTGAATGGTGTTGAAGCCATGCATATGATCAAAAAAGAACAGATTGATTTACGGGACCAAACTGTTCAAAATCAGAAAGAATTCATCCATCAATTGTTTGGACTGGTAGCATAAAATACAATTCTGTTAGTGATATATGCACTTTATTCTCTTTTATTTTATTTTTGCACCAGAACCGTTGTACGTATTCGCTTCTTTAAACAAACTTGTTTTTAAAAAAATTCATGTTCTAATGAAGTGTAGTGATTCTTTTGTCTCTAGGTAATAATTTTATATGTATCACAAAAAACACGTTTATTTTTCACAAATTTCACACAAATTATTGGTATTCTCTTCTATAGTGATAACTAATAGCTTTGAGAGAAGGGAAATGTATATGAAAAAAATTTGTTCTTCTCTTCTTTTATTTATAGTTTTTTGCTTTTCAGGAGTAAGTATTCATACTGAGTCTACATTGCAATCAAAAATTGACGCGGCTTCCCCATATGAAACAATTAAATTAGAAAATAGAGCTTATAATGAAACGATAAAAATATCGAAACCGATTACAATACAAGGGGATAAAAATACTAAAATAATCTCTTGTGGTAAGGATCCTGTTATTACAATAAAAAAGGAAAACATTATCCTTAAAGATTTGAAAATAGAACACTGTAATGATAATACAGATCAGCCAGCGATATTTGTAGCGGGAGATAAGCACTACATCAGTGGATTAGAAGTACACGCGTCATACATGGGGATTAAGTTAGAAGATGCTAGGAATATAAAAATTAAGAACAGTATGATTGTTGGACAAAGACGGGCTAATGGAATTGATTTATGGCAATCCAATCGTAATCTTATTGAGAACATCAAAATCCAAAATGTCCGTGATGGGATTTATTTAGAACAAAGCGACAATAATACAATAAAGGACAATACAATCTGGCAGTCTCGTTATGGTATGCATCTTATGTATTCTGATAGAACTGTTGTTGAAAGAAATATATCAAAAGAAAATACAACAGGCGCTATGATTATGGGGACAAAGGAAACATCTGTAGTAGGAAATCACTTTATTGACAATAAAAGTAATGTTCATGCACAAGGCTTATTACTATATGATGCGACAAAAACAAAAGTGTTACAAAATGAAATTGCTAATAATAGAGTAGGGATTTATGTAGAAAAGGCAAAGCAAAATACTATTATGAGTAACTCAATCTCTAATAATTTTATAGGTTTACAATTTAAAGATGCCAGTGCAAATGAATTTACTCAAAATGTAATGATAGGGAATGTTAATGAGTCGCAAGCTACACTAAGCAGGGAAAACAATATCTATAAAAATTATTGGGACGCTTCTTTAAAAGTAGATACAGATGGTTCAGGTACTAGTAATATTCCATACAAAGCAGATGCCTATTTTCTCTTGTTAACACAAGATATTCCAGAATATCAGTTGTTCTTTCAATCACCAGGAATGCGTATTTTACAAAGTTTCATAAAAATTCCAGATCAATCTTTATTGGTGGACAAAGAGCCTAGTATGAGGCCGAAAATTGTTTCGCAAAAAGGTGAGGGTGTGGGATTTCAGTCTAACATTTTGGTTGTAAGTGTGAGCATGTTACTAATGGGAAGTATATTGTTTTTTTTAGGGAGGAAAAATTGATGAGAGTAAAGTATATGTTATTTACTATTTGTTTATGTTTGGTATTTGCCGTAGTGGGGTGTGGTAAGAAAGAAACTAAGCCAGTTGCTATTAATGAAAAAAATGATAAGTGTGATGTTTGTAATATGGCAGTAATGGATAATCAATTTGCAACTGAGGTTATTTTAGAAAATGGAAAAGCTTTAAAATTTGATGATATTGGTTGTATGTATAAATGGATGGATGAACATAAAAATGAAAAAACACAAGAGAAATTTGTAAGAGATTACAATACAAAAGATTGGGTTGCAGTTGATAAAGCTACATATGTATATGACAAATCAATTAAGACGCCGATGGCTTATAATGTAATTTCTTTTAAAGAGAAGAAAGATGCAGACAGCTTTGTAGAAAAACATACTGGGGAAATCCTTTCTTATAAAGAACTAGTAGAACATAAATGGGAAATGAATAAAGAGATGATGGGAAAAGAAAAGAAAGATCATGGTAGTGGACATTCTCATTAATAAGGTACTATCGCTATGAAAAAAATAGTTAGAAAAAGGCAACCAACTATGGTTGTCTTTTTCAGTAGAGAGGTGAGTAGGTATGTGGAATATATTATATTCAGAATGGCGTAGTGCAGTAAGCGGTAAATTTGCCTACACGTTTTTGTTTCTTTGGATAACTATGTTTTCCGTAATATTTGTTATGGAAAGAAATACTCAGGCTTTAGCAGGGTATACAAATGTAACTGGTACAATGGTAAACCTTATTTTATATATAGTACCTTTACTTATGTTAATTATAGGAGCATTTTCTATTGCAGGCGAGGTGGAAAATGGGAAATGGAGACTTTTATGTACGTATCCTTTAAAGAGTACTTCATATGTAATAGGTAAAACAATTGGACAATTTATAGCGCAAACAGCTATTTTTTCAATGAGTTTTGGAGTAAGTATAGTAATTGGATTAGTAAGCGGTAGTAATTTTGATATGTTTTGGGTAGTAGCAACGTATATCTTCTCTGTTTTACTAATCTTTTTATTTTTATTACTGGGAATAACAATTGGCTCTTTTTCTATAACAAGGTGGCAAGCTTTAGCGATAAGTATTGTAGTTTGGTTCCTTCTTATTATGATGTGGCCAACGGCTTTAATTAGCACCCTTAATTTTGTTCCATATTCAATGATTGCACCATTAATAAAAATGTTATTGTTTTGCAACCCAGCTGAATTCCTTCGAATTATATTTGTAATTCAATTAGGTGGTGGAGCAATATTTGGGCAAGTATATGATCAACTGGTAATATTTTTTCAAAGTAAAGCTGCTATTTGGATTCTATTAATATATTGTATTATCTATACAATTGTGTTCTTGTTTGTAGCGGGATGGCAAATGGAGAGGAGAAGAAAAAAATGACAGTATTAAATCTCAATGAAATATGTAAACGATATAAAAAGAAAATAGCATTATCTCCAATTTCATTTCAAAGCAAAGAAGGAGAGTGTATCGTATTATGTGGTGGGAATGGAGCAGGGAAAAGTACGCTCCTTGATATAATAGCTGGAATTACAACTCCTACAACTGGTACTGTTCAATTAGGTAATATAGAATTACAGAAGGATAGAAAACAGTATGTGAGTAAAATAGGTTATATGCCAGATGATTTTCATGCACAGCAAGATATGACAGTTCAAGAATTTTTATTGTTTTATGCCGCTTTTCGAAATATAGGAAAAGAAAAGGTACAAGCTGTTATTAAAACAATAGGATTAAATGAGAAACAAACTGAACGCTTACATAGATTATCTAAAGGGATGAGACAGAGGCTTTTATTTGGGCAGGCGTGTCTTGGAAACCCTAAAATTTTGATACTAGACGAACCGACAAATGGGCTGGATCCGTATTGGGTAGATGAGTTTTTAAAAATATTAAAGACATTAAAAAGAAATGGTACAATGATTATTTTTTCCACGCATATGATGGATGTAGCTGCTGAAATTGGTGATCGAATACTCTTTATGAAAGAAGGAAAAGTCATACAAGAAATAAAAAATGATGGATATTTAGAAAATTTAACGATCACATTACTACAAATGCATAGAAGATGAATACATTAGGAAGCAGCTACTTTCAGTATGGTAGCTGTTTGGTTCTGGTGCAAAAACTTTGAAGTATATGAAAATGGTCTATCAAACTTGGAAATACTGATAGTACTACTCTATAAAAGGTGTGTGATCAGTATGGAAAAGGAGAATTTATTTAAGTGGAAACATTATCAACCAGCTGTTTGGATTAACTGCTTAATAGGTGATTCCTTTAGGAATCCTTGATTCTTTTTTATTTATCATCTTTTTGCACCAGAACCGGATTAGTTATGATGAATTACTTACTTCCTAATATATAAAATAATTATGTAACAGATATAAAATATACATAACGCTTAAAAAAATAATGTGTGAAGGAATTACGGCATAATGTCGAAAAAATAGGAATTGTGAGATTTTTTGTTGATTTATGTCGTTTTTAATGCTATACTCATAACAACAAAGAAAGAGAAAACAAAAACCCTTATCTAGTGAGATATCAGAATTTTTAGTTTTCTTCAATAGTTTTACTTCTTGTGCCCTAGAAGTTTGTGCATTTTTTTCCACTCTTTCTTTGTTTTACCCTATAAAAGAAAACAACCTGTTTCTATACAGGTTGTTTTCTTTTGTAAAAATTTAATTTGTTGTTTTTATAACAGTGGGGATTACTCTTTTAAAGTTATTATGGTTTATAGGGAGGCGACAAGTAATAGATTGGATATTTTACGATGAGTCTAAATTATAATAGAGTGAATCCAGAAAGAGATGAAAACTAAGAAATTTGGATGTTAGTTTTTTATGCGAATTAAATTCTAACATAAGAAAATAAAATTAAGTGTCATAGTATAAGGTTATAAGTATTACCTATGAAAATTTATTTAGTGTTACCCTTAGTTGACAAATAGCTCAAAAAAAGAACCCAATTAAGAGGTTCTTTTTTTGAACTGATTATTTTTGTTCTAAAATACGTTTAACCTCATCTATGTCTAATTTACTGGCTTTAGCAATCGTTTCAAGTGGTACACCGAGTTCATGCATACCTTTAATCATCTGTGTTTTTCCTTGCTGAACCCCTTCTTGAATTCCTTCTTTTTTCCCCTCATTACGAGCATGAGCAAACTTTGCAGCCTCATCCATTAAGGTCTTTTCTCTTGCTTCATATGCTTGACGGAAAGAAGAATCTTGACTCATACGTTCCCACTTATTCATTGCTTTTTGTAAAATCGGATCTTGGTTCATGGCAATGTCCTCCAATGTTTGTGTGAGATACTCATCTTCATTCGCTGGTAATAATAATAACCAACGAACAAACGAGTCTTCCCAAGGATTAACTTTCTCTTCACGCCATTGCTGTAGTAACTTTGGAATCTCTACAATATGAACTTCTATATCGTCACTTAATAACTTTTGTTGTTGCTGATTCCAAAGGATTCCTGTTGTATGAAACGCTTCATATTCTGGAAACATCACAAAGTTTAACAAGTTTATGGTAATTGTTTTATGAAGTGAGCTATAAGGCATTCCTTTTTGCAATTGAGAGGTGTATAACCTTCCCCAATAATATAAGCTTCGTTTGATCATATCGTGATTGTTATTCAATTGTATTTCTACATTTACCTTTGTTCCTGTATTTAATGTAGCCGAAATATCTAAAATTGATAATTTATCTTCTTCATATTCTCGATGCAAATGTGGATCTTCTAATTGTAGGGCAACAATAGGTGATTCTAAAGAATCTTTTAATATGGCATTTAAAAAGGCAACTAAAATATCTTCATTCCCATTTGTGCCAAATAACTGCTTAAAGGCAAAATCGATACGTAAATTTACTAATGAATTGGACATGGTTTTCCTCTTCCTGTTTCAGACTATATCTTTACCTTTATTGTACATAAAACTAAAGTCAATATGCAAACAATCCTCTATGACTTATATAGGGATATAAGTTTTTCTCGTGAACTACCCGCCACTTAACGTCCTAACGGACTGTTTGAAGTGGGGGCTTCTCGGTTAGTCGTTACTTTTGATAGCTAACGAATTCGTCCTAAGACAGCCGAGCTAACTCCCTTGTTCCAAAGGTTATTTTATTGCTATTTACGCTAACACTAATAGACGTATTGCTTCATTTTTGATATTGATAGCTGAGTTATAATCTCTATCGAGATTTACACCGCATATACAAGAATATACTCGTTCAGACAATGACATGTTTTTTACATTTCCACAACTGCTACATGTTTTTGTGGAAGGAAACCATTTGTCTATTTTCATAAGTTGTTTTCCTTGTTCGTATAGTTTATAAGCTAAAAAAGAAGTGAACATTCCCCAACTATTGTCAGCGACACTTTTTCCAAAATGAAGTGCTTGCGACATTCCTTTCATGTTTAGGTCTTCAATAGCTACAACATCAAAATTAGTAGCCAACTCTTTAGACTCATGATGAAGGAAATTCTTACGTTGGTTGGCTACTTTCTCATGTAACTTAGCTACACGAATACGTTGTTTATTCCAACGCTCAGAACCTTTATTGCGTCTTGCTAATACTCGTTGTGCCTTTGCTAATCGGTCTAACATTTTACGATAGAACTTAGGATAATTGGCTTTCTCACCCTCAGAACTAACATATAATCCATCCATCGCAAAGTCTAATCCAACAAATGTTTCTACTTCTTTTTGTACAATCTCTTTTTCGTATTCTGTCAAGATGGACACATAGTATTTACCAGTAGGTGTCATAGAAATCGTACATGACTTGATCATATAATCTTGTGGTATCTCTCTATGCTGTTTGATACGTACCATTTTCAGTTTTGGCAATTTGATATGACCATTTAGCAATATAATATTTCCGTTTACTACATTCGTTGTATAAGACTTTCTGTCTTTTTTACTTTTGAATGTTGGGAAGTCATTTTGACCACTAAAGAAATTCTTATAGGCAGTTTGCAAGTTTAGTTGAGCATTTGCCAAAGCTAATGAATCAACTTCTTTTAACCACTCAAATTCTGCTTTGTATTTCGCAGGAGTTGGAAGCTTTTGTTTCTTTAGTTGTTCCTTGTCATCTTTGTATTTTTCGTACGCTTCTTTACGTTCTGCTAACATTCTGTTATACACGAAACGTACACAACCGAAGGTTTTACGCATAAGGTATGCTTGTTCTTCTGTTGGATACAAACGAAATTTATATGCTTTATTATGCTTTGTCATATCATTTCACCTCACTTTTCACCTTGATTTTCAATATACTTCATTACCACGTCTATTAGTGAACCACCAGTAGTTAGTAAGCAAAAACTTCTTGACCAAAACATCCCTTTCCAAAGTTTCTTTTTTACTTGTGGAAAATCTCTTTTAATGAGTCGAGAGCTTGCACTTTTATAAGCATTAATGAATTTTGTCATTTCTGTATTCGGATGTGCCTTGAACAAGATATGTACATGGTCAACATCATGATTCCACTCTGCCAGTGTTATGTTGTAATTCTCAGATAACCTTACAAACATGTCTTTTTCATAGTCTGACATATCATCATCAAATACATTTCTTCTGTATTTCACAACCAACACAAGATGATAATACAACAAGAACACTGAATGATTATTACTATCCAATCTCATTTATATACCAATCTTTTTATCTTATAAGACTGATTGTATCACAGAGAAAATAAAAAGCACAGTTACGCACTTTTTGACTACGCCAAACCGAAATTCATCTCCCACCTACCGTTGGGATACGCCCTTCACACGCTTGAGGAAGGAGAATTCTTTCGGGGAATTCGTTAAAGGAATATATTTGGAACAGAGGGATTAAGTGAAAAGAAATAAAGGTACGCTTAAAAGATTTAATTTTCTAAAAATAAGTATTTACAAAAATATTTATTTGAATTAAAATACGAACTACAAAGATTCGACATTATACGACAAAACGATATTATTTTTCAGAATATTAAAACAACTAGAAGTGAGGTATCTATATGAATCTATTTCGAAAAAAATCTATTTCAGCATTATTAGCACAGTCAGAACAAAAAGGAGCATCTTTAAAAAAAGAGCTCGGTGCATTTGATCTTACTATGCTCGGGGTCGGCGCTATCATCGGAACTGGGATTTTCGTTCTTACCGGTGTTGCCGCAGCAGAACACGCAGGACCCGCACTTGTTTTGTCGTTTATTTTATCCGGTTTAGCCTGTGTATTTGCAGCCTTATGTTATTCTGAATTTGCATCAACTGTACCGGTATCCGGTAGTGCGTACACTTATAGCTATGCAACATTTGGAGAATTAATCGCTTGGATTTTAGGTTGGGATTTAATTTTAGAATATGGATTAGCTTCCTCAGCTGTTGCATCTGGTTGGTCAGGGTATTTACAAGGTCTATTAAGTGGATTTGGGATTACATTACCTACGGCTTTAACAAGCGCATATAATCCTGAAGCGGGAACATATATAGACTTACCAGCAATCTGTATCATCTTTCTAATGACGTTGTTATTAACAAGAGGAGCAAAAAAATCAGCGCGTTTTAATGCTATCATGGTAGCTATCAAACTTTTTGTTGTCTTACTATTTATCGGCGTTGGCGCTTTCTATGTAAAGCCTGAAAACTGGACACCCTTTATGCCGTTCGGCTTCTCTGGCGTAACAACTGGGGCTGCAACTGTATTCTTTGCTTACATCGGATTTGACGCTGTATCAACAGCCGCTGAAGAAGTCAAAAATCCACAGCGTAACATGCCAATCGGCATTATTGCTTCTTTAACAATTTGTACGATTCTATATATCGTTGTTTCATTGATTTTAACTGGAATTGTACCTTACGATCAGTTAGGTGTGAAAAATCCTGTTGCATTTGCACTACAATACATTCAACAAGATTGGGTTGCTGGTTTCATTTCTTTAGGAGCGATTACTGGAATTACAACTGTATTACTTGTTATGTTATATGGACAAACACGATTATTTTATGCAATTAGCCGCGATGGCTTACTACCAAAAGTACTTTCTCGCGTAAATAAAAAAACAAAAACACCTGTTATCAATAGTTGGATTACTGCCACTATGGTTGCTTTCTTTGCTGGTTTTGTTCCTTTAAGTAAACTAGCAGAATTAACCAATATCGGTACATTATTCGCATTCATCGTTGTATCAATTGGAGTAATTATTTTACGTAAAAAACAACCAGAACTACCGCGCGCTTTTAAAGTGCCTTTGGTACCATGGATTCCTGCTTTAGCTGTTCTATTCTGTGGATACTTAGCATTACAACTCCCAGCAACAACATGGATCGGCTTTGCAATATGGCTTGTAATTGGACTTGTTGTCTACTTCAGTTACGGTTACAAAAATAGTACACTACAAAAGGAACAAAAAGAAGACGTAGCATAATGAAAAAGCTGTTGTCCCATTAGGACAGCAGCTTTTTTCCGTTCTGGTGCAAAGTATTGTACCATCAAACATTTCAATAATCTCATTGAACAAGAAAGACCATCGTCATTTAAATTGTCTGGGTTTCAAAACCTTCGCTATGCTGCTCGCACTACTATTTTTTATTCCAATAATTCCTTATGTTTACGATACTTCTCTTCCATTAATTGGCTGAACTGGTCGGTTATTCGTTGGGAATAATTTATGAAACGTTTCAATTTGTTTTTTGGACATCTCTATTGTCTGTTTCATCACAATCCACTGGACATTTTCTGTACAAGGAGGTGTTGTCAAAGAACCCATGTAACGGAATGACGAATGATCTGAAGGAAGAAGCTGTTTTATATCAATGGTATGCTGCACATCACCCTGTGAATTTTTGCTGTTCGGGAGATTTTCCCACATTTCTGCAAAACCTTCGTTTTTTTGTCCTTCTTTTATCATAATACCAACTACTGCTAACTGACCTTGATCATTTTGATGGACCAGATGTAGTTCCATATCTGCATGTTTTCCTTCAAATTGATGTTCACTTGGTGTATGGAAATGGAATTGTTTTAATGTGTAACGACTTTCTCCCAGCATGAGATAATCATCAGAACTATTTGCTTTCCCCTCAATACTATGCCCATTATTTTTAATAGAAAATGATATTGGTTGATAATTAATTTGCAAATGATTAGAATCCTCAACAGTTGATTTTATTTGTTCCGTTTTGATATCTATCGGAGATTGTTCTTGTCCATTTAAACACATTTTGTATTCTGGTTTCAATTCTCCCCAGTGCTCTGGACCAGTAGTCCCTTCATATGACCACTGCGTATTTTTCTCTGTAGATTTTTCTTGTGTAGCTGTATTCCTGTTTGACTGTTCTTGTTTTGCTGTGTTACACCCAATCAACACTGCACTCATTGTCAATATAAGGGGAGTTTTATAAAGAAACTTTAAGCCTTTCATACTGTTTCCTCCTAAGATGATAAAATATTGTATTTAAAGAATATTTCATGTAACTAAAGGTTCTGTTACAAATTCACCAAAAATATCAAGAATCTAGAGAAGCATCGTTCCATTATTATGCAATTTAAACTTTTAAATAGAGAAATGGGATATCGGAAGCTATACAGTTAATTTGTGAGAAAAGGAGTAACTGTGCTCATTTCTCAAGTTAAAAAAGCTTTATACAAAGCCAGATTGAAGTCAAAAGTTATTAAATACTATAAGAAATGGAAGCAAGAACATATTACATTTCCTAATTTGCTATTATTCCGTATGTCCTCATTTAGCATTAAATAGAATGACTTCTTACCAATACCCAAAATCGATTTTGTAATCTAATTTGGGTTCCAATTTTATTAATCTGGTCATTTTTATTTGACAGTACTTCATTCATTTCGAAACATGGGCTTTCTTTCCGACTAAATGTTTTGTCATGTCTATATTCCCCCTTCTTATCTAATTGATATTGACTTTTAATTTATAATCATTATAATTATATATAAATTATTAAAAAAAAATCAATATAGATTTATATTCTTTGATGTGATACTATATATTTCTGGTTCTGTTGCAAAGCTTTCGAAACGAAGTTATGCTTTTGAAAAGATAAACGGAAGCGTAATAAGTTAGATATTTTAAAGTAAAACAATTCAAACAAGATATTATTTGGGTGTTTTTGCTCAAATCTGCGAAATGGGGGAATTAGCTTAATTGGGGTCACTTTCCATCACCATCAAGCTAAGAAAATATCCCCCAAATAAAAAAACGACTTCTCAAGATGAAAATGTACAATTCTATTTTGAGAGCGTCATAAAATTCTTAAGTTGATGGATATATATATGGTAACCCATACTAATTAACGACCAGTATTGTTTTGCGAAAAAATGTCGAAATTATGCGAAATTTGAATTTTTTTGTCTTGTTATGCTTTATATTTAGTGCTAAACTCATAATACAAAGAAAGAGTAGCTGAAAAGATCCTCCTTCAAACTGAAAATATTGAAAATTCAGTTTAGTATACATCTGATTGATATTTACGCTTACTACTCTTTCTTTGTTTTATTTTATATATTATATCGGGTATAGATAGCGAGGTGACTGAGATGTGATTAATTGGTAAAAGTAGAGTGTGAGTATTCTGTTATTCTTATGACACCTTAATTACTTAAGTGCACATTTATTACAAATATTTGTAAAGGGAATTGAGGCCCATTGTGCCAATCTAGCAATGTGAAATTTGGTTTCATGCAAATAAAGAAATAAGCAACTACAAGTAATTATGAATCTAGTCGTCATGCTGAGAATTTAATTGAAGGTTTGGTATAGCGAGATTTAGCCATGAAGTTTATAAGTCATGTAGATTGTGATTAAAATTCTAAATTCATAAGCTGACAAAAATTAGTGAACGTTACTGTTCATTCTTTTAAAAAGCATAGGACTACTTAATTATAAACCTAGGAAATGGTATATAAGAGGTACATGAATAAACAAAATTGTTTGTGGTTTTTACTAAATGAATCAAAATTTAGGCAGAGGTTTAGCACAAGCACTTAAGGATGATATTTCGGTGTATGTAGGAGGGAATATAATATAAAAAGTTTATCCCAAATGAGTTATTAATTTATGTTTGTTTTTTTAATTACACAATCAGTTACAAAAGTTACAAAAACTATTTTTATTATTTAAATAGTCTTAATATTACGGGTGAGAGCATGAAAAAAATGTCCTTAGGGGGAGGTAAGAGAATCTGGTAAATAAAATTGTGAATCATTAAAAAGGTGCTATCAAACTTGGACATACTGATATTATAAATCTAAAAATGATGGGAAGTAGTATGAATAAGTCAATAGTAATTGAATGAAAACAGTATTAACCAGAAATTTTATGCTTCTAAAATGAGATGGCATACATGATACAACTTAAGATTGCAAGATTTGATAGGAATGATGCAAGAATATGGCCTTCCCGATTACAATACTATCATATAATTCTTGATATGTAAATATTTAAATTTATGATTTTAGGTCAGAAAAAATGAGAATTTATGGAGAATAGAAGAATTGTTTATAGAAAATCAATTTTCAAGATTTTAAGTTTATAACAATCGAAAGACAAAAATGCCATCAACCTATTGAGTCATTGTCAAAGCATATTCATATTAATAGCCATCTAAATATAATTGACAGGAGAATGACATGGTAAAAAGAGTGATTTCGATTTCTACGATTATAATGCTATTTATGTTGACCATAGGTCAGAGTTTCACATCTATAATAGCAAATGCACAAGAATTAAATACAACAGGATTTGTTGATACGTTTAAATTCGACAAAACGGACCTAACTTACGGAGAACGAACGGGAATAAAAGTTAATTTTAGTGATAAATCTGGAAATCAGATGAAGCAGACAGATACACTAACATTAATGTTACCTCCAGAGTTACAAGGATATAGTAGAACGATTGACTTAAAGAATGATGCAGGTGTTAGTTTTGGTACTTGTCAAGTATCGAAAACGAATGTGTTATGTACATTTACTGATGTAGTTGAGAAACTTCAAAATATTAGAGGATATTTTTATTTTGAAGTTCAAGCAACTAAGGATGTGGCAACAGACCAAACAATAACAGTTGACACGAGTTTAGGAACAAATGTACAAACGCAAAGGGTAACAATTAAGGGTCCAACCGGTGGGACAGGTACACTACCGTTTTCCTACAAAACAGGTAGAATTGATCCGGATGCTTCGACTGAAGTGAAGTGGGAGATACCTATAAACAATAACAAGCAACAGCTAAGTGATGACATTGTTTTGTCTGATACATTACAATCAGGTCAAACATTTAAGCAAGATAGTTTTCTTTTGGGAAATGAAAATTTAACACCTCAACAGTTTATGGATAAGGGTTATGGAACGATTACTTTTAACGGTAACTCTTTTGAGCTTAGGATTTATAAGGATTATGTAAGTGGTCAATCTTTCCCTCTCAGGTATAGCACTACTATAAGTGAAAGCGGAAAGAATCAAGAAAATTTTTATAATGATTATACGATTAATTACCAAATTGTAAATGAGCAACCGGCATCCCATTCAGAAACTGCCTCAGTTAAAAATATAAACGCAGGCGGCGGTGCTGACGGTGATAAACCTCCTAAAGGAACGTTAAGAATCGTGAAGCACATTGCCGGAGATGCAAACAAATTTATTCAGGGTGCTGAATTTAAGTTGTATAAAGAGTCAGGTGAGCAAATTGGCGGTACGTATACAACAGATGTACAAGGTAGAGCTGAGGTTCCGAATCTAGATCCAGGCAACTACTACGTGCAAGAGATTACAGCTCCAAACTATTTGGATTTCGATCCGCAAGAAAAAGTGCCTTTTAAAGTTGATGCGAATGATGAAAAAGGCGTAAAGCTGATGGTTCCGAATAAGGTGAAAACGACATCTGTTTCAGGAACGAAGACTTGGAATGACAACAATGCAACAGATCGTCCGAGTACGATTCAAGTAGACTTACTGAAAAATGGTGACGTAATCCAGACACAAGACGTAACAGCAGCAAACGGTTGGAATTATACATTTGCAAATATACCTGCATATGATAATGACGGTAATGCCTATACTTATACAGTAAAAGAACATCCGGTAACGGGATACAAATCGGAAGTAAATGGCTACAACATTACGAATACAAAAGATGCAAAAACATCTGTTTCAGGAACGAAAACTTGGAATGACAACAATGCGACAGATCGCCCAACAACAATCCAAGTAGACTTACTGAAAAATGGTGACGTAATCCAAACACAAGACGTGACAGCAGCAAACAATTGGAATTATACGTTTGCAGACCTAGCACAATATGATGCAAATGGTGTTCCTTATACGTACACAGTAAAAGAGCATCCAGTAACGGGATATAAATCAGAAGTAAACGGTTATAACATTACGAATACAAAAGATGCAAAAACAACAGTAGCAGGAACGAAAACTTGGAATGACAACAATGCAACAGATCGTCCAAGTTCAATTCAAGTAGAGTTACTGCAAAATGATAACCTGATCCAAACACAAGAAGTAACAGCAGCAAACAACTGGAACTATACATTTGCGGACTTAGCAAAATATGACGCAAATGGTGTTACTTATACTTATACAGTAAAAGAGAAACCGGTAGCGGGATACAAATCGGAAGTAAATGGCTACAACATTACAAACACAAAAGTAGCGAAATTGACAGTAGAAGGAACAAAAACTTGGAACGATAACAACGCAACAGATCGTCCGAGCTCAGTAAAAGTGGATTTACTACAAAACGATAAAGTAGTAGATACGAAAGAAGTAACAGCGGCAACAAACTGGAAATATACGTTTGCAGATGTAGAGGCATACGATGCAAACGGAGTAGCTTACACATATACAGTGAAAGAACAACCAGTAGCGGGATACAAATCGGAAGTAAACGGTTATAACATTACGAATACAAAAGATGCAAAAACAACAGTAGCAGGAACGAAAACTTGGAATGACAATAACGCAACAGATCGACCAACAACAATCAAAGTAGACTTATTGCAAAATGGCAACGTAGTTCAAACACAAGACGTAACAGCAGGAAACAATTGGAATTATACATTTGCAGACCTAGCACAATATGATGCAAATGGCGTTCTTTATACGTACACAGTAAAAGAGCATCCAGTAGCGGGATATAAATCGGAAGTAAATGGCTACAACATTACAAATACAAAAGTAGCGAAATTGACAGTAGAAGGAACGAAGACGTGGAAAGACGGAAATGCAACAGACCGTCCGGCAACGATCAAAGTAGACTTACTACAAAACGGTAACGTAATCAAAACACAAGACGTACTAGCAGTAATGGGTTGGAAATATATATTCGCAGATTTACAAGCATACGATGCAAATGGAGTAGCTTATCAGTATGAAGTGAAAGAACATCCAGTAGCGGGATATCAATCTAGCGTAAGCGGTTATGACATTACGAATACAAAAGTAGGCGAAACGAAAGTAGAAGGAACGAAGACTTGGAACGATAACAACGCAACAGATCGCCCAAGTTCAGTTAAAGTAGATTTACTACAAAACGGTAAAGTAGTAGATACAAAAGAAGTAACAGTGGCAACAAACTGGAAGTATACATTTGAAAAACTTCAAGCATACGATACAAACGGAGTAGCTTACATCTATACAGTAAAAGAACAACCAGTAGACGGATACAAATCGGAAGTAAAAGGTTATGACATTACGAATACAAAAGTAGGCGAAACGAAAGTAGAAGGAACGAAAACGTGGAAAGACGGAAACGCAACGGATCGTCCAAGCACGGTTAAAGTAGATTTACTACAAAACGGTAAAGTAGTAGATACGAGAGAAGTAACAGCGGCAACAAACTGGAAGTATATATTTGAAAAACTCCAAGCATACGATACAAACGGAGTAGCTTACATCTATACAGTGAAAGAACAGCCGGTGGATGGATATAAATCCGAAGTAAAAGGTTATGACATTACAAATACAAAAGTAGCGCAAACAACAGTAGAAGGAACAAAGACGTGGAAAGATGGCAATGCGACAGATCGTCCGAAAACAATCAAAGTAGATTTACTACAAAACGGTCAGGTCATCAATACACAAGAAGTAAGTGAAGCAACAGGTTGGAAATATACATTCAAAGACTTAGCGGCATATGATGCCGAAGGTAATGCGTATAAGTATGAAGTAAAAGAACAACCAGTAGATGGATATAAATCAGAAGTTCACGGTTATGACATTACGAATACAAAAGTAGCGCAAACAACAGTAGAAGGTACGAAAACGTGGAAGGACGGTAACGCAACAAATCGTCCGAAAACAATCAAAGTAGACTTACTACAAAATAGCCAAGTAGTTGCGACGCAAGAAGTAAGTGAAGCAACAGGTTGGAAATATACATTCAAAGACTTAGCGGCATATGATGCCGAAGGCAATGCGTACAAGTATGAAGTAAAAGAACAGCCGGTGGATGGATATAAATCCGAAGTAAACGGTTATGACATTACAAATACAAAAGTAGCGCAAACAACAGTAGAAGGAACAAAGACGTGGAAAGATGGCAATGCGACAGATCGTCCGAAAACAATCAAAGTGGATTTACTACAAAACGGTCAGGTCATCAATACACAAGAAGTAAGTGAAGCAACAGGTTGGAAATATACATTCAAAGACTTAGCGGCATACGATGCCGAAGGCAATGCGTACAAGTATGAAGTAAAAGAACAACCAGTAGATGGATATAAATCAGAAGTTCACGGTTATGACATTACGAATACAAAAGTAGCGCAAACAACAGTAGAAGGTACGAAAACGTGGAAGGACGGTAACGCAACAACTCGTCCGAAAACAATCAAAGTAGACTTACTACAAAATAGCCAAGTAGTTGCGACGCAAAAAGCAAGTGAAGCAACAGGTTGGAAATATGGATTCAAAGACTTAGCGGCATATGATGCCGAAGGCAATGCGTACAAGTATGAAGTAAAAGAACAGCCGGTGGAT
>NZ_QOSC01000024.1:0-141070 GCF_008368845.1 Bacillus sp. BB51/4
TACTTTGGATTCATATCCTGGTACTGCCTGTTCTTTCACTTCATACTTGTACGCTGCTCCGTTTGCATCGTATGCTTGGAGTTTTTCAAACGTATACTTCCAGTTTGTTGCCGCCGTTGCTTCTTTTGTATCTACTACTTTACCGTTTTGTAGTAAGTCTACTTTAATCGAGCTTGGACGATCTGTTGCATTGTTATCGTTCCACGTTTTTGTTCCTTCTACTTTCGTTTCGCCTACTTTTGTATTCGTGATGTCATAACCTTTTACTTTGGATTCATATCCAGCTACTGGCTGTTCTTTCACTCCATACTTATATGCCTTACCTTCTGCATCGTAAGCTTGGAGCTTTTCAAACGTGTACTTCCAGTTTGTTTCTGCTGTTACTTCTTTTGTATCTACTACTTTACCATTTTGTAAAAGGTCTACTTTGATCATTGTCGGACGATCTGTTGCGTTATTATCGTTCCATGTCTTCGTTCCTTCTACTTTTGTTTCGCCTACTTTCGTATTTGTGATGTCATAACCGTGTACGTCAGATCCGTATCCCGTTACCGGCTGTTCCTTCACTTCATACTTGTACGCTACTCCATTTTCATCATATGCTTCTAAATCCGTGAATGCATATTTCCAGTTTGTTGCCGCTGTTACTTCTTTTGTATCTACTACTTTACCGTTTTGTAGTAAGTCTACTTTAATCGAATTTGGACGATCTGTTGCATTGTTATCGTTCCACGTTTTTGTTCCTTCTACTTTTGTTTCGCCTACTTTTGTATTCGTGATGTCATAACCTTTTACTTCGGATTTGTATCCGTCTACCGGTTGTTCCTTCACTTCATACTTGTACGCTACTCCATTTTCATCATATGCTTCTAAATCCGTGAATGCATATTTCCAGTTTGTTGCCGCTGTTACTTCTTTTGTATCTACTACTTTACCATTTTGTAAAAGGTCTACTTTAATCGAGCTTGGACGATCTGTTGCTTGGTTATCGTTCCACGTTTTTGTTCCTTCTACTGTCAATTTCGCTACTTTTGTATTCGTGATATCAGTACCACTTACTTTGGATTCATATCCTGCTACCGGTTGTTCCTTCACTTCATACTTGTATGCCACTCCATTTTCATCGTATGCTTGGAGCTTTTCAAACGTATACTTCCAGTTTGTTTCTGCTGTTACTTCTTTTGTATCTACTACTTTACCATTTTGTAAAAGGTCTACTTTGATCATTGTTGGACGATCTGTTGCGTTATCGTCTTTCCATGTTTTCGTTCCTTCTACTTTTGTTTCGCCTACTTTTGTATTTGTGATGTCAGTACCATTTACTTTGGATTCATATCCAGCCACCGCTTGTTCCTTCACTTCATACTTATACGCTACTCCATTTTCATCATACGCTGCTAAATCTTTGAATTCGTATTTCCAGTCTGTTGCTTTGTTTACCTCTTGCGTCGCAATCACTGTACCATTTTGTAAAAGGTCTACTTTAATCATTTCCGGACGATCTTTCGCGTTATCGTCTTTCCATGTCTTTGTTCCTTCTACTTTTGTTTGACCTACTTTTGTATTTGTGATATCAGTACCACTTACTTTAGATTCATATCCTGGTACTGGCTGTTCTTTCACTTCATACTTGTATGCCACTCCGTTTGCATCGTATGCTTGGAGCTTTTCAAATGTGTACTTCCATTCTGTTGCCGCTGTTACTTCTTTTGTATCTACTACTTTACCGTTTTGTAAAAGGTCTACTTTAATCATTTCCGGACGATCTTTCGCGCTATCATCTTTCCATGTTTTCGTTCCTTCTACTTTTGTTTCGCCTACTTTTGTATTTGTGATATCAGTACCACTTACTTTGGATTCATATCCTGCTACCGGTTGTTCCTTCACTTCATACTTGTACGCTACTCCATTTGCATCATATGCTGCTAAATCTTTAAATTCATATTTCCAACCTGTTGCTTTGCTTACCTCTTGCGTCGCAATCACTGTACCATTTTGTAAAAGGTCTACTTTAATCATTTCCGGACGATCTGTTGCGTTATCATCTTTCCATGTCTTCGTTCCTTCTACTTTTGTTTGACCTACTTTTGTATTTGTGATATCAGTACCACTTACTTTGGATTCATATCCTGGTACTGGCTGTTCTTTCACTTCATACTTGTATGCCACTCCGTTTGCATCGTATGCTTGGAGCTTTTCAAATGTGTACTTCCATTCTGTTGCCGCTGTTACTTCTTTTGTATCTACTACTTTACCGTTTTGTAAAAGATCTACTTTGATCATTTCCGGACGATCTTTCGCATTATCGTCTTTCCATGTTTTCGTTCCTTCTACTTTTGTTTCGCCTACTTTTGTATTTGTGATATCAGTACCACTTACTTTGGATTCATATCCTGCTACCGGTTGTTCCTTCACTTCATACTTGTACGCTACTCCATTTGCATCATATGCTGCTAAATCTTTAAATTCATATTTCCAACCTGTTGCTTTGCTTACCTCTTGCGTCGCAATCACTGTACCATTTTGTAAAAGGTCTACTTTAATCATTTCCGGACGATCTGTTGCGTTATCATCTTTCCATGTCTTCGTTCCTTCTACTTTTGTTTGACCTACTTTTGTATTTGTGATATCAGTACCACTTACTTTGGATTCATATCCTGGTACTGGCTGTTCTTTCACTGTATACTCGTAAGCCTTTCCTTCCGCATCATATGCTTCTAGATCTGAGAATATATATTTCCAACCCATTACTGCTAGTACGTCGTGTGTTTGAATCACATTCCCGTTTTGTAGTAAGTCTACTTTGATCATCGTCGGACGGTCTGTTGCATTTCCGTCTTTCCATGTCTTCGTTCCTTCTACTTTTGTTTTGCCTACTTTTGTATTTGTGATATCAGTACCACTTACTTTGGATTCATATCCTGGTACTGCTTGTTCTTTCACTTCATACTTGTACGCTGCTCCGTTTGCATCGTATGCCTGAAGTTTTTCAAACGTATACTTCCAATTTGCTGCCGCTGTTACTTCTTTTGTATCTACTACTTTACCGCTTTGTAAAAGATCTACTTTGATCATTTCCGGACGATCTTTCGCGTTATCGTCTTTCCATGTTTTCGTTCCTTCTACTTTTGTTTCGCCTACTTTTGTATTTGTGATATCATAACCATTGACTTTGGATTCGTATCCATCTACCGGTTGTTCTTTCACTTCATACTTGTATGCTTTTCCATTTGCATCGAACGCTACTAAATCTTTAAATTCATACTTCCAGCCTGTTTCTTTGCTGACTTCTTGTGTCGCAATCACTGTACCGTTTTGTAGTAAGTCTACTTTGATGGCTTTATGCTCTTCCTCTGTGCCACCTTTCCACGTCTTCGTTCCTGCAACTGATGTCTTGCCTACCTTTGTATTCGTGATATCATAACCATTGACTTTGGATTCGTATCCGTCTACTGCTTGTTCTTTCACTTCATACTTATATGCTTTTCCGTCTGCATTGGTTATCGCCAAATCTTTAAATTCATATTTCCAACCTGTTGCTTCGCTTACTTCTTGCGTCGCAATCACTGTACCGCTTTGTAGTAAGTCTACCTTAATCATCGTTGGACGACCTTCCGCATTTCCGTCCTTCCATGTTTTCGTTCCTTCTACTTTGGTTTTTTGTACCACTTTTGTATTTGTAATATCATAACCGTTTACTTCTGTTGTGTATCCATCTATCGGTTGTTCTTTTACTCCATACTTGTACGCTACTCCATTTGCATCATACGTTGCTAGGTTGTCGAATTTGTATTTCCAACCATCTGCCGCTGTTACTTCTTTCGTGTCTACTACTTTCTCATTTTGTAGTAATTCTACTTTGATTGAACTTGGACGATCTTTCTCGTTATCGTTTTTCCACGTCTTCGTTCCTGCAATAGATGTAGTTTTCACCTTATTCGAAATTGGCAACTTAACTCCATTTACAGCATCTGATTTAACTTCAAAAATTACTTTTGCTTGAGGATCGAAATCAACATAGTCTGGAGCTGAAACTTCTTTCACATAATATTTACCTGGTTGTAAATTAGGGATTTCAATTATCCCTTTTTCATCTGTTTTATATACATCTCCAACTTGTTCATCAGGCTCTTTATACAACTTAAACGAAACATTTGGGATTACTTTTTCTTCATCCCCTTCAATATGCTTCACAATTTTTAGTGTTCCTTTTGGAGTCACGTTACCTTCAGCACCACCGCCAGCTGTCATATTTTCGACTGGATGAGTACCCGATTCATTAACTGGTTCCTTGTTTAGAACTTGGTAATCAATCGTATAATCATTCTTAAAAAACTCTTGCTTCTTCCCAGCTTCCGTTATAGTAGATGTATAACCAATCGAAAAGGAGGCAAGACGCGCTTTATCCTTATTAAGCACAACTTTAAATGATTTGTCTCCAGTAAAGGTAATCGTTCCGTAACCTTGCTTTTCAAGCTCTTGTAGCGTTAAAGATCGACGACCTATATAATCATCTACAATTATATAGAAACTATCCTTATTAAGTGTTTGACCTTCCTGTAAATTATCAGTCACAACAATATCACGACTTAACTCTTCTTTAGCCAAGTTTATATTCAAGAACCAACGTACTTCATCGCTCTTACCTGAGTTCATATCACCAGTTTTATAAAAAAATGGTGGCTTTCCAGGATCTGTACCCCCACCACTGCTTGGGCCGGTAATTGTTACAGATTGCTTATCTACATTTGTACCGAAATTGGTTTCAATCTCTTTCTTTTCATCCGTTCCTACATTAGCAGCTTCCACAAAAAAGTTTAAATACCCTTTAATATTTTGATGTGTACTCACTTTATCATTAAATGTACATACCACAGTACCTGCAGTGACTTTACAAGTACCATAATCATCTAATAGAAACTCTGTATTTAATCCTTTTAATTCTGGAGGCAGTGTTAATGTTAGTGTGTCTCCAGACTTCAGCTTAAGACTATCTTTTTCACTGAAGTTTATAGTTACTTTAGTCCGTTGTCCGATAGAAAGATCTGTTTTATCAATCTTAAAACTATCCACAAGTCCTAATGTATTTAATTCTTGTGCGTTTGCTACTATAGGTAAAAGACTCTGACCTATAGTAAACATGAAAATCATTATAATCGAAAAAATAGAAGTTATTCTCTTTAAATACATACTTTATGTTAGCCTCCTCATAATTTAAAATATAAATAGTTTCTGGTACAAACATGTTATGATGAAAATTCTATTATCCAACTATTTCACCTACGTATTTTTAATAGCTATTATGATTTCTCTTCCCCCCTTCACTACTACTTAACAACTTGAAACTTGATTTTTTATAAGTGTATCTAACATTTTCGACACGCCTACAATTATGTACTTTTGACCTATATTTTTTAATAGGAACATAGATAAACTTTGACAAAAAAGTTTAAATAATAAATACATATAGGCGACAGATACTGGAATACATTTAAAATCAGGAAAAAATGATTTAAAATGCATTCCAGACGAAACTCATGACAACCATTCTTCTTTTTGTGCCTTAGGGATTATAAAATGATTATTCTATGTGTAAAAGATTTTAGTGCGGGCAAATATAGACTAACTACTTCACAGCAAATATGCATCCTATCAACTTCCATACTTATCATTCTGAAAAATAACGAAAATTACGGATTATAGTCGCACTCAGCATACCAGCAAAAAAGCTTATAAATGTGGAACGAGTTAAAATACTCATATTTTACAGGATATCATTAGAAGATAAGCTTTCTGTCATCATAAGTACGGCTGACAATGTCCATGTATTAAAACATTTGATATTTAGTTAAATACCGAAATAAATTGATGCAAAAAACATTTTAACATCAGCGCTATATGATTAAAATATTACGGACGAAGTATTATTTGTCTATGAAGATAAAAGAAATATTCTCCAAATCTGAATAAAGTGAAACAAGTTTGGGGGTAACTAAAAACTATTGTGATTTTCAACTGATTTCATGTGAATTTTGCAGAAATACGGGAATCAGTCTTTTCATTTTTGGAGTATATAAATGGGTGTCGAGAAAAAGGGTTTCTCCTGATGGATCTGATTCTAGAGCTATGTCAAAAAATTAAAATAAACCTACATATCATCTATCCGCTAAAAATTTTTAATTTCTTTACGAATAATAAAATATTTATATATACTTATATACGTTTATGTATTAATATATATATATATAAATGATGTTAAATCAAAAATAAGAGTTGTATATCTCCTCATTATTTTTATCGAATCTAAAAAATCAAGTTGATTAGCACCAAATCCTTGACTCCTTAAATAAGAAGTTTTGAGGATTACCTACTCAGTTGTTAGATAGATTATAATTTTAAGTACACTTACCTTGATTGTAATAACATGATTTAAAGCAATTACAACATTCCCTATTAGCATTTCATCAATAAATAATACAGACATGCCTTTTTTCGTAATTCCCCCAAAAAACAACAAATTTTTTCCATAGTCTATTATTCTAGAATTGTTACCAAAAATCAATAGTTAATTGTTGCTCCCCATTTTTACTTCATTATTATAAGGCATCTTTAGGTTAACCAATTATCCTATTTTACATATCATATTCTGGCTAAGGTTGACCACCCTCATATAATTCTCCTTAATTTACACAACATTATATGTTTAGGTTTTTCAGAAAAAGCCACCTTTCTTTTAAAAGTGATAACATCTATATCCTCATTAAAAATATACAAATAATTCAGGTTGCACTTTTCTATTTCTCAATACAAATTAATTTTTTTAAAAAAACAGATATAAAGCCTTTATCCGTCTTCTTTTGTCAGTCCAAAAGAAAAAAACAATTAGTTATAACAAAAATCACCTACTTTAAAGTGGTGATTTTTTATTGAGAAAATACATATATGCATAAAAGCATATTTTCTCCTACTCCTTATCGTATAAAATATTAACTGTAACAAAAGTGATTACAACTAATAAGGAGGCTTCTTTACTATGAAAAAAATGATTTTAGCCGGTGCGTTAACTTTAGCAGGAATTACTGGTGCTACCGCGTTTATTCCTGAAACAAAGGCGGCTGCCGCTACTCAAGAACAAAGCTTTACAAAATTTTATTCTTTGCAAACTGGAAGTAGTTCTGAACAAGAACCTGTTTTCCTTCAAAAAGGACAGGAACTAACAATTCAACCTAACAGCAAAACTCCTAGTTACAGTGTTTATGACTCAAATCATAAACTTATTGGACGTTATTCTGATGGTTACGGCCGAATTTTCACTGCAAAAACAGATGGAAATATGTATGTTCAATTTCATGCACCTTTCGTTTACTATAGTCCTGTTAGCTTTTCCGTTACGTATACAATCCAATAAAATAAAGGGCCTTTCTCAAGGCCCTTTATTTTATTTCCCAATTCACTTTTACAAAACCATCTTTCACCAATACACCACTTATATTAAATACATACTTTTCATTTGCCTTTAATGTAGCTTTGAAAGTACCTTTTTTCGATTCACAGATCTCTTTTAACTCTCTTATACCTTCTCCTTGTCTTTCATACAAGCTAAAGCATAAATTCCCACGTTTTGCATCTGTCTCATAAGAAAATGTTACTTCTGTATCTTTCGCATACTCTAGTTCAATATCTTTCCCAGCAATATCCCATGATAAGAATTTTGCCTCGTAGCTGGTCTCCCCTTTCTTCTCATTTTCTAAATATATATCACCAGCTCTCCACATATCATCTAACGTTTGAACGAAAGCAAAGCCGCTCAGTAATACAAACATCGTACTTGCAAATATGACAACTAATGTTATCTTTTGTTTTTTCATAGCCTTCATCGTATGTTCTCCTTCTATTTTCTTGTTACTTCTTCGTATCATATATAACAAAACTCCAATAAAAAATGGTAATACAATCGCTATAACACTCCACCACTTACTTATCCCACGCGTTTTCGCATCTGTATACACCCATGATGCTACACATACTAAAAGTGCTATAAAAGTTAAAAGCATTGTAATCCCAGCTATCTCAAATACTACAAATGGCTTAGCGAACTCTATCATGTAATTTATACTCCTTCTTTAAAAATGACTGTATGACAACATATATAGGAACGTATAGATGCATCATAATCACACTTGCTATCAACATAGGGACTTTATGATTCAAATGAGTGACAAACTGCTCCATAACAATTGTTAATAAAATAATCCAAATCGCATGAATACAAATAACCCATCTTTTCTCTAATTTTCGAGCATTTCGTACGCTCTGTTTCGTATTATTTATCAGCTCTTCGCTTGGAATCATGTCTTCAGCTAAGCTGCTCCTTATCTTCTGATCAAACTTATCTTCCGTCATAAACGAACCCCTCCAAATGTTCCCGCATTTGCTTCTTCGCATAATTAAGGCGGTATTTCACCGTACCAATCGGTATATTTAATATTTCGCTCATTTCTTTATAAGAGTATTGTTCATAATAGTAGAGTACGAGCACGGTTTTATATTTTTCATTCAATAGCTGTATAACTTCCCGTATCATTTCCGCTTCCACTTTTTGAATAAATTCTTCTGATATATTCACTTCATCTGCGAAATCGATTTCTCCACCATCCTCTTTATGAAACAAATCCAATACGCGATCTTTCCACCTTTTCTTCTTACGATAAAAGTCATAAAACGCACGAACACAAATTGTAGTAATCCATTTTTTATAATTTTCCACGCAAGAAAGCTGGTGCCGAGAGGAAAAAACTTTTATCCAAGTCTCTTGAAAAATATCTTCTGCATCTTCTTTCGTTTTCGCTAATTTATAGCATAAGGAATATATTTGCTGCTTATATATATCAATTAATTCTTCTACCTTTTCTTCCATCGGAAACCTCCTGTCATTTATATAAGACGACGCAAATTCTCCTTTTGTTTGATAAAATTTTATTTTTTTATTATCTCCATACAAAAAGGCAATCACAACATCGTGTGATTGCCTTTTACTGAAAGCGAAAAATCGGCTTCGCTTTTCTTAATTACATTTTTTCTGGTGCAGATACTCCTACGATTGCTAATGCATTTTGAAGTGTAGTGCGTACTGCTTTCATTAACTCATAGCGAGCTTTACTTAATTCTAAGTTATCTTGGTTTAATACTTTTTCTGCATTATAGAAGCTGTGTAATGCTGCTGCTAATTCAAATGCATAGCTTGTAATGCGGTGTGGCAGACGTTTTTGTGCTGCATCCGCAACTACAGCTGGGAATTCACCAAGTTTTTTCAGTAACTCTACTTCTTTCTCCGAAGTAACAAGCTTGTAATTCACGTCTCCGCCTGCAGCTAGTCCTAACTCTTCACCTTGACGAAGGATACTGCATACGCGAGCATGAGCATACTGTGCATAGTATACTGGGTTTTCATTAGATTTTGATACAGCTAAGTCCATATCGAAGTCTAAATGAGAATCACCGCTACGCATTGCGAAGAAGTAACGCATTGCGTCCACGCCTACTTCTTCCATAAGCTCACGAAGTGTAACTGCTTTACCTGTACGCTTACTCATCTTCATTTTTTCACCATTTTGGTACAGTTGTACCATTTGGATGATTTCTACTTCAAGTGTTTCTTTATCGTAACCTAGCGCTTGAATAGCAGCTTTCATACGAGGAATGTAACCGTGGTGATCAGCACCCCAAATGTTGATTAACTTATCGAAACCACGCTCTAATTTATCACGATGGTAAGCGATATCTGGCGTTAAGTATGTGTAAGAACCGTCGTTTTTAATTAATACACGGTTTTTGTCGTCACCGTAAGTCATAGAACGGAACCAAGTTGCACCGCCTTCTTCAAAGATCTCGTCACGCTCTTTTAATACTGCAAGTGCAGCATCGATTTTTCCGTTTTTGTATAATGATGTTTCTGAGAACCATACATCAAACTTAACACGGAAGCTTTCTAAGTCTTTTTGAAGTTTTGCTAACTCATATTTTAAACCGTATGAACGATAGAACTCATAGCTTTCTTCAGCATCAGCTTTTGCATAACGATCGCCAAACTCTTCAGCTAAACGCTTACCGATTCCAATGATGTCCGCACCATGGTATCCGTCTTCTGGCATTTCTTTCTCTAGACCTAAAGCTTGCATGTAACGAGCTTCAACAGAAAGAGCTAAGTTATGAATTTGGTTACCAGCGTCATTAATGTAGTACTCACGAGATACATCGTATCCTGCTTTTGCTAATACGTTACATAAAGTGTCACCCACTGCCGCACCACGTGCATGTCCTAAGTGAAGGTCACCTGTTGGGTTCGCAGATACGAACTCAATTTGTACTTTTTCACCTTTACCAGTATTCGTTTCACCGTAAGCTTCGCCAGCGTTAACGATTGTTGGGATTAAGTCTGTTAAGTAGCTATTATCCATGTAGAAGTTAATGAAACCAGGTCCTGCGATTTCAATTTTTTCAATAGAAGCTTTTGCTTTATCGAAGTTTGCAACTAATTCTTCTGCAATCATACGAGGTGCTTTTTTCGCAACGCGTGCAAGTTGCATTGCCATATTTGTAGAGAAGTCACCATTTGTTTTATCTTTTGGAGATTCTAATACAACGTTTGGAATCTGTTCTTCTGTCGCTAATTCTGCCTTTAATACAGCAGCTTGAATTTCTTCTTTAATTAATCCTTTTACTTGTTCTAAAGAATTCATTATTTTGCCTCCTTCAAATTAAGTGTAATTGTATATCTGCCAGCTTCTTGTTCACTTAGAAGCAATGCGTACGTTAAGAAAAGTTGTCCTTTTTTCTTTTCATCCGACCATTTAAAAAGAACATTATCAGTTTTCGTTTGCAATGCAAACGTACCAAGTTCACTCGTATACGTACCAGTTGTCCATTCACCTTTCACATGCGTTTGACGCATTGAAACAGCACCTGAACGCATAATGAGAACTTGTTCATCTTGAATTTTAATAATTGTTTTCACTTCGCCCTGTTCGTTCGGCTCTTGGAATGTTACATATGTACCTTGACCTTTTACATAGTATTGACCATTTGCTTCAAAAGCAACGGTTTCCTTCCTCGCCCCTTCACGGATTTCTGTTACGAAATGAACGTGTACCGGCAAGCCTGCAAGTTGTTTCTCCACGTCTTGCACACCCTTCACATGTTATAGATATTAAATAATGTATATAATAAATCACTTTTCCTATCATATCAAAAAAAACCTCTGTCTGTCTGCTGAAAAATCAGGAAAACTCCTTTTCAAAAGATAATTCACCTTCACCTTATTTCATATGATAAAATATTTTTTAAATCTAAATATTCTTTCATTTAAAGAGGTGAGTTATGTGCTACCAACAAAATTGAAAAAAGGTGATGAAATTAGAGTTATTTCACCCTCTTGTAGTTTAAGTATTGTCTCAAATACGAACCAAGAGCTTGCTACGAAAAGATTAACCGATATGGGCTTTCAAGTTACATTCTCAACATATGCTGATGAGATAGATCGCTTTGCTTCCTCTTCTATTTCTTCACGTGTTCAAGATCTTCATGAAGCATTTAGAGACCCTAATGTAAAAGCCATTTTGACAACACTTGGCGGATACAACTCTAATGGTTTATTGAAACATCTCGATTATAATTTAATTCGAGAAAACTCGAAATTTTTCTGTGGCTATTCTGATATTACCGCTTTAAATAATGCAATTCACACAAAAACAGGACTTATTACATATTCAGGACCCCATTTCTCTTCATTTGGAATGGAGAAAGGTCTCGAATATACGACTGATTACTTTTTACAATGCTTAACTTCTAATAAGCCTATTGAAGTCCTGTCATCTGAAACGTGGAGCGATGATTCTTGGTATATAGATCAGGAAAATCGAGAATTCATTACAAATGAAGGTTATATTTCGATTCATGAAGGCGAAGCAACTGGAGAGATTATCGGTGGTAATATGAGTACATTGAATTTACTACAAGGTACACCATATATGCCAAACTTACAGGGGAAAATATTATTTCTTGAGGAGGATAGTTTAACTGGAAAAGCTACCCTTAACACTTTTGATCGTTATTTACATTCTCTTATGCAGCAACCTGACTTTGAACATGTAAAAGGCATCGTTATAGGAAAGATGCAAAAAGGTGCAGAATGTACGATAGAAGACATTCAAGAAATGATTGCTTCAAAGCCTGAACTTACACATATCCCTATCATTGCAAACGCAAGTTTCGGGCATACAACCCCGATTTTCACTTTCCCAATTGGTGGACGTGCAAAAATCATTTCTAATAAAGAGAATTCAGCTATCACCATTTTAACGCACTAAAAAAGGAGCGAACGATTCGCTCCTTTTACGGTTTTTCTATTTTTTCCAACGCTTTTTGCGGAATTGATTCTTTTGGGATTTCAGCCCATCCTTTTCCTTGCATACCTTTTGCATAAATTTTTATAAACGCCCCCGTATGCAATTCACGGTTCATCATTCTTTTCACAACTTGTAACTTTCCGTCTTCTGTATACCCTTTAAATGTATACAAGTATTCACCGTCTTTTTTCTCACCTTTATTTATAACCGCATAATAATCTTGTATTTCTTTATTTGAAAAGAAGTTGTCTACAAAAGCATGCACACCTTCTGTTTTCGTGTTTAAATAGTACGCTGTTCCACCTAAAATAATGGCGAATACAGCTAAAACTTTAATTACCAATTTCATACATGCGCCTCCTGTTTGCACTTCTTTCTCACTAATCTTATTTCTATACCTGTATTATACGGAAAAAGGCATACTATACTCTATTGAAAAGTCTTACACTTTCCTTACATTATTGTAAGGGTTTTTCAACTTATAGCAATTTCCCAATAAAAAATTTTTCCGTTTCATGAACTTTTATATTATTATTGAATGATACAAATTTTTATTACAAAAATCAAAGGAGACAGTTTTCAAATGGCTATCTTGCAAGGTTTAGCACTATTACTTGTTGTACTTTGTCTATTTACACTTTTTAGTTACCGTGCTCCTTATGGAATGAAAGCAATGGGTGCTTTAGCTAATGCAGCAATCGCAAGTTTTCTTATTGAAGCATTTCACCGTTATATCGGTGGAGAGATGTTTCATAATGACTTTTTACAATCAGTAGGAGAAGCTTCTGGTAGTATGAGCGGTGTCGCAGCGGCAATTTTAGTCGCACTAGCAATCGGTGTTTCACCCGTATATGCTGTTTTAATCGGTATCGCTACTAGCGGATTCGGTATTTTACCAGGATTTTTCGCTGGATACGTTTGCGCTTTCGTCGTGAAATTTCTCGAAAAGAAATTACCGGCTGGTGTAGAGTTTTTAGCAATTTTATTTATTGCCGCACCAATCTCACGCGGAATGGCCATGCTTATGGATCCGCTCGTGAACGCAACGCTCGGTAAAATCGGTTCTATGATTTCAGTTGCAACTACAGAAAGTCCTATCATTATGGGTATTATGCTTGGTGGATTAATAACAGTTATTTCTACCTCTCCATTAAGTTCTATGGCACTAACTGCAATGCTAGGATTAACAGGTTTACCAATGGCAATTGGTAGTCTTGCCGTAGCAGCCTCAGCCCCAATGAACTTTATTTTCTTTAAACGACTAAAAATTTGTTCAAAAAAAGACACAATCGCTGTAGCAATCGAGCCTTTAACACAAGCCGATGTTGTTTCAGCAAATCCAATTCCAATTTATGCGACAAACTTCGTTGGCGGTGCCCTTGCTGGTATTATTACATCTCTGTTCCAGCTCGTTAATAATGCGCCAGGAACAGCATCACCAATCCCAGGACTTCTTGTCTTATTCGGATTTAATGACGTTGTAAAAGTAACAATTGCTGCTGTATTATGTGGAATCGTTACCACGATTGTTGGATACATCGGATCAATCGTGTTCCGTAAATATCCAATTCGTTCTGCTGATGAAATTCGCGGCATTACTTCGGAAGAGAAGGTTGCATAAGAAAAAGAGCTATTCTCATCGTTTGAGAATAGCTCTTTTTTATCCAGCTACAGCGGCTAGAATCTCCGGCCATTTCACACTCTCGGTCGAAGCCAAAGGTGCTTCTCGGTCGGGCGTTCCAATGACCTGCGATTCTGAGCGAGCTGCCTCCGCTTTTATTCTATCCAGTTACGCCTTCTAGACCCTTGCGTCTAAGCAGTCGGCTTCACTTTTATTTTATCTAGCTGCATCGGCTAGAATGATCGGTGGCTTCGCTTCTTCCTTCGAGGCAAAAAACGCCTCTATGTCTGAAGCTCCATCCCCCTCACATTCTGAGCGAGCCGATTCCGCTTTTACTTTACCCAACCGAGCAGCATTTCCCGCACGAATTTGCTTGCTGCGACTGGTGTTTGATCACTATGGTCGTAGACAGGAGCTACTTCTACTAAGTCTGCTCCAACTACATTTATATTTGAATTTGCAATTGCCACGATGGAATCTAATAATTCTTTAGATGTGATACCTCCAGCTTCTAACGTTCCTGTTCCTGGAGCGTGAGCTGGGTCTAATACGTCAATGTCGATTGTGACATAAACTGGGCGTCCTGCAAGTTTCGGTAATACTTCTTTTAACGGTTCTAATACGTCAAATTTATATAAGTTCATACCTACTTCTTTTGCCCATTCGAATTCTTCCTTCATTCCAGAACGAATACCGAAAGAATATACGTTTTCCGGACCAATTAAATCGCACACTTTACGAATAGGTGTAGAGTGGGATAAAGGCTCCCCTTCATACGATTCACGTAAATCAGTATGAGCATCCATATGGATGATTGCTAAATCCGGATATTTTTTTGCCATTGCCTTAAAAATTGGCCAAGACACTAAGTGCTCACCGCCGAGACCTAGTGGAAACTTATCGGCATCTAAAAGTTTTGATACATACTCTTCAATCATGTCTATGCTACGCTGTGGATTTCCAAATGGTAATGGAATATCACCCGCATCAAAATATTTTACCTCTTCTAGTTCACGATCTAAATATGGGCTATATTCTTCAAGACCGATTGACACTTCACGAATACGTGCAGGGCCAAAACGAGAACCTGGACGGTAGCTTACTGTCCAATCCATTGGCATCCCGTAAATAACTGCCTCTGACTCTTCAAAACTTGGATGACTTTTAATAAATACTTTACCTGAATAAGCTTCATCAAAACGCATACTCTTTTCCTCCTTGTGTGGAACTTAAGGTATCCCAACCTTTCATTATTTCTCAAATTTGGAGCGAGCTGCTCCTCTTTCTCGATTTACCTGTGCCTTCTTTTTCTTACAAGAAGACTACTTCATTTGTAGCAGTGTAAGTAACTAGCATGTTCAAGCCCTCTAGACAAACACCTTAAATGAGTAACTTACACTTTATTTATTTCAATTTAACGCTCTTACTTAATTAAATCGCCAACAAATTTCGGTAATGCGAATGCTGCATTGTGTAATTCTTTTGTGTAGTATTTCGTTTCGATTTCGTGGAAACGCTCTTCACTCACTTCTAATGGATCATGTTTTTTAGATCCAATTGTGAACGTCCAAAGACCACTTGGGTAAGTTGGAATGTTCGCTGTGTATAAACGAGTAATTGGGAAGATCTCCTTTACGTCTTTAAACACAGTTGTAATTAGTTCTGGTGTGAACCAAGGGTTGTCCGTTTGTGCAACGAAAATACCATCTTCTTTTAACGCTTTAGAGATTCCAGCGTAGAAGCCTTTTGTAAATAGATTTACTGCTGGTCCTACTGGCTCAGTAGAATCTACCATAATTACGTCATATTCATTTTCGCTTTCTGCAATGTGTAGGAAACCATCTCCTACTTTTACTTCTACACGCTCATTATCTAGTGCGCCTGCAATTGATGGTAAGTATTGTTTAGAGTACTCAATTACTTTTCCATCGATTTCAACAAGAGTTGCTTTCTTTACGCTTGGGTGTTTTAACACTTCACGAATAACACCGCCATCGCCACCACCTACAACTAATACGTTTTCAGGGTTTGGATGTGTAAATAAAGGTACGTGCGCTACCATTTCATGATAAACGAACTCATCTTTTTCTGTTGTCATAACCATGCCATCTAAAATAAGCATGTTTCCGAACTCTTCCGTTTCAACCATATCAAGTTTTTGGAATTCTGTTTGCTCCGTATGTAATGTGCGGTTAATACGCGCCGTAATCCCAAAATGTTTTGTTTGTTTTTCAGTGAACCATAGTTCCATCGTACAATCACGCCTTTCAATGCAAATTTATAATAGGGACATCATTAATGTCCCCTAACAAAAATAAAACAAAACATCCAAAAAGTATAGTTAAAAGTACAAAAATACCGAAAATATATTTTAGTCAGAGGGTTCTAACATATGTACGAAAAGGGATTGCCCTGTAATAGGAAAGAAAACCCTTTCTTAAGAAAGGGCTTTTGTCTCTACTTCTACCGGTTTTCGAACCGGAATTAAAATCATTACAAAACCGACTAACACAACAATTCCACCGACTAAAAACGGACTTTGCGGTGAAACAGTGTGGCCAATGATTCCTGATAAGATTGGAGCAATTGCGCCACCTAACCAACGAACGAAGTTATAAACACCTGATGTAACAGATCTTTCATAAGGTGAAATATCCATTACATAACTTGTAAATAATGCATTATTTAATCCAGATGCTAATCCCGATAGAACAATTAATACAATTTGTAACCACATAACTTTCACGAAGAATAGTGCGATTAAGAAAAGCGCAAATACGAGTAAACTACCTTTCAACAATGCTTTCGGTTCATATTTCCCTTCTAGCTTATGGGCCAAAATTGCAGAACCGTAAGCTAACGCTAATCCCCATCCGCAAAATACAAACCCTAATTGAATAGCAGATAAATGCATAATAAGTGGTGAATATGCTAGCACAACGAAAAATCCGTAGTAGTATAACATTCCTGAAATCGCACCTTGCATAAACGGTTTATATTTCACCAGGTTAAGTAATTCCCCTACGCCTGCCGCTTTACGTTTCACTTTTCGCTCCGGTTCTTTTACAAAAAAGAAAACTAAAATAAATGCTAAGAAAATTAAAATACTCGTCGCAAAAAATGGGTAACGCCAAGAATGTCCACCTAATATCCCGCCTAATAACGGTCCGCCTGCCATCCCTAAACCGATAGCTGCTTCATATAGTCCTACTGCTTCATGAACTTCTTTACTTAATGCAATCAATAATGTCATCGCCGTTGCGAAGAACATCGCATTTCCTAATCCCCACCCCGCGCGGAAAATAGATAATTGGGCAATCGTTTGCGATATACCGCATATAAACGCAAATACAGTTACAATCGCAAGACCGATCGTCATCATTCGTTTATCACCAAATCTTGATGCGAATATTCCAGCTGGTAACATCATAATTGCCATCGTTAAAATATATGCTGTAAATAACATCTCTACTTGCCAATGCGATGCACCAATTTGCTCAGCAATACTTGGTAAGATTGGGTCGACTACCCCTATACCCGAAAAGGCAAGGAAGGTAGCCACCACTGTAATCAATCTCCCTAATTTTTGTTTGCTCTCCATTTTGATCATTCTCCTTTTGTACTCTCTAAAAATGTCGCTGCACGATGTAGGCTATCTTCGAGTTCCGCCTTTACACGCTGCATTTGCTCCATTTTCTCGTCTAGCGTTTGCACTTGTTTTTCAAGCATCTCTTTAATTTCTTGAATCACTTCGCGGTCACGAGGATTCTCACTATTTCTTCTTTGCTCCATTCTTTCTTTTAACGATAAGAAATGTTGCATTTCTTGAAGCGTAATTCCTAACACTTCTTTCGCTTCTACAATCCTTTTAATTCTGGCGATGTCCTCGTCTGTATACAGGCGAATGTTCCCCTCACTACGTTCAGGGGGATGAATTAAGCCAATTTCCTCATAATAACGAAGTGTACGTTTTGTTAAACCAACTTGCTTTGTGACTTCATCAATTTTATACATGTTTATTCCTCCCTTCACTTGATTATTACATTTTACGTTAACGTTAACTTTTGTGCAACTGTTAGACTTTTGTAAATGTTTATCCCATTCAATTGTATTTTTCCAAAAGCAGTTTCATAATGAAAGAAAAGAAACGATAAGGAGATTTCCGTATGAATAAACCACTTATTTTCGCCCACCGCGGGGTAAAAGGAACACATCCAGAAAATACGATGATTGCTTTCCAAGAAGCAGAACGCATTGGTGCCCACGGAATTGAGCTTGATGTCCACCTATCAAAAGATGGTGAACTTGTCGTGATTCACGATGAAACAGTAGATCGCACAACAAATGGCATAGGTCTTGTTTCTGAAAAAACGGTAGCGGAATTACAAGCTTTAGATGCCGGTAGCCATAAAGACCCTTCTTTCCATGAAGCAAAAATTCCAACGTTACGCGAAGTATTCATTTGGTTATCTACGACAAATTTACAGCTCAACATTGAGTTGAAGACAGATGTTATCCACTATCCAACTATTGAAGAAAAAGCTATCGCTCTCGTTCGTGAATATCATCTATCTAATCAAATTGTATTCTCGTCATTTAACCACGACTCTGTTTCATTATTAGCAGAAATAGCTCCTGAAATCCCGAGAGCAATTTTATATGACACACCACTTGCTGATCCTATTGCTGAAGCAAAAAATAGAAACGCAACTGGTTTACACCCAAACTTTCAATTATTAACAAAAGAATTTGTCCAATTTGCACAAAATCAAGGGTACGCTTTCCGCCCTTATACAATTAACGAATACAAAGATTTACAAACTATGATTGACTACGGCGTAGATGTCATTATTACCGATTGGCCAGCGCGTGCCTTTGAGCTCCTTTCTTAATTAAAGGAGCTTTTTGTTTTCGAAATTTCATTGTTTAAAATAACCGAAAACCCTCAATACTAATACAATAATGTTTGTATTAGTATTGAGGGGCTGAAAAAGATGGATCAAACTATGAATCCGAAACTTAAAAAATATAAACGTCTTTTCTTCACCGTAATGTTTTCTTCTGTTCTTTTTTTCGTTTTTTCCTTTTTTGTTATTATTATAGTTGCAAAAATTATGGGACCTCCCCCTGTTGCTGTCCCGCAAACAAGTGTCTTTTACGCTAATGATGACACTGTTATCGGACAAAGTAATGAAATGCAAAAACGTTACAATGTATCTCTCAATGAAATCTCTCCTTATGTAAAAGAGGCGACACTATCTATCGAAGATCAACGATTCTACAAACATCATGGCTTTGATATGAAACGTATTGCTGGTGCTATTGTTGCCGATTTAAAAGCGATGGCAAAAGTCCAAGGTGCTAGTACGATTACACAACAGTATGCTCGTAACCTATACTTAGATCATGATAAAACGTGGAAACGTAAACTATTAGAAGCAATGTACACAATCCGCCTTGAAGTGAACTATAATAAAAATCATATTTTAGAAGGATATTTAAATACAATTTATTACGGGCATGGTGCTTACGGAATCGAAGCTGCATCTCGTCTATATTTCGATAAAACAGCAAAAGAATTAACATTAGCGGAAGCTAGTATGCTCGCAGGTATCCCGAAAGGACCTAGTGTCTACTCTCCCTTTTTAAAAGAGGATCGTGCGAAAGGACGACAATCTCTCATATTAGACGAAATGGTAGAACAAGGTTACATTACGAAGAAACAAGCAACGTCAGCAAAAAAAGAGCCACTAACTTTTGCCTCATTAGATACAAAAAAAGTGGCAGAGATTGCACCTTATTTCCAAGATGCTGTACAAGCTTCTCTTCTTCGTGATATCGGATTAGATGAACAAGCCTTACAAAAGGGTGGCCTGCGTATTTATACAACACTAGACCCTAAATTACAATCTGTTGCAGAGCAAGCTGTAAAAGATCACATACCTGACACAACAAACATACAAACTGCGCTCGTCTCTATGAATCCAAAAACAGGTGAAGTAGCTGCCCTTGTTGGTGGAACTGATTATAATACGAGTCAATTTAACAGGGCTACACAGGCCGCTCGACAGCCTGGATCTACGTTTAAGCCATTCCTGTATTACGCGGCATTAGAACGAGGATTCACCCCTGCTACGCGCTTAAAAAGCGAATACACTGTGTTCACTTTAGGTGACGGTGTTTCAAAGTATAAACCGAAAAACTATAAAGACTATTATGCAGACGATTTTGTAACAATGGCGCAAGCTCTTGCGGTCTCTGATAACGTATATGCCGTGAAGACCAATTTATTTTTAGGCGAAGACATTCTTACAAAAACAGCGAAGCAATTCGGTATTACTACCGCATTAAAAGATGTTCCGTCTCTCGCTCTCGGTACATCTCCTGTAAAACCAATTGAAATGGTTAACGCTTATAGCATGTTCGCAAACGGTGGAAAAGAAGTAAAACCAATGTTTATTCGCCGCATTATGGACCATGAAGGAAATATGTTATACGATGCTCATTTGGAGAGTAAGCAAGTTCTTGATAAAAGCAAAGCATTTGTGATGGAAGAAATGATGACGGGTATGTTTAATAAAAAACTAAGCAGTTATGCTGCTGTAACTGGTCAATCGATGTTATCAAAGCTATCAAGAACATATGCTGGAAAGTCTGGTTCTACTGAAACGGATAGTTGGATGATTGGATTTACTCCGCAAATTGTAACTGGTGTATGGGTTGGATACGATCAACCTAAATCAATTTCAAATGTAGCCGAACAGGGATATGCAAAAAGAATATGGACCGATACGATGGAAAAAGGCTTAGATGGACAACCTAAAAAAGAGTTTAAACAACCAAATGACGTCGTTGCAGTCGATATTAACCCTGAAAACGGAAAAATCGCTACAAAAAATTGTCCCATTTCAGTTAAAATGTATTTCGCAAAAGGTACAGAACCAACTGAATATTGTATGGATCATGTCGATGACAAAGAGGAATTTGAAAAGACAACTGAAGAAAAGAAGAAAACAAGTTGGTGGAAAAAATATCTTCCTTGGTAAAAAAATAGCTGACGGGTATCCGTCAGCTATTTTTTATTCACTTAATAATGCACGGCGCAATTCTTCACTAGATTCGTTCCAAATCGCTTCATTATGTTCTTTCAAGAACGTACCAAGTACTTTTTTAGATGATTCATCCATATGGTCAACCATAATGTGACGCTTCATTGATTTATCCATTTTGTTTACATGCTCTGGAAGTGATTTATATCCGCGGCGAATTTCACGGTCAACTGTCATTTCACAAGCTGTTACACCTGCATAATAAGCACCTGTCGCCGTTCTTTCAATCGTTACCCACACAAGCCAAAATGGTTTTCCGTTTGGAACTTCATCTTTATTTGTTAAAAACTTAATACCTTTTTCGACTGTACTACGCGCATGCATTGCACCGATATCAACAAATGCTGTTTTCTCTAGTACATCGACAAATACAGGTGAAATGTTTTCTAGACTTAATGCTCCAACACCAAAACCACCATGTCCATCTGTTGAATCATTTTTCACGATATTAAAACCGATTTTTTTCTTTTTCTCTGTCATATGTAAATTCCTCCTCACTTAATGATTATAAAAGGCCAAAAATAGGCGAAATGATACTGTCTAAAAATACAAATACATATGGAATGACAACATTAAAAATGGGTTGAATTGTATAATTGCTAAGCGGTGTAATAACAAGAATTAATAACGCTATTGCTCCATACTTTTCATACTGTGTCATTTTCGCACGAATATTTGTTGGTGCTAGATCTTCCACAACTCGATACCCATCAAGTGGCGGAATTGGCAATAAGTTAAATACAAGTAATACGATATTAAGCATAATAAAAATTCGGAAGAATTGAGCCAATGTATCCGCTACTGCAAATGGAATTGAGTCTAATACACCAAATGTTAATAGGCTATACCAAATGATTAAACCAATTGCACTTAAAATTAAGTTACTAATTGGGCCTGCAATTGAAACTAATATACCTGCAAGACGCGGCCTTTTAAAGTTATATGGGTTAACAGGAACAGGTCTTGCCCAACCAAAACCAAGAATTAATACAGCGATCATCCCAATAGGATCTAAGTGCGCCATCGGTGATAATGTTAAACGGCCTTGCTTCTTTGCTGTATCGTCTCCAAATTTATATGCAACATATGCATGCGCAAATTCATGCACTGATAACGCAATAATAATGGCCATTGCTACCAACGGAATTTGGTGCAACGGATATCTAAATAACTGATCCATGATTCATCTCCTCTTCAATCTGTCAAAAAAAGAAATTATTTGTTTTTTCGATTGTTCTTCCCCATAATCCGCTATAATAAGAGTGTAACTTACATAAAAGGAGCGATTATATATGCCATACGTAACAGTGAAAATGCTAGAAGGACGCACAGAGGAACAAAAGAAAGCTCTTGCTGAGAAAGTAACAGCAGCAGTAAGCGAAACAACTGGTGCTCCTGAAGAAAACATCGTTGTTTTCATCGAAGAAATGTCTAAAAACCATTATGCAGTTGGCGGAAAACGCTTAAGCGACAAATAATTTCAAGTTCTTTCATAAGAAGCAGCCCTTAGCTGCTTCTTATTTTTTTCCTTCTAGTAACTCGATGATTCTCTCTTTATATTTTCCTTTTCTTCCATCTTCATAGATTAAATCATGCGGATAGAATAATTTTTGATCCCTTCTCTTCTTACCAGTAATCGCCTCAACGATATCCGATTCACGTGAAAGCTCTCTAAGCTCTCCATTTGGCATAAGAAGTAAGATTGGCAGACGCTCTTCTTCTTCACCAGCACGGTAAAAGTCATACGGTAAGTCTGATGTTGAATCAACTACTAAATAGTATTCTGGATCCAGTCCAATCTTTTTGAATAAGCTACTTAATTCCATCCAATTATCTAAACCGTGCTTATCTGTAAACTCTACGTATTTAAATAGGTTTCGATTCATAAAACGGCGGCATAAGTCACTTAAAATTGGATCTTCTTCGTCTTGCCATACTTGGAAGTAATAATACATAACGTTCTCGTCTAACTTTAAATAATCCTCTACTGTTACTTCTTCTTCAAATAAAGAATAGAAATGAACCGGATGATTTTTAAATGTATAATACTTCTCGTGCAATGATTTTGCACGGTGTAAAATCTTCGTTAAAATAACTTCGGCACTGCGCGTTACCGGATGGAAATATACTTGCCAATACATTTGATAACGACTCATAATATAATGCTCAACAGCATGCATACCACTATTTTTAATGACTACTTGATTCCCATATGGACGCATGACACGTAGTATACGTTCCATATCAAAGTTTCCATACTTTACGCCAGTGAAATACGCATCTCTTAATAAATAGTCCATACGATCTGCATCAATTTGACTGGAAATCATGCTAATCGCTAATTTATTCGTAGATGTTTTGGCGATTACATCGGCTACCTTTTGCGGAAAGTCTTTATCCACACGACTTAATATGCGATTAATTTCCGTATCTCCAACGATAATCTTTTGCGTAAATTTCTCATGATCTAATGAAAATACTTTTTCAAACGAGTGAGAAAATGGGCCGTGACCGACATCATGAAGTAATGACGCACATAAACATAACAATCTATCTTCAGCATTCCAGTTCGGTCTGCCATCAAACACATCATCAATCATACGACGAATAATTTCATATACACCTAACGAATGAGTAAAGCGACTATGCTCTGCACCGTGAAATGTAAAAAATGTCGTTCCAAGCTGCTTAATACGGCGCAAGCGTTGAAATTCTTTCGTTCCGATTAAATCCCAAATAACACGATCGCGTACGTGCACATATTTATGTACCGGGTCTTTAAACACTTTTGTTTCGCTGAGTTTGTCGTTTAAATATACCACCTTCCGACATCCCCCTTTCTTTACTGCATTCTTACTATATATTATAAACGAAATAGGAAACAGAAAGAAATGAAAGACTATATTAATTGCCCTTATATAAAGAAAAAATCACTTTTACCGAAGTAAAAGTGATTTCTGTTTATACATTATTTCCCTAAAACGAATTCAGCAACTTCATCTAAGATCATTTCTTTACCTAGAGGGAAGTAACCTTTGTTTACGTCTTCGTTTTTAATTGTAAATACGTGGTTGTTTTTAACAGCGTTCATGTTTTTCCAAATTGATTCTTCTTGGAATTCTTTTAGACGTTGAGAACCGTCACCAGTTGTAAATACGAATAAGTAATCCGGGTTGTAATCGATTAAAGCTTCTTTTTGTACTTGTACTAGTGGTTTATCCGTTGGTGTACCTTTAACTGCTGGTAATTTTAAATCATTAAAGATTACGCTACCGTAACCGTAGTCACCGTATACGCGGAAAGCATTTGGATATGCAGCCATTTTCATAAATTTAGCATCGCCAGTTTTCGCAACGATTTTATCATGTAATTTGCTTGCTTTTTCATCATACTGTTTGAACCATTCTTTTGTTTCTTTCTCTTTACCGAAGATTTGACCTACTTCTTCGAATTTTGGACGCCATTGATCTAATGGAGTTTTTAACATAACTGTTGGTGCAATTTTAGATAATTGATCATAAATCTTTTCTTGACGATTGTTTACAAGAATTAAGTCTGGTTTTGCAGCAGCTACTGCTTCGATGTTAATTTTATCGCCCCAAGCAGAACCAACTGGTTTTACGTCTTTTAATTTCTTTTCAATATGTGTATCAATTTTTTCTTGCGATGTATTAGCAGTAATAATTGGTTTCATACCAAAAATTAATAATTCTTCTGTTGAACCACTAAGGTCAGCAATTTTCTTTGGATTTGCAGGGATTTTAATTTCCCCTTTTGCATGTTGTACAGTGCGCTCTTCAGTCTTCGCATCCTTCGCATCTGCTTTCTTCTCTTCTTTGTTAGAACAAGCTGCAAATAGTACAGAAGTAACAACTAGTACCATTGCTAATAACGCCATTTTAAAATTCTTCATGTTCCCACTCCTTCTAGCTGTATTTCTCTTATAAGTTACAATGAACTATAAGAAACAAGATTAACAATTAATAAATATATATTGATTAATTGTTACTTATGCCCCGTTCTAACGGGTGTTCAACTTCCTATTTACTAATAAGAAGCTCAACGTCCATTAGAAGCCCCCCTCTTTACGAGGGGGATTCTACTTATGCTTTTTTACGCAATTGATTACTAATCATCGCTAAATCATATGTTAAACAAATTGGTTTACAGTTTACTGGACACGGAACGATTTGAGCTTCAATCTCAAATACACTGCGAAGTGTTTCACTTGTCATCACTTCATCTGGCGTTCCTTGTTTCATTAACTTACCTGCTTTTAATGCAATCATATGATCTGAGAAACGAGAAGCATGGTTTAAGTCATGGATAACCATAACAATCGTTCTACCTTCTTCTTCATTTAACTTTTTCAATAAATTTAATACTTCTAATTGATGCGCCATATCTAAGTACGTTGTCGGTTCATCTAATACGAGTAATTCTGTTCCTTGTGCAAGGGCCATCGCAATCCATACACGTTGACGTTGCCCGCCTGATAACGCCTCTGCTGAACGATTTGCAAATTCTGTCATTCCCGTCACTTCAAGTGCCCAATGAATGTAACGATAATCCTCTTCTTTCAACGTTCCAAATCCTTTTTGATGAGGAAAACGTCCATATGAAACAAGTTCAAACACAGTAAGGCCAGTTGGCACTTCTGCAGTCTGTGGTAAAATCGCCATTTTCTTTGCGATTTCTTTCGTTGGTTGTTTCTCGATTGCTTTTCCGTCAAGATAAACAGTACCTTTTTTCGCCTTCAAAATACGAGAAGCCGTTTTTAATAATGTGGACTTCCCACAACCATTTGGTCCAATAATCGTTGTAATTTTCCCTTCTGGAATTTCAACTGTTAATCCATCAATAATTAACCCTTCATTATAGCCAACAGATACCGCATCAACTGCTAAAGTTGCCATACAAAAAGCCTCCCTTTATTTTGTCCTCATAAGTAAATATATGAAATATGGTGCACCAATTACAGAAATAACAAGACCGACCGGTATTTCTGAAGTTGTTAACACACTTCTTGAAATTACGTCTGCGAATAAGAGTAAAAACGTCCCTATTAGTGCAGCGGTAGGCAGCATAATTTGATGTTTACCACCAACAAGGCGCCTCGCTAAATGCGGAGCCATTAAACCGATAAAACCAATTCCTCCGGCAACAGCGACAGATGCACCAGCTAAGCAAACTGCAATAAATAATAATTTACGTCTTTCTTTTTCTACATTTAGACCAAGGCCAACAGCTGTGGAGTCACCTAGATTCATTACATTTAATATGTGTGCCTTACTAATAGCAAGTGGCAAGAAAATAACCATCCATGGAAGTACACTTAGCACGAACTTCCAATCTGTGCCCCATAGACTTCCTGCTAACCAAATCGTAGCAAAGCGGAAATCGTTAGATGTCATCTTCATAGAAAAAATTAAACTAACAGCACCAAACCCGGCTGCAACAGCGATACCAACTAGTATTAATCTCGTTGATGAAACGCCGTCTTTCCATGCTAGTAAATAAATAATAACCGCCGCTAATATTGCACCAACTAACGCGAAGAATGGAAGGATAAATACAGATAAAAATGTACCAGTCCCAACTTTTCCGAAGAAAAAGTAGACGAATATAACAACTGTTAATCCCGCTCCAGCGTTAATACCGATAATACCTGGATCAGCAAGTGGATTTCGTGATAATCCTTGCAAAATCGCACCTGACATCGCTAAAGCGGATCCGACTAATATAGCAATAACCATACGCGGCATACGGAATTCAAATAAAATAACAGACTGATCTTCAGCCCCAAGTCCAACCAATGACTTTAATACGTCCATTGGCGGTATTTTAAATGTCCCTGTATTTAAACTTACTAAAAATACAGTAACGATTAATCCTACTAAGATTGTTAAAACAGAAACGTTCTTTTTTGTTAAGACACTTGTCCTCACATTTTCCCTCTCCCTTCGTTACGTGCTAAGTAGAGGAAGAATGGAACCCCAATTAGCGCTGTAATTGCTCCAATTGGCGTTTCAAACGGCGGATTAATAACGCGAGATAACATATCTGCACATTCAATTAACAGCCCACCTAAGACCGCAGAACATGGAATAACCCATCTATAGTCTGAGCCTACAAGGAAACGAGTCATATGCGGGATTACAAGACCAACAAATCCAACCGATCCTGCCATAGAAACCGCAGAACCTGTTAACACAAGAACAAGTACTGTTCCGATAAATTTAATTAATGTCGTATTTTGACCAAGTCCAATCGCAATTTCTTCACCGAAGCTTAAAATTGTAATATACCTCGACATCATAATTGCAATAAAGAGACAAACAAGGCCAATTGGTACTAACATATTAATACTTTCCCATTTCACTCCCGCAACTCCGCCTGCATTCCACATACTCACCTCTTGGGCAAGGTTGAAATATAGCGCAATTCCAGATGAAATGGCCCCTAATAAAGCACTAATTGCTGCACCCGCTAAAGCTAACTTCACAGGTGTTAATCCACCTGGTGAAGAAGACCCAATTCCATATACAATGCTCGCTCCAAACGCAGCCCCAATAAAAGATGCGATAACGAACATTAAATAAGGTGAATTAGGGAAGAATGCATACATAATTGCAATTCCAAATACAGCTCCATCTGTAATTCCCATTAACGATGGTGAAGCAAGTGGATTTCGCGTCATACCTTGCATAATTGCCCCTGATACCGCTAAAAAGGCACCTGCAACTACGCCCCCTATTGCTCTAGGCATGCGAAGTTCTTGAATTACGTTATGATGCGTAATAGAACCGTCAAACTGAAACACAGCTTGCCATACAGTCTTTAAACTAATATCTGCAGCACCAAACGAAATAGAAACTGCCATGCTTAAAGCTAACAAAACTGTACCTGCTACTAAAATAATAGAAGCAACGAGCGGTCTGCTCTTAATCTCTTTAACATTCACATCTTGCTGTTCTATACTCCTTGCGCTCGCTTCCATACCTCAACCATCCTAACCAACAACATATATTTAATGAAATGAAATTTATTCTCAAATAGTAATAAAAAAATTAGGTTAATTGACCTTTTCTTGATAATGATTCTCAGAATCAGACACTTTCTATTCTACCTATCGCTTCAAAAGACTGTCAACCATTATTTTGAAATATAAATTTATATTTGAATGGATAGATGATGCCCCTCCTTCATTGAATGTTAATCTACTCAATTGTATTTTCGTAGAATAACTCATTCCTCGTATGGGCATAAAAAAAGAAGAGTAATCTGTTCACTCTTCTTTTTCTTACTTATTTAACTTTGCTTCAATTTTTACAATTAATTCATCTTCTGTTGGAGCCGCGACTGGACGATTATTTACAAATGCGAATGATTTTTTACGACCAGGACCACAGTAAGACTGACATGCAACTTCAATCGTTGCACATGAATCTACTTTTTTTAACTTTGGAATCAACGTTTTAACGTTCGTTGCCTGACAATCATCGCACACACGAAATTCGTTTCCCATTATATATAACACTTCCTCTATTTTAAACTTTTCACAAGTACATTTAAAAATAAACACTAAATGGTATTTTACCGCTCTTTGAAGCTCGTTGCAAGTGTCCTTACAACGCTCTTTCTTCATATAATGTTACATATTTATATGCTCTCCTTCATAAGCTCTCATCATTCATAGCAAAATTTATACCTTTCATCGAAATCTACCATATTTTTAAAAGCTTTGTATAAAAGCTCATTTTTTTGCCCATTATAAAAATAGGAAGTTCATAAAAAGAAAGGGAGTTGAATCTATGAAAGTAAGACAAGATGCTTGGACGGATGAGGATGATTTATTACTTGCTGAAACTGTACTTCGTCACGTTCGAGAAGGAAGTACTCAATTAAATGCATTTGAAGAAGTGGGTGATCAATTAAATCGTACATCGGCTGCCTGTGGTTTCCGTTGGAATGCTGTTGTTCGCTATAGCTATGAACAAGCTCTTCAACTAGCAAAAAAACATCGTAAAGATAAAATGCGTGCTGCAAGCGGTGAACAAGCGAAAAAACGTTTACTTTATACACCACCAGCTTCAGATTCGATAACTGACTATGAAGAATTCGTACAAGAGGAATCAATTGTGCAATATAAAGAAGCTATTCCATATCAAGAACCTACTGTTCCTGCTGCAAAAGGCTCTATGACAATGCAAGATGTTATTTATTTTTTACAAACGGTCGGATCTTCAAATATAAAAGTGACAGCTCTTGAAAACGAGAATACGAGATTGAAGCAAGAAATTAAATCACAAATCCTTCGAAATGAAGAACTAGAAAAGAAACTAGAAAAATTAGAAAAACAATCTCATACTGTACAAGAAGATTACGAAACACTTATGAATATTATGAACCGTGCTCGTAAGCTGGCAGTCATGGATGACGAAGAACGTTCTCAAACATCTTTCCGAATGGATCGAAACGGTAATTTAGAAAAAATTGCAGAATAAAAAGGATGCATTGTATGCATCCTTTTTATCATTTCACCTTTAAACTTTCCCTTTATATATGAAAAAACCCGTTTCTACATTTTTTGCTATAATAGAGATTGTCATTTTAAAGATAAGGGGTTAGTTATATGAGCAATTCCCGTTCCATTTTATCTCAGCCAGAGTGGCGTATTGTAGATCAGTCTAGTTTGGGACCAACATTCCATGCATTGCAGTCATTCGCAATGGATGACACACTGTGCACAAGCATTGGAAATGGTCAATCAGCTGCAACAATGCGTTCTTGGGTTCATCACAATACAATTGTTCTTGGCATTCAAGATTCACGCCTACCACACTTGGAAGAAGGTATTTCCTTTTTACAAGAAAACAACTTCAATGTTATCGTTCGTAATTCCGGTGGACTTGCAGTCGTACTTGATGAAGGTGTTTTAAACATATCACTTTTATTCCAAGAGACAGAAAAAGGTATCGATATTGATCTTGGATACGATACAATGTGGCATTTAATTAAGGAAATGTTAAACGATTACGATGTTACAATCGAGGCAAAAGAAATTGTTGGCTCTTACTGTCCTGGTAGCTATGACTTAAGTATTCGCAATCAAAAATTTGCTGGCATTTCACAGCGACGTATTCGCGGCGGTGTCGCTGTCCAAATTTATCTTTGTGCTACAGGAAGTGGCTCTGAGCGTGCCGCACTCGTTCGTGATTTCTACAACTTAGCCATTCAAGGAGAAGAAACACGCTTTACGTATCCTGAAATTGTACCGAGTACGATGGCTTCACTTTCAGAATTACTTGGCGAAACCATTACAGTACAAGATTTAATGATGCGCCTTTTAAAAACACTGCAGCAATTCGCTCCAAAGTTAACACCATCTCAATTAACAATAGATGAAATACCTTTATATGAGACGAATTTACAACGTATTATTGATCGTAACAATAAAGCACTTGGCTTAGAAAAATAAAGACCGTCGCTATAATAGCGACGGTCTTTATTTCGATTCATTATAGAATTAAAGTGCTTGAGCTGCTGTAATTAAAGCTAACTTGTACACTTCTTCTTCGTTACATCCGCGAGATAAATCATTTACAGGCATATTTAAACCTTGTAAGATTGGTCCTACTGCTTCGAAGTTACCTAAACGTTGAGCGATTTTGTAGCCAATATTACCAGCTTCTAAGCTTGGGAATACGAATACGTTAGCATCACCTTTAATTGTAGAACCTGGAGCTTTTTTCTCGGCTACAGATGGTACGAATGCAGCATCGAATTGGAATTCTCCATCTAAAGTTAATTCCGGAGCCATTTCTTTTGCAATACGAGTTGCTTCTACAACTTTTTCTGTTTCTGGAGATTTCGCAGAACCTTTTGTAGAGAAGCTTAACATAGCAACGCGTGGATCAATACCGAATAGTTCAGCAGTTTTCGCACTCTCGATACCAATTTCAGCTAAATCTTGGCTGTTTGGTGCAATGTTAATTGCACAATCAGCGAATACATATTTCTCTTCTTCACGTACCATGATGAATACGCCAGAAGTTTTTGTAACGCCTGGTTTTGTTTTAATGATTTGAAGTGCTGGACGAACTGTATCAGCTGTAGAGTGAGCTGCACCACTTACTAAACCGTGTGCTTTGCCCATGTATACAAGCATTGTACCGAAGTAGTTTTCGTCTTTAAGGATTTTGCGAGCGTCTTCTTCAGTTGCTTTACCTTTACGGCGTTCAACGAAAGATGCTACCATTGCATCCATTTCTTCGTATGTAGCTGGGTCATAAATATCAACGCCTGCTAATGTTAAATTCATGCTAGCAGCTTTTGCGCTAATTTCTTCTTTATTACCAACTAAGATTGGTTGTACTAACTCTTCTTTTGCTAAACGCTCTGCAGCGCCTAAAATTCTTTCATCAGTTCCTTCAGGAAGTACGATAGAAATGCCTTTTCCTTGAACTTTTTCTTTTACTGTTGTAAATAAGTTGCTCACGAATAAACCCTCCTACTTATGTTAAAAAAACTCTATCTTTAAGAATACTGCTTTTCCTCTATATTTTAAACTTATAGCTCCCAAAAAATAGATAAAATGAAAATGATTATATTTTCATAAAATTCAGCCTAGAAATAACGCCCCTTTAAGCCTTATCCTCTCCTATTTTCAAATAAACTTAAATGTGACAATTTTATGCGCCAAAGCTTTATATAGATGATTTTAAAACTATATATGCTATAGTTAACGTGTAAAACTATCATTAACTGAGGTGAATAGAATGAGTGAAGCAACAACAACGTTAGATGGCTGGTATTGTTTACATGATTTACGTTCTATTGATTGGGCTGCATGGAAAACATTATCTAGCGACGAACGCGGACAAGCTGTGTCTGAATTTTTAAATGTCGTTGAAAAATGGAACGAAGTAGCTAGTGCGAAAAAAGGCAGTCATGCAATGTATACAGTTGTTGGCCAAAAAGCTGATATTATGCTTATGATTTTACGTCCAACAATGGAAGAGTTAAATGAAATTGAGACAGAATTGAATAAAACAACATTAGCTGAATATATGGTTCCTGCATACTCTTACGTATCTGTTGTTGAACTAAGCAACTACCTTCCAGCTGATGAAGATCCATATCAAAACCCACAAATCTTAGCTCGCTTATATCCAGAACTACCAAAAGCAAATCACATTTGCTTCTACCCAATGGACAAGCGTCGCCAAGGTGATGACAACTGGTACATGCTTCCTATGGAAGAACGTAAGAAAATGATGTACAGTCATAGTAAAATTGGTCGCCAGTACGCAGGTAAGGTACGCCAAGTTATTTCAGGGTCAGTTGGATTCGACGATTTTGAGTGGGGCGTAACATTATTCGCTGACGATGTTCTTCAATTTAAAAAACTTATATATGAAATGCGCTTCGATGAAGTAAGTGCTCGTTATGGTGAATTCGGAACATTTTTCGTTGGAAACATTTTACCAGACGAAAAGGTAGAGAAATTTTTACACATATAAATCGTGAAAAAGGAACGAATTTCGTTCCTTTTTTTATTATCCTCTATATTTCTCCTCAAAATACTTCTTTTCTCTGCAAATTTGAACAAAAATGGACAAATTCTTTTCAATTTCCTTACAAAATTGTAACCTTTCTATATCCAAATTTATGCTAAAATGGTACGAGCTACATGCTAATAACGATGCGAAGGTGATAATCTATATGAAGAAAATCTTGTCTATTTTACTAGCGCTTTTATTGTCAATTTCTTCCTTAGGAGTAACAACATCCCATGCGGAAGAAAAAATACACATTGAGGCGGCAGCTGCACTTTTATTTGATGCAGATACAGGAAAAATACTGCATGAACAAAATCCAGATGAATTACTAGCTATTGCTAGTATGTCAAAATTAATTGTTGTTTATGCCGTATTAGAAGCAATTAAAGAAGGAAAAATTACTTGGGATACAAAGGTAAACATTTCTGATTATGCTTATGAAGTTTCACGTAATAATGAATTCTCTAACGTTCCGTTTGAAAAGGGACGTCAATATACTGTAAGAGAATTATATCATTCTATCGTTATCTTCTCTGCAAACGGATCTAGTATTGCCTTAGCAGAACTTCTTGCAGGAAGTGAGAAGAACTTCTTGAATCTTGCAAATGAACATGCAAAAAAACTAGGGTTAAAGAAATATAAATTTGTAAACGCTACTGGGTTAAATAACGCTGACTTAAAAGGAAAACACCCTGAGGGAACGGATCCGAATGGAGAAAATTCCATGTCAGCTCGCGATATGGGTATGCTTTCAAAAACAATGATTACAAAGTATCCAGAAATGCTAGAGGATACAAAACAAAGATTTAGAAATTTCCCAGATAATCATCCGAAACCAATTCGTATGGAAAACTGGAACTGGATGTTACCAGGTGCTGCTTTCTCTTATGAAGGAACAGATGGTTTAAAAACTGGTAGTTCTGATACCGCTGGATATGGATTCACTATTACTGCTAAACGTGGTGATGTACGTCTTATTTCAGTTATTATTAAAACAAAATCAATGGACGAGCGCTTCACAGAATCTCGTGAATTAATCGAATACGGGTTTAATAACTTCGAAAAACAAAAGCTAAAAGTTGATAAAAATAATACAATCTCTGTAGTAAAAGGTAAAGAAGATCAAGTAACTGTTGTACCGGAAAAAGAAATAACAGTAATCGCGAAAAAAGGTAGCAAAGATCCTTATAAAATTGAGACTGAAGTAGATAAATCTCTTGCTGAAGATGGACATTTAGTTGCTCCTATTAAGAAAGATGCCAAAGTAGGCTCAATTACTTTAGAATCAACTGATAAATATGGTTTCTTAGACGGTAGTAAAAGGATGAAAGTTACTGCAAAAACGACAGAAGAAGTTGAAAAGGCAAATTGGTTCGTATTAACAATGCGCTCTATCGGAGATTTCTTCTCAAACTTATGGTCTAAAGTATTTTAATGATGGAAAGCTAGCTCACGCTAGCTTTTTTTATTTTCCTCTCTCCATGTAAAACTTCGTTTGGTTGTCATATCTGAGTCCTTTTTCTCATACGTATGAACTAGTAATCGTTACACACTTCATCTAGAAATAAACCTCTTTCCACAAGGTATTCCAAAAAGAGAGGTGACACATAATGGGTGTTATTGCTTATAACGAAGAAGATGTAAAGTTATTAGCTAGACTGATGCGTGCTGAAGCTGAAGGAGAAGGACAACAAGGAATGTTAATGGTCGGAAACGTAGGGGTAAATCGTGTCCGCGGAAATTGTTTAGATTTTAAAAAAATACGTAATTTACGTCAAATGGTTTATCAAAATCCTGGCGGTTTTGAGGCAACGCAAAAAGGGTATTTTTATCAGCGTGCAAGAGAACAAGATATCGCATTAGCAAGGCGAACGATTCAAGGACAACGTTTTTGGCCTGCAAATTTCGCCTTATGGTTTTTTAGACCTGAAGGTCCTTGCCCACCAACTTGGTATGACCAACAAAACTCTGGACGTTTTAAAAAGCACTGCTTCTTCCAACCATCTGCCGGGGATTGCCCTAGCGTATATTAAGGAATGAAAACGAGGAGGGATTTTTGAATGGCACAGCAACAAAACCCTTATTATGGAACAGGTTTTTATCAACCATCTGGAACTTATGCACAACAGCAACAAATGACCCCACAGCAACAGCAACAACAGCAAGCGATGCAACAACAAGCTGCGCAAGCTCAATATGCCGTTTCTCAAGGCATGTTACCATTAGAACAGTCGTATATTGAAAATATTCTTCGCTTGAACAAAGGCAAGCAAGCCACCGTAGTAATGACTTATGAGCGTGGTAGTTCACTCGGTACACAATCTTATACAGGTATTATTGAGGCAGCTGGACGTGATCACATCGTTATTAGTGAACCGCAATCGGGGAAACGTTTTTTACTACTAATGATTTACTTAGATTATGTAGAATTCCCAGAAGAAATTATGTATTTACCTAGTCAACAAGCAACTTATGCTCCAAGACCATAAAAAAAGCTGGCATATGCCAGCTTTTGTTTTTTTATAAGCCTTTTACAACTGCAGTTCCGACTAAGATCCATGCCACGATAAACGCTACACCACCAAGAGGTGTAATTGGGCCAAAGAACTTAATACCTGTCGTACTTAATGCATACAAACTACCTGAAAACATAATAATCCCAGCTACCATAAGCCAGCCAGCAGTAGTTAAAAGTGATGATTGAATTTTATCCATTAATAAAGCAACTACGAATAGTCCACCTGCATGAAACATTTGATATGTAACGCCTGTTTTCCAAACTTCTAACATTTTTGCAGAAACTTTATTTTCTAAACCGTGTGCTCCAAAAGCCCCTAGCGCAACAGATAGCCCTGCCGCAATACAACCTAGTAAAAAGAAAATTTTCATCTTAATTCCCCTTTTTTTACCTTTATCATAAGCAATTTTTTCATATAAGCCAAACGATTTATCTTCTAAAAATCAAATAAAGAATTACCGTTTGCGCCTTCTTCTTTTATATACACAGGTTCTCCCGAAACCGGCATAACTGGTTGAACTGTCGTCATAGGCTGAGATCCAATTACTTGTGATGGAATCTCAGGTTCTCTATACATAGAAGGCTCAGCTTGTTCATCTAATAATAAATCACATAACGCTCGCACAACTAATAAATGCGCTTTTGATTGTTGCCCTTCACTGCTTTTTGCCTTTGCAATTTCATTCGCCATTTTATTTAAAATCTTATCGCTCGATATTTGCATTCCTTGTCACCTCTTACTTTGTAGTTCTTTCTCAAATTGTCCTAGCTTCTCTACTGAACCAAACACTATTATCATATCATGTTCTTGTAGTTTTTCCTGCCCCGTTGGATTATGTATAACATCCCCATTTCTCAAAATCGCTAAAATTGTTACATCAAATTGATTTCTCACATCACTCTCTAGTAACGATTTACTAGCTAAAATAGAACCCTTGCCGACTGCAATTTCTTCAATTACAAATGACTGTTCCATGCCATATAGTACTGTATCAATATAATGAACTGTTAGCGGATTCGCAATACCTTTTGCAATATGAATTCCTGCCATGCTAGATGGATTAATCACCTTATTTGCCCCAGCACGCTTTAATTTGTCTTCGGTTTCTGGTTTTTCCGCTCTTGCCACAATTTTAATTGCATCGTTTAGCCCTCTTGCCGTTAATGTAATAAATACATTTTCAGCATCATTTGCTACGATAGCAACTAAACCAGCTGCCTTTGAAATTCCAGCATGATGTAATACTTGGTCTTCCGTTGCATCTCCGTGTACAAATAAAAGCTTTTCCTGTTCCAATATACTCTCATCTTTATCAACAACGACAAATGGGATTTTCTTTTCTTGCAATTCATGTACAACTTGAAGCCCCACTCTACCGCAACCACATACGATAATATGATTTTGTAACTGTGCTATTTGTTTATCCATCTTCTTCCTCCGTACTGCATGAAATAAATTCCCTTCAATAATCATAGCTGCCACTACACCAATTGCATACGTAACAATACCGACACCAACAGGTATAATAAGGAGTGCAAATACTTTCCCCGCTTGCGTTACAGGAACGGCATCTCCGTATCCAACAGTCAATACAGTAATCATCGTCATCCAAAATGCTTGAAACAAACTAATCTCTTCAATCATCATAAATCCTAGCGTTCCTAGAATTACAACAAAAGTCATACATATAACTGCTATCCATAATTGCTTCCGTGCATTCATATTGCGCTTCAACTCTTTTCTCTATCTACAATCTTTGCCAGTGGAAATGAAATACATATATACTAGATACGGAATCTATGAAAGAGGTTGATATAATGAAAACATTTCTTTCCGCCTTACAATGGGCACTATTTATTTTAGCTGGAAGCCTTATTGTACCAATTAGCGTCGCAACTAATTATGGTCTCGATGGCGCTGAAGCTATTGCATTCGTACAAAGAACATTATTTGTTCTTGGCTTTGCTGGCCTACTGCAAGCTATATTTGGGCATAAACTTCCTATTCAAGAAGGTCCTGCTGGACTTTGGTGGGGTATTTTCTCCCTTTATGCAAGTTTAGGTGTCGTATTATTTGGATCCAGCAATGAAACGCTTAAAGTCCTTCAGTACGCTTTCCTATTAAGTGGTATCATTTGTATTATTCTTAGTGTTTTTGGACTAATCGATAAACTAGTCCGCTATTTTACACCGACAGTCATTGGAACATATTTATTTCTTCTTGTCGCGCAACTTAGCGGGTCCTTCTTAAAGGGAATGTTCGGTCTTGACGGACAACATACAGAGGTACAAGCTGACGTATTTATTCTTTCACTCATTGTTATTTTACTATCCTTTTTCATCATGAAGCTACCTATTATTGGACAATATTCCGTTCTTTTCAGTATCGTCTGCGGCTGGATATTATTCGCATGCTTCGGATTATCAAATCCAGTAACGCCTGTGACAGATATAATCCGTTTTCCGTCTCTATTTGTTTTCGGAATGCCTCGTATTGAATGGAACATGGCAATTACGGTAGTTTTCGTTACACTATTACTTCTAACAAATATGTTAGCAAGTATTCGCGTTGTGCAAAGGATTGTCTCTAAGTATGAAAAGAATGCAGCACCAGATCGTTTCAAACAAGCCGGTATTATAACAGGAATAAATCAATTACTAGGAGGCCTTTTTTCAGCTATTGGACCTGTTGCGATTTCTGGATCAGCAGGATTTATTGCAACGACTAATATTTATAAACGACTCCCATTTATGTTAGGGTCAAGCTTTATTATTTCTGTTAGTATATTCCCAAAGATTACTTCATTCTTTGCGGCGATACCTGTCGCAGTCGGATATGCTGCCATTTACCCTGTATTTGCAAGCATGATTGGTCTTGCCTTTCGCGAATACGAAACAGTACAAGATAAAGAACGGTTATTTAAAGTAGCAGGTCTTTCAATCTTTACAGGAGTCGGAGTTATGTTTGTTCCAGCAGGAGCATTTTCTACACTCCCGCCGTTTCTAGCATCGTTTTTAAGTAATGGTCTTGTTCTCGGATCTGTAATGGCAATTTTGCTCGAAATACTATTTTCTCGTTCTACAGAAAAACAACCATCGTAAATTGGAAAACTTCCATTATTGCACTCTATCTTTAGAGTTGTTACGATAATGATAAAGTTAAACTTTAATCAATGAGAGCTATTCATCTTTACTAATGATTAGCTCTCACCGATCGGGCATTAGCAGTATAAATTATCATGGGCAACGTGCTCGTGATAATTTATACTAAAAACACAGAACTTCTCCTAGCTTCACATAAAGAAGTTCGATGTCTTACTATATATTCCCCAATATCTTCATAAAACTTTATTTCTATTTCAACAAAGAGAGGAATTTTCAATATGACTTATAAAATGATTGTTTTAGACTTAGATGATACTTTATTACGTGACGACCATACCATTTCACCTCGTACGAAAGAGGCTCTAATGACTGCACAAGAGCAAGGTGTAAAAGTTGTACTTGCTTCTGGACGTCCAACATTCGCAATGCGTGCAATCGCAAAAGAATTACATTTAGAGGAGTACGGTAGCTTTATTCTTTCATTTAACGGTGCAAAAATTATTAACTGTAAAACAGATGAAGAGTTATTCAGTAGTACGTTATCCCCTGAAATCGTTCACAGTCTATACGATATTAGTAAAGAAGAAAATGTATGGATTCACACATACATTGGTGAAGATATTATCACTGAGAAAAACAACTCTTATACAGAAATTGAAGGTCAAATTACGGGTATGCCAATCATAGAAGTAAATAACCTGAAAGAAGCTGTACAACAACCAGTTGTAAAAGTATTAATGGTAGAAAATCCAGAACATTTACAAATGGTAGAATCAAAACTACAAAAACAACTAGAAGGCCAATTAAGCGTGATGCGTTCAAAACCATTCTTCTTAGAATTTACTGAAGCTGGTGTTACAAAAGGAACGAGCTTAAACCAATTAATTCAAAAGCTAGGCATTAAGCGTGAAGAAGTTATCGCAATGGGCGATAGCTATAACGACCAGGCAATGATTGAATTCGCTGGTCTTGGTGTTGCAATGGGCAATGCACCAGATGATATTAAAGAAATTGCAAACTACGTAACAGATACAAATATGAACGATGGTGTTGCAAAGGTTGTAGAGAAGTTCGTATTAAAAAGAGAAGCGCTCGTTTAATATTTTCACTCATAAAACCTATTTGAAGTCAAACACTTCAAATAGGTTTTTATTTAAATTGTCCTGCTTTTGTGACTATATTTTGAACTTTGCACTATTCTCGTAGTGTAAAGTTTCTTTTTGTATATAATGAAACAAACTAGACTATTTTATTTTGAAAAAGAATACAAATTTACTATAAACAAGCATACGTTAAAGGAGGCTATTTTATGTTATCTACACCAATCGGACGATTAAGAGCAATCGGCTTAATTGAGGGGATTTCTTTCCTATTACTATTATTTGTAGCAATGCCATTAAAATATTTTGCAGGATTTGCAACAGCCGTTAAAATTACAGGTATGGCTCATGGTGTTTTATTTATTCTATTTATCTTTGCGGTAATTCAAGTAACAATCGTACACCGTAAATCAATTTTATGGGCACTTGGGGCATTTGTTTCGTCAATTATCCCATTCGGTACATTTGTACTAGATGCAAAATTAAAGAACGAACAACAATAGTAAAAAGGTAGTTAACGACTGTTAACTACCTTTTTTATTTACCCCGCATTAACGGGCAGTAAAACTCCCACTGATTAAAGTTTCACTTTACAAATTTGGAATTTCCCAATCAATTTCTCTCTCGCCCATATTTGCTAAAATCGTATTTACTTTAGAGTATGGCTTACTACCAAAGAAACCGCGTCTTGCTGACAATGGGCTTGGATGTACAGATTCGATAATATGATGATTTGAATTTGTAATTAACTTTTTCTTCGCCTGTGCATGACGTCCCCACAATATGAAAATAACTGGCTTTTCACGTTCATTCAACAGTTCAATCACACGATCTGTGAAGTGTTCCCATCCTTTTCCCTTATGAGAATTTGCTTCACTTTGACGAACTGTTAATACTGTATTTAGTAGTAATACTCCTTGCTCTGCCCACTTTACTAAATAACCGTTATTCGGAATTTCATAACCATATTCATCTCGAAGTTCTTTATACATATTTAACAATGATGGTGGTGTTTTAACACCAGGTTGTACAGAAAAACTTAAACCATGCGCTTGATTCGGTCCATGATATGGATCTTGTCCTAAAATAACAACCTTTGTATTTTCATAACTTGTATACTGAAGAGCGTTAAAAATAGCTTCTACCTTCGGATAAACAACATGTGTACTATACTCTTCTTTCAAAAAATCAGCCAACTTGCGATAATATTCTTTCTCAAATTCTGGTGCCAATAATGGTCCCCAATCATTTTTTAAAACATTTTCCATACTTTCACTTCCTGTTCAATTAATTCACCATATCCTGCTTTGTAAATACTACAAATGAAATAATAAGAGATACAACTCCCCAAACAGTTAAATTCATTAAAGAAAATCCCATGGATAAACCTTGTAATGCAGGTAGTTTTCCTGATAAATAATCCGTTAATGATAAATTCACACTAAAAATATATTTCGCACCTTCCCAAGATGTTGCGAATGAGCTTAAAATACCACCTGCGATTAATGCGGCTAGCATAATGCCCATACCAGCTGGTGTATTTCGAATTAAAACAGAAACCATAAATGATATAGTTCCGACAACGATAGCAACGAACCAAGCTAATCCGTACGCCATTAAGATGTATTGCCACTGCGGAATAAGATGCACAAAGTTTGTATTTAACGTTTCCTTATCAATGACGAATCCTGTTAACACAGGTAAATTCCATCCTGAGTATCCAAATACAAGCCCTGATAATACGTAAGCAAACAGACCAACAAGAAACAGTATGAATGAAATGAAAAATAACATCGTCACGTACTTACTCAGGAGTATTTTCCAGCGCCGAATCGGCCGCGTGAGCAACATTTTCATCGTTCCATCACTTCTTTCTCCTGAAACAATGTCAATAGCGACAATCATGACAAGAAGCGGAATAAACAATGTAATTCCTTGCTCAATAAACGCCCTTACAAAAGTTGGTGCGCCCGGTGCCATCGGGTTAATATCATGATCTAAATAATATTGTTGCTGCTCCACTCTTACCTTTAGCCAATCACGCCATTCTTCTGGTAATCTAGAGTTATTCAAGCGGTTTTGAGAATCAACAATTTGTTGTTGTAATGAAACTTTCCAATCCGTTGTACCTAGTCTTTTCTGTGTCGTTTCTACTTCACGATACTGCGCATACACGAAAAGTGGAATCAAGATTGCTAAAATAAGCATGACAACAAAAATACGTTTCTTACGATAAATTTTTTCCGATTCATTTAAGACTAGATTCGCAAATTCACGCATGCTGCTCACCCCTTGTGAGTTCAATAAATAAATCTTCTAGCGTAAATACAAGCTCCTTAACACTATGCACATCTATCCCATTTTCTACAAAGTGTCTATTCCAACTACTTATAGATGAGATATCCATGCGGCATAGTAATCGGTCACCTTCTATACTCACTTCTCTTACTTCTTCAGCATCTTCTAGCATATCTTTTGCCTTAGAAATCGGTGTAACAATCCATTCTACACGATCACTTGCTGTTTTAATTAACTCTTCAACCTTGGCAACTGTTATCATTTTTCCTTTATGAATAATCGCAACCCGATCGCATATCATTTGTACTTCGCTTAGCAAGTGACTTGAAATAAACACACTCATATTTTCTTCTTTCACAAGCTTATGTATAAATTCCCTAAGTTCTCTAATTCCAGCTGGGTCTAAACCATTTGTTGGCTCATCTAATATGAGCAATTTTGGGTTTCCAAGAAGCGCTTGCGCAATGCCAAGGCGCTGTTTCATACCAAGTGAGTATGTTTTTACCTTATCGTGAATTCTTTCATCCAAATGAACCATTTGAGCAATTTCAATAATACGTTCATCTGATATATCACCCAGCATACGGGCAAATTGTTTTAAATTTTCCCATCCCGTTAAATATGTATACAGTTCTGGGTTTTCAACGATACTCCCAATTTGACGCATCGCTTCTCTGAAATTTTCCTTAATAGAATAACCACCGATAGAAATCGTACCTTCTGTTTCTTTAATCAATCCAACTAACATTCGAATGGTAGTCGTTTTCCCTGCGCCATTCGGTCCTAGGAAGCCAAACACTTCTCCTTGTTTTACATCGAAGGAAATATTCTCTACAATTGTCTTCTTTCCAATTACCTTCTTCACGTCTCGTACGGAAAGTATCGTCGTCATTTTACCCCTCCTTGTTCTAGTTTTAATTTACTCGTAACATTTTGAACTAATCGGTCCGCCATATATGTATACCCTACTTCATTCGGATGGAAATGATCGGAGTATAATAAATCTTTCCCTCGGTTTTGGAATAAATCAAATGTCGGTGTAATATACACATTTTTATTATTTATCGCCAATTTTTCTAAAGATGCATTCCAATCTACAACAATGTTTGAAGACCCTTTTAAATCTTCTACATCTTCAAAAGGATTATATAAACCTAGCCAAAAAATAGGGCTATCTGTATTTAACTTACGAATTTCTTCTATAATTTTCTTCGCTTCATTCTGGAATGTTTCTGTATCAGGACGGTATGTTTCTAAATCTATCTTTTCAAGCGATTCCCAACCTGGAAATAAATCATTTCCTCCAATCGTTAAAACGATTACATCTGCTTGCTTAATTGAATATTGAGCGCCACTACTCTCAATTTGTTTTAATAAGTCAGGCATTTTCGCACCACTAACCGCTAAGTTAGTTAAGGCAATCTTTTGCTTATAATCTTTTTGTAAATCTTCTTTCGTCCGTCCAATATAGCCAATTCCTTCTTTATCACCAACACCGCGTGTTAATGAATCACCTAAACTAACGATTTGTAATGTTCCTGTTTTCCTTTTCTCTTTTGCCACTACATCGGTCTTTTTAATTAAATTTGAAGCTTTCGGATTTAATACATCATTTACCCCTGAAACAAAACCATATGCAAATAAACAGAAAGATGCAATTGTAATGAGTAGAATTACTTTTACTACTTTTGATCTCATATCAAAACCCCTTTTAGCCCTCATAGATTGTCCATAATTATACCAAACGCAATTTTGAAAAGCGATTTTCACAACTTCTCTATTATGTTGTTTCCCTGTGTACTAATTCTGGTGATAACTCTACGTGCTTTACATCTATTTTCTCATCATTAATCTTTTCATATAATAATTCAAATGCCTTCACGCCAACATTTTTACTACAATACGAAATCGTCGTAATGCCTAAAATATCTGCGACATCTTGATCATCACAACCGATAATCGTAATATCTTCTGGAATACGAATTCCTTGTTTTTTTGCTTCCGTTACCATCCCCGCCGCAATATGATTGCAAGATACAAGAAATGCAGTTGGCTTTACCGACATATGGGCCCATTCCCTGATTACATTACGTCCATCTTCCACCGTAAAACAGCCCTTAAACTTCCAGGCTTCTATCGGTGTTACAGCAATCTGTTGAAGCGAATCCTCATATGCTTGTTTTCTTCTCTGACTATTAATGCTATTACTTCTTCCAATGCAATACCCAATACTTGTATGGCCGGCACCTATTAAGCTCTTCATACCGCGCGAAAAGACTTTATAGTAATCAATATGCACACTCGAAATGAAATTCGAGTCTATTTCTTCACACATAACAATTGGACCAAATTTCGTATATTCTTCAAGCTTTTCCTTACTATTTGCTCGAGAACATATAATAACCCCATCAAGCTTTTTCATTTTTAACATATTCAAAATTTCTAATTCTCTTTCCTCACTATAATTCGTCTGACAAAGCATCATATTATAGTTATTCTTTGCTGTTTCCTTTGATATTCCCTCGATAATAGCGCTATAATATTGATCATTTACGTGCGGTAATAAAACACCAATGACATTCGTTTTTCCTTTCACTAAATGAATTGCATTCACATTTTGCGTATAATTTAATTCTTCTATAATTGCTAAAATTTCTTTTCGTTTCTGTTCATTCACATATGGATGATTATTCAGTACACGTGAAACAGTTGAAACAGATACTCCAGCAAGTTCAGCAATCTTCCTTATATTCGTCATCTCATTTTCCCCTTCTCTGCAAAAATTCTCCCTTGACCTGGTAAGCTTTCCACAATATATCCTTTCCTAGCAAATACATGTTGAAAGGATATACAACTATGCTTCGATTCAAATTAGAATATATATTTTTCATTGGCGGTCTACTCACTCTCGCCATCGGTATTAATATGATGACGACAATTACTTCCTTTGGACTTAGCCCTTATGATTCCTTCTTTATTGCACTATATCAAAATTTTGGGATAAGTATCGGTTTTTGGATTTTCATGATTAATTTTGCATTTACACTTATCGTACTCTTTTGGAATAAAAAACAAATAACAATTGGTACAATTGTAACGATGGTTCTTATTTCGCTTTTTGTTGATTGGATTGGTTCCATTACCACTATTATGGACGCTATCCGCTCTCTTCCAAAATATATAACACTTATTTGTGGAAATCTATTTGTTGGAGCTGGAATCGGTCTTTACGTCTCTACAAACCTTTGCGCGGCGCCTCAAGAAGCTTTCGTTTTGACGGTTGCTGAGAAAAAGAAGTGGACGTTTAGAAGAACAGAAATTTCATTAGCGTTTTTATTTTTAACATTAAGCTTTTTATTAGATGGACCTATCTATTTTGGAACAATCATCTTATCCTTTACAACAGGCTGGATTATCCAAGCATTTATTCAAATTGGCACGCAGATTTTGAATAGAAAAAAACCTATTAAGCAAGCCGCTTAATAGGTTTTTTATTAGAGGAGATACTACTTAGCATCCCCTTCAATTCGATAGTTTGCTTTCAAACAATCTATTTCTTCATACCCTTGCAACGTATGTAGAATATAATCATAATCAGCAAGAGACGCACGATGCGTCACAATTACAATTTCAGCCTTCCCTTTCTCTTCAAGCGGCATTTGAATAATCTTTTCAAAGCTAACGCCACGCTCAGAGAATAATGAAGTAATTTTTGCAAATACACCAATTTCATCTTTTACATGAAGTCTTAAAAACTTCTTCACAACAATTTCGTCTGGCTCTTTTAATACCTTTTTATACTGCGGGGATACCGCACTATTTCCGTTTACACCTAATCGAATATTTTGCATTACAGCTACTAAATCTGAAACAACAGCTGTTGCTGTCGGTAAACTTCCTGCACCTGGTCCATAAAACATCGTTTCCCCGACCGCTTCACCGTACACATATACAGCGTTATATTCATTTTGCACGGCCGCAAGAGGATGTGTATTTGGAAGTAGCGTCGGTTCAACTGTAACCTCTAATTTTTCACCATCCCGCTTCGCAAGACCGATTAATTTAATCGTGTATCCTAAACTCTTACTGTATTCAATATCTTCCTCTGTAATAGAAGTAATCCCTTTTACCTTCACATCTCCAAGCTCTACATTTGTAGAGAAACCAAGGGTAGCCAAAATTGTCATTTTTCTTGCCGCATCTAAACCTTCCACATCTGATGTTGGATCTGCTTCTGCAAATCCAAGTTGCTGAGCTTCTTTTAACACGTCGTTATATGCTCTCCCTTCATCTGACATTTTCGTCAAAATAAAATTTGTCGTTCCATTTACAATTCCCATTACTTTCGTAATAAGATCTGAAGAAAGTCCTTCTACGATACTTCGTAAAATCGGAATCCCTCCAGCTACACTTGCTTCATAAAACAAATCAGCTTTATTATCTTTTGCTACCGCTAAGAGTTCCGCACCATGTAACGCCATTAAATCTTTATTGGCAGTCACAACATGCTTCCCACTTTGTAAAGCTTGCAAAATATATACTTTTGCATCATCAATGCCACCCATCACTTCAATGACAACGTCAATATTTGGATTATCTAAAATTTCATTTGCATCTTGTGTTAATAGAGTAGAAGGTACCTCTACCTCTCTCTCTTTTTCAATATTTTGTACTAGTACTTTCGTTACTTTTACAGGACAACCTACTTGGTGTATAAGTCGCTCTTGATGATCTGTAATGATACGAACTACACCACTACCAACTGTCCCAAGACCTAATAAACCAACTTGAATTTCTTTCATAATACTGTCCACCCCTCAAAAATTGTGTTTAGATGAAATTATATGAGTAAAAAATCTGAAAAACAATGTTTTTTGAACATTCGGAAAAATACAAGCTAATCTTTACAAAGAAAACGTTACCACGTGTTACACAATCTTTTTATAGTACATAAGGGGTTTCTTGATACACGTAATAATTCAGCCAATTAGAGAATAATAGATTCCCATGGCTCCTCCACCTTACAAGCGGTTTCTCATTTGGATTATTATGCTTAAAATAATTTTTCGGCACATCAATATTTAACCCTTTTTGGCGGTCCCGTTCATATTCTTGCTTTAGCGTATCACAACTATATTCACTATGCCCGAGCGCAAACACTTGTCTTCCTTCTTGCCCAATAACAAGGTGAACACCCGCTTCCTCAGAATTTGCTAATAATGTTAAGTCTGTCACCTCTCTAATATCACGCTCTCGTACTTCTGTATGACGAGAATGCGGGGCAAAAAACAATTCATCAAACCCTTGTAACAATTTCACATGTTGCTCACGAACTTCATGTTCAAATACACCGAACATTTTTTCCTTAAGAGGATACTTTGGAACACCATAATGATGATACAAGCCAGCCTGTGCCCCCCAGCAAATATGAAGCGTAGATGTTACATTCTTTTTTGAATACTCCATAATACGTTTAAGCTCTTCCCAATAATCTACCTCTTCAAAAGAAAGAGTTTCAACTGGTGCTCCTGTAATAATAAGTCCATCAAATTTCTCATTCTCAATATCACGAAATGTTTTATAGAAACTCGTTAAATGTTCCTGTGCTACATTACGGGACAAATGCGATTCCATATGAAGCAAATGAACATCTAATTGTAGCGGTGTGTTGCCAATTAAACGAAGTAATTGCGCTTCTGTTTCTTGCTTTGTAGGCATTAAATTTAAGATAGCAATTTTCAATGCCCGGATATCTTGTGTTTCTGCTCGCTCCTTCGTCATTACAAAAATATTTTCCTTCTGCAACACTTTGCGAGCTGGTAAATCTCTATCAATTATGATCGGCATGTTCTTTGCCTCCGACTAGCGCTGCTTCTAAATCTGCAATAATATCAGAAACATCTTCTATACCAACCGATAAACGAATTAAATCTGATGTAACGCCAGCTAGACGCTGATCTTCAGCACTTAATTGTCTATGCGTTGTGCTAGCAGGATGTATAACACAAGTTCGTGCATCCGCTACATGCGTTACGAGAGTTGCTAGTTTTACATTTGCGATAAATTCTTTCGCTGCTTCTAATCCGCCCTTAATGCCGAATGTTAAAACACCACTAGCACCTTTTTTCAAATACGTTTGTGCTAACGAGTAATTTTCATTACTATCTAATCCCGGATAATTCACCCACTCAATACGTTCATGGTTAGCAAGCCACTTAGCAACTGCGAGAGCATTTTCACTATGACGCTCCATTCTTAAATGCAGCGTTTCTAAGCCGATATTGCTAATATACGCATTGAATGGGCTCATACAGTTTCCGTAGTCTCTTAATAATTGAACACGCGCCTTCACAATATAAGCTGCTGCACCAAAATTTTGAACGTAACTTACGCCGTGATAACTTGGATCCGGTTCAACAAGTTCAGGATATTTCCCATTTGTCCAATCGAAGTTCCCTCCGTCAATGACAATACCGCCTAAAGAGCTTGCATGACCATCAATATATTTCGTCGTAGAATGAACGATAATATTTGCTCCGTGCTCAAATGCTTGGCATAAATAAGGAGTTGCTAATGTATTATCCACGATAAAAGGTACTTCTAACTCTTTCGCTGCATCTGAAAATTCTTTGAAATTTAGAACGTTCATCGCTGGATTTCCTAACGATTCTGCATAAACAAGTTTCGTCTTATCATTAGCAAGGGCCACAATTTCATCAGCAGTTAAATTCGGATTAAAGAACGTAACATCAATACCAAGCTTACGCAAACTCACTCCAAATAAATTAAACGTTCCGCCATAAACTGTGGAAGAACAAAGCAAGTGGTCTCCGCTACTACAAATATTTAAAACAGCAAGCATAATAGCAGCCTGCCCAGAAGCCGTTGCAACAGCTCCTACACCACCCTCTAAATCCGCTAACTTTTGCTCAAATGCAGCTAAAGTAGGGTTTCCAATACGCGTATATATATATCCTTCTGCCTCTAAATTAAATAGCGCTGCTAAATCATCTGAAGTATCGTATTTATACGTTGTACTTTGATAAAGTGGTAAAACACGCGGTTCACCATTCTTTGGTGTATAGCCACCTTGCACACAAATTGTTCCTTTTCCCCATGATTCTCCCATCTCTCATTCTCCTTTCTTTTATACAAAATAAAAAAACTGCTCCTTTCCTGAAAACAAGAAAGGAGCAGTTTGAAAACACGCTCTAAAGGCTCTTTCTTATCTTTCAGGATTATTACCTGCAGGATTTGGCACAATTCCGTTATACGGCTGTTGCCAAGGTTTCATCGGGCCTGTCCCTCCACCTTTTCTTGATAAGACTATGCAATTACCGTTGATTTTATAGCAATAATTTCCTAATGTCAATCGGTTTTTCTGAATGTTCTAAATTAAACGTAAAGAATTTGACATGCATAACAAAAGAAATATATTCCATATTCATTTAAAAAAGACCTTTTAAAACCCACGATTACTATATAAAATTAAGTAAGTAGTTTAACTGTATACATTTCAAACTCTCACGAGACCTCAATATATTGAATAAGCCAACCTCTCAAAAAGATACTATACATATTCATTTCACAGTAGCATATTTAATCCTTTCGACATTAAAACTTACATAACGGAGGTATAACATGACAAACACAAAGGACATACACTATATACTCATCCTATACGGCATTCTTTTAGGCTCTATAGTAGGAGCTACAGTCTGGCTATTTTTAGTTACAATAAATATCGGCATTCACTTTATTTGGGGATACTTACCTACTATTTTCTCTTCTCCCCCGTATTACACTATTTGTGTAACAACTATCGGTGGTATTCTCGTTGGTTTCACCCAAAAATACTTCGGCACATATCCACGTCTTATGCCGGAAGTGATGGGTGAATATAAAAAAACAGGTAGAATTGAATACCGTTTTGTACATAAAGCTACTTTAACTGCGATTATCGTTTTAATATTTGGAGCTAGCTTAGGTCCCGAAGCAGCACTTGTTGGAATTATCGGTGGACTTTGTACATGGGTAGGGGATCGCTTTACATTTGCCTTAAAAGGAATGAATGAACTAACAGAGGTTGGAATTGGCGCTACTTTAAGTGTAATTTTTAACGCGCCATTATTCGGTTATTTAGCTCCAAATGAAAATGAGGGTGAGCAAATTAACGAATTTTCTAAAGGAAAAAAAGCAATTGTATATTTAGCTACCACTTTCGCTGGCTTTTCTGTTTATTTATTACTTAGTAAATTCGATAATCGCGGATCCTTTATCGTTGATTTTGGGGAAGGTTCCCTTTCTCTTAATGAATGGATTGCCTTTCTACCACTTGCTAGTATTGGTACTATAGTTGGTTTCTTTTATTTCAAATTTGAATTCACATTAGAGAAATTAATCCATCCCTTCAGGGAATACAAACTATCACTTGGTATTATCGGTGGTATTTTATTAGGAATTACAGGAACTGTTCTCCCGTACACGTTATTCTCAGGAGAACACCAATTAAAAGATTTAGTCGTTGAATGGAGTCATTTATCCTTCTGGGTACTACTTCTTTCAGGTGTTTTAAAATTATGTATTACTGCCGTTTGTTTAAATACAGGTTGGCGCGGTGGACATATTTTCCCAATTATATTTGCTGGATCTAGTATCGGATATGCTATAGCTTCCATTATCCCGATAGATCCAATCGCTTCGGTAGCCATCGTCACGACAGCAATTTCAAGCTATGCATTAAGAAAACCAATTGCTATAACATTACTATTACTCATGTTTTTCCCGCTCAATTTACTATTACCGATGCTTGGAGCGGCAGCGATTGGTAATGCATTTCCACTTCCTAAAAACAACGAAGCTACAAACGAATAAAAATAGGCAGTAGGGACAAAAGTTCCACTGCCTATTTTTATTACACACGTTGCTTCAATAACGCATATAACTCTTCAAAATTTTGCACTTCATATGTTGGCACAATCTCGCTATTATTTGATTTCTTTTCTGGATTAAACCAACAAGTATCAATTCCCGCTACATATCCACCTTTAATATCAGCACTTAACGAATCCCCAATAATGAGTCCTTCTTCAAAAGAAAAATTAGGAATTCGTTCAAAAACATAATCAAAATACTCTTTCATCGGCTTTTGGAATCCCGTATCTTCAGAAACGAAAATATCTTTAAACAAGGCATGTAATCCTGCATTACGTAAACGTTTATCTTGCGTCTTAGAAATACCGTTTGTCACTATATATAAATCGTACTCACTTTGAATTTGATTTATAAATTCAAACGCACCTTGCATAAGTTGGTCTCCTTCTTCTAAGTAGCTACGATAATTATTTTCGAATAATATCCCGTCTACTTCTTCCCCGTATTCTTTAAACAAAATCGAAAACCGTGTACTTACGACTTCATCACGGTTTATTTCACCTTCTTCAAAAGCATCCCAAAGGCTTTTATTAATTTTTTTATACCGCCTTTCAACCTCGCTAGTTAGATGGATCCCTTTCTCTTCAAAAAGCATACGTAACGCCATTTTCTCCGCCTTCTGAAAATCTAACAATGTATCATCTACATCAAATAGCAATGTTTTATATTTTTTCATAAGCCCTTCACACTCTCTTTTCTACAAAAACAAATTTACGTAAATCGTATCATTCCTTCTTGTAAAAATAATAGGAGATATCTCATACTAAACATGAGGTGAAAATATGAAAGTCAGCAAAAATAGCGAAGAAATCTCTCATTACATGCAAACTTACAACTTCCATACTCTTTTTTCTTTTGATGTCTTACCGTATGCTGAACTACATTCCTTTCAAAAGAGAGAAAGGATATGTAATGAAGGTGTTGATGTTCCCTATCTTTATTACTTAATTTCCGGAAAAGCGAAAATATATATGAGTCACAAAAACGGGAAGGTCTCCTTAATTAACTTTATTCAAGCACCTTCGTTCATTGGAGAATTAGGGTTAATTGGCGTAGAATCCGTTACGAAAACGGTGGAAGTGATTGAAGGTTGTATGTGCTTAGCGCTTCCTCTTAAAGATTGTCAGCATCTTTTATTGCAAGATGCTACCTTTCTACAGAAACTATGTAAATTTATCGGTGAAAAAACAATTAGCCGAACAGAAAGTTACGCCAAAAACAATAGTTATCCGTTCGAAAATCGATTAGCGGCGTTTATTCTATTAACAGAACAAAATAACCGTTATACAGAAAAACATACCGAGGCTTCGGAATACTTGAATGTCAGCTACCGCCATCTTTTATACGTATTAAACCAGTTTTGTCAGCAAAATTACTTAAAAAAAGACGGAAGAACCTATTACATACAAGATCGAATTCAATTAGAAAAACTGGCTGATGAACTTAAAATATAAAAAAAGTAGCATTAACGTTTACCTGTTAATGCTACTTTTTTCGAGTGACGATTCTATTTTCAATTAAAATTTGCTTGCTACTTTAGCTGCTTCTTCAAGACCAGCTGTAATGATCTCTTCTGCTTTATCTGGGAATTGGTTATGTCCTTCAATAACTACTGTTTCCATATTTGTTGCACCGAAGAAGCCCATCATGCTTGCTACATATTTAACAGCCATTTCTACTTCAGCTGCTGGACCTTCAGAATATACGCCGCCGCGCGCATTTAATAATGCAATCTTCTTATCTCCAATTAGACCAACTGGACCTTCTGGCGTATATTTAAACGTTTTGCCAGCTCGGTTTAAATAATCAATATATGTGTGTAGTACTGCTGGAATCGTTAAGTTCCATAATGGGAAACCGAAAACGACTTTATCAGCTTCTAAAAATTGATTTAAATACTTATCAGCAACTGCTACTGCTTTTGCTTCCTCTTCAGTTAAATCAAATCCTTTACCTGCTTTAAACGTACCATTAATCATATCTACGCCTACATATGGTAATTCTTCTTTATATAAATCAAGTTCTACTACTGTATCATTTGGATGTGCTTCTTTATAGTTTGCTAAAAATGCCTCGTATAATTTCACACTAACTGCTTGTTCCGCTGGGCGGTTGTTTGCTTTTACAAATAAAACTGTTGCCATTGTTTTTCCTCCTAGTACTCACTCTTCTGTTGTTATATGCTTTCAAAAAAGGTATCCCTTGTAATTGTTGTTTTGTTGCTTACAAACATATTTTATCTTTATATCAAGACAATTTCGTCCTCACATAGACGTATTTTTCCATAAAAAAAGTCCACCTTCTAAAGGCGAACTAGGTCTTACGACTTTTGTCTTATACAATTCCATTTTTCACTGCATATAATGCTGCTTGCGTGCGATCAGATAAATTCAACTTACTCAAAATACTACTTACATGCGCTTTTACCGTTTTTTCTGTAATAACTAAAACAGAAGCGATCTCTTTATTACTCATCCCTTTCGCTAATAGCTGCAACACTTCATTTTCTCTCGCCGTTAGCACATCCACTTGAATAGAAGGTTCTTCTTCCTTTTCTTCCACAGGTAATGTTTGAGAGAGAAGAGTATTTGCTATATCTGGATGTAACTGTATATTCCCTTTATACGCACTACGAATTGCCTCAACAAGTTGATCTGGTTCTACATCTTTTAAAATATACCCGCTTGCTCCCGCCCTTAACGCTGGTAAAACATGCGCCTGATCAGAAAAGCTTGTTAATACAATTACTTTCACATCAGAATATTCTTTTTTGATACACGCTGTCGCCTCAACGCCATCCATTTCGGGCATATATAAATCCATTAGTACAACATCAGGATTTGTTTCTCCTACTTTCACTAATGCTTCTTTCCCGTTATTTGCTTCTCCAACTAACTCTAAATCTTCCTGTGTACTTAAGAAAAATGCTAATCCTTTTAAAACGACTGTATGATCATCAACTAATAATACTTTTATTTTCACAAACTTCCCTCATTTTCACATCATAATGGTACATTTATTTTTATACTTGTTCGTTTTTTTTCACTTACAATTTTAATTGTTCCACCAATTAGTTCTACTCTTTCGCGCATCGTTGTCATGCCAAGTGACTTCTTCTCTTTTATGTCCTTTTCTATAAACCCATTACCTTGATCCACTATTTCTAATGATACATTGTTCTCAGTTACTTTAAAATAAATCGTCGCTTCCTTTACACCTGCATGCTTACTCACATTGTTTAGCGCCTCTTGTCCAATGCGCCACAGTGCTTCTTCTACTACACGAGGTAAGTCACGAACACCAGTAACTTGCTCCCTAATCTTCAATCCTAAGTTTTCACCGTACTGCTTTAGAGCAGGTAATAACCCTTTCTCTAATCCTGCCGGACGAAGCTGCCAAATTAATGTCCTCATTTCTTTTAAAGCTCCTTGTGCTAATTCACGCATCTCATGCAAAGATTGATCCACCTTTTCATTTTGACCTTTTAAAACTGCCTCAGCGCCTTTTGTCATAAAGGTTAACGAAAATAGCTTTTGTGAGACTGAGTCATGTAAATCTCTTGCCAACCGATTCCTTTCTTCCATTCGTACAAGTTCACGGCGCTGCTCATTTAATCTTAAATTCTCGATTATTAACGAGACATGATTCGATAGCGCTTGGATTACATCTATTGTGTTAACATCAAATTCTCCATTATTCAAACTAACACATAAAACACCAAATATATGATTTTGAATATGTATTGGTGTAGCAATAACAGCTCTATTTAGATGTACACTATGCCCAATTTGATGTTTTAGTAGCACCGGCTCATCTTGTTCTAACGCCTTCTTTGCCGCTTCTTTTACATCCTCTTGTAACTCTTCCTGACTATAGGACGCTCGCAAAGATAATTCCTTTTCTTCCCTAATAAAAAAAGCCACTTGATTCCATTGAAATACTTCACCTATATGATTTACCACTTTTTCAGGTAATACATTAAATTTATGAATCGTTTTTAAATCTTGAATAAAACGTTCCAATTTCACATAATAATGTGCTCTTCGCTTTTCATTTTCATATAATTTTGTTCGCTTTAAGGCCGTCCCAATTTGGAAAGCAACCGATTGAAGTAATACTAATTCTTCTTCCGAAAAATGCGTTTTACCAGGACTTGCTACATTTAACACACCAAACTTTTCTCCCCCAGCCTTTAAAGGAACCGTAGCATGATGAAGAATGCCTTCTGTATCTCCCCAACTATATTCAATTGCATTATTAATTCTTTTACATTCAATAATATTAACGGCTCTCTCCAATTTCCCATCCACAAAGCCACGTAAACACCAACATTCCCCTTCACACATCGGACGTTTATTTTCATATGTAAGTGCCTCTGGCAACTGGTAATCAATCAACTTCGTATACTTCCCATTTTCATCCGCAAGAAAAATCCATCCTGTCGTTAAACCTGTTACACTAAGCAATTTTTCTAGCACCGCTTGCAATACATGGTATGTATCATTTGATGTATTTAGTGTTTCTGCAATTTCTTTTAATATAACTAATTCATTTGTGCGATTATCTCGAAACATAATCAGTCTCCTACACGCAAAATTTTAAATAGCTCCTAAAATAAATCATCTACTTTTCACTTTGTACTTATTCGTAACATTGATATAATGGTGAAAACATAGTTTTCATTATATCACTTGAGGGGGCTTTCATAATGACATTAAATAAAGCACTTACTATCGCTGGTTCTGATACAAGTGGCGGTGCTGGTATACAAGCAGATTTAAAGACATTCCAAGAACTTGGTGTATACGGAATGACATCTCTTACGACAATCGTAACGATGGATCCACATAACGGTTGGGCACATAACGTATTCCCAATCCCAGCTTCTACATTAAAACCACAATTAGAAACAACAATTGACGGTGTTGGAGTAGATGCTTTAAAAACAGGTATGCTTGGATCAGTAGAAATTATTGAAATGGTTGCAGAAACAATCGAAAAGCATAATTTCAAAAATGTAGTAGTTGATCCTGTTATGGTATGTAAAGGTGCCGATGAAGCATTACATCCTGAAACAAATGACTGCTTACGTGACGTTCTTGTGCCAAAAGCATTAGTTGTAACGCCAAACTTATTTGAAGCTTACCAATTAAGTGGCGTAAAGATTAATTCTCTTGAGGACATGAAAGAAGCAGCGGAGAAAATCCATGCTTTAGGTGCGAAATATGTCCTAATTAAAGGCGGAAGCAAGCTTGGTACAGAAACTGCAATCGACGTCCTATATGATGGAGAAACATTCGATCTTCTAGAATCAGAAAAAATTGATACGACAAATACACACGGCGCAGGTTGTACATATTCTGCTGCTATCACAGCAGAACTTGCAAAAGGAAAATCCGTAAAAGAAGCAGTAAAAACTGCTAAAGAATTTATCACAGCGGCTATCCGCTATTCATTCAAAATTAACGAATACGTGGGCCCAACACATCACGGTGCATATCGTAAATTCGTTGTATCAAAAGAACTTGTCTAACATATGAATAAAAATACCCACAGAGTTCTTACATTGCCTCTGTGGGTATTTTTATGGGGCTTTACATCTTCTGGTCATCTTACCTTTAAGATGCAGAACTGACCTGATTTCTTCCATTTCTTTTAGAGTAATATAATGCATCATCAGCTGCTTGAATAAATTGATTTGGTGATGACTCAAACTCTGAAATCCCTACTGAAACCGTAATTTTTATTTTTGTTCCATCTAACAATTGAAATGAATGTTTTTCAACAGCTGTACGAATTTGCTCCCCCATACAAATCCCATAAGCTATTTCCCTCTTCGGTATCAAAAGTGCAAATTCCTCTCCACCCTTTCGAAAAGTCAAATCCGGAAATGTTGAAATTTCTCTTAAAATACGCCCTACTTGTTTTAATACTTCGTCTCCTGCAGGATGTCCATACGTATCATTTACATGCTTAAAGTGATCAATATCGATAAGTAGTAAACAAAGTGAATCATTTTTCATACGTTTATTACTAATATGACGATTCATCTCTAAATCAAATTGCCTTACGTTTCCTAGACCTGTTAATGCATCTACCGTTGCGTATTGCTTCATCGTTTGAAATAACTCATTAGATTGCAATACGTAATTTGCACTAAAAAACGTGATATATCCTGTAACAATACTAGAAAATAAATATAATCCCACTATGTGGATGTCTTTAATTAACCATATATATAGCGCTGGGATTAGAATAGATAAAATATATGTATGTAACCATGCCCACTTTTCTGCTAAAGAAAGCTTCATACGCGAAATAAAGATACTACCTATCCCTATCGCAATGATTGTATAAAAAGCTACTTGAGAAGCTAATGAATAATCCATAAATAATAATCTAGTTACTAAAATCATACTAACAGCTATAGTACTCGCTATTGGTCCTCCAATTATAACGGCTAGAATGACGGCTAAGTAGCGTAAATCCAATAGGATAGTACCAACATGAACACCGAAATACATTAGTAATATACCTAATATTCCAGTAAAAACACCTACTACACATTTCTGCCAAAAAGAGAACCCTTCTTTTAATGGCTTGTCTCTTAAAAGCTGACCTCCAATAAAAATAAAGGAAAGAATAATTGTTGTGTTTATAAATAGATCCCTTAACATAAAATAATCTCCCTACTTTTCCATCTATCCCTTTCCTTATTTTATTGTATACGAAATCCCTATAATTCCCAAAGCTTTTATTTATTTTTTGCTGTTCCACGTGAAACAGCAAAAAACAAAAAAGGACGAAAGTTCGTCCTTTTTTGTTAACAGCAACGTGATATCTTTCCGCCTTTTGCATTAAACCTAGCTTCTTGCGCCTCAGCAAAAAATTGCTTTTGACATACAACCTCTTCTTCTGGATGATGCTTTTTCATATGCTCTACATATGTTTCATAGCTTGGTACCCCAACGAGTAAACTAATAAAGTGTTTCCTTTTTCCCCATACTTTCCGTAGTCGTTTAAGCATAGTTCCTCGACTCACTTTCATCTCTAGAAATATATGGCGCCTCTTTTAACGGCATCGGCTTATTTCTTAATACTTGAATCCAAATTCGAATTGCAGAAATTAATACAGCGATTACAACTATCATAAAAATCCCACAAAGCGCTGCATCAATATAATCATTGAAAATAATTTGTTTCATTTGAGCGACATTTTTAGCTGGTGCTAACACTTTTCCCTCATCTAATGCTCCCTGAAACACCTTTGCATGAGATAGAAATCCTATTTTAGGGTTTTCATGAAATAGCTTTTGATAACCCGCCGTCATCGTTACAATAAGCAATCCGACAGTTGGAATAAGTGTCACCCAAACATATGCCTTTTTCCCCATTTTGAACAAAATTGTCGTTCCAAGTAATAATGCAATACCTGCTAACATTTGATTTGCAATACCGAAAAGTGGCCATAATGTATTAATTCCACCAAGCGGATCAACTACCCCTTGGTATAAGAAATAACCCCATCCTAATACGCATAACGTTGTAGCTATCACATTCGCTAATGTAGAATCCGTTTTCCCAAATGGCTTATATACATGTCCTAAAATATCTTGAATCATAAATCGGCCTACACGCGTTCCAGCATCAATTGTCGTTAAAATGAATAGAGCTTCAAAAAGGATTGCAAAATGATACCAAAAGGCCATCATGGCTGTTCCACCTATTACTTGTGAGAAAATATACGCCATACCTATCGCTAACGTTGGTGCACCACCTGTGCGTGATAAAATCGTTTGCTCTCCAACGTTTACAGCGAGATCTTTTAGTTCATTTGGTGTAATAGCAAATCCCCATGAGGAAATAACTTGAGCTGCCTGCGAGACATCCGTACCGATAAGTGCTGCGGGACTATTAATCGCAAAATAAGTTCCTGGTGTTAATACACAAGCTGCAATCATCGCCATCGCGGCTACAAATGATTCCATTAACATTGCCCCATAACCGATTGGCTGTGCGTGTCCTTCTTGTTCAATCATCTTTGGTGTCGTACCTGATGAAACGAGAGCATGGAATCCAGACACCGCACCACAAGCAATTGTAATAAATAAGAATGGGAATAAGTTTCCAGAGAAAACAGGACCTGTTCCATCGATAAATTTCGAAACTGCTGGCATTTGTAAATCTGGTGCTACAATTAAAATACCAATTGCTAATCCAACAATTGTTCCGACTTTTAAAAATGTGCTTAAATAATCACGTGGTGCTAAAAGCATCCAAACTGGTAAGGCCGATGCGATAAATCCATATACAATAAGCATAATAGCAATCGTTTCACCGCTAAACGTGAACATGCTTGCAAGCGTTGGATGCTCTGCTACATACTGTCCTCCAATAAGAGACAGTATAAGTAGAATAATTCCGATTACTGACCCTTCTCCAACACGGCCAGGCCTAATGTAGCGCATGTACACTCCCATTAAAATAGCAATAGGAATCGTTGCTGCTATCGTAAACATTCCCCAAGGACTTCCGACAAGCGCCTTTACTACCACTAATGCTAATACCGCTAATAAAATAATCATAATGCCTAAAATGCCTATCATTGCAATAAGCCCTGTAACAGGACCGATCTCATCTTTAATCATTTCTCCTAAAGATTTACCATTCCGTCTCATCGAAGCAAATAAAATTACAAAATCTTGTACAGCTCCAGCGACAACTACCCCAACAATAATCCATATTGTCCCTGGTAAATATCCCATTTGCGCTGCCAAAATCGGTCCTACTAAAGGGCCTGCCCCAGCAATTGCTGCAAAATGGTGCCCAAATAATACCCACTTATTTGTCGGAACATAATCTTTTCCATCGTTTAATGTATGGGCTGGCGTTTGCCTATTATTATCTAAACCAAATACCTTTCTCGCTATAAATCTACTATAAAAGCGGTAAGCAACTGCATACACACATACCGCAGCTACTAAGAGCCACACGGCATTAATAGTTTCACCTTGTGATAAGGCTATTACACCAAAAGCACCTGCGCCTACTGCTGCAATAACTCCCCATAGTAAAATCGACTTCAATGTTTTCACATACAATCCCCCCAATACTATCGCTTAGTGGGATTGTACTAAATTTTCTGAATACTTAATTTGAATCCTCCTTATCATGAAGGATTTTTAGTTTATCATGTTAAAAAATTCGCATTACCTACTATAATTCAATCTTATTTCGAAGTCGTTTCACATAATTACGACTAACTGGAATCGGTTGCTCATCATATTTATCTAAATACAGATTATATGTGCCATTATAATAAGGTTTTAGTTCTTGTACATATGACATATTAATTAAATAACTTTTATGCACACGTAAAAAATCATATACATTTAGCTTATTTTCCAGCTCCTGAAGTGTATATGTTGAAATATACTGATTATTCGTTGTATAAATTGAAACCGTTTTGTTTTCCTTATTTTTGCTTACATATACAATATCTTCAGGGAAAATATACCGAATTCCCTCTTGACCTTCTATCGGTAGTTTTCGCAAATAACTCTTTGCTTTCTCGCCTTGCTCTTTACACATTCTATATAAAAGGAATTGCAAATCTTCCTCACGAAATGGGCGTAGTAAATAATAAAATGCTTGAAAACGAAATGCCGTAATCGACTCTTCTATATCTTCACCCATAAAAATCAATTTCGTATAACAATTTACTTCCCGTAATAAACTCGCATATTCAAAACCAGTTCCATCTAGTAATTTTGAATTCAAGAAAACAAAATCTGGTGTATGCTTTTTCATGATAAATAATGATTCTGCTCCCGTATTCGCTTCAAAACATTCTACATTCCTTATATTTTCAGTAAATTTTTCAGCTAAACTTCTTCGCTCTTCTGCTTCTTCCATGATCAGTAAAATTTTCATTTCTTCAACCACCTAATTCTTTTGTCCATACGTCTTGTTGTATACATTCGCTTTTATAAGAAACATTCCCTTTTTCTTACTATACCATTATTTATCTAAAAAAACAGAAAAAAGGAAACCACGACGGTTCCCCTGCCCTTTTATTCCATTATTTGTAGGAAGTAACACTCACTGAATGCGAAGAAATGAGTGTTACTTCCCCAAAGACACAATTGGTGCTGGCTAATAATCAGCGAGGGATAAATCCCTCACCGATTAAACTTTCACCTTATACTAATTCTCGTTGCTTCGTTTCTTGCCCAAGTACAATTACAGCAACTACGCCAATTAAAATTGATCCACAGAAAATCGTAAATATTAGTGATAGTGAAGCCTGTGAAGCAACTAAATATCCTACTAATAGCGGCCCAAGAATACCACCAATACGACCGAATGCTGCCGCCATCCCTGCACCTGTACCACGAATAACCGTTGGATACTGTTCCGGTGTATAAGCGTATAATGCACCCCAAGCACCTAAATTAAAGAAGGATAGTAACATGCCTGCTACGATTAATACCGTTAATGACTCCGCCACTCCAAACAAATAAGCACTACATGCTGTACCGATTAAATACGTAACTAAAACGAACTTACGACCAAGTCGTTCAATAAACCAAGCGGCCGTGAAATATCCTGGCAATTGAGCTAACGTCATAATAAGTACGTACTGGAAACTTTTTATTAAACTAAATCCTTTTAATACCATCACACTAGGTAACCAAAGGAACATCCCATAGTACGAAAAGACAACAGAAAACCATAGAATCCATAACATAATTGTTGCCTTACGATATTCCCCAGACCAAACTGACTTTACATTTTCGATAACAGATGGTCTTTTTTCAGCCTTTTGAAATCTCGGAGAATCCGGTAAATTCCATCTTAAATATAAAGCATATAATGCCGGAACCGCGCTCAATACCATTGCAACTTCCCAACCATATTTCGGAATAACAAAATACGAGATAAGGGCTGCAATTAGCCATCCACCTGCCCAAAAGCTTTCTAATAGCACAACTATTTTGCCACGTTCATGCGCTTCAACGCTCTCTGATACTAATGTAGACGCAACTGGAAGCTCTCCGCCAAGCCCCATACCAATTAAAAATCGTAAAACAAGGAACATCGCAAGTGTCGTCGTTAAAGCAGTTAAACCACTACCGATAGAAAATAGTAATAATGTAATAATAAAGACTGATTTCCGCCCTATTTTATCTGATAGTATTCCAAAAACGAGTGCTCCGACTGCCATACCAATCGAATTAATGCTGCCTATCCAGCCCATTTCTTGCGTACTTAATCCCCAATCTTTTTGCAGTGCTACCATTACAAATGAAAGCATACCAACATCCATTGCATCAAATAGCCATCCAAGCCCTGCTATACCAAGTAGCTTTCTCTTCGAAATTTCCTTCACCTTGCCCACAAGAAGTCCTCCTTACACAGCTGTCTTTACACATCATTTTACATGTGTGAATTGCATAAGTAAAATACTTTTGTGTAAAAAATTCTCCTTCATCATTCCCAAAAAATAAAATACTTATCCCGCCTCAAAATTCAGCTGGAGCGAAAGAGTTAGATTGAAGATCAACTGCCAGTAAATGTCCGATTGGTTAAGACTAACAATCAGTAGGAGATGAACAAAACCTCACTGATTAAAGTTGCATTTTATTAAAAATGGCCAAATAAAAAAGTAGCGAGATTTCGCTACTTTTTTGAACGCATTACTTCTTTTAAAAATTCCGCTAATACTAACTGACGACGCCAGCGTGTTGGATTACTACATAACCTGTAAAACCACTCTAAATGAATCGCTTGAATCCACTTTGGTGCGCGTTTTACCTCTCCCGCCCATACGTCTAAACTTCCACCTACTCCAACAGCCATTTTCGTTTCTAAACGATGCTTATTGTTTTGGATAAAGTTCTCTTGTCTTGGGAAACCAAGTGCAACAAGTAATAGATCTGGTTTTGCTTCTTGAATACGAGAAATGATATTTTCTTCGTCCTCTTGTTTAAAATACCCATCTTGTATACCCACAATAGATACCGCTGAATACGTCTTCGTTAAATGATCTGCTGCAGCTTGTACAACATGTGGTTTTGCACCAAGTAAGAAAACAGATACCGGTTTATTCTCTTGTGATAGCTTCGCAAATAAATTACACATTAAATCAAAACCTGCTACACGCTCTTTTACAGGTGTACCAAGCATACCACTTGCTTTTACAACTCCAATACCATCAGGTGTAATTAAATCTGTATTTAATAATGTTTTATGGAAATTTTCATCCTTTTTTGCACACATAACAATTTCAGGATTCGCTGTTACTACCTGAAAAGTATGCGTTCGCTCCAATTCTAGTTGCCCCTTCAAATATTGGACCGTTTCATCCATTGTCATTGTAGAAAAAGGAACACCTAGAATATCAACCGTTTTTACTTCCATGATTAACTATCCTCTCTATTTCAGTAAAAGTTTTTTATATGCATTATAAGTATCTTCATACAAATTTTTTAGGGAGAACTGAGTAGATGCATGATTATATAAACGATTTCCCATCGCTTCTAATTCACCATTCAACCATTTTTCGTAAGAATTTTCTAATGCGCTTGCTAACGAGTCTACATCACCAATTGGTACAATCCAGCCATACGTATCATCAACTATTAACTTTTTCATATCACCTACATTTGTTGCAATAGAGGTTAAGCGTTGATTTGCCGCTTCTAATAAAACGAGAGGGAAACTTTCGCTATAAGAGGTTAACAAATTAATGTGTGCAGATGCATATAATTCTTTGGAATCTGTACGAAAACCTAGAAACATCACCTTATCCTCTAAGCCCTTTTGTTTTACCATCTCTTTTAATTCTGCTTCTATGGGCCCATCACCAAGCAAGAGCACCTTTATATTTGGAATTTTAATTTTTTGTAACGCTTCAAATAAAATATCATGACCTTTAACAGGATGAAGACGCGCTACTTGAATGGCTGTAAATACTCCTTCATCGATGCCAAATTCACTCTTATCATACGGTTTTGCCGGAGTATTATCATACTCAATTCCATTATAAACCGTACAGATTTTCTCTTCTGGTACACCTAGTTTTATTATGTTTCTCTTAAAGTTCTCCGTAATTGCAAAGAACAAATCTACCTTCCTGAAAGAACGTAAATTTAACTTCGTAAATACCCATCCTTTTAATCCCCTCTTCATAAAATCCAAAGTTGGATCACTGTGGACAGTCATTATCCATTTCGCTTTTATACCTTTTTTCAAGAGGGAGAGATAGAAATTTGCTCGTGCGCCATGTGTATGCACAATGTCAAATTGATTTTCATTAATAAATGATTTTATTCTTGAAAGAATGGATAGGTCGTACCGAGATGATTGAGTAAAAACATGCACTTGAATACCAAGGTCTCTCGCTTCTCTAGCAATCGCACCTTCTTCAAATACCATTAATTCCACTTCTCTCTTCGGAAACTGAGATAAAAGTGAAATAATATGTGTTTTTCCTCCGCCCTCTTCTGCACCAGCATTTATATGTAACACTTTCATTCCCTATTTCCTCCACACTTTTTTATTTTTACTTACTATAACAAAAATAAAAGCTAACATGTGCTAGCTTTTATTTTTTAATCATTCAATTTCCAAATCAACAAGTAGGTATGCGCTAATAAGGGCTAAATAAAAACTTACACCCGGTGCCATTAAAACATGACCAGCTATAAATGAAATACCTAGGGCTAAACCTATTCCGGTCATTACTAATACATATTTCACAGTGAATAATTGTTTAAATTTAGTCAATACAAGTCTAATAATTTTAAGTCCAAAGTATACAAAAGGTAGTAAAAGTAACCCAAGTCCACCAATTCCAAATGAATAGAACCAATCATGGAAATCTCGTTCAATTAATTTGGGCTCACCTTTATAATTACCTGAATAACCCATACCTAATATTTTTTGAGAAAGAGGAGCTTTTTCATAGTACTCTTTATACTGCTGTTCAAATAATTCCCTGCCACTAAAGATAATAGCCTGTGTTTCCTCTTTCTGTTCTTTTTCAATTTCAATTTCTTTCTCTTTTTCCGTCTCAATAACGTGAGGTTTATGTTCTTTCAATTCTTCTACTTGTTTCGCATTTTCTTCCTTCTTCTCATTTTGTTGCTTCTCAATTACTTGAAAATGTAGCCCCATATTTTTCATAAATGGTGAGAAAGGAGTGTATGCCATTACCCCTAGAAAAACAGTCATTGCAATCATACCATTTAATACATATGCATTTTTCTTTGTATCTTTACGTTGCATAAATGCCTGAATAAAACACATGATGAACGCAATAATCATTGTAGCAAAAATCGCTCCAAATCCAACCTTTGTACCAACAGCAAACAATGAAAAAATAATCAAAATAGAAGGAATCCAGCAATATATTTTAGACATACTAGTTGTTTTTTCAATAGAATATAAAACAACTATTGGACAAATAATCGCCAGAATTGAACCTAATTCATTCCCTGCATAAAACCATCCACGTGAACCAACCTTTAACCAATCATAACTGTTATAATCTGTTCCTGTTACAACTGAAACTACCATTACTATATTTATAATTAATGCTGCATAGGCAATATTGTTTCGCATTTTAAAATGCCTATTTTCTTTAAGTGATTTAAAGACCAAAATATAGCAAGTAAACATGATAAACGGATATAAAGATTTCGCTATAAACTTAATCTCTTCCCCTAATACGATAGGATCCTTAACCAATTTATTATTAATTAGTCCTATAGTGAAAAAAGCACCCATTCCAATTATATACAGCAAGTACTTAAGATTCCCTCTTTTCCTAGCTTGGAATACAATGTATATTCCTCCTAGGCCCATGACAAATAGACGCGTAAGAATTCCAATGGTTGTATCAATTTTTAAAACCATTATACAAAATGCCGTGAGTAAATCTAGAATTGGCTGTAACATTATAAAAATCAGTAAGAAATTTTCAAATTTACTACTTATACTGTTTTCCTTTAACATTTAAAGCCTCCATAACTATTACATAATTTCAACCTATAAAATAAACATTTTTTATCCATCTCAAATGTTTATTATAGCATAACCTTATTGTTAAACTATCCGATTTATATACCAATTTTTATAATAGAAAAGGTAATAAATTTGTATTTTCAAACGCTTTCTTTCCTAATTTATTCTTTTTTTTTACACGTAAAGAAAATACATTGTTATTTCCAAAACTTTAGTGTATATTTTTTCTCTGGAACATCTTTATAAGGAAGGAATTAGAGCCATGTTATTAATCGATATATTTACGTTTCTTGGCATTATCGCCGCTGCCATTTCTGGTACATTAGTTGGTTTAAAAAAAGATTTAGATTTATTCGGTGTCCTTTGTTTAGCTGTAGCTACTGCGCTCGGCGGCGGTATTATTCGTGATATTATGATTGGTAACCTGCCTCCTGTCGCATTTGTAAAACCCATTTACTTTTTCGTAAGCGTATTATCAGCATTATTTACTTGTATGTTTTTTGAACGCATCAATAAACTTCAAGTCGTTATTATGCTTTCTGATGCTGTTGGCTTAGGTGTTTTTACAGCTATTGGTGCAAATGCAGCAATGTCACATCACGTTGACGCCTCATTTTTAGTAGTTTCAATGGGAGTCATTACAGGTATTGGAGGCGGTATTTTGCGTGACATTTGCGCTCAAGATATCCCTTACGTATTCCGAAAAGAAATTTACGCAATCGCTTCTATCTTAGGAGCAATTAGCTTCCTAATCACACATGCAATGGGCGCGCACGTATTAGCTTTCTATGTTTGTTTATTAGTAACATTCATTATTCGTGTCGTCACTGTAATATATAATGTACATTTCCCTGTTTTCTTTAAAACACATGCTAAAATTAATAAAGGTCATTAAGAGAATTCTACATAGAATTCTCTTAATTTATATACAATTCCATATACTGTAGAGTAATTTTATATAACAATATATAATTACATTAGAATACAAAATTGAAAACGCTTTACAAACAGGGGGAAGAATGATGCTTGGGGTTTTTAAAAAAATTAAAACAAACACCAGTATAATTGAGTTAAGTAAAGGCCAACAAATAATATTTAATGTGCCTGCTAATTCTGAACTAAAAACTCAAATGGATATGCTACATATTTCGAAGGAAGATTTACAAATTGTAAAAGTATTACAGCCGTTTATTTATGAGGAAATAGATTGGATCACTGAAAAATTCTACACCAACATCACAAAACAACCTAATTTAATTGCCGTTATTGAACGCTACAGCTCTATTCCCAAATTAAAACAAACGTTAAAAACACATATTAAAGAATTGTTTAGCGGTAATATGTATGAAGATTTTATTGAACAACGTGCTAAAATTGCAAGAAGACATGTACAAATTGGTTTACATAGAAAATGGTATACTGCAGCCTATCAAGAATTATTCCGTTCCGTCATGAAGATTTTGCAAACTAAAATTTCAACAATAGAGGATTTTTCTTATTCTATAAATGTAATAAACAAATTATTTACATTAGAACAAGAACTTGTTATTGCGGCTTATGAATCCGAATATGAAAGAATTCAAAAAGAACATGAAAAAGAAAAAGAACTGACAGCTATGACGATTACACATATTGCAACAGAACTAGCAGCAGTATCTGAAAAAACAAGTTCTTCTATTCAACAGTTAACATCTAAATCAGAAAATATTGTAGGAATTGCAAAAACAGGTACATCATTAGCCACAACATCAGAAGAAAAGGCTAATAAAGGAAAGGAACAATTAAATCTGCAAAACAAACGTATGGAAAGCATTCAAACAAATATGGAAACTATCATTACTGATACTCGTGAACTTCTCGATATTTCTAATAAAATTAACGAAATCATTGATATCGTAAAATCAATCGCTGAGCAAACAAATTTACTAGCATTAAATGCTGCTATTGAATCTGCACGTGCTGGTGAATTCGGTAAAGGTTTTTCAGTCGTAGCGGGAGAAATTCGAAAGTTATCAGAGCAAACGAAAGAATCTATCTACAACGTTACAAAGCTCGTTGAAAAAACTAATAAACAAATTATCCACGTCTCTTCCTCCGTAGAACAAATTAGCTCTCTCGTATCTGAAGGGACAGATAGTATGCATGCGACAGATCAATATTTCCAAGAAATCGTAAAAGATATGTCTAACTCTAAAGACCAGAATAAAAAAATTGAAAATGAATTAGAAGTTATTTCACAGGTAATGAAGAGTATTCAAGACGACTCCTCAAAAATGGCCTTAACAGCGGATAGTTTGCAGCTAGAACTAAACCGATAAAGCAAACAAATATAAGGGTGGAGATTCTTCATCTCTCCTTTGTATGAACTCTAATCATCCATCTACAAAAAAAGAATCCAAAATGGATTCTTTTTATTTTCTGAAAAATATTTTTTGACAATATACATAACTCATATAGACACCAAAGCTGTGTAAAATAAACAATGCCGGTACAATCATATTGTAATATGCCATATGTACTTGGAAAAGTCTTAACAACACATATCCACTAATTAACAGTAAGAACAACACATATCCTTCGTTTTGTTGTGTCTTAATAAGAAAATATAATAAAGCTACAGTCATAAATAACGTTACCACTACATATATAAGTTTTTCATATTTAAATAGAATAGAATTTATCCCCTCATCTGAAAACTGATTCATTACTGGTTTTAGCAGTTTAAATCTTTCACTCTCAATCTCTTTTAACTTTTGATCAATATGTTCTATTACAGTTTGATTTTCCGGTATTTTTTCCTCTTTTTGATTTTTACCGATTAAAACCGATTGAACATACGTCTCATTCGAAATCGTATATTGTGACATTCCCATTGTCTTAATTCCGTAATTCACACCAAAATGAGTACTATAAAATAAAATAAGTATCCCTATCATCTTTAAAAATACTCTTTTTTTCGTTGCTGATTGAAAGAATTCAATTAATAGCACATACACAGCGATAAAAATAGGGAGGAATAACCCCATTGGGAAAATCATATTGCTAAATGCAAATAAAATTGCCGAAAACACCCACATATAAGGATGCTCTAAGCCTTTATGTAGAAGTATGTAACAAGCAAAATAAAATAGGAATATTGCGAGTGATTCCTGCGTTAATAAAGAACTCATAAATATATTTGGAATATATAAAGCGTAGAACACAGACGCAATTCGACCACATTCTTTCCCAAAAATCATCGCTGCAATACGATAAATGAAAAATGCGGTTCCTGTACAGAACAGAACATTAAATAACTGTAAAACAAATACCGTATCACCAAATATACGAATAACAATCGATTCATAAATAATAAAAGGTAACTGCATTACATTCTCTATATTATTACCAATTGCAATCTGCTTTGCAGCCTCATACATAGCTTTCATATCACCGATTACTGGAACGTCTACAAATAGAACCACACTAAGTCTCACAATTGTAGATATACTTATAAGAAAAATAAGAAATTGTTTATCTGTAAAACGATATTGTAAAATTGATGCCGCTAACAAGATGAGGATAATGAAAATTGCCAATACAATTGTCACACTTGTATTACTTCCTCCCAAAAGTTGCTTGCTTGCTTCAAACGCTGACCAACAACTATAAACAAAAAATGCGAGCATCGCACCGATCATTATTTTACTGAAGAAAAATGAAAAATTTGTTTTTATATGATTCATATGTCCATTGCACCTCTATTTCCATTCATAACACAACGATTCTATCATGAATAGGCACACAGCTGATAGGGAATTTATATGACAAATATGTATTCTTCACTTTTCACTTGCAATGTAAGCGAATCCTCTTTTACACTACACTTTAGACAAAATAAATTTTCTTTCAGTTGCATGAATATACTTGCAGAAGTATTCTTTCCTCTCTATCCATAACTTTTACTCATTTGAATATCTGGTAAAATCCAATAGGAACTAACACTCCTTTTATGTCATAAAGAACATGTCACTCTGATTGAAAACGTAACCTAGGGGCTGATTATATGGAAAAGAAATTTATGAGAGAATCAAAAGCAATTAAAACAACACGTGTTTTCCCAAACGATTTGAACAATCATCAAACTTTATTCGGTGGAAAATTATTAGCGGAAATTGATAGTATTGCTTCTATTGCAGCTGCCAGACATAGCCGAAAACATTGCGTTACAGCATCTATTGATTCTGTTAATTTTTTAACACCAATTCAACAAGCTGATTCTGTTTGTTACGAAGCGTTTGTTTGTTATACTGGTAAATCATCTATGGAAGTATTTGTGAAGGTTATCGCAGAAAGCTTATTATTAGGAGAACGTCGCATCGCTGCTACTTGCTTTATTACATTCGTAGCTCTAAAAGATGGGAAACCTTCTTCCGTTCCGCAAGTACTGCCAGAAACTGAAGAAGAACATTGGTTGCACAAAACTGGTCTAGAACGTGCAGAAGATCGAAAAAAAGGACGTCTAAAAAGTAAAGAAATGGCTGAAGTACTAACTTTAAATAAACCTTGGAGCGTATAAAAAGCAATTTCCTTCTGAGCGAATATGTAGTATATATATTCGCTCATTGCTTTGTAAACAATTCAAACATCCACTACGATTTTTATAGTCACCCCTTAACCTATATATCTATCTTAACTACGCATATCCATTCTTATTTTCTTTTTTATACAACTTATTTTATATATATTTCTATACAAGCAATAGTTGATTTACAAAGTTTATGTAAGGTACACTTATACTCGTAATTAACAAATGAAGGTGATGATTTATTGCACATATAAAAAAACTATACCTTCAAAACTGTATATAAAATGTATTTCATTATACTAAAATTATTCACACTTCAAATATATTTTTATATGGAGTCAAATAATTAGCTCTAATAAGGGTTCTTAATACGATACAAATGATATTTTGATTAAATCGTATTACTTTAATGAAAAGGTGAAATCATGCAAAAATCAATTATTTCTAATATCTTTTATAAAATGCTGCTCAATACATTTAATATTATACTCCCAATCTTAGTTGGTCCTTACGCGTATCGAATGCTAGGAGCCAAGTCAATAGGAACTGTTAACTACGCCGAAACTATTTTTAATTATTTTTTCATATTCGCAGTATTTGGTGTATATCAATACGGACTACGTGAAATTAGTTTAATAAAAAATGATAAAAGTAAAGTTTCTAAGTTATTTACAAGTCTTTATGTAATTAACTTTACGACTAGTATTTTGGCTTTACTATCCTTTTTACTCTTTAGTTACATTGGATACGGTAACGAAAACTTATTCCCTGTCCTTCTAATTTTCGGCTTCAATTTCATTTCAAATATATTTTATGTGGAGTGGTACAATGAAGCATATGAAAATTATGATTTCATTACTAAAAAAACAATTGTTGTTCGACTTATCTATGTTGGACTTCTTTTCTCTCTAGTTCATGGAGTGAATGATTATAAAACATTTGCCTGCTTATTAGTGCTCTCAACATTCTTAAATCATTTTATTAGTTTTATATATGTGAAACGCCAAGTCAAATTTGATTTTTCTAATTTAACGATTATTCCACATTTAAAACCCTTAGTATTAGTCGTTATTTTTTCAAATGCCAGTATTTTGTACACACAATTAGATCGACTTGTCTTAGGCGCATACGCAGGAAAAATAGAAGTCGCTTTCTATGTTATGGCTTTCCAAATTATGACTATCATCAATACACTTATGTTAAGTGTTGTACAAGTCACGATTCCAAGACTTTCGTATTTATCTGGAAATGCAGCTGAAAATGAATATGAATCTTTATTAAATAGAATTTCAAAAGTATATTTCATTACCTTATTTCCTGCGGCAATCGGTCTAATGCTCATTGCCCATACGGCCGTCATTATTTATGGTGGAAAGGAATTCGCTCCCGCTGGTAATACTTTAATTATTTTTGCTTTTTATATGATCACAGTAGGTATTGAGTCTATTTTATCGAATCAAATTATTTATGTGAAAAAGAAAGAAAATATTTTGGTGCGCTTTTTATTTATTTGTGGATTCGTCAACTTAGTATCCAATATCGCATTAATATTTTTCGATATACTCACTCCCACAACAGCAATTTTCACAACAACCATTGCAAACATTGGATTAATTACTCTCGAATATATATATATAAAAAAGAAATTAAAAGTGAATTATACATTGTTTGATATTCAAAAACTTAAATACCTATTTTATTCTCTAACATTTTTACCAATAGCGTTTATTATAAAAAAATTAGTCTCTGGACAAATCATACAATTCGCCCTAGTAATATTAATATGCGGATTAACATACATTCTTATCTTATTTGTAACAAAAGATGAGATTCTATTAGCTCTACTAGGAAAGCTACAAGCACGATTCAAAAAGGTGTAAACGCAACCTCTTAAAGGAGCTGTTAAAATTGAAATTTTCTTTGATTATGGCCACTTGTGGTAGACGTGATGATATTCTAGATCTACTAAAGTCACTTAAACAACAAACTTATAAAAACTTCGAACTTATTGTAGTAGATCAAAATGACATTCCAATCTCTGAGCTCTTTGAGGAATATACCAATAATTTTTCTATTAACTATATTTATACACCTATTAAAGGCCTATCTCGTGCAAGAAATATCGGCTTACAAGTTGCTAATGGCGATATTATTGCTTTTCCAGATGATGATTGTATTTACGAAACGAATGTCTTAGAGAGCATAGTAGCAACGTTTAACTCAAATGCACATATTCAATTTATATCGACAAACACTACAAACATTGAAAAAACAGGATCTTTAATACATGCGCCTGATAAAGACATCATTCTAAATAATAAGTATGGATTCATGGGCCCCTCTTTCGCTCTGTTTTTTACAAAACAATTTGTACAAAACGTTGGCACATTTAATGAAGATTTAGGTGTTGGATCTGGAACAATTTATGGTGCCGGTGAAGAGACTGATTTCGTACTACGAGGTATGAAAAAAAATTATATAGGTTTATTTAGAAAAAATCTTTTCGTGTACCATCCTGTAAAAGAGGATACTATAGATGAACAATCATTAAACAGAGCTATTTCTTACGCTGGTGGTTTTGGTAAAGTTATCTGTTTACATTATGGATTTCCTTACCTTGTACGTGCAGTCGTTGCCGCTATATTCCGCATGATGCAAAATATATTTAACGATAAACGTAAATTCCATGCAAATCGAGTAAGAGGCATTATCCGTGGATACTTTAAATAATTTTTATTTCCCCTAAAAAAGGTGCAATCATTTTTAATAAACTGATTGCACCTTCTATTTATCTATCTTTCTATTATACACAAAATAGTCTTTTCTAACCCTTCACGCTACGACGTTTTCGGTACTTCTCCAATAAATCTCTCATACTTATCACCATTATATATATTTTTTTCAAAATAATGAAACATAATTCTTGAAAAAATATACATTTTGAAATGATAGCATTATACGAAAGAATTTAGTATCATGATTCAAGGTACTATTTCAAGTTGGACGGAGGATATTATGAGCTTATTAACAGTCGAAAAACTAGGACATACATTTGGTGATCGTACATTATTTAAAGATGTATCCATGCGCTTACTCGCAGGAGAGCATGTTGGATTAGTTGGAGCAAACGGTGTTGGTAAATCAACATTTATGAATATAATTACTGGTCAGCTTATCCATGATGAAGGTCGTGTAGAATGGACACCTGGTACAAATTACGGTTACTTAGACCAACATACAATTTTAACACCCGGTCGCACGATCCGTGATGTATTAGCAGATGCATTTTTACCTTTATTTGAAAAGGAAAAAGCTTTAAATGAAGTTACAGAAAAAATGGGAACTGCTACACCGGAAGAATTAGAGGAACTTCTTGAGCAAATGGCAGAAATTCAAGATGCTCTTGAAGCAGGTGGCTTCTATTTATTAGATATTAAAATCGAGGAAGCAGCTCGTGGTCTTGGAATTGATGCAATCGGTTTAGATCGTGATGTTGCTGCATTAAGTGGTGGACAACGTACAAAAGTATTACTTGCAAAGTTACTACTTGAACAACCAGAAGTATTACTATTAGACGAACCTACCAACTATCTAGACGTTGAACATATTCATTGGTTAACAAATTATTTAAAAGAATATCCTCATGCCTTCCTATTAATTTCCCATGATACGGAATTTATGAATAAATGTGTCGATATTATTTTCCATCTAGAATTCACAAAAATGACGCGTTATACAGCGACATATGAAAAATTCCTAGAGCTAGCGGAAATCAATAAAAATCAGCATATAAATGCTTATGAAAAACAACGCGAATTTATTAAAAAGCAAGAAGACTTTATTGCGAAGAACAAAGCTCGTTATTCAACGACGGGTCGTGCAAAGAGTCGTCAAAAACAACTTGATCGCATGGAGCGTATTGATCGTCCTGAAACGGCAATTAAGCCAGAATTCTCTTTCAAAGAGTGTCGTGCAAGTAGTCGTTTCGTCTTTGAAGGTGAAGATGTAGAAATCGGATATACACATCCATTATTACCAAAATTAACGATGACAATTGAACGCGGTGAAAAAATTGCAATTGTTGGATGCAATGGTGTTGGTAAATCAACATTACTAAAAACGATTTTAGGCAAGATTAAACCATTAAGCGGTAAAACAAGCCTTGGTGATTTCCTAACGCCATCATACTTCGAACAAGAAGTAAAAGCTGATAATATAACACCGATTGATGATGTGTGGAATACATTTCCTAGCATGGACCAACATCAAATCCGTGCAATGTTAGCAAAATGTGGTTTAAAAAATGAACATATCTCTCGCCCTTTAAGTCAATTAAGTGGTGGTGAACAGGCAAAAGTTCGTTTATGTAAACTAATGGGAGAAGAAAGTAACTGGCTATTATTTGATGAGCCAACAAACCACCTTGATGTTACAGCAAAAGAAGAGCTTAAAAAAGCTATGAAAGCATATAAAGGAACGATTCTACTTGTATGTCACGAACCAGACTTTTATGAAGATTGGATAACAAAGGTTTGGGACGTAGAAGAATGGTCTCAACAAAACTCTTAATTTCTTAAAACAAGCCCTATGCAGACTAAGTTAAGTTTGCATAGGGCCATTTTCATTGAAATAACTTATAAAATTCATTAAGGAGTTTAGACATATAATGCAAAATATATTTTCTCTAAAAGCCAATGCATTTTTTGTAAAGTGTTTATTACTACTATGCCTATTTATTTATGCAGCCATAACATGGTATTCCATATCCATAATTGGAAGTACTTCCGATTCTCGTTTCCTTGTTATAGTCCCACCCATTATTATAGGTCTACTCCTTTTACTTATTGGTTACATTGCGAATAAATATATGTCAAAAATAGTATTTACTATTTCACTTATTACTTTAACTTTTTCGATTCGATTGATCTGGATTCTCAATATTCCAACCCCCATCGAATCTGACTTTGCAGTGATGTACTATAGCGCAGTCCAAGCCGCTAAAGGCGACTTTAGTTTTGCTCAAAATACATACTATACTTCATGGGTGTATCAACTTGGTTTTACAATGTATCAAGCTTTTATTATAAAATTATTCGGAGAATCTCCTACACTGCTGAAGATTTTAAATGTTGCATATTGCACAGGAACAACATTACTGATTTATAAGATTACTTCGAAGGTATTTAATGAATGGTCTGGGCGTATTGCAGGGATAATATACTCGCTATATATCCCAAGCATTATAATGAGCTCTGTATTAACAAATCAACACCTTGCTACCTTCTTCTTTTACCTTGGTTTTTATATATTAATTACAAAGGGATTAAGCCATAAATATATGTGGATTTTTATAGGAATCTTCCTATCTCTAGGAGATATCATCCGTCCACTTGGTGCCTTAATTTTGATTGCCGTAACTATTTATACTTTTTTACAAGTAATATTAGGAAAATCAAAACAGAGTGTTTTCCATTCTATAAAAAAACTTGTTGGTATTTTCATCATTTTTTACCTTGTACATTATATTATTAGCTACATACTTATATCCACCGGTGTTACACAATATCCGCTCTCTAATCGTGATCCGCTATGGAAATTCACAGTAGGATTTAATCATGACACAAAAGGCGGTTATTCTGAGGAAGATGCAGAATATATTACATCCATTGAAATTGGTGAGGAACGGACAGTCGCTGAAAAAAAACTTATTCAAGAACGCATAGCTGACCCGAAAAAAGTTTTATCTTTATTTAAAGACAAGTTCATACTTATGTGGGCCGATTACGACTCAGCTCCGATGTGGAGTTTATTTGGATTAGAACATAAAGACAATGATATAATCACATTAAAAGACAACCTTATAAAATACGAAAGATATATTTATGTTACCACCTTGCTATTTGGTATATTGTCACTTCTTTATCTTATAATAACTAAACAAAATGAAACTCCTTATACATTATTTTTACTACTAATAATTGGTTATGTAGCTATTCATTTCTTAATCGAATATCAAACAAGATATCGTTATTTCATCATTCCTAGCTTTACGATTATTCAAAGCTATGGAGTGTATATATGTCATATCCTAATAACAAAAAGAAACTCAATACAAGATTTAAAATAAAAAGATTATTGAATTTTGTATACACAATACAGATTATCTTATCGACTAATATAAAGGTACACCAAACATGCACAATGCCATATCAACTCTTTGAAATATTCACGTAATAACACCCTTACATGATTTACAACAATATAAGGAAGCAGTATTCGTTCATTAATAAAAAAGGTAACAATGAAAGCCATCATTGTTACCTTTTTATATTGTAATACCCCATAAGTCGCAAACGAAATTCCTTTAAATTTGGATATGCCTCTAAATTAGACAGCATCCCTTGAATAACTGGAATCCTTGGATTTGGTAATCTCATTTCTGCCTCTAAAACATCTAGCGTAATAAGTAATTCATCATCTTCTAATTGATCAGCTAATGTACGCTTAAAAACAATGATTTCTTTTAAAAAATGCTCCTTAACTTGTTCTTTAATAAACTCTGATTTACAAAGAAACTCTCCAAGTCTTTCTTCATGTAAAACAGGTTCTTCCGAAGATTCTATAAGTCCATCTACTAAATGATCCACCCTTTTTAAAATAAAAGCCGATACATAGGACAAATCAATTTCTGGCGCTTGTAAAATAATTAGTTCTAAATATCCACGGCAGATCCCTTCTACCATAATTACTAAATCTAATAAATACGGCATAACCTTGTCACCATAAATAGACAACAAACTATTTCGATAAAATGCATGAGATTCCAATTTCATTCGCATCATAAACTCTTCTACTTCTTTATTAAAAGGTATAGCATTTTCCCTCGCATGCATAATAATAAATTCTTTATGCTTTTGTATATCATTAAACTGGCAATGCAATTGTTTTGCAAATTTTTCACGCGGCAATAACGATTCTTTTTCAATATCCATCATTTTATTTTGAATCTTGTCATAGTAATATCGAAGTGTTGCTAATAAAAGTTCCTCTTTCGATTTAAAGTATAAATAGAAAGCTCCCTTAGATATGCCACAAGCGGTCACAATTTCCTGTACTGATGTCGCATTTACACCCTTAGTCGCAAATAACTTCATAGCCATCTCTATAATTAAACGCTCTTTTTCTTTCATATCATGTCTCTCCTAAATTTAATCTCGCATCTTATTATGAATTTATTATACCACCCCTTTTCATTGACGGCTGACCAATCAGTCAGTTATATTATGTATTAGACTGACCAGTTGGTCAATACAATACAAAAGGGAGCGCAAACATGAACAAATTCATTAATTTCTCGTTAAAAAATAAGTTCGCAGTTTGGCTACTAACCATTATTGTTACCATTGCAGGTATTTATTCTGGGCTGAACATGAAGCTGGAAACAATTCCTGATATTACAACACCGGTTGTAACAGTAACCACGGTTTATCCTGGTGCTACACCAGAAGAAGTAGCTGACAAAGTTTCAAAACCGATGGAAGAGCAACTGCAAAATTTAAGTGGTGTAAACGTTGTTAGTTCATCATCTTTTCAAAACGCATCTTCTATTCAGATAGAATATGATTTTGATAAAAATATGGAAAAGGCTGAAACAGAAATTAAAGAAGCTCTCGCAAATGTGAAATTTCCAGAAGGTGTAAAAGACCCGAAAGTTTCACGTGTAAACTTTAATGCCTTTCCAGTTATTTCGTTAAGCGTAGCAAGTAAAAATGAATCTTTAGCTACCTTAACTGAAAATGTAGAGAAGAATGTTGTGCCAGGATTAAAAGGACTTGATGGTGTTGCATCTGTTCAAATTTCAGGTCAACAAGTAGATGAAGTACAACTTGTCTTCAAGAAAGATAAGATGAAAGAATTAGGTTTAAGTGAAGATACTGTAAAAAATGTAATTAAAGGATCGGACGTATCTTTACCACTTGGCTTATATACATTTAAAGATACAGAAAAATCGGTTGTTGTAGATGGGAATATTACGACAATCAAAGCATTAAAAGAATTAAAGATCCCGGCTATACCTTCATCACCTAGCGGTCAAGGTAGTCAAAACGCTGGAGCTGGTACACAAACACCGCAAATGAATCCAGCGGCTATGAACGGGATTCCGACAGTTACATTAGACGAAATTGCTGACATTAAAGAAGTCGGAAAAGCAGAATCTATTTCTCGAACAAATGGAAAAGAAGCAATTGGAATTCAAATTGTGAAAGCTGCTGACGCGAATACTGTTGATGTTGTAAATGCAGTGAAAGATAAAGTAAAAGACCTTGAGAAAAAATATAAAGACTTAGAGATTATTTCAACATTCGACCAAGGTGCACCGATTGAGAAATCAGTAGAAACAATGCTGAGCAAAGCCATTTTTGGTGCTATCTTTGCGATTGTTATTATTATGCTGTTCCTACGAAATATCCGAACAACATTAATCTCTGTCGTTTCCATACCACTTTCTTTATTAATTGCTGTATTAGTCATAAAACAAATGGATATTACGCTTAACATTATGACACTTGGAGCAATGACAGTCGCTATTGGACGCGTTGTTGATGACTCTATTGTTGTTATTGAAAATATTTACCGACGAATGTCGTTATCAGAAGAGAAACTGCGCGGAAAAGATTTAATTCGTGAAGCTACGAAGGAAATGTTCATCCCAATTATGTCTTCTACCATTGTAACAATTGCTGTATTCTTACCGCTTGGACTAGTAAAAGGTATGATTGGTGAAATGTTCTTACCATTTGCCTTAACTATCGTCTTCGCTTTATTAGCATCGTTACTAGTAGCAGTTACAATCGTGCCGATGTTAGCTCACTCTTTATTTAAAAAAGAGAGCATGAGGGAAAAAGAAGTACATCATGAAGAAAAACCAAGTAAATTAGCAAATGGGTATAAACGCATACTTGCATGGGCTTTAAATCACAAAATTGTTACATCAAGTATCGCTGTCCTTCTATTAGTTGGTAGTCTTGCACTAGTGCCAATTATCGGTGTAAGTTTCTTACCAGCTGAAGAAGAAAAAATGATCATTACAACGTACAATCCTGAACCAGGGCAAACGTTAGAAGACGTTGAAAAAATTGCAACGAAAGCTGAGAAGCACTTCCAAGATAATAAAGACGTCAAAACAATTCAATTCTCATTAGGTGGAGAAAACCCAATGAGCCCTGGTCAATCAAATCAAGCAATGTTCTTCGTACAATATGATAACGACACGAAAAACTTTGAAAAAGAAAAAGAACAAGTCGTTAAAGATTTACAGAAGATGTCTGGAAAAGGTGAATGGAAAAACCAAGATTTCGGAGCGAGTGGCGGTAGTAATGAAATTAAACTATACGTTTACGGAGATAGCTCTGAAGAAATTAAGCCTGTCGTAAAAGATATTCAAAATATCATGAAGAAAAATAAAGACTTAAAAGATGTAGACTCTAGTATTGCAAAAACGTATGCAGAATACACTTTAGTCGCAGATCAGGAAAAACTAAGCAAAATGGGTCTAACGGCTGCACAAATCGGAATGGGACTTTCTAATCAACATGATCGCCCTGTTGTGACAACAATTAAAAAAGACGGTAAAGATGTCAATGTATATGTAGAAGCTGAAAAGCAAAATTATGAAACAATCGATGACTTAACAAATCGTAAAATTACAACGCCACTTGGTAATGAAGTGGCTGTGAAAGATGTTATGACTGTAAAAGAAGGGGAAACTTCGAATACAGTGAAACACCGTGATGGCCGTGTTTATGCAGAAGTAAGTGCAAAACTAACATCTGATGACGTTTCAAAAGCATCTGCCGCGGTTCAAAAAGAAGTAGATAAAATGGATCTTCCTTCCGGCGTAGATGTTTCTATGGGCGGCGTTACAAAAGATATTGAAGAATCATTCAAGCAACTTGGCTTAGCGATGTTAGCTGCGATTGCGATTGTATACTTCGTTCTTGTCGTTACATTTGGTGGTGCTCTTGCACCATTCGCAATTTTATTCTCGCTACCATTTACAATTATCGGAGCTCTTGTTGCCTTATTAATCTCTGGTGAAACGTTAAGTGTCTCTGCAATGATCGGTGCGCTTATGTTAATCGGTATCGTTGTAACAAACGCAATCGTGCTTATCGACCGCGTTATTCATAAAGAAAATGAAGGTCTATCAACACGTGAAGCTTTATTAGAAGCTGGTGCAACACGCCTTCGTCCAATTTTAATGACTGCAATTGCAACAATTGGGGCTCTTATCCCGCTTGCATTAGGATTTGAAGGTAGCGGCTTAATTTCTAAAGGACTTGGTGTAACAGTAATTGGTGGATTAACAAGTTCAACGTTATTAACACTTCTTATTGTCCCAATCGTTTATGAAGTATTAAGCAAGTTCAAAAAGAAAAAAGCAAAATAAAAAAATAACCTCGCTAATTGCGAGGTTATTTTTTATTCCCAAATACGACTAGAAAATCACCATATCCTTCTTTCTCTAATTCCTCTTTTCGGATAAATCGAAGGGCTGCGGAATTAATACAGTAACGAAGACCATTTGGTCCTGGGCCATCCGGGAATACATGACCTAGATGTGAATCTCCCTCTTTGCTTCTCACTTCCGTACGCGTCATATTATGACTGACATCCATTTTTTCTTTCACACTTGCTGACATAACTGGCTTCGTAAAGCTAGGCCATCCACACCCGCTATCAAATTTATCTAAAGAAGTAAATAACGGTTCACCTGAGACGATATCTACATAAAGTCCTTCTTCTTTATGATTCCAATATTCATTTTGAAAGGGTGGCTCAGTTCCATTTTCCTGTGTTACATAAAATTGCATCTCATTTAGTTTTTCTTTTAAATGAGCATTATCTTTTTGCCAATGTTGTTTAATAAACGCATCCCGCCCTGACCCTTTACGGTATAACTCATAGCGGAATGTATTTTTCTTATGATATCCTTGGTGATAGTCTTCAGCTGGATAAAACGTAGCTGCTGGTAATACTTTTGTCGCAATTGGTTTTGAAAAGCGTCCACTCTTTGCAAGCTCTTCTTTTGAAGCATTTGCTTTTTTATGTTGTTCTTCATTATGATAAAAAATCACTGTTTCGTAAGACTGTCCGCGGTCGTGGAATTGCCCACCTATATCAGTCGGATCAATTTGTCTCCAATATATATTTAATAACTCCTCATACGGCATTTTATTTGCATCAAATGTAATTTGTACTGCCTCATAATGTCCAGTCGTTTCTGAACATACTTCTTTATATGTTGGACTCTCTTTATGACCACCTGTATAACCAGAAACAACCTTTATAATTCCTTCCATCTCTTCAAATGGCGAAACCATACACCAGAAACACCCTCCAGCAAATGTAGCTAACTCTACCTTTTCATTTACAGCCATTATTTCACCCCTATTCTATCTTCTGCTTACAGTATGGCATAAAAAACATCATGTTATAAAAGAAAAAGCATCGAACATCGATGCTTTTTCTTTACTTCACCTTATTTTTTCTGGCTTCATTCTCCATTTCATCACTTGTCACATCTAAGACATCTAATAAGAAAATGAAGATTGGAATACCGATAATTAATCCCCATACACCTAAGAAGTGTTCTGAGAAGATTAATACCATAAATGTATAGAAAATCGGTAAGTTTGTTTTTTGCGACATGAACTTCGGATTTAACACGTAACTTTCAAGTGCATGAATTACTGTTACGATAATTAAAATATAAACAACGTACATAATACCGCCAATATTGTAAGCAATCATACAAAGCGGGAATAACGAAATGATAACCCCAGCTACTGGAATTAAACCAAGTAAGAAGATCATTAACGCTAAACCTAATAATTGCGGGAATCCTAATATCCATAGTGCAATAACGGATAAAACACAGTTAACAACTGCAATTAAAAATTGTGCTTCAATTACTTTTCCGAATGAACGTGCAAATTTCTTACCGAAGTACTCAATTTCAGTATAGAAAATTGCAAGTCGGCTTTCTTTAAATTTTGCAGTAAAAGCAACGATACGAGCTTTCTCCAATAAGAAAAATAAACTTAAAATTAAAGAAAGTAATACTTGAAGGCCAAATTTCCCAACATTCGTAATCGATTTATATAAAATGTCAACGCCTTGTCCTACATATTTCGAAAGTTCCATATGATTGACAGCGTTAACTGCATACTTAATTAATTCACTATCTGGTGGGTTTCTTAAAAACACGTTAAATTGATAAATCAATTGTGAAATTTGTATCGTTAATACTGGTAAATATTTGAATAATGTAATAACAATTCCACCGATTAACATTACATATAGAAATGCTATAATGAGCTTTCGATTAATGGGCATGAAGTGATCTAATTTGCGGGAAATAAACTTTTGGAATCGATCCATTAAATACGTGAGAATAAACGTAATTAAAATTAAATTCAACATACTTTGCAGCCCGTATAACACGAGAGCAAGTATTACTAATACGAGAAACCTCTGAAATCCTTTGCTTTGAAACAGGTTTTTTATTTGCATAATCGACGAGTACTCTCTCCTGTCCTATAAAGTAAAACGTTAATAAGTAGATTTTTTCTCTCTTCTCTACCTTTAATTATTTATTCATATAAAGATTTTTATAAACTTATTATAGATCTCTCTTAGCAGATCCTATAGTAGCTTACTTCTTATTTTACAATACAATGACCTAATTCAAAATGTATTCTACACAGTATTAATGAAGATTTAAGGAAACTTACATTTTTTTAAAATAGGTCTTACCACTACTGTAACATAAAAAGCAAGCTATCAGTAGAAATCTGTCCTACAAATAGCTTGCTTTTCTCATTTTTTTAAGTAAGTTTTATTAGCCAATGAATGGCATAAACATCGGTATGACAACTACAGTTACAACCCCTACTACTGTTACAGCAATACTTGCCATAGCTGCCTCTACTTCACCCATTTCAATTCCTACTGCCACTCCTAATGCGTGACCTGCTGTTCCAAGTGCTAAACCTTTTGCAATTGGATGTTTTACTCTAAATGTTTTTAAGAATAATGCTCCTAATGCGTATACAATAACCGCGTTAAAAATAACTGCAAACGATGTAATTGCTGGTATACCACCAATACTTTCAGAGATCGGTAATGCAATTGCTGTTGTTGCTGCTTGTGGTAACATTGAATTCATTACTGCTGTATCTAGACCAATTGCTTTTGCAACAATGAACACGACAATTACTGAGCAAATAGATCCAACCACGATAGCCGATAAAATTTGCCACCAATATTTTTTCAACTTATCCACTTGTTTATATAATGGAATTGCAAACGCGATTGTTGCTGGTTCTAAGAAGAAGCTAATCATTTTTCCGCCAGTATTATATTCTTCAAAAGTAAAGTTACCTACTTTTAGAAAGACAATCCCTAATACCATCGCTACGAATAATGGTGTGAATAAGAAGAATCCTTTTGAATGCTTAAATAATAATGTTCCGATTCCGTATGCGATTAATGAAACGACGATTCCGAAATATGGAGTCATTGTGCTTGCCATGTTCATTCCCTCCTAACAATATATACTAAATTGGTTACGCAACTTTTCCGTGCTTGCGTCCTTTATTTACTACTTTCAATTCTTTCGTATCTTCTATTTCTTTATCGTCTTTTCCTAAAATAAATTGTGCAAATAATCCTGTTACAGCGAGTAAAATAATTGTTGCGACAACAATTACAGTTAAAATTTGTACAAAATATTGTCCCATTACACCGAGAGAATTAATAACCGAAATACCTGATGGAACGAAAAGGAATCCGATAATACCTGTTAAAGCCGTTCCGAGTGATTCAACTTGTTCCAATTTAATAACTTTTAAACATAATAGGCTAAATAAAATAACTAATCCGATCACCGATGAAGGCATCGGAATTGGTAAATGCGTTGCAATAATATTAGAAACTAACATAATAGCTGAAAATATGAATGCTTGTGATAAGAAACTATATACTTTTTTCGTACTCATTTTGGCCACCTCTTTCGATTTGGTACCTTTATTGTATAAGATAAAAACAAAACTGTAAGCGTTTACATAGTGGGACGTCAAATATACAAAATTAGTTACAAAAATAGGCAGACGAAATACAAAAAGCTACTTCTTAAATACGAAGTAGCTTTTTGAGTTCTTTTGCATATGTACGGCTAACAGGTACTTTTGATCCTTCTTTCATAATTAAATTATATGTAGAATTGAACCATGGTTGTATTTCTGTAATATGATTAATATTTGCAATAAAACTACGATGGACACGCATAAAACTTGCTTGTGGCAACTTCTTTTCCAAAATTACAAGCGTATCATGTGTTACATACGTTTCTCTCATTGTTTTTACTGTCACTTTTCCGTCCACAAGTCCTACATATATAATATCTTCAATATTCACGAGTACAATCGATTCTTCAATTGGTAATGCTAATTTATGCATCTCGGTCGTTACGTCTACACTCTTTACTTCTTGTTTTGTTTCTAATTTTATTTGTTTTTGCTTTTTATATTTCTTTAATGTCTGTACGATACGTTCTTCATCAAATGGCTTTAAAATGTAGTCTAACGCATCTACTTCAAATGCTTGCAATGCATATTGATCATAGGCAGTAGCAAACACAATTGCAGGGGGATTTTTCATCTTCTTTAATATATTTGCAATTTCAAATCCGTTATCATCAGATAGCTGAATGTCTAGGAAAACAATATCTGGTTTGTTTTTCATTAATTCCTCTAATGCATCCTCTACACAATCCGCCTCACCAATTATCTCTACTTCTTTCGTTTGCTCTAATAAATATTTCAATTCATCACGCGCTAACATTTCATCATCAACTACTAATACTTTTAACACTCCGTTTTTCCTCCCCTACTTTTTTCGGAATTACAAAGAGGAACTTTGTCCCTTGCTCTAATTCACTTTCAATTTGAAGCATTGTCTCTTTCCCAAATAACCCGATAAGTCGTTCATTAATATTATATAAAGCTGTTCCAGTCCCTTTCTTTGATGGAACTACCATTTTTCCTAATTGTCCTAGACGTTCACTCTCAATTCCTTGTCCATTATCTTGGACTTCAAAATGCACCATCCCCTCTTTTTCAAACACATGTACTTCAACTTCGCACACCGGCTGCTTTTTCGGAAAAGCATGGCGCAATGCATTTTCAACTAATAGCTGCAGTACAAATGGTGGAACTAAGGTCGTCTTTAACTCTTCCTCAATGTACATCTTCACTTCATACTTATTCGGAAACCGCGCTTGTTCTAACGATAAATATGCATGTACATGATTTAACTCTTGTTCTAATGGAATAAGCAATTGGCGTGCCCCTTGCAAATTACAACGAAAATACACGCTAAGCTGCAATAATAATTTTCTCGCTTTTTCTACATCTGTTCGGCATAAAGCCGATACAGTATTAATTGCATTAAATAAAAAATGCGGATTGATTTGTGCTTGTAACGCTTTTATTTCAGCATCTTGCAATAACTTACTTTGTAACTCTGCTTCACCTAACTCAAGTTGTGTAGAGAATATTTTTGCTAACCCTTCTGCTAATTCCTCTTCCACACGACTTAACTGGCTAGAATTTTTAAAATATAATTTTAATGTCCCAATTGTATTTCCATGTGAAGTTAGTGGAATAACGATTGCCGCCTGCAAAGGGCAGCCTTCATGTTGACAATTAATAACCTCACGCGATTTCGCTTTCATTATTTTTCCTGTGTTCAACACTTCTTTCGATAAACCAGTTATTAAACTATGTGAAGGAATATGGTGATCTGATGCTAATCCAACGTGAGCTAATATTTTCTCTGTATCTGTTAAGGATACCGCATCTGTTCCCGTAAAGCGGTGAATAATTTGTGCCACATGTTTACAAGAATCCTCTGTTAATCCGCGGCGAAAATATGGTAATGTTTTGTCAGCAATTCGTAATACTTTATGCGTTTGTAAAGCTTTCGCATTTTCTTCCTGGCGCAAAATAGCTTGTATCATAGAAAGTAAAATAAAACTCCCGAAACTATTTACAAGTATCATTGGTATCGCAATTGTTTTCACGATACTAATCCCATCCTCTACGATTAATAAGATCATAATCATCTCTAAAGAAACGATAAACACACTTAAAATCGCTGAAAATTTAGGCGTAATTGCACGATTATATTTTTTAAAAATGTATCCAATATACCCCGTTATAACACCTGCTAAAATTGATGAAATTGCACAACTTAGCGCTGTCGTCCCGCCAAGCATATAACGGTGAATACCAGCAATCGATCCCACTCCAATTCCGACGATAGGACCACCAAGCAGTCCACTAATTCCAACACCCATAATACGTGTATTCGCAATTGTACTAGATGACGAAACACCTTGTAGCCAATTTTCTTTCATAATTGTATTCCCGGCAATTTCAATTCCTGTGTAATTGCTTACAATTGTAAACACTGAAAAAATACAAATAAGCTTAAGCTTATCTACATATCCATCTTGTCTATGAAGAAGGCGCCTGAACGTTTTAATATGAGAAAGTAAAAATCCTAAAATAACAATAAGTCCAACACGTTCAATCATCATAAGTACTAAATTTAGCATCTGTGATTCATTCCTTTTTATATGAGTTAGTTTTATTATGGGAAAATAATGAAGTGGGCGTCAAGGAGAATGCAATATCTTTTGAAATATTTTACACATAACTATCCCCTCTTTATTTGACAATCTAATAGAAGAGTGCTAAAAATAAAGTAATATAATACAGTCCTTTAACCCAACCCCGTGAGGTTGAGAAGGAAGTCGGAATATACTATACGTATGGTCTTTTTTAGGGATACGTATGCTTTTTTGGCCTTCTCATCATATCAGGTGAGAAGGCCTTTTGTTATTCTTCCATAGCGACTGTAGAAAAAATAAGGAGGAGTAATGATGAACGTCACTACTGATGTACAATCAACAACAGAGGAAACGAAGGAGAAAAGATATAAAACATTGTTTGGTTCTGCGCTAGGATATGCAGCAGAAGGTTTAGATATGTTGCTCTTATCTTTCGTACTCGTCTACATTTTAAAAGAATTTCATTTAAGCCCTGTTGAAGGTGGAAACTTAACATTAGCTACCACAATAGGAATGCTAATTGGGTCTTATTTATTTGGATTTATTGCTGATTTATTTGGGCGTATCCGTACGATGGCCTTCACAATCTTACTATTCTCACTAGCAACAGCACTTATTTATTTCGCAACAGATTATTGGCAATTATTAATTCTTCGCTTTTTAGTTGGAATGGGAGTTGGTGGTGAATTCGGGATTGGGATGGCCATCGTAACTGAAACATGGTCTAAAGAAATGCGCGCTAAGGCGACATCCGTTGTTGCACTGGGATGGCAATTTGGCGTACTAGTCGCTTCACTCCTTCCAGCATTTATCGTCCCGCATTTCGGATGGAGAGCTGTTTTCTTATTTGGGCTCATTCCCGCTCTACTAGCTGTCTATGTACGCAAAAGTTTAAGTGAACCGAAAATATGGGAACAAAAACAACGATACAAAAAAGAGTTGTTACAACAAGAAGCTGAAGGTAATTTAACAACTACTGAGGCAGAACAACTAAAGCAAATAAAAAAGTTCCCACTTCGAAAGTTATTTGCCAATAAAAAAGTAACGATAACAACCATTGGTCTTATTATTATGTCATTTATCCAGAACTTTGGATATTATGGAATTTTTACATGGATGCCAACTATTTTAGCGAATAAATATAACTACACATTAGCAAAAGCGAGCGGTTGGATGTTCATCTCTACGATCGGCATGCTAATTGGAATTGCAACGTTTGGTATTCTAGCCGATAAAATTGGCCGCCGTAAAACTTTTACAATCTATTATGTCGGTGGTACTATATACTGTCTCATTTACTTCTTCTTATTCACAGACTCAACATTATTGTTATGGGGAAGTGCATTGCTGGGATTCTTTGCAAATGGCATGATGGGAGGATTCGGAGCAGTTTTAGCTGAAAACTATCCTGCTGAAGCTCGATCGACAGCAGAGAACTTTATTTTCGGTACAGGACGTGGGTTAGCTGGATTTGGACCTGTTATTATCGGATTACTCGCTACAGGTGGTAACTTAATGGGAGCACTATCTCTCATCTTCATTATCTACCCAATCGGTTTAGTTACAATGCTATTATGTGTCCCAGAGACGAAAGATAAAGTATTAGAATAGATTGAAATTGTACAGAGTACTATCCCCTTCGAGAAAAGTAGTTAAATAAATAGTAAAGAGGAAGCATCTCAAATGAAATGCTTCCTCTTTTTATATAAATACAATTCTTTATTTTGATTTACTAGCTTTTTGGAACAAGAAGGAAGTTTTCTCTTCTTCTTTTACAATACCTTGTTTTAACGCTAATTCCCCTGCAACTTTAGGCGCTAGCCATAGCATTGGGAATAACAGAATAGATACTGGGACAGCAGTTACTACGATGAATGATTGTAAGGCGTTAATACTTCCCTCACCCATGTATAAAAGAATCGCTGCAACTGCGCCCATAATAAGCGACCAAAACACTCGCAAACTAATTCTAGGATCTCCATCTCCAGTCACTGCCATTGAAATCGAATACGCCATAGAATCTCCTGTTGTCACTACAAATAAAATTGTTAATAAAAGAAATGCAGGTCCAATAATATTAGATAGTGGCAGTTGCTCTGTAATTGCAATCATAGCCGCCGGCATACCAGATTCACTTAATGCGGTCGAGATAGAACCAGGACTCATTAACTCATAAAACACACCTGATCCCCCTAGTATAGTAAACCAAAACGTTGTAATAATAGGTGCAATAATTCCAATTGCAACGATGATTTCTCGGATTGTTCTTCCTCTTGAAATACGGCTCACTAAAATTGCCATCATCGGTCCATATCCAATAAACCATCCCCAGAAAAAGATTGTCCATGATCCTAACCAACCTGAATCCCCACGATATGTGCTCATTGGAATAAATTCATTTATATAAAATCCAAACGAAGAAACAAATGAATCGATAATAAATCCACCTGGTCCAAACAGTAATACGAATACCATTAATAAAACTGCTAACCTAACATTTAAATCACTTATAATTTGAATCCCTTTATCAATTCCTGTTACCGCAGATATAGTAGAAACAGCTACTACACAAACAATAATGGCTAATTGAGTAGTAAACACATCAGGAATGTCAAACAATGCTTGTAATCCATAACTTGCTTGTAGTCCTAAAAATCCAATTGGACCAATTGTCCCTGCTGCTACTGCAATAATTGCAAACACATCGATCGTTGTTCCAAGCCAACTCTTTCGCAATTTCTCTCCAAAAATAGGATATAAAAGCGTTCGAGGTTTTAACGGCATACCTTTATGATAATGTCCGTACATCATAACTACCGCACTAATTGTTCCTAAAATCGTCCAAGCGAGGAAACCCCAATGCATATAACTTTGTGCTAAAGCAGGCATTACTGCTTCTTTCGTTCCAGCAGTTATACCCTCATGTATTGGTGGCACCGTCATCAAATGGTACATCGGCTCTGCAGCTGCCCAAAAAACGCCACCTCCGGCAAGTAATGTAGACATAATAATAGCGAGCCATTTCGTCGTACTAATCTCAGGTTTTTCTAGCCCCCCAAGTTTAACTCTCCCATATTTTGAAAACGCCATACACATGGCAACAACAAATGTACCAATTAATAAAACCTGCCAAAAGGCACCAAAATATTTAATTGAAACTGCAAAACTGCTATTAATGGCTCCCTCTACGTAACTTTTATTTAAAATAACTGCAATTACAAATAATAAAAGTGAGCCACCACTAATAAGAAATACAGGCCAATCCGTTTTTCGACTCTTCATCCTCATTTACACTTCCTCCTTCCTCAGCAATCTAAAAAAACAACTTTATTATGTTTTATTGTTTACACCCAAAACATAATGATTATATAAGCATAATAATTCATCGATTTTCTACACACTTATGTTGTCCCTAAAAATATGCTAAATCCCTTATTTAAAAGAAATTTTCTATTCCTATTACATAAAAAAGCAAAACAAAAGACCTTATATTTCTATAAGGTCTTCGAAACAGAAATTTGATTATAACATAAGGAACTCCTTGGTTCAAAAAGCTCCTTCCAAAAATAACCGAGAGTAAAGGCTTCCATTTGCTACGTAACAGTAATTAAAAAAAATTATAATTTGCACAAAAAAACTATACTAAATATTATTTATGAAAGAAATTTGGCTTCAAAACTTCATTCGGATACGGTTTATGATAAATATGAGTAGTAGCTGGAGATAACGGTGGAATGAGCCACACCCAATTGCCTGTTACAACCCGCCCACACGCTGCTTCTTGCTTCTCAAATTGTTGAAATTGTTGTGCAGCTGTATGGTGATCCACAATACTAACCCCTTGTTTTTTAAAAGAATGTAAAACAGCCACGTTTAATTCAATTAGCGCCTTGTCTTTCCATAGCGTACCGTTCCTCGATGTATTTAGATTCATCATCTCCGCAACAGCCGGAAGTAAATTATAGCGATCATAATCCGCTAAGTTACGAGCCCCAATCTCCGTCCCCATATACCATCCATTGAACGGAGCGGCTGTATAGGAAATACCGCCAATTTCTAAGCGCATATCTGAAATCATTGGAACCCCATACCATTTTGCTCCTAAAGATGAGATTGGGTACTCTGGATGTTCAATCGGTACCTCTTTCACTTCTTTTTTAGGAATTTCTTTATATACGGGTTCTTTTCCATCGACAGAAAACACAAGTGGCAATACATCGAAATTCGTACCTTCTCCTTGCCAGCCAAGTTCCTGACAAAAATCCGTAAACGCAGTGGAATGAGAGTCACCAATCACTCCCATTTCTGTTTTATATCCTGCATACCGAATCAATTGGTGATTATAAATTCGTATATTATTTTCTTCACCTTGATATTGCTTAAAAATTGTAATTGTCGGTTTAACTTTCCCATCGTTCGTTGCATATTTAATATGATGAATTAATGCATTATATACACCTTCCTCATCATTTACTTCACGTGCATCTAATATGTGCATCTTACTCCAAAATAGTCTTCCGATACATCGATTACTATTGCGCCATGCCATTCGCGATCCATGAACAAGTTCTTCAAATGTATGCTCATACGTCCCCGTCTTCTCTATCTCAACTTGAATTTCTTTCACACGCTCTTCTATGAATTGCTCTTTATTAAGCTCTTTATAGCAAATCGTAATAAACTGACTCGCTTCCTCTATTAATTGTTTCGTTTTACTCATAAACGATCTCCTTCTATTTCAACAAAACGTTCTACTTTACAGTATAAGCAAAAAGAATAAGAGTCACAAATGAAAGTCGAAGTGTTACTTTTATTGTAATATTTTTCAGAAAATTAAAGACATTACTATTGACTTGTATAAAAAATAGGTGTATTTTTGACTCAGGTAAATTATTTTTACCTTGACCAACTTTTAAAGAGAAAGGAGGGAATATCATGTCTTCATTTCAATTGCCAAAGCTTTCATATGACTATGATGAACTAGAGCCATATATCGATAGCAACACGCTTTCCATTCATCATGGAAAGCACCATGCGACATACGTAAATAACTTGAATACCGCTTTAGAAAACTATACGGAATTACATAATAAGTCTTTAGAAGAGTTACTATGTAATTTAGACGTTTTACCAAAGGAAATTGTTACAGCTGTAAGAAATAACGGTGGTGGTCACTATTGTCATAGCCTTTTTTGGGAAGTAATGAGCCCGCGAGGTGGCGGTGAGCCTAATGGAGACGTTGCAAAAGTAATTGATTATTATTTCAATACCTTTGACAACTTAAAAGATCAACTATCCAAAGCAGCAATTAGCCGTTTTGGAAGTGGCTATGGGTGGCTTGTCCTTGATGGTAGAGAACTTTCCGTTATGAGTACACCCAATCAAGATACACCTTTGCAAGAAGGTAAAATTCCATTACTCGTCATCGATGTATGGGAACACGCCTATTATTTAAAGTATCAAAATCGGCGTCCAGAATTTGTTACCAATTGGTGGCATACAGTGAACTGGGACCAAGTAAATGAAAAGTATTTACAAGCAATTCAATCACAAAAACATTAGTCGTGCGTATAAGGTAAGTTTGGTAATGTAAAATTAGTATTGTCGAAATCCTCCAGAATCCCCCGGATTGCCACCGGGGGATTTATGATTATTCCATTGCATGTATGTAATAACGTAATACTTGCTCTATGTCTATTTTCACCTCTCGGAACGGGAATCCTAATTCACTAGCTTTTCCATTATGTAATGTGCAATTAATCACTTCATTATAAGGCGCTACATTATCTCCTACTTCTTGAACGAGCGCTTTTATTCCCGTACTTTCTTCTATAAAATGAATAACTTCGCCAGTAGAAACTACCCCGTTGCTACAAGCATTAATTGGCCCTTCTATGTCCTTCATCCCGCACCAAGCTAAAAATTCTCCTGCTTCTTTTTCATGTATAAATGACAACTCTCCATCTAAATGATTCACGGCAACAGGCTCTTGCTTCACAATATATTCAACGTAAAATTGTAACCTTTTCGTATAATCGTTTTCTCCAATAACAACTGGAAAACGCACTGCAACAACTGGGAATGTCGCTTGTTGAAATGAAACCGCTTCGGCTAATCGCTTGCCTTCACCATAAGTAAAATCCTTCCTACCACCATACGTAATGGCATACTCGTACGGATTAAAGTTCTCTTCTAATAAGCCTAGTGCTGGCTCGTAAACAGCCATTGAAGATGTCATAACGTATTTCTTCGTTTTTCCTCGTAACACTTCACATACTATCTTTGCTGCATTCGAGCTATAGCATAAATTATCGTATACGATATCATAACTTTTATCTTCTAAACGCTCTGCTAGTTGTTTTTCATCTTCTCTATCTACAATCAGCCTTTTTACTGCACTTCCAAAAGAATCTTCTGTAATCCCTCTCGTCGCAATCGTTACATCGTGTCCATCTTGCAAAAGTGCTTCTACTAAATGTTTACCAAAAAATCTTGTTCCCCCTAGCACCAATACTTTTTTCAACTTCATCATCCTCATTTTGATAAAATGTAAAATAATACCTCTCTATTATAACTGCTCATATATAAAAAGCATGGAATTCGTTTAACGATTCCATGCTTTTCTACAGAAAATATATTAACGTACTCGATATTTATAAATACAATAACAGAAGTATAAAATAGAAATTACGGATACATAAACCCATAGTTCATATACGAATCCCTCTCCCCATACTCCCATAAAATAAAAGAGTGAAGGCAACGTCAATGTTACCCATGATTGTACGAAGGCAATTCTTCCAAGATATTGATTGATATTCTTCTTTTGTGTATTTAATACAAAGAATAAATACCAAAGTAATGCCCACATAAACCACGTTAATGCATTAACAACATCGTGAAATTGAACAAATGAAACAACCATATAGAATAAAGCAATAATTGCTACCCACATACAAAACCAACCTAAACCGCTACTATCCATTCCTTTTATAAAAGTAACACCTACATATAAATAGGTTAATCCAAATAAGAAAGTAGCTGCATATGAATACACTGTCCAATTGCTTTGGTCAGAAGTCATGATCAAATAGAACGGAATAATAATTTGTAGTGCACCCACAAATAAATTAAAAACACCCGCACTTTTCATCTCTGCTTTCCCTAATATAACAAGACTATTTAAAAATAAAGCTGCACCCGAAAGTAATAATCCTACGTACCCCATATATCCTCATGTGAAAACCTTACATTTTCACACTGTACCCTCCCCGTCTTGTAAAAATTATATTATTCCTTATTCTCCTTCTTACTTACAACTACATACGAAGTTTTTTCGAAAATAAGTCAGACTTCCTACCTTAAAAAACAATAGAAAAACCCTTTTTATACATTTCATACAGTAATGATGTCAATCAAAATATATCACGCAATAAAAACGCTTTCAATAATACGTAATTCAAGCAAAAAGCTAATAAGATTATTTGATTATAAACGCACTTTAACAATGATACAAGTATTGGAATACTTTTCAATAGAACCGGTTGCTATTCAAATGCTATGGTCAGTAATATTTTATTACATTCTCTTTCCTAAATTGAACATATTACTGACCCCAAGCAGCATAATAAAGAATACAATTTATTATATACATAAAATATCCTACAAATTAATAAGAGAATGCTTTACTAACTACCTTAAATCATTTGATAGCCATTTTTATTATTTACCTGCCATCTCCAAGAATCTACACACATCTCTTCTAACCCATATTCTGCTTCCCATCCTAATTCTCGTTTCGCTTTAGATACATCAGCAAAACATACTGCTACATCACCAGGACGACGCCCTATCACTTTATAAGGTATTTTTTTACCTGAAACCTCCTCAAAAGCCTTTATCATCTCTAACACACTATACCCTTTACCTGTGCCAAGATTATATGCCTCTATTCCTTTCGTCTTAAGTACTTTCTCAAGTGCCTTTACATGTCCTTTTGCAAGGTCAACAACGTGAATATAATCACGGACACCTGTCCCGTCTTTTGTTGGATAATCGTTTCCGAATATATTTAGTTCCTTTAATTTACCTACCGCCACCTGCGTTACATATGGCATTAAATTATTCGGAATCCCATTTGGATCTTCTCCAATACGGCCACTTTTATGTGCTCCGAAGGGATTGAAATAACGAAGTAACGCAATACTCCATTCATCATCAGCTTTTGCCACATCACGCATAATTTGCTCAATCATTAATTTTGTTTGCCCATATGGATTTGTCACACTTAGTGGAAATTCTTCTGTAATTGGTGACGTTTTTGGAATTCCATATACAGTTGCAGATGAACTAAAAATAAACTTTTTAACATGATGTTTCTGCATCACATCACATAGTACGATCGTACTTATTATATTATTATAATAATATGTTAGAGGAATTGTAGTCGATTCCCCCACTGCTTTAAATCCAGCAAAATGTATAACCGCTTCAATGCTATTTTCCAAAAAAATCTCATTCATTTTTTCACGATTTAAAACACTTTCTTTATAAAATTCAAATTGTTTTCCTGTTATCTCTTTTACTCGGTTTAAAGACTCGATTGAACTATTTGAAAGATTATCTACGACTATAATTTTATAATTATTATTTAATAATTCTATACACGTATGACTACCAATATATCCTGCTCCACCCGTTATAAGTATCGCCATATATAGAGTCCCCCACTTATTATTAATTATAAAATTTTATAACCTCAATACACATCTATCCTACCATAAAAAGACTGATAATTTTAAAAATTTATTTTTAATTATTATTTATATAAAAAAGAGCCGCATAACCTTTACGTTATGCAACTCTTTAACATACATATGTGTCTATATCTTTATTTATTAATCAAGAAAAAATAAAAATTACTCGGAAATTTCAGCTTGTTAAATTACGTAGCAATATACACTTAAAAAGTGGGCAAGGCTTCCCAATAACACGAACACGTGAAAAATTTCATGATGCCCCATATGTTTAAACTCTAACCATTTTGGCTTTGTTCCATAAATAAATCCACCGATTGTATACAGAATGCCTCCAAGCACTAGAAGTACGATACCCCCTGCACTTAAGTTAGCAGCTAACGGTGCAAAGAACAGAACAATTAACCAGCCCATTGTAATATAAATTGCTGTTGATAACCATCTCGGGCAACTAAACCAAAACATTTTAAAAACAATACCACAAATGGCAGTTGCATAAACTAAACAAAATAATAATAAACCGTTTGCGGAATGTAATGTAATTAAACAAAATGGTGCATATGTACCTGCAATCAATATAAAAATCATAGAGTGATCAAGCTTCCGAAAGAAATAAATAACACGTTCACTGGCTACAACACTATGATATACAGCTGATGCTGTATACAGAACCATCATTCCGATACCAAACAAAATAACAGCTGTAATTGCCGCAAAAGATGGCATCTTAATAGAAACTTTTACAAGCATAGCTAATAATGCAATAAATGATAATACAGCTCCTCCCAAATGGGTAAAAGCATTAACTGGTTCTCTTACATAAGCATTCATATATACACCCCTCATATAATTACATGTAGTTTTAATAACTACATGTAATTATATACGCATTATTATTAGAGGTCAACATTTACAATTCATTTGTTTCGTAATACCATATTTAGAGATAAACTAAACATTATGCTCCACTAAGTTATAAAAGTGAGGGGTTCTACGTGGAAAATATAAATAAACTGCTTGAAACATTACATTTAGAAAAAAATATTACGCTTGAGGATATTCCAAATGTCGACTTGTATGTAGACCAGGTTGTCCAATTATTTGAAAATACTTATGCGGATACAACAAGAACCGATAATGAAAAAGTATTAACAAAAACAATGATTAACAATTACGCAAAAGGGAAACTGTTTATTCCAATCAAAAATAAAAAATACTCAAAAGAGCATATGATTTTAATCAGCTTAATTTATCAATTAAAAGGAGCCCTTTCCATTAATGACATAAAAAGCTCCTTAGAAAATATAAATGAATCCTTATTAAACGATGATTCATTCGAATTAAATACACTATATAAAGATTATCTTTCTCTTACCGAAAACAACGTCGAAAGCTTTACACAAGACGTAAATAACCGTGTTTCAGAAGTAAGTGAAATTTCTTCCTTAGAAGATCCGAATCTAGAGAAATTTTTATTACTAACATCATTTGTGTCGATGAGTAATATGTACAGACGATTGGCAGAGAAGTTAGTGGACGATTTAAAAGAATCGTAAATAAAAAACTATCCACCTGTTACAGTGGATAGTTTTTTTATTTACTTAATTGCTTCATGGACTTTTAATTGTTTCCCTTTAATCGTTGTAGTTTTCATGGTCTTTAAAACAATTGGTCCTTTTCCATTTAATATTTCAACGTAAGAAACATTGTCCTGTATCGTAATAATTCCTATATCTTCTGCTGTAACACCTTTAATTTTAGCAATTGTGCCGACAAAATCTACCGCTCTAATTTTCTTTTTCTTCCCACCATTAAAGTACAGCTTCATAATCCCTTTGTTTAAGTCTGCACTTTTATCTTTCTTTATAATTGGTTTAGCATGTATTTTTTCCTCAAATACTGCCTTCCCTTTCATAACCTCTTCTTTTGAAGGTGCATATGCCTTTGGAATTTCAAAGCCGATGTACGCCTCAATTTCTTCTAAAAATCTATTTTCATACGGAGTTATGAATGTAATAGCTTTTCCTTTATTGCCAGCTCGTCCCGTTCTTCCCGTACGATGTACATAACTTTCTTTTTCTAACGGAATATCATAGTTAATAACATGTGTAATATTATCAATATCAATTCCTCTAGCAGCTACGTCTGTCGCTACTAAATAACGGAACTTTCCTTTTCTAAAATCGTCCATAACTTCAAAACGATCTTCTTGCACCATACCACCATGTATTTTGTCACAAGGATAGTTAACACGGTTTAACTGTCTAAATACGTGATCTACATTTTCTTGTGTACGGCAAAAAATAATACAACTATCTGGATTCTCAATTGTTGTTACATCTTTAAGAAGTGAAAGCTTCTCCTCTTCTCTCGTCTCAAAAAGTGTATGTTCAATTTTGTCTGTGGTAATCCCGGCAGCCTTAATTTCAATATGCGTTGGCGAATCCATATACGTACGGGATAACTTTTCAACATCTTCTGGAAGTGTTGCCGAAAATAGCATTGTCATTCGCTTTGTAGGTAATTCATCAATAATTGCCTCTACTTGATCAATAAAGCCCATATTTAGCATTTCATCTGCTTCATCAATGACTAAATACTTCAGACATTCTAAAGAAAGGGTACCTTTTTCAATATGATCTAACACACGCCCAGGAGTCCCCACTACGATATGTGTCTTTTGTTTTAACTCTAATTTTTGACGTGCAAATGGAGACTTACCATAAACGGCCGCAGCCTTAATTCTTTTGAAGCGGCCTATATTCGTAATATCTTCTTTCACTTGAACAGCAAGTTCTCTCGTCGGCGTCAAAACTAATGCTTGTGGCTTATTCTCTTCCCATTCCACCATTTCACAAAGTGGAATACCGAATGAAGCTGTTTTCCCACTTCCAGTTTGCGATTTTACAACAAGATCCTTCTTTTTCAATGCAACTGGAATAACCTCTCCTTGCACTTCTGTTGGATTTTCGTAGCCTAAACCAGTAAGTGCTCTTACAATTTCTTTACTTAATGCATAATTGGTAAAGCTTTTTTTATTCATATATTAACCTCATTTTATTCTGTATTATTTTTTTCTTTATCGTTTCCTATCACTGAATTATCATGTAGGTACTATCACCTTATTCATTATACTTGAAAGCTCACATAAAAAGGCAAATCGTGCAAGATTCATCTTTTTATATAGGAATAAACAGAAGGTTTCTTTATTCCGAAAAAAATTTTAGAAATATTATTTCAGAATAAAAATAACCTCCGTCATTCCATCTAATGTTCAACTAAATGATAATGCCTTTTCTTTTTAATGTTTGCCTTCAATAAAATAGTTGTTATCACTGACAACACTCCTATCTAGATTCTAATAAACGAACAATAAGGATAGAAAAATGTTTTAAATTCGCTTTTAACACTATTCCATCATATATATACTCTGTTTTTCAAAAAAATGTTAAGAAATACTTTGACTTCTTCATAAAAATGATGTAAATTATCCTATGGACGAACATTTTTAATTAATAGAAATAAAATATTCGTATTTTAGGGGTGTAAATGATGGAAAACGTATTTGACTATGAAGATATTCAATTAATTCCTGCAAAATGCATTGTAAACAGTCGATCTGAATGTGATACAACTGTCACTTTAGGTAAACATAAATTTAAATTACCTGTCGTACCTGCAAATATGCAAACGATTATTGATGAAAGAATTGCAACTTATTTAGCTGAAAACAATTACTTCTATATCATGCATCGTTTCCAGCCAGAGAAACGTATCTCATTTATTAGAGATATGCAATCACGTGGATTAATCGCTTCTATTAGCGTTGGTGTAAAAGAGGACGAATATGAATTCGTACAACAATTAGCTGCTGAGCAACTTACACCTGAATACATCACGATTGATATTGCACACGGACATTCTAATGCTGTAATCAACATGATTCAACATATTAAGAAGCATTTACCAGAAAGCTTCGTTATCGCTGGAAACGTTGGAACTCCAGAAGCGGTAAGAGAATTAGAAAACGCTGGTGCTGACGCAACAAAAGTTGGTATTGGACCTGGTAAAGTTTGTATTACTAAAATTAAAACAGGTTTTGGAACTGGCGGTTGGCAACTAGCTGCACTTCGCTGGTGTGCAAAAGCTGCAAGTAAGCCAATTATCGCTGACGGTGGTATTCGTACACACGGCGACGTAGCTAAATCTATTCGATTTGGGGCGACTATGGTTATGATCGGTTCTCTATTCGCTGGTCATGAAGAGTCTCCAGGGGAAACAATCGAAAAAGACGGCAAACTTTATAAAGAGTACTTCGGTTCAGCTTCTGAATTCCAAAAAGGTGAGAAGAAAAACGTTGAAGGTAAGAAAATGTTCGTTGAGCATAAAGGTTCTTTAGAAGATACTTTAATCGAAATGGAACAAGATCTTCAATCTTCTATCTCTTACGCTGGTGGAACAAAATTAGACTCAATTCGTACTGTAGATTATGTAGTCGTGAAAAACTCTATTTTCAACGGTGATAAAGTATATTAATTTTTAAATTTAACTCGAAGGACAAGCATTTTTATGCTTGTCCTTCTTTTTCATACATAGAAATGTAAATTATTTTCATTTTACTGAATTTTCTAGTATCATATTTTTAGATACTTATAATAAGGGGGATATAACAAATGAAAAATGTAATTGAGAAACGACATATTCGCACAGAAGTCCCTACTGAACTAACATGGGACCTCTCCGATTTATTCGAATCTGATAAAGATTGGGAAACTGCATTACGTGTATTAACAGACGATATAAAAAAACTTGATGCGTTTAAAGGACAATTACACACTAGCCCCACTACCTTATTACATTGCCTACTTTTAGAAGAAGAGCTTTTAATGAAGTTAACAAAACTATACTCCTATGCAAATTTAAAAGAATCAACTGATCGTACAAATCCAGTTATTCAAGCGAACTCTTCCAAAATTGCTGCTTTATGGACGAAAGTACATACTGCACTATCCTTTATCCATAATGAAATTCTCTCATTCGATGAAGGAACAATTGAAAAGTATTTACACGAAGAAACAAAACTCGAACCTTTCCGTAAATCATTACTAGACATCCTACAAAAAAGGCAGCACACGCTCTCTCCTGAAACAGAAGAAGCTCTTGCTGCACTTGGCGAAGTACATAATTCTCCATACAAAATTTACGGTATGACTAAATTAGCCGATATGGATTTTACCTCCATACAAGACGAACAAGGAAACGAACTCCCTGTATCATTTGCATTATTTGAAAGCAAATATGAGTTCTCTCCAAGCGCAGACATACGTAGAAAAGCATACTCATCATTTGTTTCCACCTTGAAACGATATAAGAATACAGTGGCAACAACATATGCTACTGAAGTAAAAAAACAAGTAACACTCTCTCGTTTACGCAAATTTGAATCTGTTACTCATATGCTTTTAGAACCTCAAAAAGTTCCACTTGAAATGTATAACAATCAACTTAATATTATTTATAAAGAATTAGCGCCTCATATGCGCCGTTTTGCAGATTTAAAAAAGAAAGTATTAGGACTCGATCAAATGCTGTTCTGCGACTTACATGCACCTTTAGATCCCGAATTTAATCCAACCATCACATACAAGGAGGCTGGTAAATTAATTCAAGATTCTTTAAAGGTGTTAGGCGATGAATATAGTTCCATTATCCAAAAAGGTTTCAAAGAAAGATGGGTGGATCTTGCAGATAACGTAGGCAAATCCACCGGAGCATTTTGTTCAAGCCCATATGGTTCTCATCCATACATTTTAATTACATGGCAAAATACGATGCGTGGATGCTTCACATTAGCACATGAATTTGGCCATGCTGGTCATTTTTATTTAGCAAATAAAAACCAGCGTATTATGAATGTACGTCCATCTATGTACTTTGTTGAAGCACCATCTACAATGAATGAATTACTATTAGCCCAGCATTTATTAGCGACTACTGACGACAAGAGAATGCGCAGATGGGTGATTCTGCAACTACTCGGCACATATTATCATAACTTTGTTACTCACTTACTTGAGGGAGAATATCAAAGAAGAGTATATACCCTAGCAGAAGAAGGAGAAGCACTTACAGCTACAACTTTAACTGAAATAAAAACAAATGTACTTTCGACATTCTGGGGAGATTCTGTAGAAATTGACGAAGGTGCTGGCTTAACTTGGATGCGCCAACCTCATTATTATATGGGCTTATATTCTTATACCTATTCCGCAGGCCTCACTGCATCTACTGCGGTAGCTCAAATGATTAAAGAGGAAGGACAACCTGCCGTTGATCGCTGGTTAGATGTACTTCGCGCTGGTGGTACGATGAAACCACTTGAATTAATGAAACATGCCGGAGTCGATATGTCAAAACCAGATGCAATCCGCAGGGCTGTTTCTTACGTCGGTTCCTTAATTGATGAATTAGAACGCTCTTATCAAGAATAAAAAATAAGCCCTCGCTTTATGAGGGCTTGTTTCATATTTATTTTCCAAATCTTTTACGGTATCCACATTTCCTACATAGCTCTTCGACTGCAACTCTTTTCGAAAATCCATCGACAATGTTTGTTGCTCTTTCACCTTCTATAATGTTAGAAAATGAGTCATTATTAATATTCCCAAGGTTAATAATCCCTTCACCATCTAAACAACAAGGAATAACCGTTCCGTTCGCTAAAATACCAGCTTGATTTCGAAGACCATGACAGAATCCTTTTCCGTCATCCTCTTCTTCATGTAATGCCGGCCACTGAAATTCATAGTCTTGATTAATAAAGACACGTTCCGCAATTTTTATACCTTTTCCTGGTGTAAGCTTCTCTTCGATTTGATAAGATAGGCCAAACTCATTTTCAATGATAGATAATAAATCTCTATTTTTCTGGATTTCAGCATTTGTTTTATTATCCTGAGTTAAATTCCATAACCGTAGTGAAACAATTAAATCCGATTGACTTGTCGCCTCTCTAATGAAGGAAAGTATACTCCTTACATAACCTTCTTTATCTTGCGAACCTGGATGCCCATCAAAACTGTGCAGTGAAAAATTCATTTGTCTTAAAGCAGGCTTATTTAACAGTCTATGCCTTCTCTTATTAATTAACGTTCCGTTCGTTGTAATATTAACTTTAAACCCTTTTTCATGGCTCAAATCTAACAGTTGATCTATTTTTGGATGGAGCAATGGCTCACCCTTCACGTGCAAATAAATGTAGTCTGTGTGAGGTTTAATTTGGTCTAATCTTTTAGCAAAATCCTCCACAGAAATGAATTGCTTCTGCCTTTCCGTCGGCGGACAAAAGCTGCACGCAAGATTACATACACTCGTAATCTCCAAGTAAAACTTTTTAAACTTCTTCACCTTTAATTCCTCACTTCTATGACTACTTATACTTTTTCCTCTTCATATTACAACACACTTTTTTATAAATAGAAACATACTTATTTTAGGAAACCTTCGTACTACCTATTAATATTTAAAAGACCATCGGTGGTTTTTTCCAATGGTCTTTTTATATACAAAAAGTAATTTTATTTATGATACGGTTCTCCACGATTAATACGAAACGCTCTATACACTTGCTCAAGCAATACTAATCGCATTAATTGGTGTGGTAATGTCATCTTTGAAAAAGAAAGAGATTCGTTTGAACGCTTCATTACTTCTGAACTTAGTCCAAGTGATCCACCAATTACAAATGCAACTTTACTCTTTCCATATGTAGCAAGACGATCTAAGCTTATTGCAAATTCTTCTGATGATTTTTGCTTTCCTTCTATCGCTAACGCAATGACATGCGTATCGTCAGAAATTTTATCCAGTATACGTATACCTTCTTTTTCTTTTACAATTAACATTTCTGCTTCACTTAAATTTTCTGGCGCCTTTTCATCTGGCAATTCAATTACTTCTACTTTTGCGTATGCAGATAATCGTTTTAAGTATTCTGCTATACCTTGTTTTAAATATTTTTCTTTTAATTTCCCAATTGAAATAATCGAGATATTCACACTCATTCCCCACCTTACAAACATGTTATCCACATAACTTATCCACATATCCACAATTGTTACCCACATATTGTGTGAGAATCTGTGTTCGATACAACATATGTCGCCTCGTTTTGACAAAATTCACATGTTTTTTTCTCTTTTTCCGAGTTATCCACACTGTTGATAACTGGTGCAACTTCACACTCATCCACAATAATGTCTAAAGCTAATTCAACATGTTCTAAACAACAAGGTAAATTCATATTCTTCACCTCACTTTTCTACAATAGAAAACAGGAGGTAGGCCCTCCTGTTTTTAATACTTTTGAATGCCTAGTTTAACCGTTGTTGTTGCTCGTTTTGTACCACGATAAAACGTAAGAGTCATTTTATCATTAATTTTTTTATCATATAAGGCCGTACGGAATCCGATAATATCGCGAACCGGTTTTCCATCTACTGCTACAATCACATCGTGTTCTCGTAAACCAGCATCTACACCTGGCGAAGGACTCTTCACATCTAAAATGCAAACTCCCTCTGTTACATTGCCTGGTAAATGCAATGTTTTTGACCAATGGTAATTTGGAATCTCATTTAACGATCTAAGTTCAATTCCAACATACGGTCTCCTTACTTTTCCGTACTTCTCTAATTCATTCATAATTGGAACAGCTCTAGTAACTGGAATAGCTAGTCCAATTCCTTCTACTTCTTTTGCTGCAATTTTCATTGAGTTAATACCTATTAATTGACCTGCCGCGTTTACAAGCGCACCACCACTATTACCTGGGTTAATTGCTGCGTCTGTTTGCAATACTTCTACTTGCCAATCATAATGTCCATCTTGATCTAAATCTACAGGGACAATACGTTCATTAGCCGAAATAATGCCTTGTGTGACAGTTCCAGAAAATTGTAGCCCCAGTGGGTTTCCAATCGCAATGACCGGTTCCCCTCTACGAACAGTATTAGAATCGCCAATTTCAATTATTTTTTTCACATGCTTTGCATCTATTTCTAGTACAGCTAAATCTGTGACTACATCGGTTCCTAATACTTTCCCAGGAACCTTCTTACCATCACTTAAACTTACTTCAATACGATTTGCTCCAGCGACAACATGATTATTCGTTACAATATAAGCTTGGCCATCTGTCTTTTTATAAATTACACCCGATCCTGTACCAGCTTCTGAATCTGCCTCTGAAAAATTATCTCTTTGAATATTAATAACGCCAACAACAGCTTCAGACGCACGATCAACAGCATCAACGAAGCTAATCTGTTTAATTCCTTGAGCTTCAGCCATATTACTTCCACTTGCTTCAGCTTGCGGAAGCGCCCCCGCATCATTCGCAAATAAAGGAGCTCCAAATGCAAATAACGAAGCTCCTACAATTGTTCCTGCTATACTAGAAATAACAATACCTTTATGCTTCTTTTTTCTTGCACGTTTCATACGATAATTTTCTTCATCAATAAAGGACATATTTGTTCACCCATCTTCCTGAAAACAACTATATTCACCTTTATTGTTTACTAAAATGAAGAATTATACGTATTGAATTTTTGTAGGCATTTTCGGATCTGTATCATGAATTTCGAAGGCTTCTCCCACTCCAAATCCTTTTTCCTCTAATACTTGTGATACTGACATACGTGCTAGTTCTTTCATGTTATTATCTAAACTTAAATGGGCTAAATAAATATGTTTTGTCTCATCTGTAATTACATCCGCCATCGCTAATGCAGCGTCCTCATTACAAACGTGACCCACATCACTTAAAATACGTCGCTTAATACTCCATGGATAACGTCCCATACGAAGCATTTCCACGTCATGATTACTTTCAAACACGAAAGCATTAGCACCCTTAATAACACCTTTCATACGATCACTCACGTATCCCGTATCTGTAATAAGGGCTAACTTTCTATTATTGTTATGAAAAGCATAGAACATCGGCTCTGCCGCATCATGAGAAACCCCAAATGACTCGACCTCAATATCACCGAATGTTTTCACATCCCCAACTGAGAAAATAAACTTTTGCTCAGTTGGGATATTTCCTATTAAATGTTCCATTGCATTCCATGTTTTCTCATTTGCATAAACAGGTAAATCATATTTACGTGCCAATACACCTAACCCTTTAATATGGTCACTATGTTCATGTGTTACAAGAATACCTGATACATCATTTATATTTAGTTCTGCCTGTTTAAATAAAGCCTCTGTTGCTTTACCACTTAAACCTGCATCGACGAGTAATTTTTTTTCATCTGTTCCTACATATAGCATATTCCCTGTACTTCCACTTGCAAGTACGCTAAAATGCAACCCCATTCTTTCTCACTCCAGTATGTTCATCAACCACTTGATTTTCCCTTTCCCCTAATTCCATAACTTGTCCTTCAATTGCATTTACAAAGAAGTCCTGCTTCTGCTCCGTTTTTAAATTCCATGTTGGAGCGAATACTTGGTTATTAGAAGTAGATGCGGTAAGGGTGGCATAACCAATTTGTGCTTCTTTTACATGTGTATTCCCATGAACTTTATTTTTTAAATACAGATTTTCTAAAGCTGTTTGAGCAGTAATAATTTCTTGCTGTTTCGTTTTTTCACTTTCGCCCATTTCTTTTAAATCAGTTAGCATCGTCTGCGTGTACGACACAAGTTCATTTTTTTCATTTAATTCCACAACAATCATTGCCTGATCGTTATAGAAAATAGGCTTATCTTTATATTTTTGGAAGAAGTAAATTTTAGAGTCTTTCATCGCCCCAAACTCATACTTTTGTCCATCCAATACATAGTTCTTCAAAAAATCACTATACTTATCTTTGGATAATGATTTTGTATTTAAAAAGGGCTCTTTTAGCTTACTTTCTATTTTGTACATATTTTGTATATGCGCCGTTTGACTCTTTAAAGACTGTACATCTTCTTCTTTAAATGCCTTGGTTTCCGCCCTAATAAATGACTCTTTTTTCGGTTCTTTAGGGAAATTACCCATAGTAATTTTGTTTGCTTTTAATTCTTGATCTATCTTTGTTTCTGCAATAAGCTCCAATTGATTACTATCTTGCTTTTGAATGAATTGAAAAATGAGAAAGAGGTCCAAAACAAAAAAGGTCACAATAAATATGGTTTTAATCCGATCCCAATCCATTTAGTCCTCCCTCACTCCACTCATATATTTTTTGTTTACCCGCTTCATCTTCAACAAACTTTACATACCAAATTGGCTGTAGTCGAGCTACTTGCCCATCTAGTGATAATTTGTATCCAATACCAATGTCTTTAATGAATCGTTTATCTACCGCGGCATTATTTTCTAAGGATGCTATTACAACGTGACCTGATGGAAGAGTAACCTTCTGTTCTATACCTTTCATATTTAAAGACAACAACGGTCTTTCATATTCCATTACTTCTTCTGATCCCCATATTTGTCTCAATTCAGCTAATCCATCTGTATTAAATACGGAATATCCATCTTCATGTAAACGGAATACCGTCTGTCCTTTATTCATATAGTCCAAACGATATGAATCCAAACTCCCACTGTGACCATTTACAAAATCAAAGCTTTTTTGTAAAAGCATTAAATTATCTGTCGTTTTCTCACTTGAAACAGAAGAATTTTTATACTTTAGCATATGACGATCATTTTCAATCTCCATGGACCTAATACCATCTGTAAATGTTTCTTTCGATTTCTCGGTAATAGGGCTTAAATAACGTGGGTCACTAAAAAGAGCATTCTTAAATGTGTCGACCGCTAAATTAGATGAAATATATGTTATATTACTCAATTCTGTCGTTCCATCTGGTAAAAATAGCTTTTTCATATCATTAATTTGATAGTCAAAATAAGGTTTTGCCGATACTATAAATTGATTTTGTGCATTTACAATATCTTTTAAATACACACCACTTAATTTTGCTTCATATATTCTAGAGTTATCGCCATCAGAAACAAAATTAATTTTAATTTCTTGATCCCTACTTCTAGAAGGGTCAAGAATAATTCGATTAAAATGTTTAGGCTTATCTATACTTTTTTCTTTCATATTAAACATAGATTTAACTGCATCAAATGGGATGTTGGTAGGAAAAACAAGTTCCATTTTCCCTTCACCATGCACATAAGAAAGGAAATCAGCCTTAGCAATCGATATCTCTTTGAAATCATGTAATTCCCCTGCTTCCAAAGGTTTATAGATTGATTCTATATCGCCCTCTCTTTTGCTCCCGTAATGATTTTTATCTTTATGCACGATGATAGAAGTAGGGCGGACAACATCAGCGATTTTAGTTTGAGTAATTCCTTCATTCCCCTGCACAAATTTTGCGTTTTGCATAGACGTGGAATCTGGCACATACGTCCATAAGTTAAAAGTAAGAAATAGGCTAATTACAACTAAATTAATTAAAACTATCGTTTTAACATTTTCCATACTCATTCCCAATCGTCCTCTTCATCCGCTGCCATTGGCAATGTGAAGTAAATAGTTGTCCCTTTTCCTTCCTCACTCTTCGCCCAAATCGAGCCACCATGTGCCTCAATCATTTCTTTCGCAATTGCTAATCCAAGTCCTGTACCACCCATTTGTCTTGAACGTGCTTTATCTACGCGATAAAAACGTTCAAAGATTTTATCGACGTTTTCTTTTGGAATACCCATTCCTTGGTCACTTACACTAATCTCTAATAATTCCCCTCGATCACGTAAGCGATATGTTACTGTTCCACCTTCTGGTGAATACTTTAATGCATTCGAAATAATGTTATACAAAACTTGCGTAATTTTATCCGTATCCATATCAATAAATCGGGATTTCTTAGAGAAAGATCGTTTGAAACTTACGTTTTGCTCTTTAGACATTTCAAAACGATCAATAATGTTATTAAAGAAGTCAGTAAAGTCGACCCATTCTTTCATTAAACGATGTTCTGTACTATCAAGTTTAGAAAGTTGCAATAACGCATTTACAAGTCTAATCATTCTCTCTGTTTCTTCTTGTGTAACTGTTAAAAATTGCGGTGCAATATTCGGATCTTGCCACGCGCCGTCCGTAAGTGCCTCTAAGTAACTACGCATCGTTGTTAATGGCGTTCTTAATTCATGGGAAACGTTTGCCACAAACTCACGGCGTTCCCTTTCTATACGCTCCTGCTCAGTTACATCATATAATACAGCAATTAAACCATTTGCTTTCCCTGTCTCTTTTTGAATAACAGAGAAACTAGCACGTAAAATATATGGCTCATTTCTCGTACTAAAATCTAATAAAACGGAATCAGGCTCTTCGTATAAATGATCGAGCGTAAATTCTTCTTGTATCCCTAATACTTCTAAAACAGATTGATCGAGCGCCGTTTCACGCGAAACATTTAGCATCTTTTCCGCAGGATCATTTAATAAAATAATGTCCCCTTTTCGGTCAGTAGCAATTACTCCATCTGTCATATGTGATAAAACAGATGATAATTTACGTCTTTCACTTTCCGTTGAAGAACGAGCTTGTTGTAATTTTTTTGATAAATTATTGAAAGATAATGCTAATTGTCCAATTTCATCATGGCTATGCACTTTTACTTTTCTTGAATAGTTTCCTTTTGCCATTTCAATCGCTTGTCTTCGCATATCTGAGATTGGTCTCGTAATCGTTTGAGCTAACAAAATTCCAAGTACAGCTGTTACGAGTAATGCAATAACGGTTCCAGTCGCAAAAATTTGATTAATATCCTTCATCTGTTTATAAACATCTTCCATAGATGCAACAATGTAAATAACACCAAGTGCATCCTTGCCGTTATCATCTAGAATAGGAGTAAGCATAACTTGTACACGATGGCCTGTACGACCATCTTTCTCAATTTTCACTTCTGGCTTTTTTTGTACCAATACCCGCTGAACAGCTATATCAGTTGATGTTCTATTTACCTTGTTTTGCTTTGACTCATCTGAAATAGCGAGTAACTTTCTATGCGAATCAAATACACTTACCTCTTGGATATCTTTCTTTCGATCAGAGGCAAATTTTCGAATTGAAGTTTTAATCGTTTCATCTGTTGATTCTGTTTCTGCTTTTGTATAACTTTTTTTAAACTCTTGTTTCAGGTTATATGATAATAGGTTCGTTTGCTGCGTTAAAGAATCTCTAAAGCCTTGTACAAGACTCTTTTCTAACTCTCTTACAAAATATACCCCAATAACCTGCATAGCTATCAATATTAATAGCATATATATGAGTACAAATTTTAAATGAATAGATTGAAAAAAACCAACTTTCTTCATATACTATTCCTGCTCTGGGTCACGCAAGTAATACCCTACTCCACGTCTAGTTACAATTAAAGTAGGATGACTTGGATTATCTTCAATTTTTTCACGTAAACGACGCACTGTTACATCCACTGTACGTACATCTCCAAAATAGTCATAACCCCAAACTGTTTGCAATAAATGTTCACGAGTCATAACTTGTCCTAAATGTTTGGCTAAATAATGTAGTAGCTCAAATTCACGATGTGTAAGTTCAATATTTTCCTCACGTTTCGTTACACTATACGCATTTGAATTGATAACGATTGGTCCAATAACCATTTCCGTATTTTCTTCTTTTTCTGCAGCACCACCTTGTTGATGGCGACGTAAATTCGCCTTCACACGAGCAAGTAATTCCCTCGTACTAAATGGCTTCGTTACATAATCATCTGCTCCAAGCTCAAGCCCTAATACTTTATCAATTTCAGAGTCCTTTGCTGTAAGCATAATAATCGGCATTTCTGAGCTTTTACGTATTTCACGGCAAACCTCTAAGCCATCCTTACCTGGTAGCATAATATCTAATAAAACCATATCTGGCTGCTCTTCATTCGCTTTTTCAATCGCTTCATCACCATCATGCGCCATTACAATTTCAAAACCTTCTTTTTCTAGGTTGAACTTCAAAATATCCGCAATCGGCTTTTCATCATCAACTACTAAAATTTTCTTTCCCATCATCGTCTATTTCCTCCTTATAAAGTGAAACTTTAATCGGTGGGGGTTTTCTTCATCCCACACCGATTATTAGTTGAACCAATCGGGCATTTACGGGCCGTTGATCCCACACCTAACTTCTTTACCTTCGCTGAATTTTTGGGTGCGGTCTTCCTACCCGGCAAATAGCGGGTAAAAATATGGTCAATATCCCTAAACACATTGATGTCTACATAGTATGTCCCTATATGACCGCATCTTTTGCTTAAGTACTTTCTCCTCTATTCTCACAGACTCATGTATGATCCACTTTTACACAGAATCCTATACGATCTATAGAAAAACCTCTAGCTTCAACTGCTAGAGGCTCCTCATTCTATTGTAAAATAACTACCCACATTTGTAAAACTGGACAAAATAAAAAGGATATTAAGTGGGCCCACTTAATATCCTGAGAGTGGCTCGGGACGGAATCGAACCGCCGACACGAGGATTTTCAGTCCTCTGCTCTACCGACTGAGCTACCGAGCCAAAACTATATATAAAACCACTAATGGTGGTATAAACAAAAGTGGCGGTCCCGACCGGGGTCGAACCGGCGATCTCCTGCGTGACAGGCAGGCATGTTAACCACTACACCACGGGACCAAAAATGAACAGAAAAAAAACATGACCCGTACGGGATTCGAACCCGTGTTACCGCCGTGAAAGGGCGGTGTCTTAACCACTTGACCAACGGGCCACGAAAAATAAAATGGTGAGCCATGAAGGATTCGAACCTTCGACCCTCTGATTAAAAGTCAGATGCTCTACCAACTGAGCTAATGGCTCATACTCACCAACGTCATATTTTCGTGACGACAAGATGTATCATAACATGTTTTCTTTGTTTTTTGCAATACCTTTTTTTATTTTTTTATAAAAGATAAGAAAAAACTCATGCGGACATGAGTTTTTTCTCAAAAATATCAATTAAGCTTCGTATACGTTACGAACAATATTTGTTTGGTTACGATCTGGTCCAACTGAGAACATAGATAATTGAATTCCTGTTAACTCAGAAACACGTTCTACATATTTTCGTGCATTTTCAGGAAGCTCGTCTAATGATTTTACACCAGTAATATCTTCTGTCCAACCTGGAAGCTCTTCGTATACAGGCTCACATTTCGCTAAAATGTTTAAGTTTGCTGGAACTTCATCGATCACTTCGCCATTGTATTTGTAAGCAACGCAAATTTTAAGAGTCGGAATACCTGTTAGAACGTCGATAGAATTTAATGATAAATCTGTTAAACCACTAACACGACGTGCATGTCTTACAACAACGCTATCGAACCAACCTACGCGGCGTGGACGACCAGTTGTCGTTCCATACTCACGACCAACTTCACGAATTTGATGACCAATTTCATCATGAAGCTCAGTAGGGAAAGGACCATCACCTACGCGACTTGTATATGCTTTACACACACCTACAACGCGAGTAACTTTCGCAGGACCAACTCCAGTTCCAACTGTTACACCACCAGCAATCGGGTTAGAAGATGTAACGAACGGGTACGTACCGTGGTCGATATCAAGCATAACACCTTGTGCACCTTCAAATAATACACGGTGATTGTTATCTAGTGCATCATTTAATACAACAGACGTATCACATACATATTGCGCGATTTGTTGTCCGTACTCGAAGTACTCTTCGAAGATTTCTTCTACACTGAAACCTTCTGTATCGTACATTTTTTCAAATAAACGATTTTTTTCTACTAAATTGCGCTCAAGCTTTTCTTTAAATGCTTCACGGTCTAAAAGATCAGCCATACGAATACCAATACGAGCAGCTTTATCCATATATGCAGGACCGATACCTTTTTTCGTTGTACCGATTTTGTTATCACCTTTACTAGCTTCTTCTAATTCATCTTGTTTTAAGTGATAAGGTAAAATAACGTGCGCACGGTTACTTACACGTAAATTGTCAGTACTTACACCACGATCGTGTAAGTATTTTAACTCTTCAAGTAATGCTTTCGGATCTACTACTAAGCCATTTCCGATTACACAAATTTTCTCTTTATAGAAAATACCAGATGGAATTAAGTGTAATTTATATTTAACTCCGCCGAAAACAATTGTATGTCCCGCGTTATTTCCACCTTGATATCTTGCAACTACTTCCGCATGCTCAGAAAGAAAATCAGTGATTTTACCTTTTCCTTCGTCGCCCCATTGTGTTCCTACAACTACTACTGAAGACATTATTAAAGCACCTCCGCGATTTTCAAACGATCTATTCAAACAATATAATTGTACCAAAACCGAAAAAGAAGTCAACCAAAAAGCGAACATTTTTTTATTAAAAAACATTTTCGTTCGTAAGAATTATATTTTCACACTATGAAAGCCTTATCTTTCCTATAAAAAAAAAGAAACACATCTTATTATAAGAAATGCATTTCTTTTTTATACTATCTTTATGCAGGCGGCGCATGTCCATCCTCGAAGCGACGTTCTAAGTTAACGAACTTATTGAACTCTTTAACGAATGCGAGCTCTACCGAGCCTACGGGACCGTTACGCTGCTTTGCAATAATAATTTCAATCGTATTTTTATTTTCCGTTTCTCGGTCATAGTAATCTTCACGATATAAGAAGGCTACAATATCAGCATCCTGCTCGATACTTCCCGATTCACGAATGTCAGACATCATCGGACGTTTATCTTGACGAGATTCTACACCACGAGATAACTGTGACAAGGCAATAACAGGCACTTGTAATTCACGCGCAATCCCTTTTAATGTACGAGAAATCTCAGATACTTCCTGCTGACGGTTTTCTCCTGATTTCCCGCTTCCTTGAATAAGCTGTAAATAGTCAATTAAAACCATCCCTAGACCTTGTTCTTGCTTTAATCTACGGCATTTCGCTCGAATCTCATTTACTTTAATCCCCGGTGTATCATCAATATAGATACCAGCATTAGAAAGGCTCCCCATCGCCATTGTTAATTTTGCCCAATCATCAGAAGTTAATGAACCGGTACGCAGTCTTTGCGCATCAATATTTCCTTCTGCACAAAGCATACGCATAACAAGCTGATCAGAGCCCATCTCTAGACTAAAAATCGCTACATTTTCATCAGTTTTCGTCGCTACGTTTTGTGCGATATTTAATGAAAATGCGGTTTTCCCTACTGATGGACGTGCCGCTACGATGATTAAATCATTTCGCTGGAAACCTGCGGTCATCTTATCTAATTCTGTAAATCCAGTTGGTATCCCAGTAACTTCACCTTTTTGATTATGCAAAAGTTCAATTTTATCGTAAGCATCTACAAGAACATCTTTAATGTTTTGGAATGCTTTTGCATTTGTTTGGTGAGATACTTCTAATATTTTTTTCTCAGCCTCATTTAAAAGACCATCCACGTCATCTTCTCTCTCATACCCATCAGACACGATATGAGTCGCTGTTCGAATCAAACGACGTAATAGCGCCTTTTCAGCGATGATTCGTGCATAATATTCTACGTTAGCAGCGGTTGGAACAACTTCTGCTAATTCTGCTAAGTAAGAAACCCCACCAACTTCTTCTAATAATCCTTGATCAGCCATTGCTGACGTCATTATTACTAAGTCAATCGGCTCTCCTTTATCAGATAACCCAAGCATGACTTCAAAAATCTTTTGATGTTTCGTTCGATAAAATGAGTCAGGTACCAATAATTCCGATGCTGACGTTAACGCATCTTGATCAATTAATATGGCCCCTAAAACCGCCTGCTCAGCCTCTATATTATGCGGAGGGGTACGATCAGCCATTACATCACTCATACGCAATCCTCCTTGCTTAACTTATTTTTATTGTTCACTAACATGAACTTTTACTGTTGCTGTTACTTGCGGATGCAACTTCACAGTAACGTTTGTATAGCCTAATGCACGAATTGCATCATCCATTTCAAATTTACGTTTATCAAGTTTAATTTTATGTGATTTTTGCATTGCATCTACGATTTGTTTACTTGTGATTGAACCGAATAGACGGCCACCTTCTCCAGATTTCGCCTTTACTTCTACAGTTAGTTTCTCTAACGTTTCTTTCAACTCTTTTGCATTTTCAACCTCTGCTGCTGCATCTTTTTCTTCTTTTCGCTTTTGAGCTTCTAAAGTTTTCATACTACTATTTGTCGCTTCAGCAGCTAATCCTTGTTTTAGTAAGAAGTTATTTGCATAGCCATCTGGTACGTTTTTTATTTCTCCTTTTTTCCCTTTACCTTTTACGTCTTTTAGAAAAATTACTTTCATGATTGTGTGCCTCCCTGTAAATAGTCATCAATAACAAATCGAAGCTTCTCCTCAGCTTCATCTACTGTAACATTTTTCATTTGTGTGGCTGCATTCGTTAAATGCCCACCACCGCCTAAATTTTCCATAATTAGCTGCACGTTCACTTCACCTAAAGACCTGCCGCTAATTCCAATGAAATTCTCGCCACGTTTTGCAATAACAAATGATGCAATAATTCCTGTCATTGTTAATAATGTGTCCGCTGATTGCGCAATAAGCACTTGATCGTAGTAATCATCACTATCAACTTTTGCAATCGCAATTCCATTTGTATAAATGTACGCATTTTTAATAGCTTTTGCAACCCGTAAATACTGATCCATATCTTCTTTTAAAAGCTCTTGTACAAGTACAGTATCTGCACCATGTGAGCGTAAATAAGAAGCGGCATCAAACGTACGAGCACCCGTCCGGAATGTAAAGCTTTTCGTATCAACAATAATACCTGCTAACAATGCCGTTGCTTCTAACATTGTCATTTTTAAATTTTTCGGTTGGTACTCAAGTAATTCTGTAACAAGTTCTGCCGTAGAAGAAGCGTATGGCTCCATGTAAACAAGCAATGGATCTTCAATAAAATCTTCTCCCCGGCGATGATGGTCAATAACAACTACATTTTCAATTTTATGTAACAACTTTTCTTCCATCACCATTGAAGGTTTATGCGTATCAACAACAACAAGTAATGAATCATCATTTGCAAATTCCATCGCTTGTCCTGGGGTAATAAAGTGAGACCATAACTCTTCGTTTTGTTTCACTTTATCCATTAAACGCTTAATTCCCTTATCAGAATCATTTTCATCTAACACAATATATCCTTTGCGCTCATTTAATTGCGCTACCTTTAAAATACCAATCGCAGCACCAATTGCGTCCATATCAGGAGCCCTATGCCCCATTATAATGACATTACTACTTTCTAATACTAAATCCTTTAATGCATGCGAAATAACTCTGGCACGTACACGAGTACGTTTTTCAACTGGATTCGTCTTACCACCATAAAACTTAACTTTACCTGTCGCTTGTTTAATAGCTACTTGATCTCCACCACGGCCAAGCGCAAGGTCTAAACCGGACTGAGCCATTGCCCCAAGCTCTGATAAAGGTAAATCACCTGATCCAACACCTACACTTAAGGTGAGTGGTATATTCCTTTTGGATGTTTCTTCACGCACCTGATCTAAAATGCTAAATTTCCCTTTCTCCATCTGTGCTAAAATACTCTCATTTAGTACAACGAAGAATCTTTCTGAAGATGCACGTTTTAAATATGCTCCATACTTAACGGCCCATTCATTTAGTCGTGATGTTACAAGACTTGTGATATTCGTACGTAATTGATCATCTAACCCCTGTGTAACTTCATCATAATTATCTAAATAAATGACAGCCAAAACAGTCCGTTGATCCTCGTACATCTTTTCAATCTCTGTTTGTTCCGTTACATCAAAGAAGTAAATTAACTTTTCTTCTTTCCTTACAAAAACGCGAAACTTTCGGTTATTTAAAGAGACTATATCGTCGGAAGTTTCTCCCTTAATAAAAAGAAGCAACGTTTCTGATACATCATAAAGGTGCCATCCAGCTAACGCATGCTGTCCTAGACATGAAGATAAATAAGGATTCGCCCAATCAATCCCATAATCCTTATTGTATAACAAAATACCAATCGGCATTTGGTTAAATGCTTCATTACTCACTTTCTTTACTCTTGTAATCATATCTGTCGTATACTTTTCGAAATTCCTTTGAAAGGTCAGTTCAAAGCGTATAACAACAAAAAGTACAATGCAAAAAATAAAAAAGGTGGATATCCCCATAATTAAATGAAAATAACAGAGGATGGCAATGAGCACAAACACGAAAAATGCCAATACATAAACAGGATATAAAAACCACTGTTTCTTATAAAATTCAGGCATGTATACAACTCCTATAAAGTAAAACTAACTCACCTTCCAGTTAGTTAAACAGATTAAAATAGTATAAGGAATATTACTTTATCCTCCTATTTTAGAACGCAATGAAATCCCTAAATCAATTATACCTAAGATTGTCACAAGAGGAAACAACATCGGTATAAACATGCAGACAATAAAACTAATAATAGGAATCCCTTTCGTAAAACCTTTGCTATGCGCTAGAAAAGCGATAAATGTCAGACCTTGTAGTACTAGTAGTAAAGCAAATATGACATATAGGTTAGAAAATACCATATGTAAATATGATGTCGGTTCTACTTTTATAAACGTTGATAGCAAAATAAATATAACGTAATACCAAACAATACTCTTTGGTAATTGTATATCTTTAAATTTAGGCCAAGGTTTAACGTCATGCTTTAGTTTTCTCAAAACACTACCTGATATCATAACTGTAATCCAAGAAAGACATACAGAAGCCATTACAAATATACTCGGGAATATCGTTTGTAATATATCATTCATTTGTGCAAGTAACTCTTTTTGTTCTTTACTAACCGGCATACCGGCAGCACTTGCTATCTTTTCACTTTGCACTACACTTTCATTAAACATATTTTGCATTTGCTTTATGAAATCTATGTTAAAAAACTTTATACTCGCAACATAAATGAGCATAATACCAACTAAGTATGCAAGTGAACCTGTTATCAAAATTTCCAACGGCTTTCTTTGCTGTTTATACATGTATCCTAAAACAATACCCATAACCCCAAACACGACCGTCTTTATTAGACCTATCGGTTGACCTAAAATAACAGCAATTAAAAATGCCGCCGTAAAAATTACAAAGGCGTTAGATAATCTATATCTTATCATTAGCAATATAAACGGCAATGGCAACGCAAACGTTACAACTCTACCTAAAATTGGAACATACATAGATATAAGCAATAACATTGCATATATCGCTAGCAACGCTGCACCCTCAGTAATAAATTTCGTATTCTTCATTATCTAACCTCTCTTTCAAAAAAGAAAAGCATAGCAAAATGCACAGTAGAGTCCTACTCTACTGTGCATTTCATACGCTATTATTCACCAACATATGGTAAAAGTGCCATTTGACGAGCACGTTTAATTGCAACTGTAAGTTTGCGTTGGTATTTTGCGCTTGTTCCTGTTACACGACGAGGTAAAATTTTACCACGCTCAGAAACGAAACGTTTTAATAAATCAACATCTTTATAGTCAATGCGAGTGATGCCGTTAGATGTGAAGAAACACACCTTACGACGTTTCGCACGTCCACCTTTGCGTCCTGCCATGTCTATTCCCTCCATTCTTTGTTAAAACTAACTAATTTACTGTATTAGAACGGTAAATCGTCGTCGGAAATGTCGATCGGTTGACCTACATTTGAAAATGGATCGTCATTCTTCGTAAATCCAGAGTTACCTTGGTTACCTTGGTTACCTTGGTTACCTTGGTTACCTTGGTTACCTTGGTTACCTGAATTACTAGATTGACCAAATGGGTTAGAGCTTTGGTTACCGAAACCAGCTCCTGATGGTTGCTGATTAAATGAACCACGTTGCTCCCCACCGCCATTACGCGGCTCTAAAAATTGTACGCTTTCCGCAAGAACTTCTGTTACATATACACGTTTACCATCTTGTCCATCGTAATTACGAGTTTGAAGACGTCCATCTACGCCTGCTAAGCTACCTTTTTTCAAATAATTTGCTACGTTTTCTGCTTGTTTACGCCATATTACACAATTAATAAAGTCAGCTTCACGCTCACCTTGTTGATTCGCAAATGCGCGATTCACAGCTAACGTAAAAGTAGCTACTGCAACACCATTGGGCGTGTAACGTAAGTCAGGGTCCTTAGTTAAACGACCAACGAGGATAACACGATTCATCAATCGAACCACTCTCCCTTATATATCAATTATTTTTCTTCTTCTTTAACAACGATATGACGAAGGATGTCTTCGTTGATCTTAGCTAAACGGTCGAATTCGTTAATCGCTTCTGCGTTAGAGTTCACGTTTAAGATCATGTAGAAACCTTCACGTAAGTCGTTGATTTCGTAAGCTAAACGACGCTTACCCCACTCTTTCGTGTTAATGATTTCTGCACCATTGTTTGTTAAAACACCTGCGAAACGTTCAACTAAAGCTTTTTGAGCTTCTTCTTCAACGCCAGGACGAATGATGTACATAATTTCGTACTTTCTCATTACACTTTCACCTCCTTTTGGTCTAAACGGCCCATAATGGGCAAGGAGCAATTAATTTATAGTAATTACTCACGAGTTTAGATTATATCATAGTAAGTTAGATGAATCAACTCACCCATGCATAAAAAACTTGGCAAACACATAATATATTTGCCAAGCTCATATCTTTATTTTTCCTAGGAAATATTAAATTAAACGTTGAAGCGGAAGTGCATAACGTCTCCGTCTTTTACGATATACTCTTTTCCTTCTAAACGAACTTTACCAGCTTCTTTTGCAGCTGTCATAGAACCGTTTGTCATTAAGTCTTCGTAAGAAACTGTTTCCGCACGAATAAATCCACGCTCAAAGTCTGTATGAATTACGCCAGCACATTGTGGTGCTTTCATACCTTGTTTAAACGTCCATGCACGTACTTCTTGCACACCAGCTGTGAAGTAAGTAGCAAGTCCTAATAAATCATATGCAGCACGAATTAATTGATCTAAACCAGATTCTTCAATGCCTAGTTCTTCAAGGAATACTTTTTTCTCTTCCTCGTCTAGCTCAGCGATTTCTTCTTCGATTTTTGCACATACAACGATTACTTGAGAATTTTCATTTGCAGCAAATTCTTTTACCATTTGTACATATTTATTTTCAGAAGGATCCATAATATCATCTTCACTTACGTTTGCTACGTATAACATTTCTTTCGTTGTAAGTAAATGAAGGCCTTTAACAATCTTCATTTGTTCTTCTGTAAATTCAACAGTACGAGCTGGTTTTCCCTCTTCAAAAGCTTCTTTTAAACGAACTAAAATTTCATGCTCATATACTGCTTCTTTATCTTTTTGTCTCGCTAACTTCGCAACGCGCTCGATACGTTTATCAACAGATTCTAAATCCGCTAAGATTAGCTCTAAGTTGATTGTTTCAATATCATCGATTGGATCTACTTTCCCTGAAACGTGTGTAATATTTTCGTCTTCAAAACAACGAACAACTTGGCAAATTGCATCTACTTGGCGAATGTGAGATAAGAATTTATTTCCTAAACCTTCACCTTTACTAGCACCTTTTACGATACCTGCAATATCAGTAAACTCAAATACAGTCGGAACAGTTTTTTTCGGTTCTACTAATTCCGTTAATTTATTTAAACGCTCATCTGGTACTTCTACAATCCCTACGTTTGGATCAATTGTACAGAATGGATAGTTTGCAGATTCTGCTCCTGCTTGTGTAATTGCATTAAATAAAGTTGACTTCCCTACGTTAGGTAATCCAACAATCCCAGCCGTTAATCCCATATTTTTCACTCCTATGTCTCAATCTTTCATCATTATAGATAGTAACGAAAAAAATGACAAGTTTCCTCCAAACGAAAAAAAGTAACAGCTACCCATTGCAACTGTTACTTTCTCTCTATTCTTCGTGCTTCACAAGTATTTTTTTCACCTTACGATCAAATTCTCTTCGAGGAATCATTACTGAATGGTCACATCCCTCGCACTTAATGCGGATATCCATTCCCATACGAATAATCTTCCAGCGATTCTCACCACATGGGTGGGCTTTCTTCATTTCCACAACATCGTACAAGTTATACTGCTTTTGCTCCATTCTCCAAACCCCTCTCCATACTAAATTGCTTTTCCACTCACCAATTCTTCACGATTATATAAAACCATACGTGGATATGGAATTTCAATCCCATGTAAATCTAGACGATTTTTAATTTCTTTACGAAGGGCTCTCGCAACAACCGCATGTTGCATCGGCTCTACTTCCGCAATAACACGTAATATAACTTCTGATGCAGCCAATGTTTGCACACCTAATAACTGAGGCTTTGCTACCATTTGCGTATACTGTGCAGGTAATTCTTCTAATAACTCTTCAATGACTTGCTCCGCTTTCGCTATGTCAGCCTCATACGAAATGGATACATCAACAAATGCTACACTATTACTAACTGAATAGTTCGTAACTTGAATAATACTTCCATTTGGTAAAGTATGAATTTCGCCTGTCCAACTCTTTACTTTTGTTGTACGAAGTCCAATTTCTAGAACGACACCTTCAAACTGACCAATTTTTACATAGTCACCTACTGAAAATTGATCTTCTAGCAAAATAAATAACCCCGTAATAACATCTTTTACTAAACTTTGAGCACCAAATCCGACTGCTAAACCAATTACCCCGGCACCCGCTAATAAACCAGATGCATTAATATTAAACACACCCAAAATCGCAATTAACATAATGAACATAACAACGTATGCCACAATATTTTCAAGTAACTTCGCTACTGTAACTGTACGACGTTCTGAAATTTGAATTGGCGAACGGCTTCCCATACGAAACGCATTTCGTACAATTGCACGCGCAACTCGCACAATAATTGCACCAAGTATTAAAATAACGACTATTTTTAGTGATTTCACACCTATATTCGTCCAATCAATGGACTCAAACCATTTCAACGCTAAATCCATGTACCTCTACCTCTCCAGCTAAAATTTCTTTTTAATCATCCTTCTCATTGTATCAGAAGTCACCCTGATTTCTGAAAAATTTTTATGACTTTAATTGCATTTGTTAACTTCCATGCAGGTATAAAATGGAACGAATATATATATACTAGTACTATTATTTCCGTTTTCACTCAAGTTTTACAAGAAATACGCACTTATAGTTTTCCATTTTACTCATCATATAACATATTTTGAAAATTTATTAAAAGGATGGATGCTTCATGAATATTGGAAGTTTTCGCTTACCCTTTTTCGAAAAAGAAACTCAAAATGTTATGCACCAAGACGTAGAAGCCTCCGAGACAATTAGTAACTTCTTACTTTCCCATATCCCTATTAAAACGAATATACCGATTATTCTCGTTTGTATCGGAACAGATCGTTCTACAGGCGATGCACTCGGTCCGTTAGTCGGTACGAAACTAGAACAAGTAGGGATTAAAAACTTCCAAGTGTTCGGCACACTAGATGAGCCAGTGCATGCGCTAAATTTAGAAGAAAGAATTCAGAATATACAGAAAGATAATCCTACTTCATTTATAATTGCGGTTGATGCCTGTTTAGGAAAGTCTCAAAGCATCGGTTCCATCACTACCGGAATGGGGCCTAGTAAACCTGGAGCTGCGATGAACAAAAAATTACCTGCAGTTGGTGATTTACATATTCATGGCATCGTAAATCTAAATGGTTTTATGGAGTTTTTCGTCCTGCAAAATACAAGATTAAGTTTAGTCATGAAAATGGCTGATGTAATTGCACAAAGTATAAAAGAAACAGACCAAAAATTATCTGTATTAAAAAAAGCAAACCATCTATAAATAATAAGATGGTTTGCTTTTTAGTTTTTCTGCGCTAATAATTCTAAAATACGATTTAAATCTTCTTTATTAAAAAATTCAATTTCGATTTTACCTTTTTCTTTTTTCGTTTCTTTAATTTTCACATCTGTGCCAAACTTTTCTCTTAAGAACGTTTCGCGTTCTACGAAAAATATGTTTCTCTCTTTTTTCACTTGTTTTGTTTCACGTGAAACGCGTTGATTAATCTCCTGAACAATTTTCTCTAATTGACGAACGTTTAATCCTTCTTTTTCGATTCGTTTTAATAACGATTTCAATTGTTCTTCATCTTTTATAGTAAGCAAAGTTCTCCCATGGGCCATTGAAAGTTGACCATTTGCAATCATATCTTGCACAAAAGAAGGGAGGCTTAATAACCGCGTATAATTTGCAATGTAAGGTCTGCTCTTACCAAGACGTTTTGCTAATTGTTCTTGCGTTACATTTAGCTCATTCATTAACATTTGATATGCCATTGCTTCTTCCATTGGGTTTAAATCTTCTCGTTGTAAGTTTTCAAGCAATGCAAACTCCATCATTTGCTGCTCATTTAATTGTCTTACAACAGCAGGTACCTTTTCGAGCCCTGCCTCTTTGGCAGCACGATATCTTCTTTCACCTGCAACAATTTCATATCCTTTAATACTCTTCCTAGCAATTAACGGTTGCAATATGCCGTGCTCTTTAATAGAGGCCGATAATTCTTGAATTGCCTCTTTATTAAAGTGTTTACGTGGTTGATATGGATTCGGTCTTAATTCAGTTATCACAATCTCCTGAATTGCCTCTTCTTCTTTCACATCTAAATCAGGAAAAAACACATTAATTCCTCTTCCTAATCCTTTAGCCACCTGCAATCACTTCCTCTGCTAAATCTATATATACTTCTGCCCCTCTTGATTTAGCGTCATACTGCATAATTGGTTTCCCATGACTTGGTGCCTCACTTAAACGAACATTACGAGGAATAATCGAACGGTATACTTTATCCCTAAAGTACTTTTTCACTTCATCTATAACCTGAATCCCTAAATTCGTACGGGCATCCAACATCGTTAACAATACACCTTGAATTGCTAGATTTTTATTTAAGTGCTTTTGCACAAGTCGAACTGTATTTAATAGCTGACTTAATCCTTCTAGTGCGTAATATTCGCATTGAACAGGAATAATAACAGAATCTGCTGCGGTTAATGCATTAATCGTTAATAACCCTAAGGACGGGGGACAATCGATAATAATATAGTCATATTCATCACGAACTGGCTGTAATGCCCTTTGTAAACGTACTTCCCGGGAAATAGTCGGTACCAATTCAATTTCAGCTCCTGCCAATTGAATTGTAGCGGGTAGAACATCTAAGTTTTCAGTTGCGGTTTTACGTATAACCCCTTGAACATCTGCATCTTCCACAAGAACATTGTAAATACATTGATCTAATTCGGATTTTTCAATTCCCACACCAGTCGTTGCATTTCCTTGAGCGTCAATATCTACAAGAAGGACTTTTTTACCTACTTGTGCCAATCCAGCCCCTAAATTAACAGATGTTGTTGTTTTTCCAACGCCACCTTTTTGATTGGCAATAGCAATGATTTTTCCCATGATGTCACCTACTTTCAACCTTTCTATCTTATTCTAGTAACAATTATGTTTATTGTAACATGAAATAAAAGTTTTTCTTTTACGTCCTTATTAAACTTCAAAATTTATTTCTAAACTCCTTCTTCATCTAACAAGAAAATATAGTAAAAGAGACCTATCCAATAGGATAAGGTCTCTAACACGCCATTATTATTTTTTCTTCGGAATTTTAATTGTAATTTGATAGTACTCATCAAATTCTTCTTCCGCAGAATTAACATTTAAACCACTGTCAGCAACCATTTGTAATGACTGCCTAATTGTATTCATGGCAATTCTCGTATCTCGACTTACTGCTTTTTGCTTTGCCTTACGCTTCGGTTTGGCTTCTTCTAGTAATTTCGCAATTCGTTCCTCTGTTTGTTTTACATTCAGTTGTTTCTCCACAATTTCCTGTAAAACCTTCAGTTGTAATTCCTCATTCTTTAAAGGAATGAGAGCGCGGGCATGACGTTCTGTAATACTTTTTTCTAATAACGCACGTTTTATTTCTTCAGGCAACTTTAACAATCGCAACTTATTTGCGATTGTGGATTGTCCTTTTCCAAGTCGTTGTGCCAATGCTTCTTGTGTTAAATTATGTAACTCAATTAGCTTTTGATATGCCACAGCTTCCTCGATTGCTGTTAGTTCCTCACGTTGCAAGTTTTCAATTAAAGCTACAGAAGCTGTCTCTGTATCATTTAAGTTCTTTATAATTGCAGGAACCTTTTCCCACCCTAACTTTGTTGCCGCACGGAAACGCCTTTCTCCAGCGATAATCTCGTACTTGTCATCCTCATATTGCCTCACAACAATCGGCTGAATCAGCCCATGTGTACGAATCGTTAGTGCTAGCTCTTCAATTCGTGCATCATCAAAAACTGTTCGTGGTTGATAACGGTTAGGGGTAATATTTACTATCGGAATTTCTTGTATTTCTTCATATACCTTTTTATCTATTTCTTCATGGCTTTCGTCTTGTAATTCGAATTCGCTCTCTTTATCTCCAAAGCCAAATAAACGAGAAAACGTATTTTTCATACATATTCCACCACCTTTTAGGCCTATTGACTATTCTCCATAAAATGTTTCCTATGAAACATTTACGTTTTCATTTATATAATTTAATCTTACGTCTAATAAGATTTATTTTTCAATAGGTAATTTATTGGGTGTTCCCGGTTTGCGTGGATATTTCTTTGGTGTCTTGCGCTTTTTCTCGATTAATAAAATATTACGTTCACTTTCTTCAAACGGTAATTGGAACGTAGACATTTCTTTTAAATTCCCGCCTAGCACCTCTAAAGCATACTTGCCATTTTCAATTTCTTCGTTTGCTGCGGCACCTTTCATTGCAATGAATGTTCCCCCAACTTTTACAAGTGGTAAACATAGCTCACTCAATACCGAAAGACGCGCAACTGCACGTGCCATTACAATATCGTACGATTCACGTACACCTTCTTTTTTCCCAAATGTTTCCGCACGATCGTGACAAAACGCAACGTCACCTAATTCCAACTTTTGTGCTAAATGATTTAAGAAGTTAATACGTTTTTGCAATGAGTCTACAATTGTTACTTTTAAGTGCGGGAAACAGATTTTCAAAGGAATACTTGGGAATCCAGCTCCTGCGCCAACATCACAAATTGAGAATGGTTCTGAAAAATCATAATAAAAAGCAGCTGTAATGGAATCAAAAAAGTGTTTTAAATATACTTCCTCTTTCTCCGTAATAGCCGTTAAGTTCATTTTTTCATTCCACTCTACTAATGTTTCAAAGTAGATTTCGAACTGCTCTAACTGTCTAGAAGAGAGGGTGATACCCTTCTCTTCTAGCATAGATTGAAATTGTTCTATGTTCATCTAACAATATCTCCTTACTATTTATTGGTTCGATACTCGCGCAATTTTTCCTTGTTCAATATACACAAGTAAAATAGAAACATCCGCTGGATTCACGCCAGAAATACGTGAAGCCTGCCCCATTGAAAGTGGACGAACATCTTTCAATTTCTGTCTCGCTTCTGAGGCAAGGCTAGAAATCGCATCATAATCAATATCCACAGGGATTTTTTTGTTTTCCATTTTCTTCATACGCTCTACTTGCTGTAAGGATTTTTCGATATATCCTTCATACTTAATCTGAATTTCAACTTGTTCTGTAATTTCATCACTTAATTCTACTTCACTTGGTACTAAAAGATGAATATGTTCATATGTCATCTCTGGACGACGTAATAAGTCACTTGCACGTATTCCATCTTTCAATTCACTTCCGCCAATACTACGAATTAATTCTTGAACTTCAGGACGTGGTTTAATAATGATGCTGCTTAAACGTTCCTTTTCCTGTTCAATTTTTAATTTTTTATTTGTAAATCGCTCATAGCGCTCTTCTTTAATTAATCCAATTTCACGACCAACTTCAGTTAAACGAAGATCAGCATTATCGTGGCGTAATAATAGGCGATATTCTGCACGAGATGTTAATAAGCGATATGGTTCATTTGTACCTTTCGTTACAAGATCATCAATTAAGACACCAATATAAGCATCCGCGCGACCTAAAATAACTTCTTTTTTACCTAAAGAACGACATGCTGCATTAATCCCAGCCATAAGCCCTTGTCCTGCCGCCTCTTCGTAACCAGAAGTTCCGTTAATTTGTCCTGCTGTATATAAATTCTTAATTTTTTTCGTTTCAAGTGTTGGCCATAGTTGTGTTGGCACAATTGCATCATATTCAATTGCATAACCTGTACGCATCATTTCAACGTTTTCTAGGCCAGGTATTGTTCTAAGCATATCACGTTGTACATCTTCTGGTAAGCTTGTGGATAAACCTTGTACATACACTTCTTGTGTATTACGTCCTTCTGGCTCTAAGAAAATTTGATGACGTGGTTTATCATTAAATCTTACTACTTTGTCTTCAATTGAAGGACAATATCTAGGTCCTGTTCCCTTAATCATACCAGAATACATAGCTGAGCGATGTAGGTTTTCATCTATTAAACGATGTGTTTCCGTACTTGTATACGTCAACCAACATGGAATTTGATCCATAATAAATTTTGTCGTTTCAAAAGAGAAAGCTCGTGGTTTATCATCACCTGGCTGAATTTCTGTTTTACTGTAATCAATCGTATTACTATTTACACGCGGAGGTGTACCTGTTTTAAATCTAACAAGATCAAATCCAAGCTCCTCTAAATGTTCGGATAAAGTAATAGATGGTTGTTGATTATTCGGACCGCTCGAATATTTTAAATCCCCCATAATAATCTCACCGCGTAAAAATGTTCCAGTTGTAATTACAACTGTTTTGGCTGTATATTCAGCACCAGCTTGCGTAACTACGCCTTTACATTCGCCATCTTCAACGATTAAACGCTCAACCATTCCTTGGAACAACGTTAAATTTGGTGTTTCTTCAATTGTTTTCTTTAATTCATGCTGGTAAGAGAACTTATCTGCTTGTGCGCGAAGCGCGCGTACAGCTGGTCCTTTACCTGTATTTAACATACGCATTTGAATATATGTTTTATCAATGTTGCGTCCCATTTCTCCGCCTAATGCATCAATTTCCCGAACAACAATCCCTTTTGCTGGTCCACCAACAGAAGGGTTACATGGCATAAAAGCCACCATATCTAAATTAATTGTTAACATTAATGTTTTGGAGCCCATTCGTGCTGCCGCAAGACCAGCTTCACATCCTGCATGACCTGCACCGATTACTATGACATCGTATGAACCGGCATTGTATCCCATTGTTTATTCCTCCTAAAAATCTCTATCTTTCTAAAACATCGCTATATTATTTTCCTAAACAAAATTGAGAGAACAACTGGTCAATTAGGCTTTCATGGACGGTATCACCAGTAATTTCACCAAGTATTTCCCACGTTCTTGTTAAATCAATTTGCACCATATCAATTGGAACACCATTTTCTATTGCCTCAATTGCATCTCCAATTGTTTTTCCTGCTTGTGTTAATAATCCAATATGTCTCGCGTTAGAAACATATGTCACATCTGCAGAATCAATTGTTCCTTCAAAGAATAAATCAGCTATTGCCTTTTCAAGCTCATCTATTCCTTGTTCCTCAATTAACGATGTTGTAATAATACGATTTCCCGCTGCCAATTCTGTAACACGTTCCATATCGATTACTTGCGATAAATCTGTCTTATTTACAATAACAATGAAATCTTTTCCTTGTACGGCACGGAATAGATCTTCATCCTCATGCGTTAAAGCCTCGCTATAATTAACGACAACTAACACTAAATCAGCTTGGCTCATCATTTCTTTTGAACGCTCTACACCAATTCGTTCAACAACATCTTCTGTTTCACGAATCCCGGCTGTATCTATAAGTTTAAGTGGTACACCACGCACATTAACGTACTCTTCAATAACATCACGAGTTGTTCCTGCAATATCAGTTACAATTGCCTTTTTCTCCTGAACAAGACTATTTAATAGCGATGACTTCCCAACGTTAGGTCTACCGATGATTGCAGTAGCAATACCTTCACGTAAAATCTTTCCTTGCTTCGATGTTTCTAATATTTTTGCAATTTCCGTACGAACATGTGTAGCTTTCTCAATTAAAATATTATGTGTCATTTCTTCCACATCATCATATTCCGGGTAATCTATGTTTACCTCAACATGAGCCAACGTTTCTAATATGTCCTGACGCAGACGGCCGATTAATTTAGATAATCGTCCTTCCATTTGATTAATCGCTACGTTCATTGCGCGATCTGTTTTTGCACGGATTAAGTCCATAACAGCTTCTGCTTGTGATAAATCAATACGGCCATTTAAAAAAGCACGTTTTGTAAATTCACCAGGCTCTGCTAATCTTACTCCTTGCGCTAAAATAAGCTGCAATACTTTATTTACCGAAACAAGTCCGCCGTGACAGTTAATTTCCACTATATTTTCACGTGTAAAAGTCCTTGGTGCACGCAGAATAGATACCATCACTTCTTCAATAACCTGATTTGTATCTAAATCGACAATATGACCATAATGAATTGTGTGAGAAGGAACTTCTGTTAAATCCTTCCCTTTAAAAATACGATTAACTTTTTCAACCGCATCATCCCCACTTACTCGAACAATGGCAATTGCACCCTCTCCAAGCGCTGTGGAAATCGCGGCAATTGTATCAAATTCCATGTCCTTTCACCTCACTTGCTTATTTATCTCTATTTCAACTTGATTATTTTCTTCACTAAATTATTAGAATACCATAACGAACCTATCTACAAAAGAATAATAACTCATTTTATTATGTCCTCATGTGAAAAACACTAAACTTATTCACAGTGGATAAGTTTAGTGTTTTTTAGTTATCCACACCTATTTTCCCCTCAAAAAAACCGGCACTCAATTGAGTAACCGGTCACTTGGAAGATATTACAACATGTCGATGTGGTTCTTTTCCTTCAGAAGTTGTAATGATATTTTGATGATTAGATAATGCTTGGTGGATAATCTTTCGTTCAAAAGATGGCATAGGCTCCAACACAACTCTTTTTTTCGTACTTACTACTTGTTTTGCTAATCGATAAGAAAGTGCTTCTAATGTACCTTTTCTTTTACTACGATAATTTTCAGCATCTAGTGTGATGCCAATATACTGCTTCGTACTACGATTCGCCACAAGTTTTGTTAAATACTGCAAAGAATTCAAGGTGTTTCCTCTTTTCCCAATCAAAACACCTATGTTTTCGCCAGAAATTGTAAATTCAATCTCGCGTCCTTTTACAATTTTACTAATCTCAGCTTCCACACCCATATCATGAATAATATTTTTTAAATATTCTTCACATTCTTGAATCGGATCTTTCTTCAATACAACTTCTACTACTGCAGGTCGATTCCCAAATAAACCTAGGAACCCTCTTTTACCCTCATCGATAATATTTATATCTACTCGGTCTTTTAGAACATTTAGTTGCCTTAAAGCATCTTGTACTGCCAGCTCGACTGTTTGTCCTTTAGCAGTAATTACACTCACTTGCTTGATCCTTCTGCCTTACTAGCCTTAATTTCTGGCCCCTTGATCAAGTACATTTGAGCGATACCAAAGATATTACCAACAACCCAGTAAAGTGATAATGCAGCTGGGAAGTTAATTGCAAAGACTAAAATCATAATTGGCATAAGCCAAATCATCATTGCCATTTGCGGATTTTGACCAGCTGTTCCTGCCATTGCAAGCTTTTGCTGAATAAATGTCGTAATTGCCGCAACAACCGGTAAGATATAGTACGGATCTGCCTGCCCTAAATCGAACCATAAAAATGTATGCTTACTAATTTCTGCTGTTCTCATAATCGCATGGTAAAACGCGAATAAAATAGGCATCTGAATGAATATTGGTAAACATCCTGCTAATGGGTTTACACCATTTTTTTGATATAACTGCATCATTTCTTGTTGTAGTTTTTGCTGTGTTGCTTGATCTTTAGAACTATATTTCTCTTTTAACTTAACCATTTCTGGTTGTAACGCCTGCATTGCTTTCGTACTCTTCGTTTGTTTAATCATTAATGGTAATAATGCAAAACGAATGATAAGAGTTGTAACAACGATTGCTAAACCGTAATTACTACCAAATAAGTTGGCAAAATACGTAATTAACTGAGAAAGCGGATATACGAAATATTCATTCCAAATTCCAGTACTTTTCGGTGTAATCGGCTGATTCACTTCACTACAGCCAGTAGCAATTGCCATTAATGCAATAACCATGGCTAGTAAACCTATTTTCTTTTTCAAAGCCTGCTCCTCCTTGTTTCGGTATGTATATAGTGTAATTCATTTCCTTACGCTACTTTTTTATTCTTTTCATACCAGAGCGTTTAAAGACATGAATTAAGCTTTTCTTTAATTCTTCATATGTCATCTCTGCACAAGGCTTCCTTGCTATTATAACAAAATCTTTTCCAGAATCTATCTCATCTTTTAATTCTGTGATCGACTGGCGAATCATACGTTTAATTCGGTTACGCACTACTGCATTTCCTATTTTCTTGCTGACAGAAAGGCCAATACGAAAGTTTGGCTGCTCTCCCTTATCTAGTTGATAGACAACAAGCTGACGGTTAGCATTCGATTTTCCTTTTTGAAAAACCGTCTGGAATTCATCATTCTTTTTTATACGATATTTTTTCTTCATATCAATTGACACTCCTGTAGTTCATCAGTGGAAATTCACTATTATTAGAAAAAAAGACCACTGAACGATCAGTGGTCTACGCAGATAATACTTTTCTTCCTTTACGACGACGAGCTGCTAGCACTTTACGTCCGTTCGCTGTGCTCATACGGCTGCGGAAACCATGTACTTTGCTGCGCTTACGTTTATTTGGTTGGTAAGTTCTTTTCATTATATGACACCTCCCTGAGGAATATCTGTTAAAGACAGTCCTATAAATTATAGTTAATCAACTAGGAAAATGTCAATGGTTCTCGAAATTTTCATCAAATATTCATTTTGAACCTATTCACATACTTTTTCACAGACCCTATATTTCCTTGTGGATAAATGTTTTTTCTTGGTTTTTATATCCACAAACCCTTTTCGTACTTTTACACAGTATATCGTGTTGTGGACAAGTTTATTCCACAAGGTATTGATTTTGTGGATAACTTTCTTAAATTCATTGCTATAGCTACTTTTTTTTGATATTATAGTTGTGTTTTCACTTTGAATAAGTTTTCCACACCTTTATCTTATCCACAATTTGTGTATAACATGTGGACAGTTTTAATCACATGTGGGTAAATACTTATCCACATTTGCTTTTTTTGTCGAAAACCCTATCTCATATACAAACGACGTTTTTAGGTTTTAAAATACGTTTCGTATAAATATACATTTTATATTTATTTAGGTTGTACATTTGTTGCGCAACCTTATTCTTTTACCATCTTAGTAAAGGAGGGACACCTTTGGAAAACATCTCTGATTTATGGAACAGCGCCTTAAAAGAACTAGAAAAAAAGGTCAGTAAACCAAGTTATGAAACATGGTTAAAATCAACAACCGCACATAATTTAAAGAAAGACGTGTTAACAATTACAGCTCCAAATGAATTCGCTCGTGATTGGTTAGAATCTCATTATTCAGAGCTAATTTCGGAAACACTTTATGATTTAACGGGGGCAAAATTAGCTATTCGCTTTATTATTCCCCAAAGTCAAGCTGAAGAGGAGATTGATCTTCCTCCTTCTAAACCAAATTCAGCACAAGATGATTCTAATCATTTACCACAGAGTATGCTAAATCCAAAATATACGTTTGATACATTTGTTATTGGCTCTGGTAACCGTTTTGCTCACGCTGCTTCATTGGCCGTAGCCGAAGCGCCAGCTAAAGCATATAATCCACTCTTTATTTACGGGGGAGTTGGACTCGGAAAGACCCATTTAATGCATGCAATTGGTCATTATGTAATTGAACATAACCCAAACGCAAAGGTTGTATATTTATCATCAGAAAAATTTACAAATGAATTCATTAATTCTATTCGTGATAATAAAGCGGTCGATTTTCGTAATAAATACCGTAATGTAGATGTTTTATTGATAGATGATATTCAATTTCTAGCAGGAAAAGAACAAACTCAAGAAGAGTTTTTCCATACATTCAATGCATTACACGAAGAAAGTAAACAAATTGTAATTTCAAGTGATCGGCCACCAAAAGAAATTCCAACTTTAGAAGATCGTCTTCGTTCTCGCTTTGAATGGGGACTCATTACGGATATTACGCCACCAGATTTAGAAACACGAATTGCAATTTTACGTAAAAAAGCAAAGGCTGAAGGACTCGATATACCAAATGAGGTTATGCTTTATATTGCAAATCAAATTGATTCAAACATTCGTGAACTAGAAGGTGCACTTATCCGAGTAGTAGCTTATTCATCTTTAATTAACAAAGATATTAATGCTGATTTAGCAGCTGAAGCACTTAAAAATATTATTCCAAATTCTAAACCAAAAATTATCTCCATTTATGATATTCAAAAGGCTGTCGGGGACGTTTATCAAATAAAACTGGAAGATTTCAAGGCGAAAAAGCGAACAAAATCAGTTGCCTTCCCTCGCCAAATTGCAATGTATTTATCACGCGAACTTACAGATTACTCCTTACCTAAAATCGGTGAAGAATTTGGTGGACGTGATCATACAACAGTTATCCATGCTCATGAAAAAATTTCTAAGCTGCTTAAAACGGATACGCAATTACAAAAACAAGTTGAAGAAATTAACGATATTTTAAAGTAGTAGCTGAATAGTGTGAATAACTCCCCTTGTTTTACGCACAGTCTATCCACATGTAGATAGACTGTTTTTACATCGTTCAACGGGGTTATCCACATATCCACAGGTCCTATTACTATTACTACTATATTTTATCTTTATTAATTAAATAAAATATTATACTTACCGGAGGTTTTTCTTTATGCGTTTTACAATACAAAAAGACTATCTTGTAAGAAGTGTACAAGATGTAATGAAGGCTGTTTCTTCTCGTACAACAATTCCGATCCTTACAGGAATTAAAGTTGTGGCTACGGAAGAAGGAGTTACGTTAACAGGAAGCGATGCTGATATTTCTATTGAATCTTTTATCCCAGTTGAAGACAATGGAAAAGAGATCGTAGAAGTAGCACAATCAGGAAGTATTATTTTACAAGCAAAATATTTTAGTGAGATTGTAAAAAAATTACCTAAAGAGACTGTCGAAATTTCTGTGGAAAATCATTTTATGACAAAAATAATTTCTGGAAAATCAGAGTTTAATTTAAATGGTTTAGATTCTGCTGAATATCCATTGTTACCACAAATTGAAGAACACCATGTTTTTAAGATTCCAACAGATTTACTGAAACATATGATCAGACAAACTGTATTTGCAGTTTCCACTTCTGAAACAAGACCGATCTTGACAGGTGTAAACTGGAAAGTATATAACAGCGAATTAACTTGCATTGCTACAGATAGTCACAGGTTAGCTCTTCGAAAAGCAAAAATCGAAGGAATCGCAGATGAATTTCAAGCGAGTGTTGTTATTCCAGGTAAAAGCTTAAATGAATTAAGCAAAATTCTAGATGAGTCTGAAGAAATGGTAGATATCGTTATTACGGAGTATCAAGTATTATTCCGTACAAAGCATTTATTATTCTTCTCAAGATTGTTAGAAGGTAATTATCCGGATACAACTCGTTTAATTCCAGCCGAAAGTAAAACAGATATTTTTGTAAATACAAAAGAATTTTTACAAGCAATTGATCGTGCATCTTTATTAGCAAGGGATGGTCGTAATAATGTTGTAAAATTATCAACTTTAGAACAGGAAATGCTAGAAATTTCTTCGAATTCACCAGAAATTGGGAAAGTAGTAGAAGAAGTTCAATGTGAAAAAGTGGATGGGGAAGAGTTAAAAATATCTTTTAGTGCAAAATATATGATGGATGCACTAAAAGCTTTAGATAGTACTGAAATTAAAATTAGCTTTACTGGTGCGATGAGACCATTCTTAATTCGTACAGTAAATGATGAGTCCATTATTCAATTAATTTTACCGGTTCGTACTTACTAAGTCAGAAGTAAGGGTTGCTAGTTTTCAGATACTAGTAGCCCTTATTTGATTTTTGGGTATTACTTTCCTAATGTTAGTTTATTTAGTACAATGAAAGAATGAACACTTTCAGAAAGTGAGCGATTTTATGAAACGTATTAAAATTTCAACAGAGTATATTACACTAGGACAATTTTTGAAGTTAGCCGATGTAATTGATACAGGTGGCGCTGTAAAATGGTTTTTACAAGAATATGAAGTGTACGTGAATCAAGAACTTGAAAATAGAAGAGGTCGCAAATTATATGCGAACGATATTATTGAAATTCCAGGAAGCGGAAGTTTCCAAGTTCAGGCATAAAGGGGGAGCCCTTTGTTTATTTCAGAAATACAATTAAAAAACTATCGCAATTATGAAAAGTTAGAGCTTTCCTTTGAAGATAAAGTGAATGTGATTATCGGTGAAAACGCACAAGGGAAAACGAATTTGATGGAAGCTATTTATGTTTTAGCGATGGCGAAATCTCATAGAACCTCTAATGATCGCGAGCTTATCCGTTGGGATGAAGACTTCGGTCAAATTAAAGGGAAATTACAAAAGAGAAATAGTTCTTTGTCTTTGGAATTAAATATTTCGAAAAAAGGTAAAAAGGCAAAATTAAATCAACTTGAACAACAAAAATTGAGTCAATATATTGGTATGATGAATGTTGTCATGTTTGCCCCAGAAGATTTAAATCTTGTAAAAGGAAGCCCTCAAGTAAGAAGACGCTTTTTAGATATGGAATTAGGCCAAATAGCTCCAATCTATTTGTATGAATTGAGTCAATATCAAAAGGTGCTCACGCAACGAAATCACTTGCTGAAAAAGATGCAAGGGAATAGTAAGAATGAGGAAACGATGTTGGATGTATTTACACTTCAACTTATTGAGCATGGTGCAAAAATATTGCAAAAACGGTTTGAATTTTTGCATTTACTACAAGAATGGGCAGCTCCAATTCATCGCGGTATAAGCCGCGGATTAGAAGAATTAGAAATTGTCTATAAACCAAGTGTAGATGTATCAGAATCAATGGATTTGTCGAAAATAAAAGAAGTATACTATGAAAATTTTCAATCTGTGAAACAACGTGAGATTTTCCGTGGTACGACTTTAATTGGTCCTCATCGTGATGATTTACAATTCTTCGTTAATAGTAAAAATGTTCAAGTCTTTGGTTCGCAAGGACAACAACGAACGACCGCACTGTCCCTAAAATTAGCTGAAATTGAATTGATTTACTCAGAAGTTAAGGAATATCCGATTCTTTTATTGGATGATGTATTATCAGAATTAGATGATTATCGTCAATCGCATCTGTTAAATACAATTCAAGGAAAAGTGCAAACATTTGTGACAACGACGAGTGTCGACGGAATTGAACACGAAACATTAAAAGAAGCGAAAACAATTCATGTAACGAACGGCACGGTAGATTGTGAAATAGATAGGGCGTAATCCCTATTTAAATGGAAAAGTAGGTGATCTTTGTGTCAATGGAACAAAAGCAAATGGAAGAAAACTCATATGATGAAAGTCAGATACAGGTACTTGAAGGATTAGAAGCGGTTCGAAAACGCCCTGGGATGTATATTGGATCTACAAGTGGAAAAGGACTTCACCATCTTGTGTGGGAAATCGTCGATAATAGTATTGATGAAGCACTTGCAGGGTATTGTGATGAAATTAACGTTAGTATCGAAGAAGATAATAGTATTCTTGTAACGGATAATGGACGTGGTATTCCAGTTGGTATACAAGAAAAAATGGGACGTCCTGCTGTAGAAGTTATAATGACCGTTCTTCATGCTGGTGGTAAGTTTGGCGGTGGCGGTTATAAAGTTTCCGGTGGTTTGCATGGTGTTGGGGCATCTGTAGTAAATGCTCTATCAACAGAACTAGAGGTATTTGTACATCGTGAAGGCAAAATCCATTATCAAAAATACGAAAGAGGTATCCCGGTTGCGGATTTAAAAGTCATTGGTGACACAGATCAAACAGGGACGATAACTCGATTTAAACCAGATCCAGAAATTTTTCAGGAAACAATAGTATACGAATTTGATACGTTAGCAACTCGTATGCGCGAATTAGCATTTTTAAATCGTAATATTAAATTAACAATTGAAGATAAACGTGAACATAAACAGAAGAAAGAATTCCATTATGAAGGTGGAATTAAATCATATGTTGAACATTTAAATCGTTCAAAACAGCCAATTCATGAAGAACCTGTATATGTAGAGGGTTCAAAAGATGGTATTCAGGTTGAAGTTGCGCTTCAATATAACGAAGGATACACAAATCATATTTACTCATTTACAAATAATATTCATACGTATGAAGGTGGTACACATGAGGTAGGATTTAAAACAGCCTTAACTCGTGTGATCAACGACTATGGTCGTAAAAATAATATTTTAAAAGATGCGGATAGTAATTTAACTGGTGAAGATGTTCGTGAAGGTTTAACAGCGATTGTGTCAATTAAACATCCAAATCCACAATTCGAAGGACAAACGAAGACGAAACTTGGAAATAGTGAAGCAAGAACAATTACAGAGTCAGTATTCTCAGAGGCATTTGAAAAGTTCTTACTGGAAAATCCGAATGTTGCACGTAAGATTATAGATAAAGGGACGATGGCAGCGCGTGCGCGTGTAGCAGCTAAAAAGGCTCGTGAGTTAACTCGCCGAAAGAGTGCTTTAGAAGTTTCAAGTTTACCAGGGAAATTGGCAGACTGTTCTTCTAAAGATCCAGCAATTAGTGAAATCTATATCGTAGAGGGTGACTCTGCGGGTGGGTCTGCAAAACAAGGGCGTGATCGTCATTTCCAAGCAATTTTACCGCTGAAGGGTAAAATTATTAATGTTGAAAAGGCACGTTTAGATAAGATTTTATCAAATGATGAAGTTCGTACAATTATTACGGCGATTGGTACAAATATCGGCGGAGACTTCGCTATTGAAAAAGCACGCTATCATAAAGTTATTATTATGACGGATGCCGATGTTGATGGTGCGCATATTCGTACCCTATTATTAACGTTCTTCTATCGCTATATGCGTCAAATAATTGAGTGCGGTTATATATATATTGCACAGCCACCTTTGTTTAAAGTACAACAAGGTAAGAAAATTCAATATGCGTACAATGATAAGGAACTTGAAAAAATCTTAGCTGAATTACCAGCCCAACCTAAGCCGGGGATTCAGCGCTATAAAGGTCTAGGGGAAATGAATCCAACTCAGTTATGGGAGACGACAATGGACCCAGAAGTACGTTCATTACTTCAAGTTTCACTTCAAGATGCAATTGAAGCGGATGAAACATTTGAAATTTTGATGGGAGATAAAGTAGAGCCACGTCGTAACTTTATCCAAGAAAATGCAAAATACGTGAAAAACCTTGATATTTAAATGGGCAATGACAGGAATCTAAGTATTCCTGTCTTCTACATATAAATCAATGTATGTGTAACGGAAATGTAAGAGGAGGTGCTGGTTGATGTCAGACAATCAACAACAAGCACGAATTCGAGAAATTAATATTAGTCATGAAATGCGTACCTCGTTTTTAGATTACGCAATGAGTGTTATCGTATCTCGTGCATTACCAGATGTTCGTGATGGATTAAAACCTGTGCATCGTAGGGTTTTATATGCGATGAATGATTTAGGAATTACAGCTGATAAAGCGTATAAAAAATCAGCGCGTATTGTCGGTGAAGTAATCGGTAAGTATCACCCTCACGGTGATTCAGCTGTTTACGAGACGATGGTACGTATGGCGCAAGATTTTAGTCAACGTTATATGCTTGTTGATGGGCATGGTAACTTTGGTTCTGTTGATGGTGATTCAGCAGCAGCGATGCGTTATACAGAAGCAAGAATGTCTAAGATTTCTATGGAATTAATACGTGATATTTCAAAAAATACGATTGATTATCAAGATAACTATGATGGTTCTGAAAGAGAGCCAATTGTATTGCCAGCGCGTTTCCCTAATTTATTAGTGAATGGTACGACGGGTATTGCGGTAGGTATGGCAACGAATATTCCACCGCATCAACTCGGTGAAGTAATTGATGGTGTATTGGCACTAAGCCATAATCCCGACATTACGATTGCGGAATTAATGGAGTTTATTCCAGGACCAGATTTTCCAACAGCAGGTTTAATTTTGGGACGAAGTGGGATTCGAAGAGCGTATGAAACAGGTAGAGGCTCTATTATGCTTCGAGCTAAAGTTGAAATTGAAGAGAAGTCAAATGGTAAACAATCTATTCTCGTAACTGAACTACCTTATCAAGTTAATAAGGCGCGATTAATTGAAAAAATTGCAGAATTAGTTCGTGATAAGAAAATTGAAGGTATTACGGATTTACGTGATGAGTCAGATCGAAACGGTATGCGTATTGTTATGGAAGTACGCCGTGATGCCAATGCCAATGTACTATTAAACAATCTATATAAACATACAGCACTTCAAACAAGTTTCGGTATTAATATGTTGTCTCTTGTAAATGGAGAACCACAAGTACTAAATTTAAAACAAAATTTATATCATTACTTGGAGCATCAGAAGGTAGTAATTCGTCGACGTACTGCTTATGAATTAGAAAAAGCAGAGGCGCGTGCTCATATTTTAGAAGGATTACGAATTGCTCTAGATCATCTAGATGAAGTTATTACGTTAATTCGTAGTTCGAAAACAGCAGATATTGCAAAACAAGGCTTAATGGAACGTTTCGGTTTAAGTGAGAAACAAGCACAAGCAATTTTAGATATGCGTCTGCAACGTTTAACAGGATTAGAACGTGAAAAAATTGAGCAAGAATATCAAGAATTAATGAAGTTAATCGCTGAATTAAAAGCAATCTTAGCAGATGAAGAGAAAGTTCTTGAGATTATTCGTGAAGAATTAACGGAAGTAAAAGAACGCTTCAATGATAAGAGACGAACGGAAATTACAATTGGTGGCATGGAATTTATTGAAGATGAAGATTTGATTCCAGAGCAAAACATCGCTATTACGTTAACTCATAATGGTTATATTAAGAGGTTACCGGCTTCTACGTACAAAACACAGAACCGTGGTGGACGTGGTGTGCAAGGAATGGGAACAAATGATGATGATTTCGTAGAGCATTTATTAACTACTTCTACGCATGATCACATTTTATTCTTTACTAATAAAGGGAAAGTATACCGTACGAAAGGATATGAAATCCCAGAGTATAGTCGTACAGCAAAAGGTATACCTATTATTAACTTATTAGGTGTAGATAAGGGTGAATGGATTAACGCCATTATTCCAATTCGTGAATTTGGTGATGATGAATTCTTATTCTTCACAACAAAACAAGGTATTTCTAAGAGAACGCCACTTTCATCATTTGCAAATATACGTACGAATGGTTTAATCGCCATCTCTCTTCGTGAAGAGGATGAAGTAATATCTGTACGTTTAACATCTGGTGATAAGGATATTATTGTAGGAACAAGCAATGGTATGTTAATTCGCTTTAACGAGCAAGATGTGCGTTCTATGGGACGTAATGCGGCTGGTGTAAAAGCAATTACATTAGGTGATGAAGATCAAGTTGTAGGCATGGAAATTGTCGAAGAGGATGTAAATGTTCTAATCGTAACGAAAAATGGTTATGGAAAACGTACACCTATTGATGAATACCGTCTACAAAGCCGTGGTGGTAAAGGTCTGAAGACTTGTAATATTACAGATAAAAACGGTAAATTAGTAGCTGTTAAATCTGTAACAGGTGAAGAAGATATCATGTTAATTACGGCAGCAGGTGTTATTATTCGTATGCCAGTTGATCAAATCTCTCAAATGGGACGTAATACACAAGGTGTTCGTCTAATTCGATTAGAGGATGAGCAAGAGGTAGCGACGGTAGCAAAAGCACAGAAAGATGAAGAAGAGGAATCTAATGAAGAGGTTTCTTCTGAAGAATAAGAGGGGGATTTTTCCTCCTCTTATTTTTTTATAATAATACTTGCATAGCAATGGAAAACTCTATATAATAGGCAGAGTCAGCAAATGAGAGATACAAATTATCTTAAAAAACTTGTTGACGAAAATAATATACTATGATATATTATGAAAGTCGCTGAAACGCGATG
>NZ_QOSC01000025.1:0-2500 GCF_008368845.1 Bacillus sp. BB51/4
TTGCTTCATATTATATGGTTAAGTCCTCGATCTATTAGTATTCGTCAGCTCCACATGTCACCATGCTTCCACCTCGAACCTATCAACCTGATCATCTTTCAGGGATCTTACTAGCTTACGCTATGGGAAATCTCATCTTGAGGGGGGCTTCATGCTTAGATGCTTTCAGCACTTATCCCTTCCGCACATAGCTACCCAGCTATGCCCTTGGCAGAACAACTGGTACACCAGCGGTGCGTCCATCCCGGTCCTCTCGTACTAAGGACAGCTCCTCTCAAATTTCCTACGCCCACGACGGATAGGGACCGAACTGTCTCACGACGTTCTGAACCCAGCTCGCGTACCGCTTTAATGGGCGAACAGCCCAACCCTTGGGACCGACTACAGCCCCAGGATGCGATGAGCCGACATCGAGGTGCCAAACCTCCCCGTCGATGTGGACTCTTGGGGGAGATAAGCCTGTTATCCCCGGGGTAGCTTTTATCCGTTGAGCGATGGCCCTTCCATGCGGAACCACCGGATCACTAAGCCCGACTTTCGTCCCTGCTCGACTTGTAGGTCTCGCAGTCAAGCTCCCTTATGCCTTTGCACTCTACGAATGATTTCCAACCATTCTGAGGGAACCTTTGGGCGCCTCCGTTACACTTTAGGAGGCGACCGCCCCAGTCAAACTGCCCACCTGACACTGTCTCCCGGGTCGATAAGACCCGTAGGTTAGAATTTCAATACATTCAGGGCGGTATCCCACCAGCGCCTCCACCGAAGCTAGCGCTCCGGTTTCAATGGCTCCCGCCTATCCTGTACAAAATGTACCAAAATTCAATATCAGGCTACAGTAAAGCTCCACGGGGTCTTTCCGTCCTGTCGCGGGTAACCTGCATCTTCACAGGTACTATAATTTCACCGAGTCTCTGGTTGAGACAGTGCCCAAATCGTTACACCTTTCGTGCGGGTCGGAACTTACCCGACAAGGAATTTCGCTACCTTAGGACCGTTATAGTTACGGCCGCCGTTTACTGGGGCTTCAGTTCAGAGCTTCGCTTACGCTAACCCCTCTCCTTAACCTTCCAGCACCGGGCAGGTGTCAGCCCCTATACTTCGCCTTACGGCTTCGCAGAGACCTGTGTTTTTGCTAAACAGTCGCTTGGGCCTATTCACTGCGGCTTTCCGTTAAGAAAGCACCCCTTCTCCCGAAGTTACGGGGTCATTTTGCCGAGTTCCTTAACCAGAGTTCTCTCGCACACCTTAGGATTCTCTCCTCGCCTACCTGTGTCGGTTTGCGGTACAGGCACCTTTTATCTCGCTAGAAGCTTTTCTTGGCAGCGGGGAATCAAAGACTTCGCTCCATAAGGAGCTTCCCCATCACAGCTCAGCCTTCACGATAAGCGGATTTGCCTACTTATCAGCCTAACTGCTTGGACGTGCACAACCAATCGCACGCTTCTTCTATCCTTCTGCGTCCCTCCATTGCTCAAACGATAAAGAGGTGGTACAGGAATATCAACCTGTTGTCCATCGCCTACGCCTGTCGGCCTCGGCTTAGGTCCTGACTAACCCTGAGCGGACGAGCCTTCCTCAGGAAACCTTAGGCATTCGGTGGACGGGATTCTCACCCGTCTTTCGCTACTCATACCGGCATTCTCACTTCTAAGCGCTCCACCAGTCCTTCCGGTCTGACTTCACTGCACTTAGAACGCTCCCCTACCACTGATACCATTGGTATCAATTCGCAGCTTCGGTGGTGTATTTAGCCCCGGTACATTTTCGGCGCAGAGTCACTCGACTAGTGAGCTATTACGCACTCTTTAAATGGTGGCTGCTTCTAAGCCAACATCCTAGTTGTCTAAGCAACTCCACATCCTTTTCCACTTAATACACACTTTGGGACCTTAGCTGGCGATCTGGGCTGTTTCCCTCTTGACTACGGATCTTATCACTCGCAGTCTGACTCCTAAGGATAAGTCATTGGCATTCGGAGTTTGACTGAATTCGGTAATCCGATGAGGACCCCTAGTTCAATCAGTGCTCTACCTCCAAGACTCTTACACTTAAGGCTAGCCCTAAAGCTATTTCGGGGAGAACCAGCTATCTCCAGGTTCGATTGGAATTTCTCCGCTACCCACACCTCATCCCCGCACTTTTCAACGTGCGTGGGTTCGGGCCTCCATTCAGTGTTACCTGAACTTCACCCTGGACATGGGTAGATCACCTGGTTTCGGGTCTACGACCACGTACTAAACGCCCTATTCAGACTCGCTTTCGCTGCGGCTCCGCCTCTTCAGCTTAACCTCGCACGGGATCGTAACTCGCCGGTTCATTCTACAAAAGGCACGCCATCACCCATTAACGGGCTCTGACTATTTGTAGGCACACGGTTTCAGGATCTCTTTCACTCCCCTTCCGGGGTGCTTTTCACCTTTCCCTCACGGTACTGGTTCACTATCGATCACTAGGGAGTATTTAGCCTTGGGAGATGGTCCTCCCAGATTCCGACGGAATT
>NZ_QOSC01000026.1:0-47528 GCF_008368845.1 Bacillus sp. BB51/4
AAAAGAATTGATATTGGATTTTTAATGAAATTTTTCGACAAAATATTTACTTTTAGAAATTATCATTTTATAATGATTACAACTTAATAGATATACTACATAATGTGTAATAATTACTTAATTGAACATATAGTTATCAAAAGAGGGATTTTTAAATAATCCTACAGATGGTGAACGAATGCTCATTACGGATTAACATCCGGAAATATAAGGAAACTAAAATTCCAGAAAAGATGTGTGATTAGTATGCTCAAGTTTAGAAGATTACTAATTGGTTAGCGAAGTGTAGGGAATACACCAGATTCATGGATTTGATCAGATGTACAAGACTTGACGAGAGGTTTATATATAAAGTAGGTTATGACTCTTTTGTTTATTGTCCAATTGGATTTATTGCAGAGTATTTTAGACTGGCTATGCTAAATATACAAGATATATTTATGGATTGTTTCGCGGACCCTATCTCAAAAAATGAAAAAAACGATTTTAAATTATTGACAAGTAATAAAACTAAATATATATTAAATTATAATATTTACAATAAAATAATTATTATTGAATATAAATAGGAGGTTCCCCTTTATGAATCCGAATAATCGCTTAACAACAAATCAAGGTTCTCCTGTAGGAGATAACCAAAATTCTCGTACAGCTGGTCAACGTGGACCAGTATTATTAGAAGATTATCATTTAATAGAAAAGCTTGCTCATTTTGATCGTGAACGTATTCCAGAGCGTGTTGTACATGCACGTGGTGCAGGTGCTCATGGTATGTTCGTAACAAAAAACAGTATGAAGCAATATACGAAAGCAGCATTTTTACAAAATGAAGGAACTGAAACACCTGTATTCGTTCGTTTCTCAACGGTTATTCATGGTCAAGGTTCTCCAGAAACAGCTCGTGATCCACGCGGATTCGCTGTTAAATTTTATACAGAAGAAGGAAACTACGATATCGTAGGTAACCATTTACCTGTTTTCTTCATTCGTGATGCAATTAAATTCCCTGACATGGTGCATTCTTTAAAGCCAGCACCTGATACAAATATCCAAACACCAGATCGTTACTGGGATTTCATGACGTTAACTCCAGAATCTACACATATGCTGACATGGGTATTTTCTGATTATGGTACACCGGCAAACTATCGTGAAATGGAAGGTTTCGGCGTACATTCATTTAAATGGATTAATGCGGAAGGGAAAATTGTTTACATTAAATATCATTGGAAACCACAGCAAGATGTCCGCAATTTAAGTGCAAAAGAAGTGGAAGAAGTGCAAGGTAAAGATTTCAACCATGCGACTCGTGATTTATTCGAAGCGATTGAAAAAGGAAACTATCCAAAATGGGATCTACACGTACAGGTTATGCAATTAGATGAAATGGATTCTTTAGAGTTCGATCCATTAGATCCAACAAAAGTATGGTCAGAAGATCTCTTCCCATTAATTGAAGTAGGGACAATGACTTTAAATCGCAACCCACAAAACTTCTTTGCGGAAGTAGAGCAAGCGGCATTTACGCCAAGTGCAACTGTACCTGGTATTGAACCATCTGAAGATAAACTATTACAAGGTCGTTTATTCTCTTACCCAGATACACAGCGTTACCGCCTTGGTGCAAACTATTTACAAATCCCTGTAAACTGCCCATACGCAGCTGTTCGTAATCAACAACGTGATGGTGCAATGCAAATCAATCAAAACCCATCAACAATTAACTACGAGCCAAGTCGTCATGCTGAAAATCCTGTTGAAGATTCAGCTTACTGTGATTCGAATATGAAACTTGAAGGCTATGTATCTCGTGAAAAAATTGATAAACCAAACGACTTCCAGCAAGCTGGTGAGCGTTACCGTTCATTCTCTAAAGAGGAACAAGATAATTTAATCGCAAACTTAACAAGCGATTTAAAAGATGTGAATGAGCAAACGAAACTACTTGCAATTTGCAATTTCTTCCGCGCAGACCGCGAGTATGGTATGCGCCTAGCGGAAGCATTAAATGTTGATATTTCAGCGTATGTAGGAAATTCTACAAAATAATAACATTCATAATTCTATTTTATTCTCAAATTTAACTTGCAATATGTGTTTACTAATACAATATATGAGAAAAGAAGTTGTCTCAAAAATTCGTTGAAAAACGATTTTTTAGAGACAACTTCTTTTTTAAGCTTCCTTCAACAATAGGTAGGAATATTAATACTTTATTTTTTATTTGTTTGACGGATCTGGCCATTCACTTTTTTATGATTTTGCATAGACACGCATCCTATTGATACCAAAACAAGAATATAGAACTATCGTTACATATTCAATTCAAAAGAAGGAAAGAATCCCTTGGTGAAGATCTTTGATTTGTTTATTAATAAATACGGTACGTGAAATTATTATATGTCACGTTGAGAATGCCCCCATATGAGAACTGCCTAAGGATATTTCATATTCGAGTTAGAGCTATTGTAACTACAGCAGAACCAAATTAATGATATTTTCAGCAATATTACCTTTGTTAGGATTAGTAATTTTTTGGAGGGTATATCTAGAAGAACTTAAAGAGATTGCGAAAGTGGAAATATTCTTGGCCAATGATGTTGAGGATGACAATGATCTGTGGGTATGTAAGCGTACGAAGTTTTATCATAAGAGTTCTATTTGCTTTATAGAGAAAAGAAATGAGATAGAATGATAGGTTTAATGAAAAGAGCCCTAAGGAGATAGGGGCTCTTTAGGGCTCGCCTAATCGGATAAATTGATTAGGAGGAATATAAATATTTTAACATATAGATGACTCATTTGAAGGTAACAAAAAGATAACAAATGAGAATGTATATGGCAATGAAGATTTTCACTGTAAAAAACGGATCAAAAACAGAAATTTGCATCAAAGAGTTAATTGAAGAAGGTGTGGCGAGATTACCCTTGTTTGAAAAGAAAATGAAGATTTTAGATTTTTCTTTAGACCTTTAAAGCATAGATAATCGAAGGGAAAAAAGTTATATACTCATGATTTCTGGCTATACAAACCGACTGCAACCAATCGTTTTAGCAATTACTATTTCTTGTTTCTTATTTGGATAGATACGAAATTTATATGCTTTATTTACTAACATAGGTTGCACCTCGCTTTGTTATAGGACATCTACAGTATACAAAATACTGGCATTCATCTCCCACCTACCGTTGGGCTAACGCCCTTCACACGCTTGAGGAAGGAGTATTCTGTCAGGAAACGATAAATTGTACCCCTGTTATTTCTCTATTTTTCCACTTTGGATAAATTTCTTCCATTTTAATGAAATAGCTCATACTTACCAAGATTCCTTTCCTACCTGAAATTAATAAAAAGACATCTTCATTATTTGAAGATGCCTTTTTATTCACTGCACTTAGTCACAATTATTTTAGTACCTTTTTAAATTTGCGACCAAAAGTAATTACCATACCTGCAAGAACCATCAATATGCCCAATGCTGCACTGTTATTTGTACTTGCACCCGTTTTGGGAAGCTCTTTATATGTATCTTCTTTTTTATCAGAAGTACTATTGTTTGAGATATTACTGTTACCAGTATCAGAGCCATTGCTGTTGTTAGTACCAGTACTGCCATTATCAGCACCATTACCGTTGTTGGTATTGTTATTACCATTGTCTTTATCTTTCACAACCACTTTTTGTATTGTAGTTACCTCATTACCACCGGAGTCACGAACAAGGAATTTTACTTCGTAAGTACCAGTTTTAGATGTATCTACTTCACCAAATTGTATTACTTTATCAGTAATATCGCCATCTTCTTTATCAATAGCTTTAACCCCAGACATTGGATCGAATTTATCTCCAACTGTTACTGTAGTTTCTGAAGGTACAGTTAACTCAGGACCTTGAATTTCAACACGTTTTTCTTTTTCTTCTTCTTTAACTGTTACAGTTTGTGTTTGAGTTGCCAAATGACCTGCAGAATCTTTAACTGTGTAAGTTAAAACATACGTACCCGGTTTAGTAGTATCTACTTTACCGTCAACTGTTACTTTAGAAGTAAGATCTCCGTCTTCTTTATCAGTAGCAGACACTCCTGACATTGTGCCGAATTGATCACCTACATTCATTGTTGCTCCAACAGGTACTGTTAATTTCGGTTCCATATCTGGAGTTTCTCCGCTTTCTTCTACAATTACAGTCTGTGTAGCTGTTGCATTAACCCCTTGAGAATCGACAACCGAATACTCTACAATGTATTTACCCGGTTTAGTAGTACCTACATTACCTTTATATTTGACTTTGCTTGTTAAATTGCCATCTTCTTTATCGGTAGCAGACACTCCTGACATTGGGTCAAACGTATCTCCTACATGGAACGTAGTTGTAAATGGTACTTTTAACACCGGAGCTTGGTCTTCCGAAGGTTTTTCTGCCGCTTTAACAATTACAGTACGTAATTTAATTATTCGATGACCTTTAGAATCCTCCACAACATACTTGATTTTGTAAGTATCCTCTTTATCAGTACCTTGGTCTCCGCTATATGTTACTTTAGAAGTGATATCACCATCTTCTTTATCGATAGCTTTAACTCCACTCATTGGGTCGAATTGATCACCAACTGTTAATACTGTTTCCTCCGGTACTGTTAACTCTGGCTCATTGTCTTCAGCAGGTTTTTCTTTAACTGTTATAGTTTGTGTTTGAGTTGCCAAATGACCTGCAGAATCTTTAACTGTGTATGTAATCGTGTAAGTGCCAGGTGTATTTGTATCTACATTACCTTCATATTTTACTTCCGACGTAATGTCACCATCTTCTTTATCCGTAGAACTTACATCTTTCATTGGATCGAATTTATCTCCTTCAGTAATTGTCGTTTCTGAAGGTACTTTTAGTACTGGTGCTTCATCTTTTGTTTCTTCTTTCTCTTTAACCGTTACTGTTTGTTTTGCAGTTACTTTATGACCTTTAGAGTCTTTAACTGTGTAAGTTAAAACATACGTTCCCGGTTTAGTAGTATCTACTTTACCGTCAACTGTTACTTTAGAAGTAAGATCTCCGTCTTCTTTATCAGTAGCAGACACTCCTGACATTGGGTCGAATTGATCACCTACATTCATTGTTGCTCCAGCAGGTACTGTTAATTTCGGTTCCATATCTGAAGTTTCTCCGTTTTCTTCTACAATTACAGGTTTAGAATCAGTTGCTTCCCAAATAGGAGCGGTTAATATCGGATAGTTCAAAGCTTCTATTTTTTGCCGTGTTTCTTGTGATGCTTTCAGTCCCCATTGATCAAAAAATGGAAGTAAATTTTGTTTCGCTACTTTTGATGTATTGTAAATAAATGCTTGTATTTTATCTTCATCCGTTTTTGGAAGTTGATTCTCTGGTAACTCTCGATATAGTTTGTGAAGATTTGGATAAAAATCTTCACCATATGCTAGATTAAGTTGCCAAAGCATAACAAGTTTCACAAACAAGTCATTAATATTTTTATAGTCTTTATCTGTTTGTTTTATATATGTAAAGGCTCTATCGTAATCCCCCGATTTTTCTAAACGTGTTGGTTGATTCGGGAATAATTGCTTTTGTGCAGCTAAAGAATATAGATTAACAGTTACTTCCGTCATACCTCTTAGATCATTCCAAATCCATGGGTATTGTTGTCTTGCATGTCCCGCCTCATGCATTTGTCCCCATCCAAATTTATTTACATCTAAAGCACTTTCGATTGCATTACCAGCAGTAGTAAATACGGCTCCATCAAGAGAGGCATACATGCCCCAATCTGGTTTGTTAGGATTTTCTACAAAAGCCCAAATGCGTCGAGTCGAACGATGTAAAGGATTCGGGTCTGTTTCAGATAATCCTGATATCTTATCTTGTGCTCGAATCATTTCATCATATTTTTCTAATAGAGGAACAGGATCTTGATCCACAATATATTTCTGGGCACTATCACGAGTGACAGTAAGTACTGCTTTTTCCGATTTCAATTGTACCGCATGTGCATCTGGATACTTGTTCATCATCGTAATCCAGTCTTCTCTCGTATGCTTCCCTAGTTCAAAGAATGGAACAGGGCTTCCGCCTTGTGTTACTTTCACCTTAACTGTTCCTGTATCTTGTGGGTTATCAAATCCTAATAAACCACCGTTTGGAGAGGAGATGGTATTAGAACCAGGAGAAAGATCAACTTCTTTTCCCCATTGTTTATCATATTGATGCGTCCCAATAATCGCTCTAACCTTTTGCGTTCCCGATACTTCAATCGTAATTTGTTCATTCGGTTTTACATAGATTCCTGTTGGCATATATGTTTTTTGCTCACTTCTTCTTTCTCTTTTTGCTTCACTACTAAAACTTCCTGTACCCGGAAGTTCAAAATCCCTCTGTTCATATTGGTTTGTAGTCTGTGCAGCAACTGTTTCAGCTTGAACTGTTAAGCTATTTGTTATAGTAGGTGTAAATAGTGTAGTTGTCAAAATAGCAGATGTCGCAAGTACTTTCATCGGTTTTTGAAACATATAATGCTTCCTTTTCTGCATATAAATCATCCTTTCCTTTTCAATTCGTTCCATTAAAGTCCTTTCGCTGAATGAATGTAATTGATTTCAATTTCCTGTCGGTTTCATTTTTTGAAAATTAAGAAATAAGTGCTCGTAAATCTTCCTATAGTTTGATAAATATAAAACATACCTGAAGAAAGAAATCTCCATCCGTGTTCATACTAAATAATTACGAAAGGTAGGATATGGGAATGGAACGAACCCGTTTCCTTTTTTCTTATTACTAAGAATTTAACATCGAACAGGTCGTATAGCAATCAAAATTAGACAAATTTAGCTATTTTCCGACATTTTTTGTCGACTTACTAAAATAGTAGTCTCACGTTTATCAACTAAAAAAGTTTGAAATCAGTAAAGCGAAAAATGAGGTTCTGCTGCAAATTTTTGTAACACATAAAGATATGAGAAAATTGAGGTCCAATTTTATGAAACCGTTAATATATTCTGTAATTCGTTGTACGCCGAAAAGATGGAGTCTATTTTCACAAAAAATGAGGTATAATTTTTGTTGAAGAGCAATCTGTAAGTCCCAGTAAAATATGTGGTAATTTTACAGAATTTACGATACGGGAAAGCCCACGCAGGACTTTAGTCCGTCTTTAGACGTGGGATGAAAGTATCGTTTTTGCGTAGCAAAACATGGTATATTTTATTCATAGTCATGCAAAAGACTCTAAAACGACTGTTCTCTGAAAACAGAATACATATGAGGTTGGGGTAGCAAATTCTTCTACTCCGTAAAATGTATTAAGTCGTCATGCAAAAGACGTAAAAATATTTGAGAACCAACAATCTTTACGGTATGGTCACAGTACCGTAGCCCACGAACCTATATGGTCTGTTGTGGGAGTGGTGATGGCACACCGCAATCTTGCACGTCAGCGATACCAGAAATGGACTTCGCCTTTGGTAGCGAGAATCCCACTGACGTTAGTCAGCTGGCCCCTTTAGGGGTGGGAGTGTCAAATAGGATATGCAATACATATTCGAAAAGAGATACTGCACTAATAATAGTGTTCTTATCTCTTTTTTACTTATATTATGTAGGAATTAGTTGAAGGGAAATTCAGCCTCTAAAAGGATGTTCCATCTAACTTTTTCAATTTCATGTTTACTATATAGTTTTTATATAACAAGAAAAAAGTAGGGGAAAGAAGTCATGCCCATCAGCTTAAGAACAGCAACAAAATGAGATTTCGTTCATCAGGACTAAAATACGCTTAAAGCAGTGGTACATCTTAAAAATGTGCATGCCAAATAAACCTAGATAGGCATTATTTTAAAAAACTATGCAGCTTTATTTTGTCTTCTCAAACCACTATACTCATATACAATGCCCAGAATATCAAAGACTGTCTTCTTCTCATACCTGTGAGATTTCTGTCCGTTTTTTTGTAAAAGATTAAAAAGATAGAGAAAAACTTTTGTTATTTCTTGGTTACCTTTTTGTAGAGCTTCGTACGCTAAATACAGATGATCTTGAATCATGTAAATAGCTTTATATTCACTTAATTCGTTTTGCTTTTTCTGTAGTAACAGTTGTCTCATTTTGAAAATAGTGGAAGAACAAAGAAAAATAGCGATTAATTGTCCATAAAGATGACATTCTAGACTCTCCCGCTTAATATTGTGACAACGATTGATACCAAAAAGAGATTTCCATGTTTTAAATGGTTCTGTTGCAAAGTTTTCTAAATGAGACTACACTCTAGAAAAAAGAGTAAGGAGAATCACAAATGCGATATTTTAAAGGGAAACAGTTCAAGAAAGATATTATTTTGGTAGCCGTAGGCTACTACTGTCGTTTTTCTTTAAGCTATCGTGATGTCTCTGAAATTTTAATAGAACGTGGAATTTCAGTTCACCCGACAACCATCATGCGCTGGGTTCATGAATACGGAAACCTGATCTATCAAATTTGGAAAAATAAAAATAAAAACGTCCAATTATCTTGGAAGCTAGATGAAACCTATATAAAAGTCAAAGGGAAATGGTGTTATTTATATCGTGCAATAGATACAGATGGGCACACATTGGATATTCACCTTCGTAAAAAACGGGATTATCAGGCTGCCTATGCCTTTATGAAAAGACTGGTGAAAACGTTTGGAGAACCAACAGTTCTCACAACAGACAAAGCGCAGGCATTACTTTGCGCATTGAATAAATTACAAAAGCAAGGTTTTTATTTAAATACAACTCATTGTACAGTGAAACATTTGAACAACCTTATCGAACAGGACCATAGGCATGTCACGAGACGTTTTGCCAAATCCGCAGGATTTCAAAACCTTCGTCATGCTTCACGAACCTTGAAAGGCATTGAAACCGTTCACGCTTTATATAAACAAAACCGAAATCTGAACCCAGATTTCGGTTTTTCGACGTATGATGAATTACGAAATTTAGTAACAATCGCGTAAAATATAGAGCCTTTTGCTGGATTACCCTATTCTTTAATAAATTTTGCAACAGAACCAATATAAGTATATATCTGGCTGTAAGAATGCTACATTTTACGTAGTAGTAACAGTTATATTTTCAAACCATTCTTCTTTCATGAAATTACTGCTAGTAATTAAATCTTCCAGCTCACGTCCTACTTTTTCCATATCTACATTGGTTTCAGAAAATAGATTAAAGTGATGGTATACTGTTTTCCCCCCTTCAATTTAAAGTTCCCTTTAATTCTCCTCTTCACTCTATCTATTCAACAGAAAAATGGAAATCCAGTAAAATAAAAAATCTCTCTCCGCTATTAAAATTCCAATAGCATTAAAACATTCATGAAGAGGGAGTCTTCTTTTTGAAAAGAAACTCCCTTTTTATTGATAGCTATATTAGTTAAAACTTCAGAGGCAATTCTTCTAATGACCTCATTAAGTAGTTTTCTTTCCATCTCACTTGCTCTTTATCGCCTTGTAGTTGCATAGTTGGCATACGGAGTAATAATGTAGAAATTGCAATTTTTGCTTCTAAACGAGCGAGTGGTGCACCAAGACAAAAGTGACTACCATGACCGAAAGCGATGTGACGATTGTTTTTTCTTGTAATATCAAATACATCAGCATTCGGGAACATTATTTTATCGCGATTAGCAGATGCTAATGAAATAATAACCCTATCTTTTGGTTGAATATTTTGACCGTGCAATGTGAATGGTTCTGCTGTCCAACGTAAAGTAGTTAACTCAACAGGGCTATAAAATCGTAATGCCTCTTCTATTGCTAAATTGATTAAATCAGGGCTTTGACGTAGTTTTTGTAATTGAATTGGGTGTTCCAGCAATGCTAAAGTCATATTTGTAATTAAATTTACAGTTGTTTCATGTCCGGCAACGATAAGCAACGTAATTGTTGAATATAATTCTGATGAATTTAATTTCGTTTCTTCACTTTCTGCCTTTATGAGTGCACTTATTAAATCATCAGCGGGATTTGTTCTTTTTTTATGAACTAAATGCTGTATATATTCGGCAAATTCCCCTAATTTTTGATTGTTTTTTTGCATGTCTTCTAACGTATGTGGAGTATCAATAATTGCTTGTGACCAAACTCTAAATTTATGTTGATCTTCAAGAGGAATACCTAACATTTCACTAATTACCATAATTGGTAAGGGGAAAGCATAATCACTTACAAGGTTTATAGATTGATTATGTTCCACTTTACTTAATAAAGTATCAGCAATATGTTGAATTCGGCCTTCAAGTTGTAAAATCATCTGAGGAGTAAATGCCTTTTGAGCAAGTGATCGTAGACGGCTATGATCAGGGGGATCTGAATTCAGCATATGATTTCTTAAGAGTTCTCTATTCTCTAATGAGATAGGAACGTCTACTTCTTCTTTGTTACTGAACACGTTTTCAATATTTTTCATTAATTTTGCATCTTTTAATAAAGAGATTGCATCCTCATATCTCGTAATAAGCCAACTTTGACTCTGTTCCCCCGAAGATAAAGGGTAAACAGGTTGAAATGCGCGTAATTCTTCATAAATATCATATGCTTCCTGTTTAAATATAGGAGAAGATAATTGTGTTTCTAATAATAGCTTGAGATTTAGCTCGTTTTTTGAAACCATTCATATAACCTCCATCTTTATAGATCTTTGGATAACTGCAGCACCTAATTTACATTATAACCCATGTAAATTTAATAAAGGTGAGAATATTCCGATAAAATATTACTTTACTTGGTGAAATAAAAACAATAATCCTTAGATACATACTTCTTTTATTATGATTAATATGTAATAAAGTTTAGTTCTGGTGCAAAAAGATGTTAAATAAAAAAGAATCAAGGATTCCTAATGGAATCACCCGTTAAGTAGTTAAGGCAAACAGCTGGTTGATGAAAAAATTCTGATTTTAGACAGACTAATCCCGTAAATCAATTTGTTCTTCTTTGACCATATGCATTGCTTCTACACCACTCAATATAGAGGCTGATGTTTTGTATGATTTAAATCCCAACATAGAGTGTATACGTTTTTTAATAAAACGATGATCTTGTTCTACTATGTTATTTAAATATTTTATCCTTCGGATTTGGATGCCTATTGGTACCCTTTTTTCTTTCTTCAACTGTTCGATAGCGATTGGATAAGCAGGGTTCTTATCAACCATGATGATACAAGGTTTTGAGACATGAAAAGACCGCAAAGCTTTCTTGAAGAATCGCTTTGCAGCCTTATGATTTCTAGATTTACTCAAATAAAAGTCAATCGTGTTTCCTTCAGATTCAATGGCACGATATAAATAACACCATTTTCCTTTCACCTTTATATAGGTCTCATCTAATTTCCACGCTAATGGTACATTTTTGTTTTTCTTCTTCCAAATCTGATAGATCCGGTTTCCATATTCATGAACCCAACGCATGATAGTGGTTGGATGAACTGATATTCCACGATTTCTCTAGATTTCAGATATATCTCGATAGCTTAAAGAAAAACGACAATAATAGCCAACGGAAATTAAAATGATATCTTTCTTAAACTGTTTTCCTTTAAAATATCTCATCTTATCGTGCTCTTACTCATATTTTCTAAAATGTAACGTGGTTTAGAAAACTTTGCAACAGAACCTAAGTATTTCAACTTTTCATAAGATGCTTTCCTCTTTTCATCCCATAACACCTGGTTTCATTTATTAACAGCTTTCATACCTTATCTGATTGACTTTTTTATTCCGTCACACCAGATTGGGTAATTTTCACATCCGCAGTTACATGAAAACGTAAATGCTTATAGGAGTTTTCCCACTCTTTATCGTTCCACTTTCTTGTTTGAGTCCTACCAAATTTTCTAAGACCTATAGGATCTGTACCCTTATTGATAAACCTTTTTATTAATTTAGTTGCCTTTTGTTCTATTTCATTTTCCATTATTTTTTCCAGCTTTCGTATTTCTTTGGCATTATCCAAGCTTTTTGTTTTTGTAATTTCTTGAATTTCACCTGTCACTTGAATATGTGCATCTATGAATGGATTCCGGCTATTTCCCTTCATTTTATATTTTGTTCCTGCTCTAATATTTTCTATTGTGGCATAATTATCAGAAAAACCAGGAAGGTGGAATTGGTACGTTCCATGTTGAAATTTATCGGTCAACAACTTGAATATAAACAAATCTTTAGATGAGAGCGTATCAACCATCCTATACCTTTTGAATAAAACCACACCATTTACCTCTAGTGAATTTTCTTTTTTGGAAATTAGAGGCAAATATGAATCTCTCGCATCATCATAAAGTTGATTTAAAAATAAATAAAGATTTGTTTCTGGCTGTACTCCATTCTTAATATTTTGCTCAATTAAGGAAGATAAATAGGTAGAAACTCCTTTTTCTTTAGAGTAAGTTCCTTTTAAAAGTGATTCTCCTTTTTCATTTGTAATCGCTAAATAAACAGAATTCCCTATATTTGGAATTCTGTTCGCGGTTTCTAAAATTTCTTTCATCCCCTTTTTAGCTAATTTTTCATCAAATATAATCATGCGTAATTGACCTAATTCTAGAGGACCAGAGGATTTTTCAGATGCTCTTGCAAGTACTTCTTTACTAGTTTTCCCTGAAGCTGAATAAATTTTTGTTTGGCCTTCTCCACTATCTTTATATGCCGAAACCGCAAATGTTCCCTGTAGTTTATTCTCATCCTCTACATCATATGCAACGACTTGAACTAAACCTATGTCATCTACAATTTTGGTTTTAGCACACCCTGCTAAGAGGACACTTAATATGAGAAAAAATAACCACTTTTTCATCTTTATCTCCTTAATTTTATTTGAATGGTTTGGATAATCCACAATATAGGAAGGTACATATATATGTAAATAAAGCCAGCTTGGCCTACCCAAGTGTTTAATACATTTATTTGATTACGATTATTTAAGAAAAATGTTAAAATGAAGATAAATAGGATAAGAAACGGCAAAACATATTTTTGTTTTATCCTCAATGTCTCTTTTATGCCACGGCTTACTCCCCATAATGTCATAGATATATTTGGTAATATAAAAAATGCCCAGACAGAGATTATAATGTACTCAAATCGCTCTATAAAAGGAAGTTGGATGATTTTGGTCATACTCAAATATGCCCATATAGCACTGGAAAGTTGTTTTTCACTAAAAAATGTGAGTGATAAAATCATAAGGTACGTGTATGTGACAGTGGTTACTAAATTCCCGTAGTGCGCATATCTCTGAGAGGTTCGCGCATTTTTAATAAAGGGATAATACATCAATAACATTTCAAATCCTAGATAGCTGAACATAGTTCCTTTCATTCCCTTAATAATTTCTTGGACTGAATGCTGCCATATTGGAAATAGATTTCGAAAATCTGCATATTGCAAAGGATAGAAAAATGTAAAAAACAGTATACTTGGAATGACAATTCCAAAGAAACCAATACCTGCAACTACACGGAATCCTCCTGTTACAATGTAGTAACATAAAATCAAAAAAACCCCTGAAAGAAACCACGTTGACATAGAAGGAAACATCCAAACATGTACTACCTCAATATAGGTGTGTAATGTTGTTGCACCCAACATTAACAGATATACTAAAAAAATGAGGTTGAATACTCCACCAATCCATTTTCCAAAGACATTCTTTTGGATTGTGATGATGTCACTATTACCTCGATTCAAAATTTGATATATAATCCAAATTATGACGTTAACAGACAAGCCAAAAAACAGAGTACTAATCCATGCATCGTTTCCTACTAACTTTGCACTAATTCTTTCAAAACCGAGCATGCCGACTCCCATTTGCATAGTACAAATTAAAAAAAACACAACAAATGGGGAGACTTTATACTCAATTGGAATGTTTTTCATAACGCTCCTCCATGTTTTGTTCAATCATCAAAGTCATTTCGTGATGAAATTTTATTTTTCTTTTCGTTTTCAGGATTAAACCGAATGCGCTGTTTGGTTCTTGAAAACAAAGGTCGCTGAAACATTGATGAGATTGGCATACGAATAATACTGTCTTTCCAATCTGTCAGTCTTGTTGGATAAAACGGGAATAAATAAGGACGTTTTAACGATTTTGTACGTAATAAATGCGTTAGAAGAAAAGAGCTTGCTATAACAATCCCTAGTAACCCTAGTAGTTGTGCTGCTACTATAAAGGGAAAGCGGATTACTCGAATTGTAATACCAATTTTATAAATTGGAGTTGTAAATGATGTTAGTGCTGAAAGAGCAACAATAATGATAAGCACGTTACTTGTGAGACTGGCTTCTACTGATGCTTGTCCAATTACAATACCACCTACTATACCTACGGTTAATCCCACTTTAGTTGGTAAGCGTGTCCCTGCTTCTCTCAGTAATTCAATAGTTATTTCTAAAAAAAATGCTTCGATTATCGGAGGGAAAGGTATCTTACTTCTAGAAATCACCAATGTTTCAAGAAGTTCTTTCGGAATAAGCTCGTAATGATATGTTAATATCGCAACATATAAGGGCGTAGTTAAAACGGAAAATATAAAAGCAAAAATTCTTAACAACCGAAAGAAAGAAGCTAAAACCCAAGGCATCGTATAGTCTTCTGTTGAAGTGAAAAATTCAATCAATGTCGTAGGGAGTGTAATAGCAAAAGGTGAGCCATCTACAAATAGTGCAATCTTTCCTTCAGCCAAAACAGCAGCTACACGATCTGGACGTTCTGTATTAAGGAAGTGTGGAAAAATAGAACTTGGATTATCAACAAGCAGTTGGGTTAAATAAGTACTATCAAGAATGTGGTCTATTTTTATTTTACTTACACGTTTTATGATTTCCTCTACATTTTGATTGTTTGCGATTCCTTCAATAAATACAACGGCCACAGAGGTATTAGATAAATCTCCTACTCTCAATTCTTCTACTTGGAGAAACGGCGTTGGAAGCTTTCTGCGCAGCAAATTCAAATTTGTATCTAAATCTTCAACAAATGCGATTTGCGGGCCTACAATATTATATTCAATTTCGGCTGTTGTAATATCCCTTCCCTCTTTTTTGGATATATTGATTAACAATCCGCTTGACACATCTCTATCCATTTGAATTAGTATATACCCGTTTAAAATATCATTCTGGATGTCTGCTATTTGTTTTGTTATTTTTGAAATTCCGATTGGTAAAACAGCTTGAATATCTTGTAGTGAATCGAAAGGTTTTTCTTTTATGTACGGTAAAACATCTTCTTGTAACATATTTACATCAATTAATGTCCGAAAATATGAGACCACTATAGGTGATTTATCTGAATGGATTTTAATTTCATTGAAATCTTTAGATTTCTTTAACAATTGAATAAGGTCTTTCAAAGATTTCATAGGATAACTAGGGATTTTTTCATGTTGTTTCAATTGATAATCCCCTTCCCTTCAGAAATAAACTATATAATATATTTCAAAAATTCATATTCGAAAATCCGATAAGAGTAATACGAAAATATACTCATTGAAATTGCTACATTCCCTCTAGAAATAACTTAACCCAAATCGATTGGGAAAATGTATACAAAGGAAAAAAGGTTCTGTAGCAAAGTTTTTTTACATATAGAGACCTGGAGAGAAATAGGGGGTACTTCAAAATCTTAGCTTGATGGCGATGTGGTGATACCCTATTTTTACTTATAAAGTCTTACAAAACTGTCACCTTTATGTAAGGATATTAGATAGTTTAACTATTATTTCAATGTGATAATAAAAATATAAGAAATACATAAAAAATATATTATACAGAGGTAACCATACGATGATTGTAAAACTAGCATTTATACTTTTTGGAGTAGTCTTAGTATTATGGGGTATATATAGTACGAAAACATATGAATCATTTTTAGACAAACTCACTGGAATAGGACAGTTATTAGGCGGAATTACATGCATAATTGCTGGGATTTTATCCTTTATAATTAAATAATTTATAAAGGAGTAGCTCCAGCCTTACTAACCTATAAATCACTTATTTTGTATCAAACAATCCTTACATACGGAGGTTTTAAAATGAAAAAATATATTTTAACTTTAATACCATTTATCCTAGGGATAGGGTGTGTAGTTAGTTATAATACTATCGGATCTAAAGTTGCATCGGATGGTACTCTTGTGGAACCATTCTATTTACTACCAATGGGTTATTCATTTTTAGCTATCGGTATAATTAGTCTTTTTGTAAGTAAAATTAAAAAAGTTAATAAATCATTGTTTTGAGCACATAAAAAAAAGACTGTAGCAAACATATAAAATACTTTTGCTACAGTCCCCATTCATCTTTCAATTAGTTATTATATAATTTTATTTCTGAAGCTGAAGCAAATCCACCGCTTCCTGATACCACTTCAAGCTTTACATATTGCGCATCTACTTTACTGAAACTTGCATTCTTTGTAAGTTTATTATTTTCCCAATTTCCAGTAGCAACCTTTGTAAAATTAACTCCATCCAAACTTGTGTATATATTATAACTAGTTATGTTACCGTTATTATTGCTATCTTGTCTGGGAGCATAAGCTAATTGCGATATATTAGTAATTTCATTAAGCTTTATCGTAATGTATGGAGCTTTATCACTTCCATCCCATAACGTATGCCACATTGTCGTAGAGTTTCCATCAACTGCATTTGCAGCAGCATCACCCTTTGCATTTTGTTGACTTGAGAAACCTGAAACCGATAAACTTGTATGCGGTATTAATCCTACTACAGCAGTATCAGTAAACTTTAAGTTAACAGCATCACTTGCTGGATTTGAACCAACAGCAAACTTTCTAACTGTTAAAGTAACATTTCCCGTTAAATCCGGTAAATTAGGAGCAGCTGGATTATATTTTGTCCAATTCGAACCTTGATCGATGCTGAATTCCATCGTACCGTCTATACCAAAAACTAAATTCGCATCATCATTTGAAGAAACTTTAACTTTACCAGCTTTTTCAATAGGAATTAATAAAGGCTGCTTTGTTCCAATCACTCTTGTTAAAATACCATTCGTTGAATTGATTGCTGAGATTTCTTCATTACTAAGAAGCATATCATTGCTTGTAGCAGCTTTATACGTTTCTCCCCCATCGATACTGTATTCCGTATCAGTTTTAATTCCCATTAGTTTTCCTGCATTTTCTCCATCAAAGCTAAAAGTAGCAAGGTACAACCCTAAACTTGGCATTTGGGCTTTTATATTATTAGCTACTTGTTTTTGATTAACATTCGTTATTGTGGAGAATGCATTTAATATATTTAAAGTATATTGCTGAATCTTAGCTCTATCACCTGTATTCAGAACATGGCTTCTAATTTGAGTAAGAAGATCCATCATAGGTCTTGGCTCATTAGCAAAAGCAGTAACTATACTGTTATTTAATTCTTGCCACATAGCATCTGTTGTTATATTTTGATTTTGTAACGTGAAAGAAACGTAATCTTTCCATACTAAAACATTAATTGGTAGAATTTTAGTAGCTGTTTTATAAATTGCACTTTTCTTAGCTGGTAAAGATATCGCTTTCGCTAACCAGCGTAATCGCTCTGATTGATCTAGTTTTACTGAATCACGTGCAGCATCTTCAAATAATAACATGTACGGTACTTGATTTTTCGGGCTATTATCTGACCAAGGAATAACAGTGACATCATGACGATTTGATTCACCCCATCCGGATATATCATTTCCTAAATGCCAAGAAGATGGGTTGTCATTCCATATGAGTGCGCAATGTCCAGGTTGTCCAACAGGCATCGCTGCCACACCAAAAGCTTGGCTTACTTGTGTACCAAACTTTGAAATATTACCGCATACCCCGCCAAATCTGTAAATGGAAGAAAGATTCCAACCTAAACCATAGAATGCATTATTTCCAGCTTGAATGCTAACTCCATCTTTGTTATGTTCTTCATATTTAATTAAATATGCACTTTTTCCTATCTTATCTTGGCTTTTAAGATCTGGATGTTCCGTATTAATCATATTTCTTGCCCAAGTTAAATCTTCTTCAGGTGACCAAGTATTCACTACTAATCTTAAATGCCAAACATCATATGTTCTAAAGCAAGGAAGTAACTCATTATTTTGATCTGCTGATTTATAATGTTGATACCTCGTTAACGGATTAATAGGTTTATTGTTTGTCCAATATTTTATAGGTTCAGCATGAGCTAACGATGTAGCTATAGCTAATTTTAAATACAATCCTTGGTGAGAATCTGCATCCGCATTCCATATTGTATTCCATATCTCAAGTGCATTTACAGGATTGTTTCCTGTGGGGCTGCCACCTTCAAGGTATGTATTCATCACATCTGTATTTTTCATAGTCCAGCTAAGAAATTTCTGATGTTCAGCATCTTTTTTAGCGAATGTATTCATTGCTGCAGCACCTGTTTGTGAGATCAATTGCCACTGAGCCAAAGCTGCTGCAAATCCTGGGTCTGCAAGCTTATTTTGTAAACCCGCTTCAGTGATATTTCCAATTTTTACATTCAGATACACTGTGAGATAACTCAAATGACCCTCAAAATTACCATTTGCAATTGCCTGATCTGTCTTTTGGTTCAATGTTTCTAGATTGAATGTTTCTTGATTGGATGGCACCGTTGCAGCTGAAACTTTTGTATACGGAATCGTAGCAACACTCCCTAAAATAATTGGCATAGTTAATAATAAAGATGAAATCTTTTTCAAAATAAGTCCCCCTTGTTTTGTTTTTGACATTTGACTGCTGCATTATCTTCCTTTATATAAAATAATTCCCCACACCTAAAGGCATGAGGAATTAAACAGCCAACCTGAATAAAATTTGGTAGTTTCCTAACCTTTCGGCAACTGGCTAACATAGTGCAATGCACCTTAGTCCCTATAGCTTTGCGCCATTAGCTTTCACTAATTTTGCCTTTATCGAATTTCATTATCGGATGGAATCATAACAAAATTCAAAATATATTTATATATTTTGAAACTTATTAAATCAAATTTCATTTAATAATGTGGTAATCCTTAATTAAGGAAAAAATTCTTCTATAGTTTTTTACCACTAGTTATTATCGTTACGGTTCATCGTGTTACATCTAAAATGATAAATAAAACTTTCACGAAAAAAAGCGACTTGAATCATAATAATTCGTTTTTTTTCCGTAGGATAGAAAAACGAAAGAGTAGAGATGGAAAGTGCACAAATAATAAAAATATATTAATTCTAAATTTTCGGAAAATTAAATCCAAAGGGGGTTTGTGCCCACTCTCTCTATAATTAAGATTTTATCACTAGAAATAAAATAAAACAACAAAATTCGCATAAATTCGACATTTTTTTCGTGAATTAAAGACGTACGGAAACGCTTCAAAGAATAACCCACTACATCTGAAAAATTCTCCAATTTCGGCGGGTGTTTTTTCTTATACTTTGTCTTGTAGTTTCCTATATAAAGCTAATCTTGAAACTGCACTAATAATAGTGTTCTTATCTTTTTTTTACTTATATTATGTAGGAATTAGTTGAAGGGAAATTCAGCCTCTAAAAGGATGTTCCGTCTAACTTTTTCAATTTCATGTTTACTATATAGTTTTTACATAACAAGAAAAAAGTAGGGGAAAGAAGCGCAAATAACAATTTCCTAATGAAGAATTGGTAGAAAGATTCCTTGTTTCACAATTTGAAACATACAATCAGCGTTTCACAACTCGTTGTCACTTAGGTTTCGATCAAGCTCAATCAGAACTAACAGCTATGTTTGAAGATAAAAAATAAAGAACCCTCTCCTCTGCAAGAAAAGAAATTCTTTATTTACACAAAAATATTGACGGTACCTGAAGTAGTACATCTCTATAAAAGAAACATACAACCTTACCAACAAATACAAGGTTGTATGTTCTTAATATTATTTACATGTATTCAGGAGCAATCCGGTCCTATTTGCGGTTGTCCTATTTGTGGTTCTCCTATTTGTACAATCTCTTCATTTTGTGCAATCTTAGCACCTTCATATAATTTATCCGTATAATTTTTAAGGTCTTGCCAATTATCCTTCGCTGTATCCAGATCTGCTCTTATAATCTCATCAAACAGGTCTAGACTAATGTTGTCAACACTGTCAATCAATGATTTATATTTTTTCTCCACTGTCCCCCACTGAGTCTTTATATTTTCAAGAGCAGTAACAGCTGTACCAACTGTTGCAGCCATATGTTCCGTTTTATTTTTGGCATCAGTCAAAATAACTACTTCTGCCTCTGCTCCAGAAATTCTGGACTTTAATTGTTCTATTTCTTGTTGTGCAGATGCGATATTCTTGTCAGCAGTGACAATCAATGGTATACCAATCGGAGGCATAAATACAGATAAAGCTATATAGCCACCACGTTTATCATAGTTTTCTTTAATTGTATTATTACAATTCTCAATTCGTTGTTGTAGAAGCGGAATACCAGCGTTCGTACTTTCTAGAATATTCTCCAATTGATTGAAATCTTCTTTGAAATTTCTTGTATTTTCTGCTATTTCACCTTGAAAATTTTTCAATTTTTCTAACAGTACATCTAATTTTTGACTATTGTACAAAATACTATTGTACAAATTTTCTAGTTCATATTTTAATTTCTCTGTATCTTTTTGCTCTATAGCAGTTAGTAAAAGCTTATAACTTGCTTGAAACGTATCATTATAACTTACAATATTCTGATGCGTGTACATAATACGAGTTTTAAAATGCATGAACCAAAAGTCGGCATTCTCTATTGCATCCCGTTGATGCTTAATCATGTTTGCTTGTAAATCACCATTTATAGAACTTATTTTACTTAAATCTGTCAGCTGTTGATTACTGATTGTATTGGCATATGAATCCATTGTAAGGATATTTGCCACCATTTTTCCCATTACTTCTTTAAATTCACCAGGACCAAGGGAATAGTTCTTCAAACTTTCTTGCTGTTGGGACACAGTTTGTTCTGCTGCCAAAGTATGAAGTGGAATTACATTACTCACTGCCATTCCCGTAATGATTGTTGACAAAATAATTTTCTTATATAAATTCTTATTCATCTTTTTCACCTACTTTTTCACATGTATCACATATTTTATTAAATTCATAAGCTTCTATTCTTTACTTCAAATGAATTACGATTATTGCAAATAAAATAACATATTAAAATAGAAGTTTTCATACTTTCTTATTTAATAATCTTTATCAAGTTTCATAACTATATAGGAAATCTCCTGCTCAAACTTGAACAGGAGACTCATATTATGTGTTCTTCAAAAGGGAAAGTCAGTATATTATATTTTTCATTACTTCGGCAATTTCTTGAAGTAATATTATTTTTTCTCTTCTACGAATGAAATCTCACTCTTTTGAGTATTTTCAGCATACTTTCTAATCTGCTCCCAATGATCCTTCGCTGTATCCAGATCTGCTGTTATATCCATAGCAAGGAATTCTGGGTCAACAGCTTTAGCACTCTTAATCAATGCGTCATATTTTGTTCCCATTCCATCCCACGCAGTCTTTATATTTTCAAGAGAAACAATAGCTTTATCAATTGTATCTGTTAAATTTTTAATATCACCTTGCACTATCGTTAACCTAGCTGACTGTAGTTTCGCCATTGAAATATTTTGTGTTAGCTTTATAATTTCTTCTTGTGCCTTAATTATCTGCTGCTGCGATGAAACAACTCCGAATATCGAGCCTCCTAATCCAGCTGCACCAATAGGCGCAAAAGGTGAAAGAATTAAGTATACACTAAAAGCAGTTGCAACCGACGATCCAATATAAATTTTGTTATTTTCATCAATTAATGCTTTATTTGCTTCGATTTGTTGCTGAAACAGTGGAATTCCAGCTTCTTGACCAGTTAAAATATTTACGATATTTTCAGCATTCCCTTTTAAATTTCGTGTATCTTTTTCTAATTTGCCGCGAAAGCTTTTCAAATCATTCACTAATTTGGTCACTTGATCTTTATTCTGTGAAATTTCATCATTCAACTTTGTAAGCAAAGCTGTTAGTTTGACTGGATCATTTTTATATTGTAATAAATAACGAGAATAATTTTGGAATTTTGTATCATAACTGATAATATTTTGATTCGTCGTAATTATTCCTGATTTCAAATTATTTAACCAGTATGTTGCATTTTCTCTAGTAAGATTTTGGTTGGCTTTAATGTCTGTTTTTAAATTATCGCCAACTGAAGGTAAACCATCCAAATTAATATCTGCTTGTTTAAGTATAGTTAAAGCATACAGGTCCATTACCAACATATTGGATTTAGTGTCCCTCATTGCATGATCAAGCCCTGTTGGTCCAAGGTAATAACTAGGGTATTTAAGGTCTTGATTTGCATAAATAGGTGCTGGTTCCTCTGCCGAGGCATATGATGGCATAATGCCACCCGCTACGATTGTTGCTATTAATGTAGATAAAGCCATTACTTTATAAGGTTTTTTCATCACATTTTTCTCTCCTTACATTATATTATATTATTAAGAATTATTGTTCTTCATTCTACAAATTTCATCCTGTTACTGTTACTTTTATTTTTGTAACACTCTCTTGATATTCCGTTGTTTGTTTTTTCAATTCATCCGTAAACTGTTTAAGCTCTTTTAATCGTGCTTGTAATGAATTAGAATCTATTTTCGCATCAGTATTAAGACTTGTCCCCGTTTCAATCATTATGTTATTAAAGGTGTCCCAACTACTTACTAGATTGTCAAAACTCTGAGTTTGCTTTTTAACTGTTCTTGTAAAGTTATTTAATTGCTGCTCAATAAGTGTCATTTGAGTTGCTTGCACTTCAATATTCGATAAATTTTGTACCAATTGAATTAGTTTCAGTTGCTTCTGAGCAATATCTTTATTCAGTTCTGTTACTTTATCATTTTTGAGTTGTCCATATTGGTTATAAATCGCTCCTAAATTAGACACGTCTACAGTTTTCTCCTTAACTCCGTCTTTCAAAATATTAATAACCGACTTTGTAATATTTAAAGAGCCGTCTAGATTTTCTTTTGGTAGAGCTAGAAGTTTTTCAAAATCTTCTTGAATGCCTGCATTAAGTTGTCCCATTTCCGTTCTTAATTTTTCAATGTCTCCGTCTGAACTCTTATAAGATTCAAACGCTCTGCTAACTTTACTAGAAAAATTATTACTATCTTCAACCAATTCGTTTTTAGAATCGTTTAAGTCTTCTGAAGTTATTTTCATATTATACTGAATTTTTTGCACGTCACCTTGAAGTAAATTAAAAATACGTACAAATAATGCTTTTGCTTCCGAATCTTCATTCATTTTTCCAGCTAGTTCAACTAATTTATTGTAATAATTTGTAAATCTTACTCCGAAACTCTGTATGTCTTGATTTACAACGGATAATTTGTGGTTATTTACATCCAGGCAGTCTCGAACATGGTTTCTTACAGTACCTTGATCAGTTGTTATTCCATATATAGTATTTACATCAAGGTCTGGTTGCTGTAATATGATTAGCCCATATCCTTGAATTAATGGCGTCTGTGATCCTAATTTCGTAATCGAATTTGATAACCTATCCATAGCGGGTCCAAGTATACTACTTGGTTGTAAATAAGTTGTATTACTTTCTGCAAAAGTATTTACAGGTGAGAAGCAACTTGTAGATACTGCTGTAACTAATAACCCTGCGATTAACGTTTTTTTCATGGTAACTCCTCCTATTAATTGGTGTTTTTTGATAAAATAGTTGGACTAAATTTTAAAGGTTTAATTTTTATTTATATGAAATCTAACCTTTCGACAATTAATTGTCATATACAGTTATAAAAATACATATTGTGGGAATCTAAATATAGCTTGTAAATATTTGTACATATTGCCTACTATAAACGTATTCCCTAAGCAGTTACATAAAAGACATATACAAAGGTAATCTTGATTTTATATGTCATAAAATGTAACTAATATCTTATGCCCTTATTAAAACATTAAACTCCATTGCGAATATAGTAAAATTTTGTCGTAAATAGTAAAATTTTGTCGTAAATATTAGAATTTTATCTTATGTATTCGATAATTTTATAGTTACATACTTAATATGAGTGAGGATATATTATACCAATAAAATTAATGATGAATTCTATCGTAGTAATTATAATGATTACAACTTAATAAATCCAATGAAAAAATAACTATATTAATTTAGAAGGGGTTAGTTTTTATTTTAGAAAAATACTTATAGAATAATTTAATGGTATTACTTATACATTTAACCCTTTATTTGGATATGTATAATTGCATAATCACACTCTATTGATAAGATCACAAGTTATTGATTTTAAAGGATTTAGAGGTTCTCAAATACAATTATCAAAATTAAAGCGTGGTATTTAATTCCAGAGTGGCCCTTAAAACCCCTAATCGTTTCCGTCCCCCTTATACAATAGGGCATTTTTATTCGTCGAAAACTAAAAATCATAATAAGAAATATACTTGTATTGGATTGAAAGGAGGTAATACACAAAATTTTTACTTGCAGGGGGCACTATATCATTTCAACATATCTCCGAAAATAAAGAAGCATCTAATTTAAATTAGATGCTGAATGTATCAAGTACATTATCTTTTTCTTCCTTATTAATCCCGATGTATCTTAGTGTAATTTGTGGTGTACTATGATTCAATATTTCTTGTAACATAGCAATATCTTTTGTTTGCTTGTAAAACCAATATCCAAATGTTTTACGCATGGTATGGGTACCTAAAGATTCAACTCCGGCAAAATCCCCGGCTTTTTGTAACTGTCGATAGGCTTGGATTTTACTAATGGGTTTATCACCTTTTCTAGAAGGAAATAGCCAGGTACTTTTTAGATCTTCAGCGTATGGCAATACTTCCTCAAAAATGGATGTAATATTTATGATACGTTCCTTTTTTGTCTTCCCTTCTTTCACTTTAAATTCTTTCCGTTTTTTTCGCTTCAGTTTTAAAATGTCACTCGTTTCCATTTTAAGTAAATCACTTACACGTAACCCCGTATTAATACCAATTAGAAATAAAATGTAATCACGATCTGAACAATGACGTTTGAGCGACCATTTCATATCATTAAGCTGTTCTATGCTCCGAATTGGTTGTACATCAATTAAATGTTGTTTTTTATCCATCTGTTTTTCAATCCCTTTATTTTCAGTGATTTGAATGTATACTTTTTTGTCTATTTTTATGATATCAATGAAATTAGATAAAAGTCAATGTTTAAGGGGAAATAAAAGTAAACTTTTGTCTAAAAGTTTACATTCGTTTTTAAAAACATTTAAAACTAAATTTGTAATAAATTTCTCAATATGGAAATCCTATAGATTTCTAAGTAAATGGTCTCAATTTAATTTTAATAATTTATATTTATTGAGTGGTACCAGTTTTAGGAAAGTCAATTAGAAATATAATCTGACAGTTTTTAATTTTGTATAGAGGAGTGATATCCCACTGAGTATAACAGTTATTTGTGATACTTATTTTGTATCCAATATACAACTGCGACAATTGAATAAAAAATTTTACGAAAAGGTAGGCGAAATATATGAAACCGAACTCACCAGAAAATCACCCCCCATCACCAAAATGGTACAAAGGCGACTATGACAAATATCGTGACGGCTATGCATATAATGAAAATATTGGATACGAAAATAAAAATTGGATGAGTGTACTTCGAGTTACAACAAAAATCAGTCAGTTATCTATTCCTGGTACACATGGATCGACTGCTTTGCATGGCGTCACCGGTGGTAGTCGTTGGATTATAAACCAAAGAATGTCCATTACAACACAATTGAATTCTGGTATTCGCTATTTAGATATACGTGCTAGAAGGACTGGAACTGCCTTTGCCATGCATCATGGAGCGGTGTATCAAAAGAAAATGTTTGGTGATATTTTAAACGAAGTCACTGCATTTTTACGTCAACATTCAGGTGAAACAGTTTTGATGCGTTTAAAAGAAGAGCATACACCGGAACCTGGTTCTCAGTCATTTGAAGAAATATTAAAAGGGTATTGGGATAATCCTAGTTATAAAAATTATTTTTGGCAACCAGCTGGCTCAGGAAATGGCTCTGGCGTTAACGCTAATCCAGAATTAAAGGACGTAAGAGGAAAAATTGTACTTTTACAACAGTTCTCAGTTTCTAAGGCATACGGTATTAACTATTCGAACCTTGAAATACAAGACCACGATAACGTTAGATTTAGCATGGATGGTATGTATGCAAAGTGGACTGCGGTAAAGAATCATTTAATCAAGGGTAACAGTGATCAAAACAAAATCTACCTCAACCATCTCAGTGGAAATGGTGGTCCCAATGGTGGATGCGATCCTCAGTTCGTTGCCAGCGGATATAAAGGTGGAGGTGATGACGAACCACTAATGGGAATAGGCAGTCCTAGTCAGTATCCCGATTTTCCAACAGAAAATTATAGGCTTTATTATGGCGGAATGAATATAATGACTACCCAATACATCCCAAGGTCAGGACTCGAACATACTGGTATTGTTGCAGCTGACTTCCCAGGCAAAGGGCTAGTTGGAAGTATTATTGGACGGAATTATAGACATATTAATAATGAACAAAGAGAGATTTCAATAGGCTTAGTAATACCTGAAAATTCCGTAGCAAAAGTTACAGTGTATTCAACTACAGGTGCTACCATAGGAAAACAGGTTATGGCTAATACAAATTTAGTAGAATTAAATGTAACTTTCTCTTTTCACATTCCAGATGGAGTGAGATATGATAAATATACCTTAGAGATATTCCCTCTAAATACTAGAAAAAGAGAATTATTAGCAGAATTATTCTAAAAACTGACTTATCAACATGTATTAGTCACTAAGTTAGGTAAATATTAGGATTTGTCCGCATATATGGTCATCATTACTAAAAAACATATTGTCGTGTTTAGAGCACCTTGGAACAGGTGCTCCTTTTCGATTGTAACTTTGTTAAAAAAATTATTCGGTTATATGGTGATCCCTTATAGCTAATTTTTCAATAAATTTCTCAATATGAATAATATGTTTGTTTTTAACTTAAATGTTCTAAACTGGAATTAATCAATCTATACTTATGGAGTGCTATCAGATGAGGAAAAAGTTAGCATAGCATTGGTTTTCAACCAAGACAAAAACTGAAAGTATTTTATTTCGTATAGAGGAGAGATGTATAATGACAAATGGAAATAAAAATAATGAGGATTCTGTGCAAAATGAAATCAAATCGATAGTGGATTTTCCTGATTTTAATATTTATAAAATTCGTACAAATTACAATAAATATGTTGATGTAAGTGGTGATCCTAATGATAATTTTGCACCTATTGTACAGCATGATGGGCACAATGGAAATAATCAAAAATTCCTAATTTACACTCTTGATAATGGTTATTCTGTTATTGCTGCAAGACATAGTGGAAAAGTAGTAGATGTACGTTATATTAACTTTCCGAGTCCGTTTCCGCCTCCGATAAAAGACCATCTCATACAACATGATTTTAAAAATGGAGATAATCAAAAGTTTAGGTTAGCGACTGAGGGAACGATTGAGATACAACATGATGGACAAGTATGGGATGTTGAAGGAAGTGGTAATAAAGCACAAATTATACCATATCATTATCATGGTGGATCAAATCAAAAGTTCAGACTAGAAAAATCCGGATCAGTTTCTATAAAAACACCAAATATAGAAATTTTACCTTCTGCACCTGATTTCAAAACAGATGACTTAAATGAAGAATTACCTGATGAGACAACTCCAGTTGTTACACATGTCACATATTTACCATATTTCATGGTAAAAGACTCTTATTACAATCCTCTACAAAAAATACAAGATTCTCCATACTATGTTTTAGTACGAAGACAATTTTGGAAGAAAATAACTCATAGAAAACTAGCACCAAGTGAAGCATATGACTATGAGCAAATAACAGGCGTCTCTAGAACAGATCAAACCTCTATGACGGAAACAACAGAAATATCAATAGGTGCAGATTTAGGATTCATGTTTAAAGGATTTTCTTTAGGGTTATCAACATCAATTACAAAAGCATTATCGGTTACTAAGAGCACATCAAATACGGAATCAACTGAAAAAAAAGAAGGGGTGTTTTACAAGAATCCATTTAATTATCAAATTGCATATGCAAGATATATGTTGATTAATGAATACTATGTAACACGTGCGAATGGCGAAATGATAACAACAGGTGATGCAGCTTATTGGAGAGTGCCAAATCCAGAACGTACAGTTTCACAAATTATTCCTCGAAAATCATAAAATGTAAACAAAAGAAGAATCCAAAATGGACTCTTCTTTTGTTTGTAGAAATTTAATACAAAAAAATAGAATCCTTATTATAAGGATTCTGCAACAGGAAATAACAAAAATATAAATAATAAAAAGAATTACTTACATTATAGTGTATATAGTAATGATTAAATATTGAGAAATATTCACATAAATCCAGTATGTATTACGTAGCAAGTGTAGAGATTGCTTGTTTGTAAATTAGTTGTTGTTTACCATGAACCATCATTAGGACGGTAAATTTATCTGTTGCAAGGATCTGCCCACGTACTGGAACGCCATTCTTTAAAAATACTGTAACTGCCCCTTTTTTCTCTTTCAATTGTTCATACATATCTTCTTGTAAATTAAACATGAAATGCGCCCCCTGGTTTGTTTGTATTTACTTTTCTTCTCATACCTGCTGCTTTTCACTGTTGGATATTTGTGATTCCCATTCACTTTCTATTTTTCTAAACCATTTTCCTATTTTGCTTAGATAATATCTTTTTACTTCACCATTAGGAATCCAAATTTCACGTTCCTGTATTTGATTCATCACTTCATGAAGAATCTCATCATGTTCATACTTTCTAGGTTTTCTATAATGTGTTTTTACAAACTGTGTATATTCTCTACGTAACCAATTAGAAATATGTTGTCTTTGTCTTTGCTTGAGATGTGACCATTTTTTATTTGTTTGAAGGATTTTTCCATTTACTTTTATGTGGTTTTTCATCGACACTCATCCCCTTTTACTAGCAAAACGAATATATCACTATCGTATCACATTTAAATCGAAATACTGCTCTAGGTACATATTTCGCAAGAAATCTATACGAAATAAAAATAATATCTCCATTTCACATAAAATAGTATCCAAAACAGACGAGACGGAATTCATTAAGCGGATTAATTAGGCACAAAATTAAATGTAGACTATTGTTTATGTAGTTTGTTTTTTATTAAACATTACGGTACGTGAAATTATATATTCCCCTTACAAAAAAGCCCCTTGAAAGGAGCACTTATTTTACAAGATATTGTTCTACTTCTTTTAGTAATAGTTCTGCACCTTCTAGACTTAATGTTATCTTGCCATTTGCTAATGCTATATTACGATTTGATACTTCTCCTGTTAATGCACAAACATGACCGGGCTGATACTTCTGTAAAATGATGTCTTCCCCTTCTACAAAAATCTCTAATGGTGATTTTTCTTTTATACCAAGCGTATTTCTAAGTTCCTTTGGAATTACTACACGCCCTAATTCATCTATTTTTCTAGTTACTCCGGTTGCTTTCATCTAGCATATTTCCCCATTTCATTATCAATTTGTACCCAAGTTATTCTTTACTATTGTAACAGGCTTTCTCCATACATGAGAAACATAATGAACCAAAAACAGACAATCATAATAAGAAACTCTTTACACCCTTGCTGAAAGGAAATACGACCTTCTTCCATTCTACATGCCCCTTTTCTCTACAACTTTTTATATGTTAAAATATAGAGGAAAGAAATCTACCAATTTCTTTCCTCGACGGTCACTCAGACTTTTGCTCTTTGTTTGCTTTTTGCAAATGAAGAGCTTTTATTTTGCATACTTATACTTACTTTCTAACATCGCATAGCGCAATAGCTTTAACTTTGTCTCTTTTTTCAATGCTTTCCACTCAGATACACCAATTTTCATTTTTCATTCCTCCAATAATTAAATTTGTTATTTATATAGCTTATAAGTTCCAGTTGTAAATCTTTCTAATTTGTTTATCGCTAAACCCTTCATGGACAGCGAAGATTTCTGGAAAATCAGAGATACACAAATCAATAATTGTATTATCAGTTGTTCTTATATAGTAATATTGAACAGCTCCCTCATAATTCGAATATAAATAGTATTTATGAATTTTATAAGTTAATCCATTTTTCTCTAATACCTCATAAAGCTTATTTTTAGTTTCATCCATTACGTCAAAAATAGTTAACTGCTCCACTATTAACAGCTCCTCATTGCGTAAATTTACTAAACTAACTCTAAGAACAAGGTTGTTTCATTATGTTCATTGGTATGCACATTGAACTGTTTTCCCGTAGCTTCTAATGCACTAAAAAGCATTCTTTTATATCCTAGATCCATAAAATCTACACTGATTTGACCATGATTCATAATAAATTGAAGATCAGCCATTATCTTTTTAACTTTCCGTTCCATGTAATAACCTCCTCAATATAGTTATATAACTTATATAACTATTCTATTACTCATTTTTCTGGTTGTCAATATAAGTTATATAACTTATAATATTTTTTATAGAGGAGGTTGTTATATGGCTGTTAATAAAGACAAGTACACTCAAATTTTAGTTACTTTTACAAAAGAACAAGTGGAACAAATAGAAAATTATTGGCATGAAAATAAGCTGAAGAATCGAAATGAAGCAATTCGTCAGATCGTAGACAAAGGGTTAAGTCGTAAATAATGACTGCCCTTTTTATTTTCCCTAAAAAACCTAAAAACGCATGTAAAGTCCGTTTCTCCCTTTACATACGTTTTTATGACAAATACGACTTATTATATTAACAACTAATTCAAAATCTCATACAATCAAATCTGAAGAGTCATTTTTGTGTTAAACTGATTTTTTTCGTGTATTCTTTAAACAAATAAAAAAAGAGCCGGATTTTCATCACAGCTCATGTATTAATTGGTTCTGTATGTGTACATGTAGGATATTGAGTACAACCAAAAAACTTATTTCCTGTTTTATTTGAATTACGAATCACTAAATCATGTTTACATGTTGGACATTTCCGTTCTGCAGGTGTTACCCCTTGATACACATCTTCAGCCGAATATTCGGGATTAATTTTATTAATCAATTTCTGAAGTTCTACACGATCTATTAGTTTTACATTACAAGCTTCCGCTAATTCCTTTGCTTGTCTTGTATATACACTGTTTGTTACAACCCAGCCCTCATGTGCTTTGTAATAGGCTTGTGCTGCATATATCTCTTGTACGGCACTGATGCCGACTCTATTTTTCATCCCGTAGCGTTTCGCCTGGATTACAATACGATTTTTCCCCTTCAATACCAGATCCGCTCCGAAATCATTTGACTGCTTTGTGACTGTTGGAGAATAACCCAACTCTCGAAAGAGGGCTTTTAGGTATACTTCGAATTGACGTCCGTCCATTTTGTCTATAAAACGAATACCAGACTTAGCCATTCGTTTTAATATTCTTCGCTCCTGGATCTTCCGGTACATGAATTTACAAATACGAAAAAGAACATAAAGGATAAAACCATACATCAAAATTTGTAATATGTTTGGCATTTCTGGTAGATTAGACACTTCGCTCCACCTCTTTAATTGGTTTCATTTTCTTTGGTTGGGCTGTTTCTTTTGCCTGTTGCTCACTCACTTGTTTCTTCCGGACATCGTTCCAATCTTTTTCATTCGTTGGAATATCCTCTTTAAGATCTACAAAGCATTTCATTGTCTGAATGAAGTCTTTCCCAGCCTTATCATTATCAACTGCCATTATGACCTCTTTAATATCGTGCCCTTCTTTTTTCGCATCCATTAAAGATTGAATCACTGTTTTTGACTTCAATCCATGCATAGAAACCAGGCGAGCGTTTTGGATATTATTTTGTTTAATGCTCCAATGAGATAACATGTCGATTGGATCTTCATAAAAATAGATCTTATCTGGCTTACCCACATCAACCGTAAAACCTGCATTGATTTTTTCATAATTCGGGACGATTTGTTTAAAGCTGCCTCTTTTATTCTCCATTTTTACAGTGCCTTGACGGTTCATTCCAATTATTTGCCCTTTGCCACCTTCTTCTCTCCATTTGAACACGACATTATTTTTCTTATCCTGGACGATAAGATCCTTTTTAATCAGCCAGTTCACCAGGCGAGGATCTATTTTCCGCTCATCAATTAAGTATTGCTTGATTTCTGTTTGTTTCGGCACCTCTAAGTGTTTTGGATAACTAAAAGGCTGCTGCTCTTTTTTGCGTTCCTCTTCAGCTTTTGAACGATCAAACTCTTTGTAATCCCCTTTATTGATGTCTAATACAGCTTGCGGAAATGTCATTTCATAGTACATCATCGCAAAGCTAATCGCTCCATAGCCCTTTTCGCCACGACTATTCCAGGCGTATTGATTCCCTTTAACGATGAGACTGTCATGTTCCGTATGACGGTAATAGTTTCCCTCTTTCTTAAACGTTTCTCCCTTTGCTTCCAGATATGAAATCAAATCAATATTTCTTGCTTTCATCGCATCCTCCGTACTGACATGTGCCATTACGGAATCCCCCCTTTACTCTATAAAATGAAATAAAAAAGAGGACTATTCCGTTTCCTAGTCCTCTTTTGCTACTTATAGTTGATACATTTCATTTTTATTTGCCGAATAAGAATTTTAATCTCTTCTCCTGTACGCTGTATGATAAACGAGCATCAAATTTCTTCCCGTTTTTGTTGGAGATAAACCCTTTGATCTGATCCGTTACATTCTTCTCTAATAATTTTTTCACATGGTTACTACTTAGATTTTTACCAGAGAATGTACCAAAAATAATGAAGTCACAGCCTTTTTTGTATTTCTCACATAAGTAGTTACTTTTCCCTACAAGAACTCTACTCTTACATAATGGACATTTGCCAATTGTACGATCTTCAGTCGTTGGAAAACGGAATTTCAAACTTCCGTCCGCTTCCATATATATAGCTGCTGTAAATTCTCCCTTTTCTCCTTGAAAGCCGTTGATAAAATCCGTTGTTTTATACTGAATTAACTTTTTCATCTGATTACCAGGGATTGCTTTCCCTTTCATCTTGGCTGGTAACATAAAATCACATCCATTTTTATGCTCCGTGCATCCATAAAACGTTTTACGATGAAGCATATCCCCTTTTTTACATTTTGGACATTTACCAAATGACAGCTCCTCTTGTGTTGGGAACTGAAATTTAACTTTCCCTTCATGTAATACTAGATAAGCGGAAAACTCCTTCTCATTGGACTTAAACCCTTTTAAAAGATCTGTTTTCTTATCCTCAAACAGCTTTTTCGCTTGCGCTTCCGGAATCGCTTTTTCTTTAATTTTTTTCGGTAAGGAGATTTCACATTCTGGATAAGTACTGCACCCATAAAAATTTCCTTTATGAAGGATTTTTCCTTTTCTACAAGGGCATTTACACACCTCAATTTGCTGATTCCAAGTATTAATAATGCTATCCGACACTTTATCATCCATTGCGCCTAATTGTTCCACCGTATCTTTTACAAACGTATTTGTTTTCTCTACAAATTCCTCATATTTCATTTCTTTCTTTTCGATCATGTAGATCATCCCTTCCATTTCAGCCGTAAAAGCTGAATTTTTGATTTCATCTACCGGAAAAGCATCTATAAACGCACGACCAATATTAGTGGTTCGAATCTGACTGTTGGTAACATCAATATAGCTTCGCTCTAACAGTTTCGGAATAAACGTTTCTTCCGTTGCGACTGTCCCAATCCGTTTTCCCTTCATAAGTTCTTTCAAATGTTCATCATCCAATTTACGTCCTGCCGTCTCCATAAAGGTTAAAATGGAACTTTCCGTATGAAAGGCTGGTTTCTTTGTTCGAGATTCAATCAAGTCATACTGAACGATTCTGAAAGAATCTCCCTCTCGTAAAATAGGTATCTGAAATGCTTCAACTGACCCCTCTTCTATATCCTCTTGAAACACACTTAGAAACCCTTTCTCTTGTAGGATCTTTTCTTTTGTATTGTATGTGTTGCCCTCTTGATCTATAAAATGTACTTCTCTTACCAGGTAGATTGCTGGTTTCATAAAATTCCCGATAAATCGTTTTACAATCAAGTCATATAACTGTTTTTCTAATGGATTTCGGTTGGTTCCGGCATATAATTTTGTTGTTGGGATGATGGCAAAGTGACTACTGACTAACTCATCATTAAATGTAGTGTGTTTTTTTGTAATAGAAGATGGAGATACTTGTTGTACGAGATTTGTATACGAGCTTTTTTCTAATGCTGCCATTACTTCCTTCACTCGTTCCACTTGTTCTGTAGGTAAGTGCCTGGATGAAGAACGAGGATAAGTAATAAAGCCTTCTTCATACAAACTCTGAATATGTTTTTTTGCTGTTTCCGCATTTATCTTCAGTTTGGCGTGAGCATCTTTGTAGATATCCGTTAAGTTATATAATAATTTTGGTTTCTTTTTTCTCGTACTCTCTTTAAATTCCGTTACGATTACATTCGTTTCTTTCAAGCTATCTCCAAGCTTTTGTAGTGGCGATGGATCTATCAGTTGATCTTCTGTTTTCATTACTGGTGATAAACCGTTTTCCGTTAGTAGCTTTAAATTGTAATAGGTTTGTTCTTTATAGTTTTGGATAGCGATTTCTCTCTGACGGATTTCATTTAAGATACACATTTGAACACGACCAGAAGCCAACAAGAATTGGTTTCTTGCTAGTTTTGATGTACAGCCCCTTGTAACATTAATCCCTAGAATATAATCCAGGTATTGTCTTGCTTTAGCGGATTGTGCAAGCCCATCATAGTCTGTTCCTGGTTCTAATCGGTTCAATGCTCCCTCTAATTCTGCTGCCTCATAGGAAGAGATAAAAAGACGGGATTCTCGCTTGTTCACACCTGCATATTCAACTATTTCACGATAGATAAGCTCACCTTCCTTATCCGCATCACAAGCGTTTGCCACATGATCTACATCGGGACGATTTAACAACTTAACCAGTATTTCAATTTGTTCAAGACTATCTGATTTCGCTTTATATTCCGGCTCTAAAATAATTGGCAAGTGATCAAAATTAAATTCTTTGTATCTTTCATCCATTTCCTCCGGATATTTTAGTTCTAATAAATGCCCTCGGCACCAACTAATAATGTAATTTTCATTTTCATAGTATCCATAATATGGCTTGCTTCCTGGATGCTTTTGTGAGTTTCTAAATCTAGGTGATTTTAATAATTCAACAGCTACCTTAGGCTTTTCTGCAATAAACAATGTTTTCCCCATACGTAATACCTCCTATTAATCTACAATTTCAGTTTCACGCTTCCATTTCTTATTTCTGCGCTTTTTCATTATTCTGTGACCAAATAATAGCAACATGTTCAAAAAGACCGCTACAAGGAACATACAGCCTGCAAACAGCCATACATTCATGACATTCACTCCTTTCGTTCTATAAACAAGAAAGAGGGTTTTTCCTTTTACCCTCTTTCATTTCTAGATATAAAAAAATCACTTTCCGTTTTCTCAATTGAGTAACAAAAAATGATTTAATCTGGTGTTCCTGCTATACAATTTTTCATCGTTCCATTTCCATTGTTTCTTTTTTTCTACTTGATTTCTTTGTAGCCTTCGACTGCTCTACATTACCAGGCTCTGGCTCCTTGTCTTTTTCTTTATGATTCGTTTGTTTTCCGTTTAATGGCTGAAATTTTTTATCTACATCCATTTCCTTTGAAGTTGTAGACTGATTCACCGTTATTCCTTCTTTCCCAAGCTTCTCATTCACCTGGTTTTCTAATTTCACAACGTGTTCCTGGCTTACCAGCTCATTATCAATCGAAACATACTTTGTTGTATAATACCGCTCTTCAGCTTTTACACGAGTGACAATACTATCAATATCATCTGGTGTTTCTTCATATTGTGAACGTCTGTATGCTTCGAATTTTCGGCTTAAGTCCTTATCTAACGTAGTTGACTCTTTTTCTTTTGAAGGCTGAATTTGTTGATCTAAAGAGGCAATAGGTGCATAGCCCTCTTTCTTCATTTCTTTATACAATTCCACTTCTTTTTCACTAAATGAAGGATCTTTTTGTTCCTCTGCCTTATCAACTAAAATTCCATATCGTTCATCTTTTACGATTTCATCCAGGCTCATATTCGCATCCTTTTCATGAATTACAAATGATTGATTCCCTTTTCCATCAAAAATAGAGTCTTGAACTTTTTCATATAAATCTGATTTCAAAATATTATCCAAATAGACATTTTCTCGTTCTCCATTTTTCTCCATTAAGGAAACATATAAATCTTCTGGATTTGTTTTATCTCCGTTCCATACCGATAAATAATTAATATCTTTCGTAACAGCATCCATCATGTGGATTCTTGCAACTTCTTCATCTTGCATATCATTTGCTAATACTTCAATTGTAACTAAATGGTTGGGTGTCTCTTTCGATTTTTCTAATGGATTTTCTTGTTCTTTTTCCATCGGTATTTCTTTGTTATTTCTATGGTTCACCACCTCATCTCGTAACGCTTGTTTTACTTCATCCGATAGATACCTTTTCTCGTTTAATACTTGTTCATATGGTGTCTTGTAGTCCCCATCTCCCATATTGAAACGATCCATACTCACAAGCTCCATTCTTCCAAAATCCCTATCGACTTCTTTTGGAATGGCAATATGATAACGAGCTTGATCGTAGGGGATGGTTTGACCTCTTTCTTTAGCTTCTTCTCTTGCTTTTTCAATACTTACAATGACTTCAGCCATTTTTTCATTGGCTTCTCCAAATGGGATCAGTTGATTATTCTTAAAAGTTTCGTTATCGCTCCATTGAACTAGCATAGTTGGTCGATTCATTTCATTCTGATTAAGTGCTGCATACTTTTCTTGATTCGCCTCGTTAAATGCATCAATAAATTCTTTATCACTCAATTTTTCTGCACCTTCTACAGGTTCAAACGCACGATTCCTATCTGCTTGTTCCCTTAACTCTGTAACAGAGACAAGTTCTTGTGTCGTGTTACTTAAACTCATGTATTCCACCAATAAGATATTTTTTTCATCCTGTTTTTCATTTACAAGACTAGGTTGATCGTTTTTTTCTAGTCCAATTGGTGCAAGTATTTTTTCTTCTACATGTTCATATTCAATCGTTGTATAATACCCATCCTCTTTATCTAGACCTTTAAAACTTGCCTCTTCTGCTACTGTATATCCATGACCCTCAACATGAAAAACTTCTTCATTTTGCTGTAATGGCTTACCTGTTTCTTGGCAATAAATCACTTCTGATTCGTCTTTTGGATATAGTCCTTTATATTCAATATCATTATTCATTACTTCTTTATGCGCTGTTGAAATTCGGTGATTAATTACATTCAAAGCTAGGCTCACTGAATTTTGAAACCAAAAATCCTTATGGTTTTCTTTCACATACTCATTAACACAATCGACTTTTAAACTCTTTTCACGATCTAACGAAACCCTAGCAAGTGGTATATCATTGAAACTATCTCCTAACAAATCAGCTTCATAATATGGCTCTAACGTATCTGTAATTTTTTTAAGTGCATCTTGTTCTCTGTTTGTACCAAATTCATAAACGATCTGTTCCATCTCCCTTAAATTCAAACGAACATTAGGGTTTATTTCTTCTAATACACGATTATCTTCTGAAAGTTGAATTTCATAGTTTTCCCAATGTTTTTCAAAATTTAATCCTAGCCTTTCATCAATAAGTCGCTGCGCATTTTGTTGAATGCCTGTTAAAATTTCGAAATTGTCTCTTACATTTCCATCTTTATTTTCAGACACTTGTTTTGCCATATGATCTACTCCTTTTTCGTTTGTTTTTTCTTTTTCTTTTTCCAACGTGCTTTCAATTGTTTCGATAAATTCAATTGAAGTTTCATGTACTTCTTTTAACAACTTCGTTTTATCTTTCATTTCTTTTCCTTGTGTCCAGCTTGCTAAATACCCTAAGGAATATTCGCTCGTATCAATCCCAAAATAAGAAGAAACTGTATAAGCTGTCATTTCTGCTTGAAACTCTTTCTCTGGTGCTGTGTAATTCATATGTGTCTCTGCTGTATGAAGTTTAGCGTGTGCCAATTCGTGAAGAAGTGTTTTTACATTTTGTAATTCACTGTTTCTAGGATTCAAAGCAACCTCTTTTGTTAGGGGATAGCTCACACCTTTTGCAACACCCAGCTCTGATTTTGGTGCAATGATTTTCACACCGTTTTTTTCCGCAATGGCTTCCATTCCTTTGTACAAACTTTTATAATCTGTTACGCTCCCGTCTAGCCAACGATTCGGAAAAATACGAGGAAGATCTTCCGCTTTTGCGTTCGTTTGGGACACATCAAACACATGACCGACAGCAAAATATAAGCGACCAGGTATCACTTCTACACTTTTAGATTCGATTTGATTTCTCTCTTCCTCACTTGCTTTAGTTACTGTTTTCCAAGTGCCTTCTTTGTCTTTAAATTTTGCTACAGTTCGGTTTGGAACAAGGATTTTAATTCCTTTCTCACCCTTCTTAACCGGAAATCCTTTTTCTTTCCAAAAAGAAAAGGAACCCACTGCCCTGGCTCCCTCGAATTGACTCTGTATTAATGAAATATTAGATGGTGAATAGCGATAAAACTTTGCCATAAACGTTAAATAATCTTTTAAATCTCCTGGTGTACGAAAATAACCTTCTACGCTTTTTTCCATCTTTTTTGTTAAAGCTTGCACCGCTTCTTTCTTTTCTTCCGGTGATTTCGTTTGATACTTTTTCTTATAACTGTTACTCATGATCTTCTCCTACTCTTTCACTCGCTCTTTGCAATTCCTCCATGTCTTCTTCATTCCATCTTTCAGTTGTATCAAAGAAAAGCGCATGTGTTTTTAGGTTAACCGGAACTAACATATTCTCTTGATTCATAACATGAACTGCAAGTTCTTCCTCTTGTTCTCGTGTAATTTTGATTGTTAGTTCTTCCTCTTTTACAAGTAAAACGAGTTCACCTTCTCCAATTTCTTTAATAACTCCTAATGCAATATCTTCATGAAATAACAACATCCTAATAACCTCCTATTTTTTTATAAAAAAGAACAATGTAGATTACGTTACATTGTTCTTTGATGCCTCATGATCTAAACGTTTTTGTCTTAAATGGCTAATTCGTTCTTCCACAGTTTTCTTTGCCATCTTCACACTTTCCATCTCCTGTTTATCAGTCGTAATAATGCTGTCTACGCCTTCTAAAAAGAAATAACCATTTAATAACTCAATTAAAACTTGTGTATTTCGATCCGCACTATTTGCACCAAGACGTATTTTTGTTAACTCACTTTTCAATACATCGTGTAGATTTTTTGACACAATTTCAGAGACATAATTCAATGACCATTCAGTATTTTTGGATGCTTGATGTTCTCTACAAATTCTAACAATTGCTTCACCGTTATATCTGATATTGTGTTCTTCCATATAATCTTTAATATACGTATCTGTTTCCTCATCCAATGTAATTTGCATACGAAAGTCTTTCATTTAATAACCCCTCTCATTTTGATATGCACTTTCTTTTTGCATCCGCTCATAATACTTTTGATTCTTCCAACTTTCATATTCGCTTTTAAAAGCACGTTCCATTTTTTTCATTGAGTATTGAATAGATACATTCTCTTGAAATTTTTGAAACGGTTTTGATTTTTTCATATGATGGATTCTCTTTTGTTCTTTATCATATGTCTTCATTTCTTGTAAAAAGGCGTTACCCATTCTTTTATACAAGTCATTAATTTTATTCGTCTTGTAATTTTCATATTGCTTCTTATCATACTTGCCTTCCCCATATGCTTCTTTAAAAACTTGCACTTCTTTATCTAACTTTTGGAGAAACTGATCGTAATCTTTTTTATGATGATGTTGAATATATCTACTGCTTAATTCATCAATTTCCGGCTTCAATGGTTGAATGGTATTGTAGCTATATTGCCACTGTCTTTTATCACTTGGTAACTGTTTATAGATTTGTAAAAACAATGGTTTCAAATGTTGATTGCGCCAATCAAAAACGGAATCCTCTTTTTTACTTCCCACCATGTTTTTTCGAATTAAATCATTAATTTGTTTTTGTTCCTGCTTACGATCTAACAAATTGTTTACGACTTTTCCCCTCATCGCATCTAATGTTTTTGGTTTTCTTTTGCCACGTTCTCTCGTTGGAAAAGGTTCAACAGTTGCCACATGAATATGAATGTTATCCGTATTAAAATGAATGGCTGCCGACCAGGTAGAACTTTTTTCTAATCCCTCCCTTTTCTGCATTTCCTTCATCGCAAGCCGTGTCACATCCATTAACTTTTTTTCGTCCAATGTTTTAGTTTTCTCATCATATATGCCTTGTTCCTCTAGCCAAGGATTATGAAAAGAAATGACATCTTGCCACATGATACTTCCATTTTCGTGAGCGGTTTTAAACATTTCCTTTAAGGCTTTTTTCTCACTTTCTGTTAAACGATTTGAGTGTTCCGTAAACAGTGCCGATGTCTTTTCTGGATTCCCCATATATTCTTGGTACGTCTCAAACATTTTTGGATTCAACTTCACTTCACTTTGTGCTTCTTCCCGGTCTACATACTCAATATAGTTCTGGAATGCATCGGAACTCGGTAATACAAATTTTGTTTTTAAAACAACACCAGGGGTAACAGAAGATTGAACAGTGACTGCATTACTCATTTTCATCATCCTGCATCATGAGTTGTATAAACTCATTCATTTTTTTCATTTCGCTATAACAATCATTCATCATATGGATGTTCTTTTGGATGATATTTTCTAATTCCATTTCTCTTTTATTTTGTTGCTGAAAAAATGCCAACATTTCAATTTGGTCTTTCAAAAACTTCTGCCTGGATAATCCTTTCCTCTTTGCAATTTCATCTATTTTCTTTACGGCAATTGGATCTACTTCTCTAATTCTGATTTCCACTTTTCCCTCTCCTTTCTGCAATTGTGGGTAGAGATCAAAAAATAGTGAGAAGAGCATAAGGGGTTTTTGTTCCCACCTAAGGTGTGAAGCTAGGCGGAGCCTAGCGAAACGATGGGAACAAGAAAACCTTCTAGGTGTAGACTCACTCACGACACAAAATCTTATGATGTAGACTCACTCACGACTCATTTTTTCGTGATGTGGACTCACTCACGATACGAAATCTCTTGATATAGACTCACTCACGACATGACTTTTTTCACTTTTTATTAATTTCTTGTGCCTTTTCTTCTAACTTTTTGATCTTATCCCGTGCAATTTTTTGTTCTCCTTTAAACAATTCAACGTTCTTTTCTGATGATTTTATTTTAGATTCTAAGGATGCTATTTTTGATTGTGTTTCCGTTTTTTCCGCTTCAGTTTGGTACTTCATTTCATCTTTTAATTCTTTTACTTTTTCATAAACTGTCTTCGCATTTTCTTCTTCCATTTTGATTGCTTTTCCATAATTTTTTATCTTTGTTTCTATATCTTTTTTGTCTCTTTCTATAAAATCTAACTCATATGTTTTTTTATCTTCAGCTAACAATTCATCATTCGCTTTTGTTTTTCTTTGATCGGTAAAAATCGTCTGAACAAGTTTATTGGGACTCTTTGTGCTTGTATTTTCTTCTTCGTATTCGTTAACATCTTGTGTAAACTTCCGAATATCCATTTGTTCTTTTTCACTGTTTTTATTGTAAATATCGAAAGCTAACGCTCCCCAATTTGGAGATAATTCTTTGACTTCTATCACGTAATTTCCGTTCTCTTCATACAACACTTTGACAGGTAATTGAACACCAGACTTTCCTTTTTCTTGTGCCTTAAACGTAAATCCAGTTTCCTCATATCCTTCTATCCGAAATCGAATTTCTATGAAGTTTTTATGTGGATTATATTCCCTTTGCTCTACAATCAATTTTCCCATCCCCGACAACTTGATTACTTTATTTGTTTCCGTATGGAATAGTTTTTCATCGTTCGGCATGTAAATTTTAGATGTCAAGAAAGCGAAAAAACCGATAAATAGAAAGCTGATAATTGCTAGGTAGATCCACGACTTATTTCTTCTCAAATTGATTCTTTCACTCTTCCTACTGATTGCACCTATCACACTCTCACCTCATCTTTTTTTGTTATAAAACTTGCACATTGAGTTCTTCTACACTTGTAACTCGCCATGTTTCCTTTTCCTTTTTTATGATGATTCGCAACACACTTTTAACTTTTTCTTCTCGATTTTGCGTTGAATCCGTCGTGACATTTATAAATTCAGCTAACACAGATACTTCTTCTTGATCGGGTTCATTTTCTTGTAAATAAAACTTCATTTCTATTGGTTTTGTTTTATAGGTATCTCCTAATTCGTATTTATCAGTGGGATAAAATTGTTGTAAAAGTTCTTCACTCATAATGGATTTTGCTTTTTCTTTTCGCTCATTATAGCCTTCTTTTTCTCGATGAAAGGATAATTGAATAAACGTTTCGGCTGTCGATAAATACGCTCTTCTCTGTTGTTCTTGTGCGGAGGGAAGCACCTTATCAAGTCGTCTTTTTAAGTCTTCATTTTGTTTTGTTAGTAATTCATTTGAAAGTTTTAACTGTTTTTCTTTGCCATCACTCATTGATTTTTTGCTCAAATAGATATTAAAAGCTGTCACACCTACAACTAAAATGACAAACACAATAAACAAAGATTTTCGTTTATCTTTCATTCTTTCAGTCTCCTATTCTTTCGATTTTTAGAACCTTCTTACATGACCAGAAAAGACTTTTTTCCAATACGGATTATTTAAATCTTCAATGGAAACACCTTTATTTGTTTGGCAACCAATGAAAGTATTTTTATCAATTACAATGCCAACGTGTCCGTCATGTTTGTAGGTATCAAAGAAAATAACATCACCCGGTTTCATATCATTTACTGATACTGTTGTACCGATTTTATTTAATGTTTCCGTACTTACAGCTCCTATCGGACTGGTATACATCCCTACTTGTTCGAATGCCCAACGTACAAAACTTGAACAATCAAAAATTCCTCTTGCAATGTCATTTGTATTACGTCCTCCACCAAATACATACGTAGAACGCCCTATCCATTGGCGACCTACATCAGCAACTTTTGAACCGCTACTTCCTCCACTTCCTGGATTTCCTCCTCCACCAGAAACGACAGAACCTGGTTGATAATATTTCAAAACGGCATCAACATAAAGCGCGTCGCCATAGCACGCGGAGTAGGGTATCATCTCTGGCCTTACACAACGATACATGCCCGTATGTTTCACTTTTTGATATTGTTGTTGTGAAAATTTAATTGCTAATTCTTTCGTATACTTGCCACCATTTGCACCAATAAAGTCAAAAAATCCTGTCCCGAAATTGTAAGCTTGAAGTGCTGTTTTGATATGGTCCATGTCTCCTGGACTCGTTACTCCGGCTCTTTCTATCGCATGTTTAAACTCCTGTACACCAGCCCAAATAGAATAGTCAGGATCTGTAATACAGTTTGGTGATTTACAATATTTCGTATTAAATGCCCCTTCAGAACTCTGCATCGGATCACTACCACGCCCTCCGCTTTCTTGCATCATTTGGGCAAGCATTAAAGCGACAAAGGGTTCCACGCCAAACTCTTTCGCATACTTACGAATCGTAGGTTCCCATTTCAAAACTTCGGGCGATACATTCATCACTTGCCCTTCACCTGTATACGTAATGTCACCCGTGTCTGTTCCTGTTCCACTATCACTTCCCATTGCTGCAATGAAAATACTAACGACTCCAAGTAAAAGAAAAGAAAAAAGACCCATCACAATTAACGCTAAAGTGATGAGCCATCTCTTTGGTATAATCTTTAAAACTAGATGCATGGTATTAAGCACCTCCCCCAAATAACATCAATTCTTCGTCTGTTACTTCTACATGAAAATGAATATTTTTTACAGCCCCAATACTTAAAATAACGTCCCCTGTTGGTAAATGTGGGATCGCTGCAATTTCACTTTCACTTAACTGTCCAGCAAAAACTTTTCGTAACATATCTAAACTATTGTTATCTTGTTGCATGATAAATTTGTACTGTGTAAGTTCAAAGAGCTTTTTGATTTCATCAATCATTTCTTGTGAAGATCCTTCCGGTACAAAATCTCGAATCGTATGACTTGCATATAAAAGACCTGCAAAATATTTTCGGTCTTCTCGGCTAAATTTTATTAAAAATTGTAAAGCGTGAGCACTTTCTTTTCGTGTGTTAATTATATGATGTGCTTCGTCAATAATAATGAAATATCGAATGACATCTTCAAAAGCAATTTGCTTTTTGTTAAAGGCTCTTAATTGAGGCGCACCATTTGATATCATTTCATCCCATAGGAGATTTAACACATTAAAAATTTGCGCTTGAAACACTTCTGCTTTAGAACTGGATATATTCCGTAAGGAAAAAGATACAACTTGTTCTTTCTTGAAATCTTCAATTGTAGAATGCCCATCGAATAATTGTGCATACACTTCTACTAGATTCATAAGATTTAATTCAATTAATTCTAAACGATGGATTCTACTGTCTCCTAAATTTTCATGGTGCTTTTTACTTACTACATCTTGATATAACTCTTTACGAACAAAATTTAAAAAATCAGAGAAAATAGGATATTCTTTTGGTTTTCTTGTTGTAATTTCATTTGTTGCTCCCTTTTTATCATTCCATAATTCCATACGAATATATAATTTTCGAAGCAAATTTTCATACTCTTTAATTTCATCATCTTTTGCTTCTGGTGCAATAAAGCGATAAAAAGTTGTCATTTTAGATAAATGCTGAATGAAACTAACTTCCTCACTTTCTGCTGTCTTATATACTTGAAGTGGGTTAATTTGACCTTGTGATCCATCTAATGCAATTGTTTTTCCATTCAAGTCACGTACTGTTTCCTCGAATTCACCTACGATATCAAAAATACGGATAAAATGTCCTTTACTTGCATAATCCACGGCTTTCTTTTTGAGTAAGGTTGATTTTCCAGCACCAGGCTTTCCAACCATTACACCGTTATAACTCTTTCTTTGTTTGTCTTTATGAAAAATATCAAAAATAACATTTCCTTTTGTTTTCGTTGTTCCATAATACGTACCGTATGGATCGTGCAAATAAGAATAGTGAAATGGACATCCACCAGCCAAACTGACTGCCGGAATTTCTTTCCCTTTTCTTCGGTTCACATAGTTTTTTTGTGTATCAAAACTCGTTACGAGTGCATCCCATTCATATTCTTGTTCATTTAAAAAGACAGCTCCGCGAAAGTTATAGGATTCTAATGTTTCCATGATTTCTTTCACTTGTTTTTCTAACTCATCTAATGTTCTAGTGGAAACATAGATACGGATGTGAATACGCTTCATGACTTCTCCTTGTTTTAAGTCCGTATAAAGAGCTTCCAGCTCTAAGAATTCATTTTTCGCATCAATCCGATCTATATTATCTTTCGCTGTATCATGACGAACACTTTGTTCGCTCATGGACTTATTAATGGATTCAACAACCTCTTTTCGGTCATCACTCATTACATCTAATGTTGTGATCACATTTGGCATATTCATAATTTGCTCTAACCAAAAATCATTTACTTCTGTTGGATAATCAAAAACATGGATACAAGTAGAAAATCCATCACCTGTTTGAACATAACTTTCTTTAAAACTTACGCCTCCTTGTGGCTGAACTCTAGCCACTAAATAAGGGTTGTAACCTTTCTTCTTTTTTAGTTCTTCTTGTTTTTCCTTTTTTGATTTTTTACTTTTGAACGCAAACATATTGTTTCCCCCTTACTACCATATATTTTTCGTTCCCAATTTTGCATTTTGATTAAACAATTTAAACATAAGCTCTAGCTTTTTCTCTTCATCCACCTCTAATAGCTCGGTAGAGCGTTTGATATATCGCTTTGCTGCATCTACACGTTCTTTTACGATTAATTCCGTTTCTCCGTAAATAAATAAGAAGGCTTCCCGATTTGTTCTGCCCCATTCTAAAAACTGAAGTTCTTTTAACTTTTGATTTAAAATCCGTTCATACAAAGGACTAGTACATTCTTTAATTTTCTTCTCTATATAACGTTGTTGTTCAGTTGTTTGACATGGGAAGTTTAAAAAAACGAGTTTAATGGACTGTTTGTAGGCTTGATAAAAATAAGCATGTGAGAAAATAACAAATGCTTGCTCATCGCTATTCTTAGAGAACATATCGTCACCTTCCACTTGAAGAATTTCTAAAAACTCCTCATTTTTCAGCTCAAATATGCCATCCTCCGTCATATCTACGATTTGCATAATTTCCGCAATACTTTTCTTTACCTTTGGTGGTGCTTCTTTCTTTTTTCTAGATAAAAAACCTAAAAGTTTTGGATTTTTCTTTTTCGAAACATCTTTCTTTGGCTTTTCTTTCTTCTGTTTTTTTACGTTTCTTTCTACCTTTGTTTTTTCTTCTTCTTTCTTTTTGTTGGGTATCACCTTAACAATTTCTTTTGGTTCAGAAAGTGATTCTTTTACATTTTTTTCGTTAAATCGAAATGCTTTTTTCTTCGGTCTTTCTAGTTGTTTTGGCTCTTGTTTCTCTACATCTTTTTCGCTGAATAACGCCATATGTGATCCCTCCCTTATTGATCGTTATCAATGGCACAATATGCGCCTTTTCTTCTTAGCAATGTAATAATCAACACTTCATACATTCGTTTTTGAGGATTCGTACTTGGTCGCCAAATCATGATAATTGCAATAGCTGCCATGAAAATAACAAATGGTAATTGAAAGGAATCATGTACGAAGTTCCTAAGAATCATCGTTACAACTAATAAACCAATTAATAAAAAGAAATCTATTAAATAAAGCACTTTATTAATCCGTAATTCTGTACTGATTTCCTTCGGAATCCGATAGCTTCTCATCGGGATTCCCTCCTTTTCAACAATAAAAAATAAGCGTACGATTACGCTTATTTTTTATCTGTATTATTTTTGCTCACAATATCTCTCCAACTTTTACCTGTATTTTGACCCATTTGATAAAAACGCTTTGTATTCTGTACCGTTTCAGAAGTATTAATTCGTTCTTGCACTCCTCTTACTTTTTGTTTCATGGATGATGTAGTATTTTTAACTTTATCCGTTGTATATTGTCCTAATGTCCGTGTTTCCTGACTTCTACTTGCTGCCACTTCTTTATCACTTTCATAAGGAATAATCGGGCTACTTCCGCTTGGCACTGATCTTGATGTTTCCACTGGTG